>JBEKGM010000029.1:0-34735 GCA_050012795.1 Bathyarchaeia archaeon | reverse complement strand
GTCGTATGCGTTTCCCGTCGCGTACAGTTGACTGCCGTAGTATGTTGAGCAGGTTGCTGACATAGGTACTACTACCTGGATGTTCGAGTAAGAGTAGCCTGTAGGCATAACCGGATAGTTCAACTGCGCTACGCAAGGATCAGCCGAGACTAGGTTACTGTTCGCTCCAACTGCTATGATTGCTATGATTAGAACGATGCCGAGTATGGCATAGTTACGCGATTTCGCAAATGTTTGAACCAATTTTTGTCATCGACCAACTACAACATGTAGTTGCCTATAACCAGAACTCTTAATCACGACTCATCTGTGGTGCACAAACTACGCGTACTTCACATCAAGTTCATTTGAACTACGCGTAGCTTGGATGACGCGTAACTGGATGACTCGTCCGCTCTGGTTAAATGCAACTACAAGGCGTAGTTGCTGATACGGTAACTACGGAGCGTAGTGCCGAAGAGGTGAGATGCGAAATTTTGAAGACACGTGATGCCACGATACTAACGTTAGCTGTCTTTCTCGCAGTAGCGATAGCCGCAGCAAGTAGCAATCCGGTCTTTGCGCAATACGCGCCTTGTCCACCAGGATATTCATACGTTGGCGCAGGTTGCTACCCGAGTTACAACAATCCTTACGGTAACTGTCAAACAGGATACTATAATCCAAGCTATGGCTGCTATTATCAGGGCAACTATAGTCCCTACAACAATCCGTACAATCAGTACAGTAACTGCCAGAACGGATACTACCAGAATGGATACCCTGGCAGCAATTGCTATCATCCAAGTAACAACAACTACTACTCAAACAACTACTATTCGAACAATTACTACCCTGGAAACTACTATCGTGGGTACAACTACGGAAACAACTACTATCGTGGGTACAACTACCGAAACAGCTGCAACCACTATGGAAACAACTGCCACCGGTAGAGCACTATCACTCTAGCTTACAGAACCCACGAACCATCCAAATCTCCCCCCTTTTCTTTGAAACTTACCGGAAATCGTTTGACCAAGTACGTTCGGTTGTAGCCAAAACTAGGACGTCTGCGACTCGTACGATGTGTAGGAGTCGTATGTCGTCGTAATTGTTCTGGGGGGTCGCATCATGATAACCACCACTTTTGGTGGCGACTGTTCAAAACTCTATAAGACGATTTTGTGTGAATCTAATGATGTACAAATACGGGAGCAATCTGTGAGATGAATGAGAAAGCTAAACAGAAAATGCAACGTAAAATGAAACGACGAAGGACACAACATAGACGAACCTGAAAGGACAAATTCGGAGCTAAACGAGAGGTTCGAGTCGGATATGACTAAAATGTGGCCCTGACAGGGCATGAGTCGAAACAGTAGAAGGACCCCTACTACTAGCTCAAGAGAAGTCTGTGCCCTGAAAGTTACTCTGTCTGGAGAAGCAGTTCAGTTGGAGAGAGACCCGTGTCTATTCGAGATGTAAGATCGGCCGGTTCTCAGTATAGACGGATTGTGAGACCTAATCGTGGCAGATCTAGACCAACTCCATACAGACCGCACATTTGAAGACGAACAAAAATGAGGAAACTCCGACCCAATAGCGGTTCTAGGCTGTTTGCCTAAAACTTTCGGTGCTTCTGGAAGCAGTCTCTACAGTAGACTGGTCTGCCCGTCGTCGGCACAAACGGTACTTGCGTATCTGCGCCGCAGTCAGCACATTTGACTTGCGTCATTTGTCTCGGGGCACCATAGCTTCGATTCTCGTAACCCATCTCATTTTCCACCGTCCCTATTCTCTAGTTATACGAAAGATAATACTCGCCGCGATAATCGGCACGAGCCTAACGGCCCTCCCATCATTCACGCAGGTAAGATCTCCAGTATACCGCGAACGCAAGAGACGAGACGACTATAAAAGGTGACCCAATACTTGTCAGGATGAGTCTGACGGTTTTCGTTCGGCTTTAGATGGTTCGTGGCGCAGCAGGTGATAGGATTACTATGAGTACTATCAGTACTACTGATAACTTATTCGTCCGCGATCTGACCTCGATGATCCGCAGAACCAGTTCAGGGGTTCGAACCGAAGTTAGAAACCCAATTGTTTTATGTCATTATTCGATCTCATGATAGAGGAGAGAAGAGAAAATTTGGGAAAGGCAAAACAAGTGAAGAAGAAAAAGAAGGCTAAGTAACCAAGATTTGCTTTCTTGTTTTCACCCGACTTCCATGACGGCAGAGTCGGCGCAGTTCAGGTGGGCACGTAAGAAAGACTTTCAAGGTACGTGATAGGATAGGCATTGTGGTGCGAGCACTCGAGAGATGGGAGGATCAGACGAAATGGATGAGTCCAGTCGTCTGAGTGTGTGTCTCTGATGGTGCGGGTGGAGAACCTAGACTCTGGGGCAATTCTTCTTATGTAAAGGGAAGATGTCTGAACTGTTCGTTTCGAAACCACACTTCTCGCACACAAATCGTTGTCCTTCCTTTTCGAACTTAGACATGGCTAAACACCATCAGTTATTCATGCATACACTAATACCTTATTGATCACACGTTCGTAGACATAATCCTTCCAGAACCCGTTTCAGCGATCTTTCCAATAAGGTCGGGGAGGATTTCATAGCCGCACTTTTCACATTTCCACGTGTTCTCGGAATATTCATGTTGACACTGATTCCTATTACTCGAGTTTTTCATCGCAGTGTTTGCCATGATGATCACGTAGATTTTCTTTCCTTGCTGTCGAAGAATGTCTTGATCGAAGTCTTTCTACGCAGGCCACACTGGCTCCTGTAAGAGGATTGACATTTTCTACAGTTTTTTACTAGGTTAGTTCTTAGAGTACACATTAGTTTCACCTCATTCGGTTCAGCTAGTTCTTCGGGAGAAAAGTCAGACGTCAACGCGAATGGTTACGGTAGGACGTTTGCTTCAGTCCGTATTCCTAACTTACTGTCGTAGAAGGAGAACGGCTCTATTAAGACTGGTTACTCGTTATGCAAATTTGAAATCTGATTTTGTCGTTAAGCGGTTACCTGGATTGGGGTACTAGGTGCGAGTAGCGACCATATTCTCGTGAACTTGTCTGCGATGTGATCGTTAATCTCGACCTCGATTCGCATCTGGCCTCCCTCGAATGAGACGTCGATCCGTCTGAGGAGACTTCGATACAATTCGTACCACTTGCCATCGGGCGTTCTACCTGACTTCACGGCAACCAATAGACCTGCTCGAACAAGTTCTTCTATTCGTCGATAGACGGTGGTTATTGGAATCTCGTAATTCTTGCTTAGATTTAGTGCGCTGACCGGCTCATCTCTAGTGCGCATCAAAATCTGCCGACTGTATCCGTCAGCGATGGCCGTCAGTATTCGCTGTTTTCTTTCTTCATCACTAACTAACAAGGATACTGGCATGTACATCTCGTTGTATATAACAGGCGTCTTCTACATGTTGATAAAGCAACACTTTGAGACTTGTACCAATCTGCCTTAATTGCATGCTAAAGGAAGAACGTGGTTAGTGGGCGTATGAGTTTGCATGCTCGTTGGGGAAGTTGGATGATAATAATCGCAGAGAGCAGTCTAGCATTCCATTGGCCCGTGGTAAATACTAAACCAGACGAAGAAACGGAAGAAGAATGAGAGCAGAATTATCGCCTGACTGAGTCTAGCCTACCCTAGTATCGCAATTATCGCAGAACCTTAAGCTTCGAGGCAACTAGAAAGGTGATTACGGGTTTTCTTTGTCTGCTCGACGCACCATTTGAGATCTTAGTTCCCTGACTTGAGGTCCAGCTAATTGTCATTATAGCGTTTAATACCAATTTCTTGCGTTCTCATAACTTCAATCAACGTTCCGCCTTTTGGGTTAGTTTGTCAATGAAACGTGACTTATCAACCAAGGCGCGAGAGTGCCAGCCTTCGCACACCTTCTCCTTCTCGTCCCAAGCCTCAATTCTAAACTTCAAACGCCTGCCATCTATCTCGACGAGCTCCGCTCTGGCTTTGACGATCATGCCGACTGGCGTCGCAGCAAGATGCTTCATGTTAACCTCCACGCCTAAGCTCATCTGATTATCCTCTAGGCATTTCTCTACGGCGTTGACGCTGGCGTTCTCTGTCAGTCCTATCAACGCCGGCGTTGAGTAGGCTTCAACTAATCCGGTTCCCCATCTTGCTGCGGTATCCTGTTCTGTCACTTTCTTGTTGGCTTCACCGACGAGTCCCACTTTCAGTTCGATTGGCATGTAACTTGCTAATCTGCCTGTACCTAATTCGCCTTTCCCGAAACTTCTGGGGAATTGACCGTTACCTTCATTCAGAACGGTACTTCAATCGAGAGGTTGGTAGGGGATAAGTAGTGAAACCGACGGACAGCACTCCTCGCGTTATAATTGATGCGTTGATGCTTGGTGGTTATCTTCCTGACTTTGAGTTGACCCTCAGACTGGGAAGAGAGATACAGGACGAATGGATGAACGCTTACCAAGACGTGCAGATAAGTAACACGTTCAAGAAGGTACTTAGATTAAACCTAGAGATGCCTATGCCGTCAGACGTTTAGGCTTACTGATCTGGGACCCCCGTCAAGACGCTTTCAGTTTTATTAATTCCAGTTGGTACACGTTGTAATCGTTTTTTGAGAAGCATACGAATATCGCCTTCTCAATTACTCTTAGCGAGTCGAGATACTCGGCCACTGTTGTGACAGCTATTCTTGCTGCGCGTTCAATTGGAAAGCCGTATGCTCCGGTGCTTATTGATGGAAACGCAATCGTTTTGACGTGATTCTCTGCCGCCAATTTCATGGAGTTCACGTAGCAATTACGTAGCAATTCGTCCTCTTGCTGATGACCTCCTCTCCAGACTGGGCCTACTGTGTGTATCACGTATTTCGCTGGAAGTTGGTATCCTTTTGTGATTCTTGCCTCTCCGGTGGGGCATCCTCCTAGTCGTCGACATTCTTCAAGCAGTTGAGGGCCAGCCGTACGGTGAATGGCCCCGTCAACTCCACCTCCGCCGAGGAGGGTGCGGTTAGCGGCGTTGACGACCGCATCAACTTTCTGGTGAGTAATATCACCCAGCGCTAAATCGATCTTGCCTGTCGTCCAAATCACCTGGTGCTAGTTTCAGATTCTCCCGGCGGCTCGAAAAGATTTGAAGATCTGAACATGGAGGTCACTCGCGAACTTGAGAGGGCAATGAAGAGGATACCACCTAAAACGCCAATCGCAATTACACTTCCCAAGAAGATACCTAGCAATCCGACCGCTAGCGGCATCCCAATTAAGAAACTCAGATACGTGCCAACGATGATGGTCACGATAACGATCTCTGAGAGTATACCTGCAAGTGCATTCACGGGTCTTCTGCGACCAATTTTCCAAGCGACAAACGTTGCGATGAAATTGGCTACTGCGCCGCCAATTATGTCGATGGGTCCGAGACCGCCAAAGAAGTTCGCCACGAACGCTCCTAGGCCTAGGCCAAGAATCGCTGGCCAGCCAAACAGCATGGATAAGGGAAGAAGTGCATCCGCTATCCTCACTTGAAATACTTGGAAACTAATGGGCGCGAGGAAGACTACACCAACGGCGTAGAGGGCGGCGAAGACAGCCGTTAGCGTCATATGGACAGCATTCTTACCCTTCATTCAGTTACCTCCCGACACCGGGGTTTCTCTGGCGCAACGGGTGGGAGGTCCCACTCACGCGCCGCGTGAAAACAGAACAGCTCCCGACTTAAAGTTGTTCGTTGTCGAGTTGGAAAATTAGAGGGGTATTGGCGGACCTAAGACCGCCTCATCAGTTCACTTCTCGGCACGGTTCAGAAGTTTCTTACCACGTTCAGCAGCCTTCTTCCCGTGTTCAGCAATCTTCTCGCGAGTCTTCGAATTCCCCAAGATTGCTACAACAACTGCTCCAACAGCGAAAGATGTGACTGCCAGTGCGAAACTTCGTCTTGATTCTCCATTCATCACTTCTCAACCTCCTATGGACGTCTTGTGACAACTAATTGGCCTTAGATAGGCATCGAAGTATATTAGTGTACCGTAAATGAAACACTAATATACCAAGAAAGTAGTATGGACGGCCATGACAGTACGAGCGGCATGGACATGGAGGAGCCCCCACCTAACCGTGTCAAACGCCCGCCATGCCTTCCGCTTGTCTGTGGCCAAATCGAGGTGAATTTCTTTGGTAAAATGTATGAAATGCGGTGGTGAAGTGATGGGTCCAGCTAAGGAGTGGGACATGCACCCGAAGGATGGCCGTGGTCCGGCGTTACACATTAAACACTATTCCTGTCCGCAGTGTGGTAAGAAGTTCCGTCAGGCGACAAAGCTAGCGGGTGCTTGACCAGCGAACTGGTCAGGTCCCTATCCTTCTTTTATTTTATCATCTGATTATTGCTTAACGGCTTTTCTGAGCTCGTCAATTGATGTGTCGTCATCTATGGTCGAATAGTCGCCAAGTGGTTTGCCTGCAACCAGAGACTTGATGACACGGCGCATTATCTTCCCGCTACGGGTCTTGGGCAGTTTACCGACAAAGTAAATGTCACTCACAATGACGATTGGTCTTCATTGGCTAGTTCTGCAGCTAAGTCTGGGAACGAAATAACGTCTGAGTATGACTGAGTTTACGGTATAATACGGAAGAAGTTCAGATTGGTGGAACAGTTTGTCTCTGTTCTTCCGGCTTCAGCGCACACCATTTGAGAAATGATTCGGATGGTGGATGATCTTCATAGAGCCGTTGTCGAATCGATTCAAGTGCGTTCGATTTTAGTCCGAGATATTCTGCCGCAGTAACAACGACGTGACCAGCCTCACTGGCGGCGTCACGTATCGGGCGGATTTCTTCAATCCAATTCTCTGAACGCAGGGCGTGATGTTCGAAGATCACAGTGGGTACGCTGCGAGCGATCTTGATGGCGTTCGCGACGCCTCCTCGAATTGTTTTCGTGTCTACTTTCACTTTTTCAAGGTAAAATGGTGGCCCTCCAAGGAGAAGTAGATCGGGCTTCTGCTTTAGAATTGCATTCGTGGTCTTCTTTGACATTGGCCCCTGAACGTCTGATGCATGAATGATTTTCTTGTGTTCCGATTCAATAGTTGTCATCAATACCCATCCGAGTCCCGAGGCCTCTTCGCCGTGCGGGACCGGTGTGGACATTCGCACAATGGTCTTTCCGAATTCAAACTTGGATCCGTCCGCGATGTGGCATGTGCTTCCTATCGTTTTTAGGAACCTTTGGAACATCCATCCGCGCTTGCGCTGGGCGAGGTTTATGGAGTCACGAATGCTTTTCATAATCATAATCTTACCGCGGTAGATCTGTTCGGCTTCTTGCGCACTACTACCTAACCATACGGTATCAGTATAGCTAGGCGTATGATGGTCGTTGTGGTAATGAGATACAATGATGACCTGGGATTTTGAGGCGTATTCCCTAATTCTGGCGCGACATTGGGCTCGTGCTTGATATTCAATAGGATGTGGTTTCCTTCCGAACCGTGGTCCCAGCGCAACGCCCGCGTCGATTAGGATCCTTACATCTGGAGTTTCGACGAAGGTGCACATAGATCTAACGCCAAGGCTTTCGAAGCCGATGGGTACTACGGTAATCGACTGGGCCCTCTCCGTTCACTAGATATGCAAATTAGCAAGTCTCTGGTGAGGTGAGAATGCGGGCGATGATGAGTCTGGCCCAATTGATTTCTGAATGAAATGGATCTTGAGTATCGAGCCCGCACTATCCTGCCATGCTACAAGAAAGGTGAGGGGAAAGCGTTTGATCCTCGGATTGAGGATTAGGGCAAGCTAACCAGGCATGATCCAGAATACGTTTCCATCCGGGTCCTTGAACATAGCGTAGCTTCCCCACTCTTCCTTTGTCGGTTTGGCGGTGAATTCCACGCCTTTCTTGCTAAATTCATCGTAGGTCTTATCAAGATCGTCGACTCGGAACGCTATCCCAGTGTTGCCGGGCTCCAATGCATTTCCTTCGAACGGTTCGCATAGATGTATCACTACGTCGCTATTCTTCGGTGCCACCGTTACCCAGTGGCCTTCTTTCGACCTTATCTCTAATCCCAACTTGTCGCGGTACCATTCTGCTGATTTCTGAGCGTTAGAAACTACGATAGCTACGTCGATAATTGATTGAATCATTACAATCCCACTGAAGTTCAAGAGGTAACGACGCAATTTAAAGCATGATATGTTATGTGTGAGCCGATGCCTATGCGCGAGTTTAGGACCGGCAAGATTCCCACGGACATACTGATTCGCACGGTGCTCCGATACAGAGGACGAAGTGATTCTTCAGTTATTCTCGGTTCTCGGATTGGTGAAGACGCAGCTTTAGTCTCGTTTGGTGGTAAGGTTCTTGTGTTCACGACGGACCCGGTTACTGGCACTGCTTCTGACATTGGTTGGCTTTCAGTACACATTAACGCAAACGACGTTGCCTGCAGAGGAGCTAGACCTCGCTGGTTCCTCTGCGATTTGCTGCTGCCTGAGAAATCAAACGCGCGTACTGTAGAGTTGGTAATGAAACGTGTGGATGCAGCCGCGAAGGAACTCGACGTGGCCGTCGTTGGAGGGCACACCGAAGTCACTCCAGGCCTTAAGAAACCCATCGTGGTTGGCTTCATGGTAGGCGTTGTCGATAGGAAGAAGTTCATCACATCAGGCGGCGCTCGTCCTAATCAAGACTTGATTCTGACCAAATCTGCAGGGATTGAAGGCACTGCCTTGCTCGCGATGGACTTCGCAAGCAGGCTAAGAGTTGACGATGAGCTTCTTGCCCGAGCGAGGAGTATGCGGTATTCAGTCAGTATCGTTGAGGATGCTATGGTTGCAGTTGGAGTCGGTGGAGTTAGCGCCATGCACGATCCTACAGAAGGAGGAGTTTTGCAAGCCATTTGGGAAATCGCAGAAGCATCCAAAGTAGGATTCATTGTCGATGAATCGAAGATTCGCGTACGCAATGAGACTAAGGTGATTTGCAGTATGCTTCATGTTGATCCTTTGCGGCTGATGAGTTCTGGCTGCTTACTGATCGCGGCAGATCATCGAAAGAGCGGTCGTATAGTGCACCGTTTGGAGCATAGAGGAATTGAAGCTCAGATCATAGGGAAATTCACGGAACGCAAGAAAGGAAGAAAACTCGTAAGATCGAATGGGTCGGCAACCGAGATCAGAGCATCTGAACGTGATGAGCTCTATCGCGTGATTGAAACACATTGAAGCTGATTTTTCACGGATTCGTCATGGCCTAGTGAAATGGGGAAGCGAGGGCTACTGTAACTGACGGAATTCTTGAGCTCGGCACGATAGCATGAGCATTTTCACTTAGCTCTCTCGCGTTTATCTTGTCATGCAGCAAAAGCACATAAGATTGAGGTAATCTAAGCTTGTCGAGAGTAGGGGCTCTCGTTCAATTGTCTTCAGACATCGTAAACGAAACGTTAGGCGCACCTACAGTCTTCAAAGACGAGACACCCCTATCATTGGAATATATGCCGCCGCGACTGTTGCATCGCGACGCGCAGATGCGCTTTCTTACACAACTCTTTCGATTCTCTATCGAGAGCCCATTCTCAACTAGCCAGCGTGTACTAATCACCGGGGATGTTGGAACAGGGAAGACAGTACTCTGCCAGCGTTTCGGAGCGGATCTGGTTAGAGCAGCTAAAAATCGGAAAATCAACCTTCAGTATGTCCACGTAAATTGTCGCGAGGCGAAAGGCAGCCTCTTCATGATCATAAAACACGTTCTGACACAGTTCGAGCCCGAGTTCCCAAAGCGTGGCTTCGCACCAGAGGAACTCCTACATACATTGATTGACATGCTTGACGACAAGAATATGCACTTGATACTTGCACTGGACGAACTTGAACATCTCATAAGAACAGAAGGGCCGAACCCAATTTACAACCTTACACGCGTCCAGGAGGAGCGTGTCGGCAAACCGATACGCCTCTCACTCATCTGCATCCTCCGTGAACAAGAGTATCTCCAGAAGCTTGACAGAAGCACTACCGACACCCTTCAACGAAACATCATCAAACTGGACAAGTATGACGCTTCTCAGTTAACTGCAATTCTCATAGATCGAGTTGAACTTGCGTTCAAGGAGAATACAATATCTGATGAAACTCTTCAACTCGTCGCCGATATAGGAGACCAGAGTGGAGACGCACGATACGCAATTGAACTATTATGGCGTGCCGGCAAATATGCGGATTCTGAAGTATCGAAACGCGTCTCCACGGATCATGTTCGAAGAGCCGCGGGAAGCGTATATCCAGCATTACGAGGCGAATACATCACTGCCCTATCCCCGCATGAGAAATACATGTTACTAGCGTTAGCTCGAGTCCTAGGAGAATCTCAAGAAGCATATGCAAGCATCGGCGTAGTGGAGCGCGAGTACAAAGCAGTCTGCGAAGAATATGGCGATGAACCTAGAAAACATACTCAGATTTGGAAGTACGCTCGAGGTTTAGGGGCAATTGGGATAATAACTGCTTCCAAGTCGGGTGAAGGAGTGCGCGGGAAGACAACTATGCTGGGCTTGCAAAGCATTCCTGCTTCCACTATGCGTGAGCAATTGGAAAAAGCTCTGACGTCAACTCGTAAGAGACCACATAGAATTTGAGTCATACATTGAGAGCACAATAGCTATCTCCCATAACTCCTCTTCTTATATCGAGCATTCATGCGCCGCTTTTCAATGGTTGACATTACAAAGAAGAAAACGGTGCCACGAGAGGCGATCGCGGTTGGAGAAATCAGACTCAAACCAAGCACGATTGCACGCCTCAGGTCTGGCAGAACCGAGAAGGGGGATCCCGTGGCAGCTGCTGAGGTTGCTGCAATAATGGCTGCGAAAAGCACGCCACAGATTCTACCGTTCTGCCACTCGATACCTATCACAACTGTCCGGATTGAACACAAGATCGGCCCTAACTCAGTAAGAGTTGAATCCTACGTTAAGGGAGAAGCAAAAACTGGAGTGGAAATGGAGGCGCTCACTGCCGCGTCAGCCTACCTCCTGACGATCTGGGATATGACGAAGCAATATGAGAAGGATACTGATGGTCAATACCCATCAACCGCGATCACCTTCCTTAAGGTTGCCAAGAAGATCAAGGGAAGATGAATGAACAAGGTTCCTAAACTCCATAAGCACATGTCACCCAAGTCCGTTGGAATCTCCATCGTGACTTGCAGTACCTCGAAATTCGCTCAGATGAGGAACGGGGAGAAGACGGATGATAAGTCGGGCAATATCATTGAACGGCTCGCTTTACAAGCAGGTCACCGGGTGAACAGTAGGTACCTCATATCAGACTCGAAACGAATGATACAGAAGCATGTACGGAAGACCCTATCCTCTCCCGAGATCGACGCACTCATCATCACAGGCGGTACGGGGTTATCCCCAAGAGATTTGACTATTGAGAGTGTCTCGCCCTTTCTTCAGAAGAATATTCCAGGATTTGGAGAACTCTTCAGAAAGATCAGCTTCGAAAAGATCGGCTCACCTGCTATGCTAAGCCGCGCTCTGGCAGGATCATCTCATGGGAAATTAATCTTCTGCCTTCCTGGTTCACCCGACGCAGTTAAGACAGCCATGACGCGACTGATTCTGCCCGAAATTGGCCACATGTTGAAGGTTAGTCGTGAGCACTAGGTCTTTTTCTCTTCGCGAGTTTAGGCTTCTTGACGACGGTCTTCTCGAGCGGTGGCATTTGCTGCAAGAATTCCTGATTTTTCGCAACATACTTACGGTATGCTTGCGCCTCAGACAAGGTTTCTTTGCAGATGCAATACTTCAGATCTTGCAGGAAATGGGTCGGACATGATTCAACAAATTCACATGAGTCACAGGGTATCTCTTTTGCATCGAGGTAGCACGTCTTTATTATTCCTAACTTGGCCTCTTTCTGTTCCGGCGTTGTCGCTGGGCGCACGAATTTCACCGGTCTTCCAATTATCTGCGACAGGCTTCCCTCGACTGAATCTATGTTATCCACGCGGCGCACGGAAAAAGCTCGTGTGGCCGAATCATACTTTATTCCGACTCGCATGAGTTGAACGAACTTGTCTTTTCCCATGAAGGGGAGTTTGAAGCCGTTTGGATCCAACATCTCCATGTGACCAGTCAGCGTGATTGCTGACTTAGCCTCGGAGTTCAGGAACTCTATATCCCTCTCCTCGAGCTCAATTGCAGCTGCGGCCTCTATTCCCGAAGTCTCATCAGCTCGAAAGAGTCCAATGAGAAAGGGAAGAACATCTCGCCTCGCAGTTCTCTTTGAGACATGGCAAGCTCTTCCGATTCTTCCACAGACGCGGTCAATTGTCCATAGGCGGTAAAGGTAACGTTCAACTGTTTTTTGAGAGGGGCGTGTTGTTGATTTCAGAGCATCTTCAACTTCACTGTCTGTTTCCTGCGCTCCAATTGAGGCTAGCTCGTTGAGGGCGACAGGGAGTAAGTTCCAATGCGGGACGGCGTCTCGTCTTGGCAAGTTGAATGGGGGTGGTGCCATGCCACGAGATCTGCTGGCCCCAATTCTCCCATAGGCAATGTCTGCGCGCGATAAGCTGTCATATGCGAAAGCTAACTTCTGAGGCGAAGTGTACACGTAAGGCAGGATGTCGTGGAGAAGTAAGAGCAAATCGTCTTTGTAGAGCGGGGCCTCTGTCTGGTTCAATGCGCTTCTTGCTTTGCTGAACTCACGCGACTCGAATAATTCTCCCACAGTTGCGTCCTCATCTAGTAATTGTGTTCGCCGCGCAGCGGTTGAGGTATCGAAAACGCCTGCTGCGGCAGCCTGCGCGTCGTTTATGGTGGATCGTAGATCTCCGCGTGATCTTCTGACAATTGCTTCAATCGTGCTAGCATCCATGTTCACGCCCTCTTCTTTCATTATTCTTTGAATGAGCATGAGGAGTAGTCTCGGTCGGATCTCAAATAGCTCGATCAGTAAACACGTTTTTCTTAAGTCATCAAATCGTTCGTCCTCGACGTCGTTGGCGGTAAGCACTATCGGGATAGGGGCCCCCTTTATTGCGTCTAGTATGGCGCCTAAGCCGCCTCTATCTTCCCTACCAAATACTCCGTCGATCTCGTCCATCAAGATTAAGTTGCCACCACCGGTTTTTGAGAAGGAATCGAGGGTAAGTGAAGTGCTTGCGGGCGTGATGGCCTTTTCTATCACCTTCTCAGTCCTAACGTCGCTTGCATTCAGCTCGACCACTCGTAAATGGAAATCGCTGGCTGCTGCCCTTGCGAGAGAGGTTTTTCCCACTCCGGGGGGACCAACTAAGAGACAGGCTTTCTTGGTTTTGCTCTGTTTTGGCGTCCACGATTTTAGCCACGATGCGAATCTCGCGACGGCTTCCTCATTCCCGATAAGATCTGCGCAGCTTTGTGGACGGTATTTCTCCGCCCACGACTTATCCTGCAACGTTCTTACTTGCTTCCTAGCAGGGTAATCTGTGCCAGCATCGCACTTAGTTGAATATCCTCATTCGCGCCTTGCGAGAGCCTGAAGTCGTATTCGCCGAGTAAACGAACCGCTTCCACTTGCTTCTTTGGATCTAACTCCGCGAGTCTGACTATTTCACGGTTTGCTGTGCGGATTATTTCTCGTCCACTCATACCCCGCTTACCCATAAGTTCGTACATCAGGTCACGTGCTTTCATGAAGTTGCCTTCAATGGCCGTCGATAGCATAGCACGGACACTATCACCCTCGTCCTCTGGCGCGGTTTTGCTGAGTTGAGCGAGATCCAGTTTTCCTGCTTCCGAGCTCGTTGCTGCTACTTGGAGAGAGTTGATCGCTCTTCTCAGGTCCCCCTCTGAGAGGTCGAAGATGCGTTCTAACACACCTTGGTCCGGGCTAACGTGTTCTGCTTTGCATATTGCTTTCAGGTAAGCGATTGCATCCTTCTTTTCGAGTTGTCTGAATCTGAAGACTGAGCATCGACTTTGGATTGGTTCTATGATCCCACTCTGGTAATTACAGATCAGGATGAATCTGCAGGTTCTGGACGATGTTTCCATTATCCTTCTGAGAGCGGTCTGGGCATCTCTCGTCATCTCGTCGCATTCGTCCAATATTACAAGTCCATATTGAACTCCTGAAGGCGCCGTCTGAATTACTTGCGAGAAGCCCTTGATTCTTTCACGCACGACACCTATGCCGCGTTCATCGGAGGCGTTCAATTCCAGAACAAGTCGCCTGAAGTTATCTCCCATCAATTGACGGGCGATGCAAAGGGCCATAGTACTCTTGCCAGTTCCGGGCGGACCTGAGAATAGGAGATGGGGCATCGTAGTCGGAGTCTTCAGCAGAGCTTGGATACCTTCGACGGTCTCCCGCTGATTGACAATGTCATCCAGCGTTCGAGGTCGATATTTCTCAATCCACATGAGACCATTTTGGCTCAAGACACTTTATCCTCAATGAATTTCCAGTGCACGCAGACTCTGCATGCGTCCTTCAAAAGCCTTGGCATGAGTTTCTGGTGGAACTTGAACACGAAAAATCAGTAATAGTTTCATTGAACTCTCCCCCTCTGCGACCCACTCTCCATAGGAAAATTAGACTAAACAGAATGAAACGGTAAACATACGACTTAAATCATCAAGACATAGGGCGTGAGAGACTGTTGGGTTATTCTTGGCGCAGGCGACCTTGATGTCAGTAGGGGATATTGACTTCGACTTCGAAAATTCTCCGATCAGAATAGTTCTGATCAAAGAACTGCCTGAGATGCCAAGACTGCCCAAGCTCACTTCGGTTAGAATCGGTCAAGAGGTGGAAATTCCATATTGGACCGCGAGGGAACTTGTCCAACTCGGCTACGCAAGATTTCGAGAGGAGGATATTCTCACCTTCACCTCTCTCTCAAAGATTCACTGGCGAGAAACAATTCCGGACTCCAGACGAATTCCATCGCTACAAGGCAACTTCTACTGCATATTACGACGACATATCAGTGAGCTTAGAAAGCAGAGCAAGCAAGACCAAGTGAAATTACGCGAACTGGAAAGGACCGAGACCCTAGTACGAGATATTATGAACTGTCGCGTAAGGAAGATCGTTGCGCTTGCAGCGTCACCTACACCGTCCGAGGAAATAATGCATGGATTAACGCTGGAAGAAAGATCACTTTACACAGTTCTCAATAAGACCATTGAGGAATGGAAGGCTAGACTCCTTCAGGAATCGAGAGAATGACGTCACAAAGCCCTGAAGAACGGTTTCAGGATTTCCTAAGATCCTACACGGTTGATGGCGAATACAAATATCGAAAGCGTCTTGGTAACGCCGCCCTGACAGGGTCCCGTTCGATCATTGTCGATTTCGAAGATTTAATCGCCGTCGATCCTGACCTAGCCCGTTCAATCCTAGCGAAACCAGATGAATATCTCGGATTCCTTGATAGAGCCGGGTGGGCCCAACTCAAAATTGAGGATCCCGAGTACGCGGAGTCAATCAAGTCTATTCGCATAAGGCTCAGAAAACTTCCTGAAAAGAACCTATTCCGCAAGATTGGGTCCGAAAATATCGGTAAGCTCATGCTGATCGATGGCATAATCGTCAGATCCACGACCGTAAAGCCGCTCCTCCTCAAAGCCGCGTTTCAATGTCGTAAGTGTAATTCGCTATCGTACGTAGAACAGGGCGGAACCTTGATGCGGGGTCCTGGAATTTGTGCGCACTGTAGATCCAAGCTTTTCGAGTTCTTGGAAAAACAGTCGACGTTCGTGAATTCTCAAGAGATTCGAATCCAAGAGCGTCCAGAGGACCTGCCTCCGGGTCAATTGCCCAGAGCCTTGGACATTAAACTTCTCGAAGATCTAGTGGATGTAGCTAGACCTGGCGACCGCGTTGCGGTAACAGGAATCGCCAGAGCCCAACAGGAGTTTATTGGACGCAAAGCAAGGCTCCGAACCTTCGACCTGCTCCTTGATGCTAACTACGTGGAAGTGGTCGGCAAGGAAGTGGAGGTCGTTGAGATAACGGCTGACGACGAACGTCACATACGTGAATTAGCTTCGGATCCGTTGATTCATCGAAAACTTATCGCATCGTTAGCTCCTTCGATATACGGGTATGGAGACATTAAGGAAGCGTTACTCTACCTGATTTTCGGAGGGGTGCCAAAACACCTAGTAGATGGCGTCAACATACGCGGAGAGATTAACATCCTCCTAGTCGGGGACCCGGGCGTCGCAAAGAGCCAGCTTCTCCAATACGTCTCCAGAATTGCCCCAAGAGGACTTTATACAAGTGGAAGAGGCACCACGGCTGCCGGGCTCACCGCCGCCGTCATTCGTGAAAAGAATGGGGGGATGATTCTTGAGGCGGGCGCACTGGTTTTGGCCGACAAGGGAGTGGCCGCAATAGATGAAATTGACAAAATGCGGCCTGAAGATCGAGTTGCGATCCACGAAGCTCTAGAGCAACACACGGTAAGCGTTGCAAAAGGAGGAATTGTTGCGACGCTCAACGCAAGAACTGCCGTTCTTGCAGCGGCCAACCCTCAATTCGGGAGATACAACCCGTACAGGACAATTGCAGACAATATCAACTTACCCGTCACCCTACTGTCGCGTTTTGATCTCTATTTCATAATGAAGGATACTCCGGACCCTGACGCAGACGGCAAGATGTCCGATCACATCCTTACAATCCACCACACGAGACGGGCTCCAACTGAAACTCCACTGTCATCGGACATGCTCCGGAAGTATCTCTCATATGCCAAAAGGGTGGAACCCGTGCTAACCGAGGAAGCAGCTGCATCGATCAAGGAATATTATCTGAGAATGCGTGCTATGTCAGGCTCCACGGAATCACCCGTCCCAATTACGCCACGTCAACTCGAGGCACTCGTCAGACTTTCTGAAGCACGAGCTAGAGCATTCCTTCGTGACAGAATACTCGTTGAAGACACACAAGCGATCATACGGCTCTTCACTTTATCCATGCAAGAGGTCGGCATAGACACTGAAACTGGCAAGATGGACATCGATATCATAATGACTGGAAAGAGCCGAAACCAGAACGATCGTATGCAGATTATTCTTGGCACCGTCAGAGACTTGGAGAAGAAAGTCGATGTGGTCGAAGAGAATGAATTAATAAAGATCTTATCAACGAAAGTCGAGGTCTCCGAGACTGAGGCGAGAGCACTGATACAACAAATGCTGAAAGAAGGATTACTCTACCAACCAAAACCGGGGCACGTCAAGAGAACTACTGTGTAGAAGACTCTGAACCATTGCACGTCGACGAACTTTCCATACCTGATTCCATAAAGGCAGTCCTAGCTAAGGCCGGCTATGACGTGCTATACCCACCCCAGGAGGACGCAATTAACGCAGGAGCGTTAGGTGGAAAGAATATCATTCTAGCTAGCCCGACAGCTTCCGGGAAGACGCTCATCGCTGAACTAGTGATCCTCAAGGCAGTCCTGGAGAAGGGGGGAAAGGCCCTGTACTTGACGCCTCTTCGTGCACTTGCAAGTGAGAAATTTGAAGACTTCTCAAAATACGCTTCGATCGAGAAGAGCCCCGGAAGGAAAGTTCGAGTAGGACTTACGAGTGGTGACTACGATAGTTCGGATAGTTACCTCGCCAACTACGACATTATCATCTCAACCAACGAGAAAGCTGACTCACTCCTGAGACATCGATCGCCTTGGATCTCCGACGTGGCAGTTGTGGTAGCTGATGAAATTCACTTACTCACGGAGGCAGATAGAGGACCAACGCTTGAAGTCGTTCTTACCCGCTTGCTGAAGATTAACCCGAGAATTCAACTGATCGCACTTAGTGCAACGGTCAAGAACGCAAACGAGATCGCGGAATGGCTCAACGGAATTCCCGTAACGACGGAATGGCGACCCGTACCACTTCGCGAAGGAGTGTACTACGATGGACAGATACAGTTCAAAGACGGATCATCTCGCATAATCCCCCATACTGAACAGAATCCGATCTTCGATATTGCGCTCGATGTGGTCAAGAACAATGGGCAGATCCTATTATTCGCCGAAACGCGACGACTCGCAGTAGATATGGGCAACAAAGCGTCAGCACTCCTCCGACGGAATCTCACCAAAGCAGATCGCAGAGGCCTCGAAATAATCGCTCAGCGAATACTATCAATTGGGGAAAGAACTCGACTAGGCGAAACACTTGCTGAACAGACGCTCAACGGTGCCGCGTTCCATCATGCGGGCCTAACGGGTGGACAGAGGAAACTGGTTGAAGAATCATTCAAGTCAGGCCGGCTAAAGATCTTATCCGCAACTCCCACCCTGGCTGCTGGAGTAAATCTGCCAGCCAGGACAGTCGTAATCACGAGCTACGAGAGATACGAGCCCGGATATGGTCGATATCCAATTTCAGTCTTAGAATACAAGCAATTCTGCGGACGAGCTGGTCGCCCACGCTACGACAAATATGGAGAAGCAATACTCATGGCTAGAACTGAAGACGAACAGGACTATCTCCTGAAAAACTACGCGCTCGCAGAGCCGGAAAGGATCTGGTCGAAACTAGGAGCTGAGAAAGTTCTACGCCCTCATGTGCTGGCCACGATAGCCACCCACTTCGCGAACAGTGAAGACGGGCTGATTGATTTCTTTGCGAAAACATTCTACGCATATCAGTACGATCCTAAAATGATTAGGTCAAAGCTAGGCGACATTTTGCGGTTCCTAAGCAGAGAACAGATGGTTGAATTTGACGGAGAAGAGCTCAAAGCCACTCGATTCGGCCGAAGAGTATCAGAGCTCTACATTGACCCGGTATCGGCAGTCATCTTACGTGACGGCCTGTACACGCGAGCGAAGCATGTGACTGACGTAAGTTTCCTCCATTTAATCTCCAGGACACCGGACATAGCTCCTAAACTGTACCCGCGAAGAGGGGAGGACGAAATGCTTGACCTCTTTGCTCGCGAGCATGAAGGAGAATACATGTGCGAAGTCCCCGAGTTCTACTGAGAAATAAATGGCTTAACTTACGAAGAGTTCCTTTCCGAAATAAAATGTGCGAGAGTACTCTACGAATGGGTTAATGAAACTTCAGAAGACGGAATACTGGAAGCTCACAAAGTGGAACCGGGGGACATCCTGAGAATAGTGGACACTTCGAAATGGCTCTTGCATGCGACCTACCAGTTGGCGGAACTTTTCGGCCATAAGGATCTGCTGAGGATCACAAGAGAACTTCAAATTCGCTGCGCGAAAGGCGTGAAGGCGGAACTCTTACCGCTAGTTGAAATTGAAGGCGTCGGGCGCGGACGAGCCCGGGCCCTATTCAACGCCGGCTACAGGACCATTGAAGAACTCAAACACGCATCAGTAACAGACCTCATGAACGTACCCCTGATCGGTCCTACCGTAGCGAAGAAGATCAAGGAGCAGGTTGGAGGACTCATCAAAGCCGATGAATGGGAGAGCTTGAAAGCAGGGGCAGTCGAAGGCACCGAACAGAGCTTGTTGACAGATTACCACGAAGATGAGCCGACTTAATCAGAGACCGCGAGCCCGACGTTCTGCTATCGTTCTGCTGACCGCTAAATCAACGAGCTGACCAGACATACCCAAGTATGATTTGGGATCCAAGCAGGATTCTATTTCCGAAGCGGTAAGAAGCTTAGACACTACATCATTCTTCAATAGCAAAGCACCGAAGCTTTCCCCAGTCTGCTGACTATGGAAGACAATCTGCTGAAGCAGCCTGTGAGCCTCCTGTCTAGGCATCCCCTTTACCGTGAGCGCGATCATCACGGACTCAGACATCATTGGATCTTTCCATTTCATCAAGTTCTCTAACATTTTCGCTTCGTTCACGCGGAGTCCACTGAGGATGCGGGTAATTGAACCCAAGACGTGGTCTATGAGTATGAACGATTCGGGAATTACAAAACGCTCGGAAGCGGACTGTGACAGGTCTCGTTCATGCCACGTAACAATTCCTTCTAGAGCTGGAGGAACAAGGCTACGCTCGATCTTGGCGAGGCTAGAGATACTCTCGCTTCTCCACGGATTCCGCTTCTGCGGCATGGCCGAACTACCCACTTGTCTTCCAGTCTGGAATGGCTCACTTAATTCGTCAATCTCAGGCCTCTGGAGGTTTCTGATCTCTGTAGCAAACTTGTCCAAGGAGCTGGCTATCATGGCGAATAGGCACACGAGTTCAGCGTGACGGTCCCGTTGGACTATTTGGCTAGTCACTTCGGGCGAGTTGAGACCAAGCCTCTTCATCACCAGAGTCTGTATCTGAACGGCGTTCTTCCCAAATCCGGCCATCGTACCAATAGCGCCATTCATCTTTCCCACGAGGACGCGCCGCTTACACTCATTAAGCCGTTCAATATGCCTGCCAATCTCACGCAACCATACTGCGAACTTCAATCCAAGAGTCATTGGCAACGCATGTTGAGCATGGGTACGCCCTATGATCAACGTGTCACGATATTGCTTTGCGAGATTCAGAACGACCTCTTCGAGAGCATCTAACTTTTGAGAGATCAGAGTCAGTCCATCTTTCATTTGTAACGCCAGTGAAGTGTCGAGGATATCTGCTGATGTTGCGCCTAGATGGACATATGCCCCTCCTTTCCCTGAGACCTCCGCGAGTGCATCAACGAGTGCCATCACTTCGTGGTCAGTTGTTCTCTCGATTTCTCGAATCCTCTCTAATTTGACGTACTGTAGTGACGAATGCTGGATGATCTCCTGAGCTGCTTCCTTGGGGATATCCCCGACTTCAGCCCTTGCCCATGCCAATGCGGCTTCGACATCAAGCATTCGCTGAAATCTTGTGCTCTCTTCGAAAATACCGCGTATCTCCAGGCTCCCATAACGGCCAGTATCTATCGGAAGGATAGGCAACGGTCTCTCGTGTCTTCACTACGCTAACAGTTCAGTTATAAAGGCAACACAAATGACACACAGTGAACAAATTGACAGCCGTAGCCGCCGTCTATGCAGATCGCACCGACAACAAAGCACTCCTCACCGACATGCTTTGTGCAATGAAGCATAGAGGCAGCAACAGAGTCATGATTGGATGTACAGGTGATCGATCAGGTGTTGGATTCACATCAAATAATCCCGCTGGCGGATTCTTTGAATCTCGACACTCCATCTTCTCGCTGGATGGCATATTCTTTCAGAGGACCCAACGAGGGCAGGCTCGGTTAGTACGTCACGAATCATCGCGCAATTTTACATCGATCATGGAGACACCCGGGGCATTCGCAGCGGTTTCTTCCAAACTGAATGAACTGTCAGCCGTGAGGGACCCGATCGGCTTGAGACCGTTGTATTACTCTAGAAAGATTGGTGTTACCGCAATCGCATCGGAGCGGAAAGCTCTATGGCGTATCGGACACATCAACACCGAACGGGTTCTCCCCGGTTATCTTTACACGGCCACTTCAAGAGGATTGAGCAAAAGATGCCTGTTCAGGTTCCCTCGTCCACGTACGGAGGCTATGACATTGGATTACGCTGCTGGTCGCCTCAAACGACTCTTGCAGCGGTCAACTCAACTAGTTACTGCTGACGTACATCGCGTGGCAGTAGCGTTCTCAGGAGGGCTTGACAGTGCGGTTACTGCACTATTAGCTAAGCAAGCAAACCTTGAAGTTGAATTACTCAGCACCGGACTAAGAGGCTCCACGGAATTGCAAACAGTTGAGAAATATGCGAAAGCCCTGGACCTGCCAATTAGCATCGAGACCTATGAACCAGATTCATTGGACCCTTTCATCAGACGCATTATCTGGTTGATAGAGGAACATGATCTGATGAGAGTTAGCATTGCAGTTCCTCTGCACTGGGCGGCGATGCTTGCGGCCCGACGGGGGCATTCCGTGATGCTGTGTGGTCAGGGCAGCGACGAGTTGTACGGAGGCTACTATAAGTACGCGAAAATTCTGGACAACGAAGGCAGGAGAGCATTAGCATCCTCACTTTATCGTAGCATAATAGAGGCGCCTCAAGTAAACTATGAACGCGATGAGCAAGCTACCTGTCCTTCTGGCGTAGAGCTACGAACTCCGTTCGCTAACCTAGAGATAATCGACTTTTCGTTTCGAATCCCATTAGAGTTCAAAGTCAAAACTGGAAACGACTTGACGCGAAAATGGGTTCTTAGAGCAGCTGCACTCAAAGCAGGATTGCCAGATGAGATGGTTTGGAAGCGCAAGAAGGCAATACAACACGGAACTGGGGTAGAGAACGCCATTCGAAAGTTAGCAAGAAAACAGAGGCTAACAACAGACGAATATCTCGCCAATGTCGGTAAGTCGATTTCCAGACAAGAAGAAATGCCCTGATTATCAGTAACTGATAATAGGTGAAGTCGCAGAGATCGAGTTAGGCCGCATCTTGAATGTCAGCTTCGCCAAGTCGTTGCCCCCGTTGCGGTTACGTTTTAAGATACAGTAGAACTGGCTATTCATGCGACTTCTGCGGTTTGAAAGGAAACCGATCAGCTTCAAGTATCATAGCCTCCCTGGATAGGAGCCTTAGAAGGAGAGTTCAATACTTCTTTGAGCCTCGGCGAACAGTCGTATACAATCAGCCGGTTCAGAGATCGTTTCAAAGCTGCATCTTTTGCGGACAGAATATTCCATTGGGAAGCTTAACGTGTCCTGTATGTAGAAGACCCCAGACACTGGGCCTTAGTGACCAAGATAGGCGCGTCTTTGACTATATTACGGCCCACGATGGAACAATCTCGATCTCTAATGCTGCGCTCGATCTTTCAATGTCAATAGATCAGCTGACTGCCTCGATCGAACACCTTAAGGCAACAGGCGTTTTGAGACAAGAATAGAATTGCCAAGTGTCAAGCTCAGAATCGCAATGGACCTTGACGGCGTCCTTGCAAACACGGCACAATCGCTCTGCAAGATTCTGAACACCCGTCACTCGACCGCGTATACGTCTGAAGTGTTTGATCGCTGGAATGCCTGGGAGGTCGCAAACATCAGCAGAGAAGAGTTTCTGCGAACTTTAGATGAAGCGTGGTTCAATTGGAAAGAGATTCCTGCAATGGAGAACGATCTCGCGACTAAAGTGTCTCGCCTCACCCAGTTCGGCACGATCGACATCGTCACCGGGCGCAGCGAACTGACAGTACCTTTCGCGCAAGAATGGTTGCGATTCCAGAAAATCCCGTACACACAGTTCGTCAGGACAGTGAGCACGAGCGCAAAGGCCGATCTTGACTACGATATCTTCATTGATGATTCGGAGTTCCTAATGTCTCTCATAGCCTCACGATTGTTCGGATTCGGATTTCTCTACACCCAACCTTGGAATAGATCTGCCAAGAATATGCCACGAATCTTTCGAGTCAATAATTGGGAAGAAGTCCCTCGGTTGGTCGAACAGATTCAGAGTCGAAATGATGGAGAATCATGAGTTAGGTCAAAGCCTCTTGGAAGCACGAGCTGGAAGAGAGAAAGCATCTATACGATATTACTGTGCTTCATGATACTCATGACGCGGTATGTAACTCATAGAACTGAGATTTGAGTACGAACGAGTCTTAGTTGATACTACAGACCAATGGCGACGCGCACGATATGGTGCATAAACAAGGTATCATAAGAGATGAAGATTGGCGCGTGAAATTAGAAATCGAAGTCTGGGTTGACGGTTCGACTGCACCCCCACGAGTAGCCTATGTGACCTCGAACGGTGACAGGACAATATTCAACGTCCCTCACAGTTGGCTTAGAAAGAACGGGGTTAAAGTTCGGGCGAACGGGAACATTAGCACAGGCTGGAGCGCCTTGATGGAGTGCTATGCAATCGACTACGCCTTGAGATCCATAAAGAGCCGAAAACTCGTCGTTTACTGTGACTCCTCAAGTCTAGTTTATGTTCTTTGTAACGGCAAGGAAGGTCGCAGACGCTCAGCCAACTTAGTTCGCAGCATAAGACAGAGCTGCGCGGACCGTGACGTCTGGTTCAGATGGATTAATGGAAGAAAGAACCCTGCCGACGCATTATTGAAGATAGAGAAGAGAATACCTTCGATTGAGACAATGACAAACTTCCTTCCCGCTACCCTCAGCCAGCCAACCAGAATGACGAACGCTAGGACGAACATGAGCACCCCCAAGATTAACGTAACACTGCAGTGATGGTTACTCGGAATCCGCAGCGTTGACGTTTCGCACGTCTTACTTGAACCAATCTACCCACTCTTAGGCGCCATATTTGCCGCACTTCTCTTCAGGACGATTGGTCATGCTAAGAAAATGGGAGGTAACTGAAACAAATACTACTTTTCACCGACAACCATTCTTGAACGGGTCAAAGCGAAAGTTTGTAGTTTAGTTGAAGTGGAAAGTTCGCGACGTAACCGCGCAATTAAGAAATCCGTTCACGTGAATCACAGCTTCGATTCCCGACATATCAGCTAATAAAGAACTGTCAAAACCATCCGAATGAATGATCAGCGAGAGAATCAGTCTTGAGCGTTGAAATCAGTCCATTGCAGGATTATCAACAGAAAAGGAAGTCCCTCCTGACGTTTCTCGACAGATATTGGCCTCTCAGCATGTCATATACTGTTTGAATTGTATGACTAGGATGAGGTACACTGGAGTTTGGACCTGTTCCGATTGCGGAGCAAAGGTTAGCGCCGAGAAATCAACTTCGTACGCGGAGAGTCACATTGTAACCAAAGCTAATCTGAATTCTGAATGAGTACTTTGTATTTGCCTCCAACGTGAGAAAACACAGAACGGTCAACAAAGCGGAGTTAGACTCCGATCCGCATGTGTGTCGAGAATTCGTGCTCATGCTGACCATCGTCTCAAGACTGGAGTAGACCAAGCATACGCATGCTGCAGCGTATCATGACAACGATCTGCAGATACATGAAACATATAGCATCACGTAACGGGCTGAGATGATAGTGAGCTTCATCTAAACTCGACCATTCAATCCAAAGAGAGTTAGTGAGTGCCCATGAGAAGCTCTTCGAAGAGACGGAAGACGAATGCTAGAGATGGAAGATTATTGGAAAGAATAAAAGAATTGGAGGAGAAGCTTGCCACTTCGGTCCCTAAAGCCGAGTTCGACACTGTCAAATCGAACTTGCAATTGGAAATGGACGATCTTCAAAGAAGATTATTCGACTCCGTGCCGAGAGCAGATCTAGAATACGTGAAGAGCGAGTTGCAGAGAATCTGCGACCTTCAAGGTAGATACTCAGTTCGGGGCGATGAAACGCAGGAACTGAGGGCTAGGATCTCAGAACTCGAAAAGCTCCTTCAATCAGCCCCTGAACTGGACAGGGAACAGGATAGTCGAGTCTCGATTGATGAGATCCAAGCGTTCGAACCTAGATTGTCAGAATCCGCACCCAGAAGAGAACTGGAAGCTGTGAGGAAGGAAACAGAAAACAGATTCACGGAACTCCAGCAGGCATTATCAGAAAGTAAGAGGGAGGCAGACGCTTTGAGAGAGAAGATAAGCGAATTGGAATCTCCGAGGGAAGGCTCCTCAACCGAGGGCTCTGAAGAGTCTGAGATTACTACTTCTGAGGAAGCTGAGGATTCCGAAGAGCCCGAGTCCACAGACTCCTACATCCAATCGCAAGTCACAGATTAGCAGCACATTCAGAAATGAAACCGTTGCAGTAGAGATGAGTCTCATACAAAAGCACCACTCACTTTTTGACAACCGTCTAACGGTCCACGATTAAATATATCATTTGGAGTCGCGTAGCATGCTAAAGAACCGCCAGAGCATTCTCTAGGACGATCCAACTTCTCCCGCCGATATGAACGCTTGATTGTTCCGATGATCATGTTATTCCCTCACACTCTGATAGTAACTGAAGGGATCCAAGCCCTCTAACCTCGCGTAATATCGGTATCCTTCTGGCACAAGCTCATCTAGCAGGTGACGCGCTGGATATAGTGGCGTCAGTTGTTCTCTCACGTTAGCCTCACTGTCGCTAATCGTCAGTTTCCGTGTCAGAGCTGTGATTGAGGAGGTAGTACTGGCTGCTTTCCGCGCTATTCCCTAACGCCGTAATGATTTGCGTTAAGATCTTGCGTAATTTGGATTGCCGTTTCTTTTCATCATTCGCTGATGCGTGATTCACTCTGTTGCTGGCATCTGATTCCCTAGCCTTTGCAACGGCCACAACCTCTGAGTTTAACCTCGTAAGGGGGAAAGTTCGTTCTTCAGCTTTTTCCATCTCTATCCGGTAGGGTTTAGCGGTCGAAAATAATATTCAGTTCTCACTGTCTATCCATGCCGTATCATTGTTCTACGTGAATCACTCGCAAGGAATGGGTTTTGGGGGCTTGTAGAATCAACTTCGGTTCCATGAGTCATTTAGTGTGCCATGATGCATGTGAGATTGCACTATTACTCTTAACGGGTAGCATGCCGTATTGCGGTAATGCAGTGTGGCCGACAATAGCGAATTCAAATCCTCCAGATTAGCGCGCCTGAGCTTCATTCTACTTAATCTCCTGAGGAAGGAGGAAACGTGGTCTGAGTTGGAGAATACTTGGCTTATGCTCAACGCCAAGTACCCGATGCACGGCTTGATTGAGGAGTGCGCGTCTCCGCTGTACGCAGACTGATGTGAACGAGTCCTCCCAAATAGAATCAAAATCTCATTAGCGCTTCAGCTACAGCCACTTTTTGTAGCCAGCGTAGATTGCAGAGTGAAACTCAGTTAGCCCAACGGTTATTGTTGAGTTTAGAACGTTACTCTGTGTTTGAGCACCGCGATACCACCGTCCGTCCGGAACAAATCATAAACGCAGAAAGCTCCACACTACCTTCGATTGCCGCGCGTCTTGGTCAGGATCAAGGAGAGAAAGCATATCTCTTTCAGATCTTTCCTCGTTACTGTAACGGGAGTTCTTGTTGAATCAAACTTGGATTTTGGATTTTGAACGTGCCCAAGACTGAGCTTTTCCTTTCCGTGATGTTCCGTTCAGTGACTCGAATCACGTCGTTCGTCAATACATCAACTATGTTGTATGAATGTCCAAGTCTTCCTCGTGTTCTAATACTGGAAGTTGTGCCGGCGTTTACGAGAAGCGTATCATAGATTTGAAGGGTTCTCCTGACATGCCTATGCCCCATTAGTACCAAGTTGACTTTGTGTCTGAGTACCATGTCTAGTATGTCTCCCGCATCCTCCAATACGTCTTGGTCGCGGCCTGAGAAAGGGACGGACACGAGATGGTGATGAAAGACAAGTATCTTGATAGCGTTCGGTCCCAGCCGGCCCATTTCTTCTTCCAAGTTTGTTTGTCGCCTTCTGCCAAGCCTTCCCTCATCACGGTCAGGTTGTGGGCTGTCGGTTATGAAGATGGAAGTTTCGCGGAGTTTCAGCTCATGATCGACAGGCCCTATCATCTCTTGGAAGAGCGATTGGCCAAAATTCTTCTCATCATGGTTTCCTGGCGCAACAAGAACTTTTGGCTCTAGCGTATCAAGCTTTGTCACGGCCAGTTCGTACTCTTTGAGAACTCCATTGTCCGTCAAATCTCCCGAAAGAATTGCTATATCAGGCTCGGGATCTAGATTGTTGATATCTTTCACAGCCCAATCGAAGGACTCCTCAACAAAATTCCCGTGAGGAGATATGTGACAATCAGAAAAATGAACGATTCTGGATTTGATTTCAATCATTTCAGTTCATCACGACACGCTGATTCGTCATAGGATGATTATCCCTTGTCATTGGATCGTTTCAACCTGTGTGACTCATGTCACGGAGCATTATATGACTATCATCTCAGTCATGTATATTCAGTTGCATGAATGACATGATTCAACCTTATGCGCTGGATAAACCCATCACACTCTTACCGAGTAAGGGAAATGGGATTCGGATGTACTGATAGCTGGGAAGAAATCCCTCTATTGATCGAACAGATTCAGAGTCGAAATGATGGAGAATCATGAGTTAGCTCAAAGCCTCTTGGAAGCACGGGCTCACGAGGCGAGGATTCTAGCGACAATGATCGACGTAACCAGCAGGTCAGTGCGGGCTAGATAAGCATACGATTTCAACCTAGGATCGGGACCGTTTAAAATCGGATAGGGGCTCGAATCGGGCTCGTCTAACTGCTCGATTTCATGGGGGCTAAGGTGAGGCTCGTCGGGGCTAACTAGAGGCTCGTCGGAGGCCAACTTGGAGGCTCACCAGAGGCCAAGTGAGACTTAAATCGTAAACGAAAATTCAAGTTCAAAAACCCCTTCTATTTCACAATCAATATGCCCTGAAGCATTTACGACCCTCTATTTGTCCCTAAAACGTCCCTCACTTAGCCTCAGTTGTCTCAAGTTTGGCCCCCCGGCATCCTGCTTCAATTTCAGTGTGCGGAAGGGGTTAGAGTCTTCCTCTAGCTCTGGAGCTTCTGGATAAACCCATACCATCCTCTCCGGGTAAGGGACGTACTGATAGTTTCGGTTGAAATTCGTTCGGTTTGATGCTCTCCGAGAATTACAGATCACGGCGTTGTGAAACGGTTGCGGAACTATTTCCACTTCACAGTGCAGCCAACGGGGGCAGTCTCCGCTGTGGTGACCTTGGTCCCGTTGAGGATCGCGTCCAATGCATTGCGTAAGTAGTGGACTTTAACCGCGTTAGGGTCATCGTAATTATCGTCAATGGCACCATGATACTGTAGCGTCTTCTTAGTATCGAACAAGAAGACTTCCGGTGTTCGCTGAGCACCGTATGCGGTCGCTACCTTTTGATCTTCGTCGCGGAGATACGGAAAGTTAAATTTCTTGTCGCGAGCTCGTACTTTCATGTTTTGAAAGCTGTCATCCGGATATTTCATTGCGTCGTTTGCATTTATCGCGACTACTTGCGCGCCCTTGCTTGCATAATCAGCTTGAATCTTGATCATGCGATCTTCCCATGCGCGCACGTAGGGGCAATGATTGCAACTGAAAATAACTGCAACGATCTTATTCGCGTGTTCGTTCAACGAATGCGTGCGATCATCTGTCCCGATTAGGCTGAAGTCTAAGGCCTTGTCACCTATCTTCAATTTCGCCACCTTATTCACCAGTTGCGTGAACGTAGAGACGTGCTTTTAAGATTCACGTCGAATCGCTCGTCGAATCATGTCTTCGGATGGAAGTGGAGAGATTCGGCCATCTTCGAGCTGATAGGCTCGGCAAGCTAGTCCGTAGTGATCGTCTGCTTGGGGGGCAATGTCGATATCGTTCACGAGAATTGTTGGTGATCCCACAAACCGAAGGCGTTTGGCTTGCTCATCACTCTCAATCTTGATGACATCGATCTTGACGCTGACGCCTTCTTCATCCAGGACCTTCCGCAGACGGGCCAACGCTTGCTCGTGTGAAGGACAATCATCAATATACTGAAACGTAACCTTAAGCATCCTGCATCCCTAGATGAAGTGAAGTGGTCTAATATTCTCCCATTTCTTTCTTGTAGGTCTCTATAAGCGCTCTTCCCCAGTTGCCGAGGGGTTCAAGTCTTCCTGAAGAAAGTTTAATGGACAAAATTTAGCCTCCGTACGGAATTTGATACCGCACGAATTACTTATCAGTTTACCCGCATTAGGTTCCGGCCATTAGCCAATGTGTTAAGGACAGGTTCGAAGTCGGTTACTTCTGTGAACTCGAGTTTACTCGCATGGAACAATTTCGCTGATACAGAGTCTTTCATTACAAACCTCAAATCAGCTTCCTTCAATGCAGAGTAGTCAGCGTACCCGTCTCCGACGAATAGTACAGAGTAGTTCTCTCGCCGGTAACTCCGCACGGTGTCGTCTTTGAAGCTGAGGGAGTTCACATCTGAAAGTTTAGGAAATTCGAGCTTGAGTCCGTCGCAAGTGAATGTTGTCTTGGGACAAATTACATCTACCTTCAGCTTATTCCGTTCCAGAATCCGCTTGATGCAGAAATCCAATCCGCCGCTAACTAGCTTGAATCCTATTCCATTGTCGTGACAATAGTTCACAACGTCAACAAAGTAAGGTCTAATCGAGACTGTCTCCACTTTCTTTAGGATCTCCTCCTTGGGGTGAGTGATCATTCCAAATTGGCTTCTCAAGCACTGTTCAAAAGATATTTCACCACTCTCAAACTGACGTTCTAAGCGTTGCCAGTCACCGTTAGCAAACTCGGTCAACACAAAAGCGCCAGTATCGATTTCAACGACTGTCCCGTCAAAATCACTTAGCACGACAATTCTTTCTGGCATTGGCCACTATCTCTATGGGGGCATCTGCATTAGGACAGCCAAGAACAAAATCGCAGCCATCAAGATTAAGTTGGCTGCTGATATTTTTCTGCTCGTTTTCCTAATTCTCTTTAGGCCTTCGATATCTCGCTCTTTCGCGAAAGCAGTTATACGTTTTCCAAAGTGGACATTGTGAACGTAGATAAGAATTAGAAGAATCATCACTAGAATGGTTTTAGTTAGGAGAATCGTACCTGGGTAGATTAGAAGATCCTGGATGGAACTCAGGTACCATGATGCGTTGTAGATTCCGGTAAGAACTATGATTATGAGGGCAGGCGTAACGGTTTTTCCGAAGATTTTAGCGATCTTGCCTACTATTTGAGTTCGTTCTAACTCGTCAGTAGTAATGAGTCGAGACGCTGGAATTACCATTAGCCAGAAGAAGAACGGACCTCCGACGAAGAATGCTGCTGCGAACAAATGTATCCATAGAATCACGACACAGGAATGGTTGAATTGGATTCAGATTCGAGTGCTCCCGGATAGCAAGTAGATTAAACGGCTTGATTTTTGGCACTAATGAGATTATAAAGGCGTTCGAAGGCTAGGTAGTTCTCTTCTTCTCCATGCAGCTCTCGCATGCTTATAACGAACGTTTTCATCGATTCCCAGGCTAGTTCTATGAGAAACATATCCTCGATGAGGTCCGGTTTCACGATTCCTCTTTCGACCAAGACACCCAGTGACTCGAATAGGGCGCCTATCTGGTAGAAGGAGACTTGATCCTGTTTTGGTAAGTTCAAGAAACTTTGGAAACTGTTGATCTTAGAGCTCAATACGGTTAGCCAAGCGGATTGAACTTCCGCCGTGTTCGCAAACTCGTAGAGTCTCATGATCATGTCCATATTTGCTAGATCGTTATTCTGCTTCATCTGATCGTTAGTTAGTTTCGCTTGGACTGCTGCGGCTTTAGCTTGTTCATTTGCAGCCTCTATCAGTCGATTATTTTGACGCAGCTGGACGATAACGAATAATGATCCAAGAATAATCGCGATGGAGCTAAGCAGAGAAAGGTCGGCGGTTATGTTTTCAATATCCACTTGATTCAGCCGAGGGTGATGATCGGTTCTCTGTATTAGAAATGTCGCCTGAACAAACAATGCTGTCTTCTGAGGGCTCTTCATTTGCCAATGGATGAACGAATGTCGTCCAACGTAACCACCTTCGGGTCATATCGGACAAGAACATTAGAAGTTAGCGCGATGATCTGGACCTCATAGACACCGTTTATTCGCTCATATTCTTTGTCGACAATAGAACGTGGACCTTAAGCACGTTCTTCGCATCTTCTACTCGAGTGGTCAATGTGGAGCTAGATGAGCTCGAAGCAAGGGCTGTCGACCTGTTGCGGAGCAAGTTAGAGAAAGGCTTGATTACCTCCTTGAACGCGAAAGTCGAACTGCAGAGGAAAGACTTTGTCGCGGTCAACGGGACGTTCGAGGACCCGGAAGGACACTTGAGTAGGTTTGAGGTTAAGTTTCAAATTAAACAGGGGCAGGCACAAGTCGTAAGTTGGTACATTTCCGGCTAATTTCGTGCCTGCTGCGCAGCCTTCACTTCCGCTTGAGACTCTAACTCCCTGATTAGAGTCGGAAGGACGGAGAACAGGTCTCCTACGATTCCGTAAGTTGCAACCTTGAATATTGGCGCCTCTGGATCTATGTTAATTGCAACAATCTCCTTCGCGGTTCTTACTCCAACCAAGTGCTGTACCGCTCCTGAAATGCCAAGGGCCATGTACATCTTGGGAGAGATAACACGCCCTGTAAGACCAATCTGCTGACTATGAGGCAACCATCCCGCGTCGACTACTCCTCGCGATCCGCCCACGGCGGCCTTGAGGAGCACCGCTAACCTATTGATTGTCTTGATATTCTCGACACTGCCTAAGCCTCTTCCAATCCCGATCACGACTTCTGCTTCATCCAGGTTACCAGATTCCTCTGCTACTTCCCTTACAGTCTTGAGTACTTTCTTGTCAAAGTTTTTTGGTAATCCAACAAGGTTAGCATGTTCGATCACTGGCGTAGTCTTCGTTTTTGCTTTAGCGGGTTTTGTTATATGTGGTCTCAGCGTGGCGAGTTGTGGTCTTGCGACGGGCTGATGAATCACAGCCATCAGGTTTCCCCCGAAGGCAGGTCGAACTTGCACGAATCTTCCCTCGTCATCGACACTGACATCAGTGCAATCTGCCGCAAGCCCAACTCCTAATTTCGCGGCCAGTCTGGCTGCGAGGTCTCTACCATCGTATGTTGCTGGGAAAAGCATAACTGAAGGCTGCGTCTTCGCCGCTACGACGGCGATCGATTCTGAATAAACTTCAGGAATGAACTGGTTTGCGCCCTGTCCTGAAATGAGGATTATCCTGTCGGGACCATATTCCTCGAGCGTTCCGACCATTGAGTCCAAATCGTTACCTACCATAACAACAGTCAACTGTTGTTTGAGAGAGTCGGCTACCCATCTCCCCGTAGTTAGGAGCTCCAACGTGACCGCTGCCATCTGACCGTCTTTCTGCTCGCCCACTACCCACACGCCGCTCGCTGTGGTCTGACTCATTGAGTGATCCTCTCCTTCTTCAGAAGTTCAAGAAGTTGAGGAACTGCGTCCTTGTCTTCTGCGCGCACTATCTTGCCTTCTCCTGTTCTAAGGTTCGGAGTGAATACCTTCAGGACGTGCGTACGCGATCCTGGTAACCCAACCTGATCCTTCTGAGCGTCGATGCTTTCCGCGGTGAAGATCTCGATAACTTTCTTCTTTGCCGCCATTTGGCTGAGTAGAGTTGGAATACGGGGTACGTTCAGAGCCTTGGTCGCGGTCAGGAGACATGGAATAGAAGAACTGACGAGTTGATGTCCCTGCTCAGTCATTCTTTCAGCAACGAGGGATTTGCCGTCCTCGCTGATTTCAAGACGTTTCACATATGACACATGGGGAACGTTAAGAAGCTCGGCCATTTCCGGTCCAACCTGACAGGTTTCCCCATCTATCGCTTTCATCCCGCAGATGACTAGATCGAAGCCTATCTTCTGAACTGTCATCGCCAAAGTCTTCGAAGTCGCCCAAGTGTCGGCTCCCGCAAACTTGGGATCCGAGAGTAGAATCGCTCGATCCGCACCCATCGCGAGACATTTGGAGAGAGCCTCTTTGGCCTGCAAAGGTCCCATGCTGACCACGGTCACTTCACCACCCAATTTCTCGCGTATCTTCAATGCCTCTTCCACAGCAAACTCGTCGAATGGATTCAGAATACTAGGAACGCCAGAACGAATCAGCGTATGTTTGACTTCGTCAATTCTGATCTCAGCGACGTCCGGGACCTGCTTAACGCAAACCACAATCCTCAAGCGTCTTGCACTGCCATCTACTGATGATGGGCGAGTCCGTGACGGGTATAATATGGCAGTATAATTTTCTACCTTGAAAAAACCTACCTTAGACGGCATCAAACGCTGTACATGGCTACAGAGAAAACGGCTTGTCAGGCTGAATAATCCTGAACGAGAAAATAGGGCTATTCCTGGAACCAGAAAAACGCATCATCAAATCCCTCATCTATCATTCGTTTATCTTTAGTCCTCTTCTTCACATCATTCAAACTAACCACCTCCATTTGAGTTCAAATAGCAAATGCCACCAGCGAACATTCACGCATCAGCTAATTTACTTGCGATAACGACTTGTCTCATGGCCGTTCCAGCGGGAGTTGCTTCATGGTCGTGAAGTTCAGCAACAGCTCGCCTCATTATTACTTGTGATACTCTGGGTCCGCACATTTCATTTAGAACACTCATCAGAACATCACAGCTGTTGCACAAATCCGATTCCTCCTGTGACGCACTTTCTATCACTGTTCAATCCTAGAACTCTCCCCGTTATTTACGCGGTTTTCGCATAATCTATACGAGACATGTAACTTCATTATCTTCACGGTCCGAGTCGAATACTGGAGTATGGATTTGCCAATGGCTGGGACCGTGGGTCAACCTAATCATCTACCGCTTAGAGAACTGAAGTTGCGGACTGTCGTCTAGTTTAAAGGAAAAAGAAGGGGGTTCTACGAGCGCTTTCGCTTTCGGGCAGCGTCCCACGCTGTCCTAGTTGCGTCTGCGTCGTAGTACGTATAGTGATGCTGCTAGTGCTGATACTGCTGCTATGGCTAGGCCGCTGAATTCTGGTACTGGAATGTTCGACTGCTCTAGGTACAGGTTCTGTCCTCCACCGTTCATACCTGATGAAACGGCGACGGACCAGGATTGAGACGCGTAGCCTGGGCTTGACATGGTGAACTGGTATGTGCCTGGTGGTAAGTAGGCTTGGTATACACCGTCGTAGGTGTAGAAGTTCCAGCCTGCTCCGCCTTGTGCGCCCACTACGTTAACTAAGCCCCAACTCAACGGTCG
>JBEKGM010000028.1:0-35902 GCA_050012795.1 Bathyarchaeia archaeon | reverse complement strand
GAGTCAAACTGGCTCTTCGCTGACCGTTCAGATGAATGCTCCTCACACAGTTATCGCTCAGTACAACCAGCAATACTACTTGACTGTGTCAAGTAATCAAGGGAGTGTTTCAGGTCAAGGCTGGTACGATGCTGGAAGCACTGCTCAAATTTCCGCTTCAACTCCGCCGAGTCCGAGTTATGGAATCAACATGGTCTTCAATGGTTGGCAGGGAGGCATACAGTCGTCCAGTCAGTCAACGACCATCTTAATGGATGGCCCGAAATCGGTAACGGCCACATGGAACACTGACCCGACGGTCCTATACGTGACCGTAGCCTTGGTGATTGCGGCAATCGCAGTAGTCGTAGTAGTAGGTGCTCTTGTCTGGGGCAGACGTAGAGAGACAGAATGGCGGCCTACCCAGACTCAGTATGTGCAGCCTACCCAGACTCGAAACGTTGAGCCGATCGCATCCACACCAAGCGTGAATTCGAATCCTTCAAACGCGAATCTGAACCAGACTTCAAATGTCCAGCCAGCCGCTCATTCAAACGTACATGGACACAGAAGAACTCATACGACGGTTCCAAGCTCACAGCCCCCCAGTCCTGATGGATCAAACTCCTCAAAGACCGAAGGTCAGACCTAGTCCATATTGAAGCATGTGTCGTGTGACACATCCTTCATGAACTCCCGATATCTAGATAGTTCGCTGATGGCAGGTGGTATATTGTCAGAGAAGAGATGCGTAATCTGTGGCTGTAAAGACCATCGGTTGATTGGGTGTTCAAATCATAGGGCTAGACGATGCGGCTGCTATACGAAGGCTCAGACACGCATCTAGCCAACTGCTGTCTTGTAATCGAATTCTTCTTCAGGTTTATCGCCGTCGGAGATTTTGTATGTTATGTTTAGTTTCACCGAATCTTTGACCATTGCTATCACTGAGCAATATTTCTCTTGCGAGAGTCGGATGGCTCTTTCGACAGCATCTTTTCTGACGTTTGTCCCTTTAACTACATACTCAAGATCAATGGATTCGTACGATCGAGGATCTTCATCTCGCCGCTTGCCATTTGCGGTAATCTTAAAGTACTCAATCTTCTGACGCTGCCTCTCCAGAATCCACTGCACGTCCATTGCGGTGCATCCAGTCAGTGAGACTAGGAAGAGCTCCATGGGGGTAAACGCGGAATCCATCTGGTCGGCTGAATTCAGCTGGATCCTTCTATCGTTGAGTTGAGCTTCGAATTTCAGCCCTGAATCCCACGTCAAGTTTACTGAGACTGACATTATGGGTCAGCCGTAAAGACGGTACCAGGGTTTCATAAAATTCTACTGCACTAAACGATCCATTGGTGACATGCTTCTGATCCAGGCACGCACTCTGACCATGCTGCATCAACGTGAACTAAATAAGCAACTTCCCATACACAGTTGTAGTGGGCCCAGAACTTTCACGTATCTCGCAGCTTTCGGGCGCTGGATATGATTAGCGTAGCGTCTAGATGATCAAACTTTATTAGCGTCCGTCAGGGTGGTTCACAGGAAAGTTTCGGTAAGGCTCACCTTGAGGGCCCCTTGAATCTTTTCTACGTGAAGAGTATGCCTAGATTGAAAGATGCCGAAAAAGTAAGGTCTTATGACCTATTCGAACATCAACTTGTTCCTATGCATGAACTCCTTTCAAAAAAGGAGGCTTCAGAACTAATGGAAGGGCTGCATATTCAGCCTCACCAGCTGCCTTACATTAAGGCTAGCGATCCCACGTCTCAAGCTCTAAAAGCAGAGCCTGGTGACATTTTGAGGATCACTCGGAAGAGCGCTACCGCCGGCGAAGTTGTCGTTTATCGTTATGTTGTTGAAGGTTAGTGAAATAATATGTCTGTTTCAAGTACGATGGTTAGTCCGCAAATCTGGGAATTGATTAAGCGATTCCTGGAGGAGAAGGGTCTCGTCAGGCAGCATGTGGATTCCTACAACGAGTTTATCGAGACGGGTCTACAAGCCATAGTTGACGAGACTGGTGAAATTCCTATTGAGATTGAAGACTATCCGCTTAAGATTAAGCTGGGAAAGATCGAGATTGGAACTCCACGGGTGACGGAAGTCGACGGATCCGAACGACAGATCTTTCCAACTGAAGCGCGGATCCGTAATCTTACCTACGCTGCTCCGCTTCATCTTGAAATGACTCCAGTCATTGGGGAGCGTGAAGGACAAACTGAGATAGTGTACATTGGCGACTTTCCAGTAATGTTACGATCAAAGATCTGTCCTCTCGCTCGCATGACGTCAGAGGAGCTGATCAGTATTGGTGAAGATCCTTTAGACCCGGGGGGATATTTCATCGTTAACGGCGCCGAGAGGGTTGTAGTTGCCCTAGAGGACTTGGCGGCAAATCGAATTCTCGTTGATAAAGAGCAGACGGGAGTCCACCCTACGTACAAGGCGAAGGTCTTCTCGACTACAGTCGGATTCAGAGCCCGCACCGAGGTTACGTTGAAGACTGACGGTGCGATTTACATTACGATGCCGGGCGTTCCTTCCGACATACCCATAGTTGTTATGATGAAGACTCTCGGCTACGAAGAAGACGCCAAAATTGCTGGGATGATCTCCACTAACGAGACCGTCCAGAATCAGCTCGCCCCGACATTCGAGAAGTCTATTGGAGTCGTGACGCACAGAGACGCCTTACTGTATATTGGTAACAGGCTGGCTCCCGGTCAAGTTGAAGATTATCGATTGAAGAAGGCGGAGGCCGCCGTTGACCGAAACTTCCTTCCTCATATAGGAAGAAGTCCAGAAGATCGTAAGGAAAAGGCTGCAGAGCTAGCTGAAGTCGTCTGTCGAGTAATCGAACTCAAACTAGGAATGCGACAACCAGACGACAAGGACCATTACGCTAACAAGCGTCTGAAGCTTGCTGGTTCACTGCTTGCCGAACTCTTCCGAATATCGTTCCGAAACTTAATTCGCGATTTGAAGTATCAACTGGAACGAATAACTATACGGAGACATGCTGAACTATCAATCGGCAACGCAATCCGCCCCGGTATAATTACTGAGAGAATTCAACATGCGATTGCAACAGGAAACTGGGTGAGAGGCCGCGTCGGAGTAACCCAGCTACTTGACCGAACCAATTATTCCTCAACGCTCAGCCATCTTAGACGATTGCAATCACCACTGAGCAGGAGTCAACCCAACCTTGAAGCAAGAGATCTCCACCCAACCCACTGGGGAAGGCTCTGCCCAAGTGAAACACCCGAAGGATCAAACTGCGGACTTGTAAAGAATCTAGCGCTCAGCGCGGTGATTTCAATTGGAGTGGATTCTAGAGATTTCGTTTCAAAGGTTAGACGACTTGGCGCTGTCCCAGTGGAAGAAGCCGACGCGAAACTGCGGGAGACAGGAGCGAAAGTCTTCGTTGACGGCCTGATTGCAGGATACGTCCGAGATGCTGAGAAGATGGCCCAAGAACTCATACGAATGCGGCGAGCCGCCGAAATAAGTTCAGAAGTAAACATCGCCTACTCACCTCCTCAAGTAGAACAAGGACGCCCGGAACTCTACGTGAACTGTGATGCGGGAAGAGTTAGACGACCACTCGTCATCGTTGACAATACTAAACCCAGACTCACACGAGAACACGTGGAGGGCGTACAGCGTAGCGAACTCCGATTCGAAGACCTCGTAGATCGAGGTGTTATCGAATACTTGGATGCTGATGAGGAAGAGAATGCCCTAATTGCAGATACCCCGAGTAGGATAAGCGAGAGAACAACACATCTTGAAATCGCTCCGTACACGATTCTAGGAATATGCGCATCTCTAATTCCCTACCCTGAGCATAATCAATCGCCGCGAAACGCGTATGAATCGGCGATGGCAAAGCAGGCCTTAGGCGTTTTTGCAGTCAATTACGCGAACCGGGTTGACTCTCGTGCACACATTCTGCATTACCCACAAGTACCGGTGATTAAAACGAAGCCGATGGAGATAATCAAGTATGATAGCAGACCAGCCGGGCAGAATTGCGTCGTCGCTCTACTCTGCTACCAAGGTTACAACATGGAAGACGCAATCATCATCAACAAGTCATCAGTTGATCGAGGCCTATTCCGTTCATCGTTCTACCGAGTGTACGAAGGAGAATGTAGGCAATACCTCGGCGGTTTGCGAGATAAGTTCGAAGTTCCAGAAGCTGGAATCAGAGGTTACCGAGGCGACCGATATTATCGCTTGCTTGAGGAAGATGGTGTAATCGCCGTCGAGTCTGAAGTCACAGGAAACACCGTATTGATAGGCAGAACGAGCCCCCCAAGATTTCTTGAAGAATATAGAGAATTCGAGGTGAAAGGACCAACAAAACGAGATTCCTCGGTAGGCATGCGTCCTTCAGAGGAAGGAATCGTGGACTCCGTATTCCTCAGTGAATCCATTGAGGGAAATCGCCTTGTCAAAGTACGTGTTCGCGATACGCGTATTCCCGAACTCGGAGACAAGTTCGCTTCCAGACACGGCCAGAAGGGAGTCATTGGAACACTCATTCCACACGAAAATATGCCGTTCACTGAACAGGGAATCGTCCCAGACGTAATAATCAACCCACATGCTATCCCATCCCGTATGACTATTGGACAATTCGTTGAAGCTGTTGCCGGGAAAGTAGCAAGTCTACGCGGTGAACCCGTCGACGGCACTGCCTTCAGCAACGAAGGACCGGAGGCCCTACGAAACGCCCTACTCGAGCTAGGATTCGAACACGGCGGACGAGAAGTACTCTACAACGGAGTCGACGGAAGAAAACTTGTTGCAGACGTCTTCGTTGGAGTAGTTTACTATCAGAAACTTCACCACATGGTTGCAGACAAAATGCATGCACGTGCCCGTGGCCAAGTCCAAATGCTCACAAGACAGCCAACAGAAGGCCGAGCAAGAGGCGGAGGCCTAAGATTCGGGGAAATGGAACGCGACTGCTTAATCGGACACGGCGCTTCAGCATTACTACGAGATCGACTTCTTGAAGAGTCCGACAAGTATACTGTTATGATCTGTGAAACATGCGGGTTGATTGCATATCATGATGTCAAACAGAACAAGTACATCTGCCGAATAGATGGAGACAAAGCCGTAGTCTCGCCAGTGCAACTCTCATACGCCTTCAAGCTCCTACTGCAAGAACTAATGGCGCTTGGAGTAGCGCCCCGTCTAGAAGTATCGGAGCGTGCATGAAATGTCAATAGCAAATGAAGCAACAAAAGTAATCGGCAGTATCCATTTCACACTCATAGCGCCGAGCGATATTCGACGACTCTCAGCCGTAGAAGTCCAAACGGCTGATACTTACGATGAAGATGGCGTTCCAATCGTTTCAGGTCTCATGGATGGAAGGCTTGGAACCTTAGAACCCAGACAGAAGTGCAAAACTTGCGGAAACACAGCCTCAGCTTGCCCAGGACACTTCGGCCACATAGAATTGGCTGAACCAGTCGTTCATGTCGCGTTCGCAAAGCTCCTTCACAAACTACTTCAGGCGACCTGCAGGAACTGCGGTCGCATACTACTCTCCGCCGACAAGATCAAATCGTATAATGAGTTAATGCAGAAGGAACAGAAGCAGCTCAACGAGATACCCTCCACGTTCTATGAGACTGTAATGAAAGATGCAAAGAAGAGTCAAGAATGTCCACATTGCGGAGCTAGACAGTATCCAATCGAACACGGTAAGCCTACAACGTTTCACGAGATGATAGACGGAGGAGCTTCACGTCTGAACCCAAGCCAGATTCGGGAGAGGCTTGAACGGATTACTGACGACGACCTTCGACTACTAGGAATGGAGCCAACCGCTGCACGCCCGGAATGGATGATCTTGCAAGTACTCCCAGTCCCAGCTGTCACCGTCAGACCATCAATCACATTGGAGTCCGGCATCCGTTCTGAAGACGACCTGACCCACAAGCTAGTCGACATAATACGAATTAACCAGAAACTCGGAGAAGCGCTTGAATCGGGCGTTCCAGTAAACATCATTCAGGAACTACACGAGCTACTTCAATATCACGTAACAACATACTTCGACAATGAAGTATCTGGGTTGCCACCTGCCCGCCATAGATCTGGAAGAGCCCTAAAGACTCTAACTCAACGACTCAAAGGTAAGGAAGGCCGGTTCAGAGGGAACCTCTCAGGAAAACGTGTCGACTTCTCAGCTAGAACCGTAATCTCCCCCGATCCCAACATTGACATCAACGAGGTTGGTGTTCCGATTGACGTAGCCCAGAGACTCACGATTCCAGAACGAGTAACCCCTTGGAATATTGATGAGCTTAAGAACCTCATTCGAAATGGACCCGACCAGTATCCTGGCGCGCTGTATATCGTTCGACCAGACGGACGGCGAGTTCGACTTGAATTTGTAACAGAACGCGAGAGCCTAGCAGAAGCAATTCAACCGGGTTTCGTGGTCGAGAGGCACATAAGAGATAATGATATCGTTCTTTTCAATAGGCAACCATCACTTCACCGAATGTCAATAATGGCTCACAGAGTCAAAGTCTTGCCCTACAAGACTTTCCGACTCAACCCTTGCGTCTGCCCACCTTACAACGCGGATTTCGACGGAGACGAGATGAACCTTCACGTGCCTCAAGGAGAAGAGGCGCGGACTGAGGCGAAACTGCTAATGCAAGTGCAGGACCAGATCTTATCCCCTAGGTACGGTGGCCCAATAATCGGGGCAAAGACTGACCTCCTGAGCGCGGCCTACCTTCTAACAAGAAAGTCAACATACCTTACCAAAGAGGAAGTCGGAAAAATCCTGACCGCAGCCCGATATTCCGGGGAACTTCCAGTCCCCGATGTTAAACGCCCCGTAGAGTTATGGAGCGGAAAGCAAATCTTCAGTCTTTTCCTGCCCAAGGAATTCAGTTTCGTTGGTAGGTCAAGCATGGTAACCAAGGAAGACGGTGAGACTGTAATCGTCAAAGATGGTTCTCTGATTCAAGGCGTAATTGACAAGAACACTATCGGTGCAGAACGCTCTGAGACTCTATTTCATAGAATCGTCAAGGATAACGGTCCCGAGAAAGGCAGAGAGTTCCTCAACAGCCTGATGAAGGTACTCGACCGATTCATCACCCTTCGCGGCTTCTCTTATGGAATTAATGAGCTTGATCTTTCGAGTGCTGTGAGAGATAAAATATCAAAATCCATAAAGAAAGCAGAAGAGCGCGTCGACGACTTAATTGAACAATATAACAGAGAAACACTTGAACGGTTGCCTGGAAGATCCATCGAAGAATCATTAGAGCTGCGAATAATGGATGAGCTCTCCAAGGCGCGCGACCAGGCTGGAGAGCTAGCTGAACAATACTTGATGACTCAAACTGACAACTCCGGAGTTATCATGACGAAAACTGGAGCGCGCGGGTCCATGCTCAATATAGCGCAAATGGTTGCCAGCGTTGGTCAACAATCAATCCGCGGACAGAGAATCACAAGAGGCTACCGGGATCGGGCTCTCTCCTTCTTTGAAAGGGGCGATAAACGCGCCGAAGCTCGAGGCTTTGTGTACTCTTCATATCAGGATGGGCTTTCACCGATCGAATTCTTCTTCCATTCAATGGGAGGAAGAGAGGGTCTGGTGGACACTGCCGTCAGGACACAGCAAAGCGGTTACATGCAAAGACGTTTGATAAACGCTCTCGAACACATCAGAGTCGAGTATGACCAAACCGTCCGAGACTCAAGAGGAGACATAATCCAATTCAGGTATGGGGAAGACGGAGTTGACACCGCAAAGAGCGATCACGGCAAGGCAGTAAACACCGAACGTCTCGTAGAACGCGTCGAACTGACCATGGAGAAAGGCGAGAAGGCAAGCAAACAGTACGTAGAGAAGAAGATTGCTGAAGTTCGAGCCGACTTGACCCCTAGCTTGGCTGATCAATTGCAGAATAGTCTACTCAAGGCAAAGCTAACCCGAAAAGGCGTGGACCAAGCCGTCAAGCAAGCTGCCAAGAATTATCGCAGAGCTATGATTGAACCAGGCGAAGCCGCCGGCATTGTATCCGCACAGTCCATCGGTGAACCAGGGACCCAAATGACTCTCAGAACATTCCACTTCGCAGGAGTAAGAGAACAAAACGTTACGTTAGGTCTACCTAGACTCATCGAGATTGTGGATGCGAGAAAGATCCCATCCACCCCCATGATGGTCGTATACCTGAATAAGAAATACCGTACGAGCCGCGAAAAAGCCCAGGAAGTAGCGACGAGAATCACCCACACAACACTTGGAGACATCGCATCCAGCATCGAATCCGACATCACAAAGATGCGGATTATCGTCACGCTACATAACGATGGAATGAAGGAGAGAGACGTCACCCTCAAGGATATCAAAGCGGCCGTAACGCCAGGCGGATGCGAAGTTGAAGTGGAGAAGAATACTGTCCACATAATGCCCAAGGAGATGGATATTGCACAATTCAACAGGCTGGTGTTACGCCTACCCCTCATGCACGTGAAAGGGATTCCTCAAGTCAAACGTGCACTCGTCATGGAGGAGAAAACAGGCGACAAGAGTGAATGGGTGATTAGAACTGAAGGATCAAACCTCGAACAAACTCTCGATACGGAAGGTGTTGACCCCATGCGAACGACATCAAACAACATGCATGAAGCAGCTGAAGTCTTGGGAATTGAAGCTGCTAGAAATGTAATCATCAAGGAGGCCTCGGCCGTGCTCGAAGAACAGGGTTTAGACGTCGACGTGCGACACGTAATGCTGGTTGCAGACGCGATGACTGCCTCGGGTGAGGTGTTACAGGTCGGAAGGCACGGTGTGAGCGGTGAAAAGGCAAGCACCTTAGCGAAGGCAGCTTTCGAAATCACTATCCCAACGATCGTCGATGCTGCAGTTAAAGGGACGAGGGACATGCTGCGTGGAGTAGCTGAAAACGTTATAGTTGGACAGCAAGTACCCATGGGCACAGGGCTTATAGAAGTCTACATGTCGATGCCAGAGAGGGCAGGGAAATAGATGCAGTCTGCAAAAATCGATGTGAACAAGCAGATACAGATTGTATTAAGAACGGGTAAGGTCGCACTCGGAGCAAAGGAAGCGTTAGACTCCGCCAAATTCGCCAGGGCCAAATTGCTGATCTTAGCCGCCAATTGCCCTGAAAGCGAACGGAATGACATAATGTACTACGCAAAGCAATCATCAGTCCCAGTTCATATCTACGCTGGAACGAGCATCGATCTTGGTTCAGCTTGCGGCAAGAATTTTGTTGTATCAGCACTCATAATCAGGGAGCCCGGTGACTCGGAAATAATGAAGCTGGCTGTGCAATAGCCTATGGCCACTTCAAGAATCAAACTCAGCATGGAAGAAATGCGACTCATAGCCCTATTTGAGAATATTACAGGAGCAACCGCAAACGACTGCATAATTGATAGCGACAGAGTAATCTTCATCGCGAAAGCGGGAGAGATGGGTCTAGCTATTGGCAAAGGTGGAAAGAATATCAACGCACTTCGGAAAATGACTGGCAAGCCAATAGAAGTGGTAGAATTCGCGGATACTATTGAAGGGTTAGTGAAAAGTTGCTTAGCCCCAGCGAAAGTTAAGGAAGTCAGAATAACTGAACGGCCAGATCGTAAGATCGTGGTTGTTGAAGTAGAACCAAAGGATAAGGCGTTAGCAATAGGAAAGAACGGTAGAACAATCGACAAGACTCGGATGCTTACTAAACGCTATTATCAGGTCGATCACGTTCAAATCGCCTGACACGCCTAGTCTGTTAGTCTCTGACAGGTGCAGCGGATTAGAGGAATCTATTGACCGTCGTATTATTCGCCAAACTTGATTCCTTGGGCTAGAGGGAGTTCGTTACCCCAGTTGATTGTTGTTGTCTGACGGCGCATGTATTGCTTCCATGCATCCGACCCGGATTCTCTACCTCCACCCGTCTCTTTCTCTCCTCCGAATGCTCCCCCTATCTCGGCTCCAGAAGTACCGATGTTCACATTTGCTATTCCACAATCGCTTCCTGATGCAGATAGGAACTTTTCAGCAGTCTTCAACGATTCTGTGAATATTGCGGATGAAAGACCTTGGGGTACCTGATTGTGCAGTTCGATTGCTTCTTCCAGGTTTTTGTAAGGCATGATGTACAATATGGGCGCGAAAGTCTCCTCGCAAACTAATTGCGTGTTGCCTGGCACACGTACTATTGCAGGTGTGACATAGAACCCGGGTTTGTCTATCCTCTTTCCGCCTGCTACAATTCGTCCGCGCTCTTGTGGGATGAGTTGGAGCGCTTTCATCATCGTTTCAACAGCGTCTTGGTCGACTAATGGGCCCATTAGGGTCTCAGACTCTAGAGGGTCACCGATGCGCAATTGGTTGTATGCATTCACGAGTTTCGAAGTTAATTCTTCGATGATGTTCTCATGTACTATTAGCCGTCTAGTAGTTGTGCAGCGTTGGCCGGCTGTCCCAACGGCGCCGAAGAGAATTGCCCTGATTGCCAAGTCGAGATTTGCGTCCTCAGCAACTATGATCGCGTTGTTTCCTCCCAGTTCTAGGATGCTCCGCGCCAGTCTCTTCGAGGTTGCTTCAGCAATTCTCTTGCCCATCTGTGTTGACCCAGTCGCTGAGATGAGTGAGATTCGCTTGTCGTTGATCAGCTTCTCTCCGACGATCGATCCTTTTCCAATGATCGTGGTGAAGATCCCCGCAAATCCGCGCCTCTCCATTACCCTATTCGCAACGTGCTGTATGGCAATTGCACAGAGTGGTGTCTTGGATGATGGTTTCCAAAGCATCGTGTCCCCGCACACGGCTGCTATCATCGAATTCCATGACCATACTGCTATCGGGAAATTGAACGCGGTGATTATTCCAATTACGCCCAGTGGGTGCCAATGTTCGTACATTCTGTGTGATGGTCGCTCTGATTGCATGGTCAACCCGTAGAGTTGACGTGATAATCCTACTGCGAAATCGGCAATATCGATCGCCTCCTGAACTTCACCCATTCCCTCCGCAAGGATTTTCCCCATTTCAAGCGTTATGAGCTTTCCAAGAGGTTCTTTCAGCCGTCGAAGTTCATCCCCGATCTCTCTAACTACTTGTCCCCGTTGTGGAGCGGGGATTATTCTCCACTTTAGGAATCCTTCGTGGGCAACCTCGATGACGTGTTGGTAATCCTCCTCTGATGCTAACGCAACTCTTGCGATCGTAGATCCATCTATCGGTGTGATGACGTCAAGAACTTCTCTTCCTTTGCTTGAACTCCAGCTGTTAGGTCCGCCACAAGCACCTGGGTTGACTTCTTGGATTCCAAGCTCTTTCAGGAAAGAGTAACGCCCTTGGGTCAGTAATAGTTGGGTCACTATTATTCCGCCTACATCGAGTGATTATGTTTGTCTTATTTCTGTCTACCCGATTGTAGCGGATATTTGGGTAAAAAGTTGGGAAGGACCTGATTTGACTCAGATCCAGGGAACTTTTGATTTCCGTGTTTATGGCTTGGCTTTCTCGAATCGCTTCTCGACATCTGACCAGTTAACGACGTCCCACCATTTGTCGACGTAGGTGCCGCGGTCGTTCTTGTACTGCAGATAGTAGGCATGTTCCCATACGTCCAACACTAGGAGGGGGACAGTACCCTGCGCGGTGAGATTCTGGTGTTTCTCCGCCTGCAATGTCAAGAGTTGGTCTGAGAGTGGGTCATAGGCCAGTATTCCCCATCCAGATCCCTCCACTGTCTTAGCTGCGTTACTGAATTGTAGTTTAAAGGAGTCGAAGGTACCGAAGTCTTTGGTGAGTTGATCTGCAAGTTTTCCACCAGGCTTTCCGCCTCCTCCTTGTTTCATGTTTGGCCAGAAAATCGCGTGCATAGCATGGCCCGAGGCGTTGAACGCAAGGTCGCGTAAAGTCGCCTTCACGTCCACTCCTTGAAGCGCAGCAGCTCTACCTTTTTCGAGTTTCTCTAAGGCGGCGTTGGCACCGTTCACGTATGCGGCGTGATGCTTGTCGTGATGCAGTCTCATAATCTCCTCGGAGATCACAGGTTCTAGGGCATTGTATTTGTATGGCAATTCCGGAAGTACGTATCTGTTTGACATGACTTCGGCTGAATCGCGGCATGTAACATAAACATTTACTCTATGTAGTCAAGATGTTTGGGCTTTTTTCCCTTCGCAGTTTCTTCGTAATTTTGAATTCAGTCGATTCAGACTATTCTAGCTCTACGATGCTCTCGATAATCACCCGGGCGCGAGGTAACGTCAGCTGGATAACTGCTGTTCTCACAGCGTTCCAGCTCACCCGTCAGGTTATGTCCTAGAACCTCGAAATGTATTCTCCAAAAATCACCAAACAAATACCATAAAACTGGGGCTGCAGTGACGGCTCACGAGCCCACATACTGCACAACGTGAGGTTGACTATACGAGCTGCTTTACTTCGTCTGTGACTGCTTGGCCAAGGTAACCGTACACTCCTAACTTGATGACCTTCAAGCCGAGCAGAGCGCATTTTATGCGCGTTGGTCCAGGATCGATCCCCAACATGCTCAAGACGTCTCCTTTGCCTAGCGCTTTGATCTCATCTAACGTCTTTCCTTTGGCGAGCTCGGTCAGCATGGAGGCTGATGCTTGACTTATTGCGCAGCCTCTTCCTTTGAAGCGCAAGTCGTCTATCTTTCCGTCTCTTACCCTAATCTGCATCTCGATGACGTCGCCACATAGCGGATTGGAGTCTTTCGATCGGACGTCGGGATCTGGCAGGTCACCGAAGTTTCTCGGATGGCGGTAATAGTCTAGGATTATGTCCTTGTAAATGTCTGAGCTCATAGCTTGAAAAGCTTCCCCGCTTTTTCGAGAGCGCTGATGAATATGTCAACTTCTTCTTTTGTGTTGTAGATGTAGAAGCTTGCGCGTGATGTGGCAGGCACGTCCAAGTATTCCATCAATGGTTGCGCGCAGTGGTGTCCTGATCTTATTGCTATTCCCTCTTCGTCCAGAATTGACGCGAGGTCATGGGCATGTATGTCTCCAAGATTGAATGCGATGACGCCAACTCTACGGGTAGGATCCTTCGGCCCATAGGTAGTGATTCCTCCCACTTTGCTTATTTTCTCGAGGGCGTATGCAGTGAGTTCTCTCTCGTAATCATGAACTTGTTTCATGCCTATCTTCTTGAGGTACTCTATGGCTGCGCTGAGGCCGATGGCTCCTGCAGCATTTGGGGTACCTGCCTCAAACTTGTACGGGATGTCTTTCCAAGTTGCCTCATGAGTGTGGACTTCCCTAATCATTTCACCGCCACTCAGAAATGGCGGCGTATCTTCAAGGACCTGCTTCTTACCGTAGAGTACACCGATGCCGGTGGGACCGAGCATCTTATGCCCTGAAAAAACAAGAAAATCGCAGTCTATTTCTCTAACATTGACCGGCATATGAGGCACCGATTGTGCTGCGTCTACAACGTATATTGCTCCAACTCGATGGGCTTCTCTTCCAATCTGGTCAACTGCGTTTATTGTACCCAACACATTGGAGGCATGCGTGACGGAGACAAGTTTAGTAGTAGTGTCTATTTTTTCTTTCACTTCATCTTCTCGCAGTCCTCCATCGGCGTCTATTTCGATGAATTCTATGCTTGCACCGGTTTCTTTTGCAAGCACCTGCCAGGGCACGATGTTGCTGTGGTGTTCCATAATGGTCAGAACGATTTTGTCACCTTTCCGAATGTTCACCCTTCCCCAAGTCATGGCGATCAGGTTGAGGCCTTCGGTTGCGTTTCTAACGAAAACTATCTCTTCGGTGTGCCTTGCTCCAACGAACTTGGATACTTGCTCTCTGGCCTCTTCATACGCGATTGTTGCCTCTTCAGCGAGCTTGTGCACGCCGCGGTGTATGTTCGCGTTCTTGTTCCGGTAATACTCGTCCATCGCGTCGAGAACGTAATTTGGTTTCTGTGAAGTGGCAGCATTATCGAAGTAGACCAGCGGTTTTCCGTTCACACTGCGCTTTAGGATCGGGAAGTCTTCACGGATTTTGGATATGTTGATTGTCGCGGCATTCTCTACCAATATTCGAACCTGCGTTCTTATGATACTTGACTCTTCATCATTAAGTTACTTAGGATCCGAGCTGTACGTATACGGCTGTCCCTTCAATCTTCAACTTGTAGGTTGTGAGAGGAATTGTGGCAGGAGGGTTTTGCACGGCACCCGTCTTCAAATCGAAACGGGAGAGATGAAGGGGACAAGTCACTTCGGCCCCTATCAGAAAACCCGTTGATAGATCTGCAGTTTCATGAGTGCAGATGCGACTGACGGCATACAATGAACCTTCGGCATTAACGATCATTATATGTACGTCACGCAAGTCGATTGGACGTATGGTTCCGAGTGGTACGTCACTCAAGTTGCATACTTTCACGTAATCTTCCAATTCAGTTTCACGAGTAATAGGGATAATCCGACGTATTAGCGGTATTTGTAATGGCCTTCGAAGATGTCGTGAGTCTTCGGGGTTTCATCATAGTACTCGTCATCGATGGCTGGTATCGTTACTGAGGCGATAAAATCGTTGATGCCTGACCATTTTAGATCGGTTATGCGTCTTATACGTCGCGCTACTTCAGGAATTGGGATTCTTTCGACAATTGGTTCAAAGAATCCGACAATTATTAGTTTCTTCGCCTCGTCTTCTGACATTCCTCGTGACCTTAGGTAGAAAATTTGTTCATCATTTATCTGAGCAACCGATGCTGAGTGAGTCGCTTTCACTTCGTTTGTCTCAATCTCAAGCCCAGGAATTGCGTCTGCTCGTGCTTCCTTGCCAAGTATCATTCCATGTTCTGCGAGGTAGGCTCTGGAGTTCTTCGCGTCCTTTGTAATGCGAATCATTCCCTTAAACACGACTCGAGACTTATCTTTGACTACCCCTTTCGAAATGGCGTGACCGCTGGTATTCTGTCCAATGTGGGTTATGTTGGAGACGGCGTCGAAGCGTTGTGTTCCTGACCCGAAAACTACTTCAATGTTTTCGGAAGATGCTCCTTGATTGTTCATTATGCTCTCTAGTCTTGAACGGGTGTAAGCACCGCCGAGTAGTCCTGAGGCCCACACGATTTTACTATTGCCTTGGCCCACTGATTTTCTATTCAAGAAGATATTGTAGCTTGGTGCCAGGTTGCTTATGTTAGCGTAAGTGACCTCTGCCCCTTCTCGTAAGTGGACTTCGGAGAGACCACTGTACGTAGATCTTCGAGTTTGGCCGGTCATTTGCGTTGAGTATGATTCTTCGAGGATCGTGAATTTGCTTCGGTCATCTGCCACAACTAGGTTCTGCACGAAGAGTGCGCGGGCTTCTGAGTCGAGAATGGTCACGTATCTTAATGGGGCTGTGATCTCGATTCCCTGCGGAATGTAGAGGTAGAATCCAGTTGTGAAGAGCGCATTATTCAATGCCGCAAACTTATCCTGTTCTGACAGTATCGCCTTTTCAGTGAAATAGCGAGCAAATAGATCGGGGCTATTCTTAATCGCGGTTCTGATGTCGGTGAAAACTACTCCTTCCTTTTGCAGGGCAGATGGCAGCGTAGGCGCTATTGTTTTTGATTCGATCTGATATAGGGTGATTACCGCTTTTGTGTCAAGTTTCTCGCGAACAAGTTGAATCTTCGAGTCATTAGGTTCGGGTAATTCTGTACTTACTGATTCTAGATCGAGTCCACCCAGATCTGCATACTTGGTGTAAAGAGTAGAAAGCTCAATGGGTAATTCTTGGTATAGTTTGAATGATTTGCTTCTGAATTTTCGTAACCAGTCAGGTTCGTTCTGCGCGTCTAAGATGGTTTGAACGCTCGCCTCGGTTGCGGCTGATGCCGAATCTGACATTTTTGCGTCCTTCCAGTGCTGTTAGGCAGGTCATGTAAGTATGAGGAACGATAGTTTAGCCTACTGATCCAGCCATTTCCATCTGGATTAATCGATTAAGTTCTATGGCGTATTCCATTGGTAATTCCTTTGTGAACGGTTCCATGAACCCCATGACAATCATGCTCAGTGCTTCTTGCTCCGAGAGCCCTCTTGACATTAGGTAGAAGAGTTGGTCTTCGCCAATCTTGCCGACAGTTGCTTCGTGAGTTATGGTTGCGTCTTCCTCGTTGATTTCGTTGTAGGGATAGGTGTCTGTTCTGGAGAATTCGTCAAGCAGTAACGCGTCGCATCTGACAGTCGACTTTACCCCTGTAGCTCCTTTTCCTACGTGAAGTAAGCCTCGATATGTGGTTCTCCCTCCATCCTTTGAGATTGATTTTGATGTAATTCGTGAGGTCGTGTTAGGCGCTAAATGAACGACTTTACCTCCCGAGTCTTGATGTTGTCCTTTACCTGCGAAGGCAACCGACAAAATTTCGCCTTTCGCCCTTGGGCCTAGCAGGTAGATTGATGGATATTTCATCGTCAGTTTACTTCCGAGGTTTCCGTCCACCCATTCGACTGTGGCGTCCGCGTACGCGTATGCCCGTTTTGTGACCAGATTATACACGTCGTTCGACCAGTTCTGAATAGTCGTATAGCGTACCTGTGCTCCTGGCTTGGCAATAATTTCAACCACTGCGGAATGCAGCGAATCGGTCGAGTAGATTGGAGCCGTGCATCCTTCGATATAGTGAACTCGACTGCCTTCATCTGCTATGATTAGTGTGCGTTCGAATTGACCCATGTTTTGAACGTTAATTCTGAAGTAAGCTTGAAGCGGCACGTCCACCGTCACGCCTTTGGGCACGTAGATGAAACTCCCTCCACTCCATACGGCGCTGTTCAACGCGGCAAACTTGTTATCTTCAGGAGGAATTACTGTTCCAAAATATTTCCTTACTAAGTCCGGGTACTCGCGAAGGGCAGTATCTGTATCTGTGAAAATTATGCCTTTCTTCACTAGATCCTCACGCAGGCTATGGTAGACGACTTCGGATTCGTATTGAGCGCCTACGCCTCCAAGGAATTTTCGTTCCGCTTCCGGAATTCCAAGTTTATCGAACGTATCTTTGATGTATGCGGGAACATCATCCCACGAGCGGCTTTTCTTCTCTGTTGAACTGGCGTAATAGATCATCTCATCAAACTTGAGTGTGGTTAGGTCTCCACCCCAAGTTGGAAGCGGACGTTTCATGAAATGGTCATATGATCGCAGTCTGAACTTGCGCATCCAGTCAGGTTCTTTCTTAATCCGTGAGATGCGTTCAACTACTTCCCTGCTCAATCCTCTCGGAAACTTGTATTCGTAACCCTTGTCGGAATCATGAAAATTGTATTTTGTATAATCTATGTCGAGCACTTGTTTGGATGCCATGATTACTCACAAATCAAGAACCATGACATACGTAATAAACGTTCTCTTCATGATGCTGTGGGGGTCGCTTGCCGTTCAATCCACTCGTATCCGTTCTCCTCGAGCATTTGAGCCAATTCTGGTCCACCGGACTTGAAGATGCGTCCGTCGACCATGATGTGTACGAATTGGGGTTTAATGTACTGAAGAATTCTTTGGTAGTGCGTAATCATGAGTACTCCCATCTTTGGGCCGGCCATTTTAGCCACGACCTCGGAGACTTTTCGTATTGCATCAATGTCCAAGCCGGAGTCAGTTTCGTCCATTATTGCAATTGCCGGTTCGAGGATGGCCATTTGTAGAACTTCTGCGCGTTTCTTTTCGCCACCTGAGAATCCTTCGTTCAAGTAGCGCTTCGCGAAGGCCGGATCCATGTCTACTTCTTTTAGCTTCTCTTCCAGTTTCTTCTTGAACGCGAGGGCAGAAATCATTTCTCCCCCTACCCCTTTTGATTCCGGTTTCTGTTCACCTTTAACGGCTCTGTATGCTGATCTAAGAAACTGTGCCAATGGAACTCCCGAAATTTCCAGAGGATACTGAAACGCGAGGAAGAGTCCTCTTTTGGCGCGTGCATCCGGTGTCATTCCTACTATGCTTTCACCGTTGACGAGGATGTCTCCACTATCAACTCGGTACTTTGGGTGTCCCATTAGCGTGTTAGCTAAAGTACTCTTTCCTGAACCGTTCGGCCCCATGATGCCATGAATCTCGCCCTGCGAGATCGTAAGGTTGACTCCCTTCAGTATTTGTTTGGACTCGATGCTTACGTGTAAGTCTTTGATTTCCAGTGTGGTCGGCATGCTTCCCATCACGCTATGCGAATCGTGAGGTATGATTATTTTGTTCGTATTAAATATGACGTATGTTATTTTTAGTAAGGTAGAGGCGATGATTTCCTATATGGACCGCGTTTTCGCTTGCGAGCTTTTGTTCTCTTTTCGATTACGCGATCGAAATCATCTTCGGTCTCACCGCTCATGTTTCATCAACAGTAAGCAATAACGAGATGCGACGTAGTTATTTCGTTTTGGCTACGCGCTCGTAGGTAACGCCTTGATTGCCGTGAATGACCGACTCGTATTCTCCTACGTGTGTCGTGGGTCTTGAGAGTCTCTCGGGGCTCCAAAGGAGTAATTCGCGGTCGTATTCTGCAAGTTCGTAGTCTGGCGTATAGTCGAGAGCTCCAGTGGGACAGTAGTCCGTGCAGAAGTGGCAGAAGCAACATCGAGCGTACCAGTATTGGGGGAAGCGCTTCTCTGGATTCTGTGGGTAGTTCTTGTCATTGGTTACGGGAACCATACTGATGCATCTTTCCGGGCAGATCCAGGCGCAAATGCCGCATCCTGTGCACTTGTCCAGGTAGAGGAGGTGACGGCCTCTGAATCCGGTTGGTAGTCGCAGTTTCTCGTACGGGTACTTCATTGTGAAGGTGCGCTTGAAGATGTGCTTAATGCCTTCGTACATTTCTCCTAGGAGCGTCTTCTTTCACCTATCTGCTTCAACGGGCCAGTAATCCAAGCTTCCATAGATGATCGGCATGTCAGCGACGTGTACGTTTCGAATGAGATAGGGGAGCGCGATGAGATTCCTGAATGAGCCATTCATTATCTTTACGCGGTAGGGTTTATCGCTATTATCTCCGATGACCATCACAGCGATTTCCCCGCGGGAAGATTCTACTCGTCCAATGGCTTCGCCTTCGGGAGCAACCAGAGGCGCTTTCCTAGCAATCGGTCCTTTCGGCATCTTACCGATTGCTTGTCTGATTATGCTGATGCTTTGCTTCATCTCTTCAAATCTTACGAGAAACCTGGCGTACGCGTCGCCTTCCTTGAAGGTTGGAATCTGGAAGTCTAAATCGGCGTATGCGCCGTAAGGTTCAACTTTTCTTACATCGTACTCGACGCCGGATCCTCGAAGCACTGGTCCCGTGGTACCCAGCCTTATCGCGTCTCCTTTCTTTAACACTCCTATTCCTTTCGCTCTGGCGACGACTAGTGGGTTCTTGAAGAAGACTCGATCGTATTCGATTAGTCTTTTCTCAAAATAGTTAAGCAGCTTAGTGAGCTTCTCCTCGAATCCTGAAGGGATATCTCTTCGTGGTCCTCCGGGAGGTAGGAAAGAGTATGTCAGTCTTGCTCCTGTCAGCCACTCCATTAACTCGATGAATAGGTCACGATCGCCGAACGCCCACATGAAAATTGTTGTGTGCCCGGAGAAGACGCCTGCGTTGATGGCCAACCAATAGAGGTGGCTCATTATTCGATTCATTTCAGCTGCAATTGTTGAGATGTATCGGCCTCTAGGCGGTACGTTTACGCCTTGAAGTGTTTCGACCGGAAGCACGTACGCCCAATTCAGGTGGATCGCGTCGATTATGCAGGGCCGTTCTAGGTGGGGAATGTTGCTTACGTAATTTCTGTATTCAGCAATCTTCTCGCATCCACGATGAACATAGCCGATGTCAGGATCGATGCTAACTATGTAATCTCCATCAACACGCATGAGCAGCCGCACGTGTCCAGATCCGGGATGTTGCGGGCCTACGGACACGTCCATGGTGGATTCTTTGGCTTTGTCAACGATAGGAGTGGAGGGCTCGGTTGTCATCGTTGTCCCATCTCCGGGAATCTTATGTCCTTGAGCATGGGGGGTGGGCCGTCCCAGTTGTCTAGGGTCAAGAGTTTTCTGAGGTCTGGGTGGCCTTCGAACTTGATTCCGAACATCTCAAAGGCTTCTCTCTCATGAAAGTGAGCACTTTCCCAGATGGAGACAACTGATGAAATTGTCGCAGCGTCTCTAGGAAGTTCGGTTTTCAGTGTTACGATTATATCCTGAATCTCAGACTTGGAGAATGATCCGGCTAGATATAGTACTTCCAATTTCTTGTGTGTAGGGTAGTCTACACAGGCAATCCCTTTGAGATGATCTAGTCCCAGGTCGTCGCGTATCCACGTTGCGATTTCTTGAAGATGATCTTTGTTGAAGGTTATGGTTACGCGTTTGTTGCCGTCGATTTTCGTTTCTTTGACGTAATCAGGGAACTGTGACTTTGCCTTCTCGATTATCCGTTCTTCTCTCGACGTGGATTGTTGGTTCACTAGGTGAAGACCTCTTCTCTGCGAATTTTCTCCCGTAATTTGACTATCGCACTTAGAAGAGCCTCTGGACGTGGTGGGCATCCTGGGACGTATACGTCGACCGGGAATAGTTTGTGGACATCATTCACTATGCTGTATGAGTCGTGAAATAGTCCTCCTGAGCAGGCACAGTCGCCCATCGCGACCACGTATCGTGGTTTGGCCATTTGTTCATATACGATCTTCAGCCGTTTTGCCATCTTTTTAGTGACTGTTCCTTCAACGATCAAGAGATCGCATTGTCTGAGGCCTCCTGCCACTGCTTGCATGCCGAATCTCTCTGGGTCAAGGCGTGGACCCATCATGGCGCCGAACTCGGCACTGCAACAGGCTGTGGTAATGTGTACGGGCCACAATGCATACATCCTACTCCAGTTGATGAGATACTTGATTGGTCCTGAACCAGTGACCGTTTGCACTATCTCGCTCATTTTGCCGATCCAGGCGCCAATAAAATCCTGGAGCGTCTCTTGACTCATGGCCCTCTCCGATCCGAATCTTAAGATGAGGCATACCGGAGACTAATGCTACTAAAAGTTTGTCCGAGTGGTAATTGTTGCGTCTGTTAACGACAGACGTAACGCGCTAGGGTAATTCTTTGAGCACGGCGGCAACTTCTTCCGAGTGTACCGTTACATCGACTTTGGGAAATATCTTTGCTATCTTGCCCTTCTTGTCGATTATGAATGTGACTCTGCTGGCTGATGTTCCACCTTCCTTCAGCACTCCGTAAGCAGTCGCAATTCGCTTGTCCTTATCGCTTAGAAGCGGGAAAGGTAAGTTGTACTTTTCTCTGAACTTCTTATGTGACTCGACGCTGTCGAGGCTTACGCCAACTATCTCTGCATCTAATTCCCTGAGGGATTTGATGTTGTCCCTAAAGCTGCATGCTTCCTTCGTGCACCCTGGCGTGTCATCTTTCGGATAGAAGTAGAGGACTACATTCCTCGTTCCGATGAATTCCTTAAGAGAAAGCTTTGAACCGTCTGCTGTTAATCCTTCAAAGCTCGGTGCATTTTCTCCCTGTTTTACTGTAATTCCCATGGTCCACACCTAATGATGTATCATGTTATTGCTCACAGACATGACATGAATTTACGTCGAACTCTGGTTCGAGTCGTTTGTGGAGGTCGCACATGTAGCGGTTGCGTCGAACATATTCACATGCCGCCTCTATCTTGCCCATTACGTCGGTTGGGTCGGCTTTGTGAGTGGAAACCATGTCTGCTATCTCTCTGGTAGCCTGATCTATTTCTTTTATTCCGCCAAGGCGTATTGCCGCGCCACGTTTCTGATGCAAATATTTGCTGACGGCAGGCTGGGTAACTCCTAGGAGCTTAGCGGCCTCTTGTTGTGTCATGTCGTGCTCTTCAACAAGACGCTTTACGATAAGGGCTCGTATTGCCGGTATTACCGATTTTGACGCTAATTCTTCAGGCAGTATCATCGGCATAGCAATAGTCTCAACCCAAATTATGACACACGTTATATAAACATACTACGTCCCGTTTCAGACTCAGATTCTTTCCTGGGATTCGCTAGGGAGGAGTATGTCGTGTGGGGCCGCCTCCTCTGCTCCGGACGGGCTTAGCGCAGCTAATCTTGCTTTTCTCCATAATTCGTTGATGTTGCTTGCTCCGGCATAACCCATAGATGCCTTCAGGCCTGATGCCAGTTCATCCAAGACGATACTCACCTCTCCTTTGTAAGGGACCCATCCCTCCACTCCTTCTGCCACGCCCTTAGATGGCATACCGTAACGATCCAAAGAATAGCGCTTTTCTCTAGCGCCCGGGCTGCCCATCCCGCGATATTGTTTGTAGTATCTTCCCCCAATGGTGATGAGAGTTCCCGGAGACTCCCTACAGCGTGCGAACAGATTTCCAATCATTACTGCTGAGGCACCTGCTATTAGAGCGATAGCAACGTCTCCAGAGCCTCTAATACCACCGTCAGCGATAATTGGAATGTGCGCACCGTACTTTGTGACAGCGTCTGCAACTTGTGCGGTTGCGAAGAGTGTGGGTGAGCCAGCTTTTGTCACTTCAGTGGTTGTGCAGATCGATCCTGAACCTATCCCGACTCGGAAACCGCTTATTTTTTCTAATTCGGTCAGGGCATCTTCCGCGGCATCGTATGTTCCAATATTCCCCACGATTACTTCGGCGGATACTTCGTTCATAAGCCTCTTTGTTGCTGAGAACACGTTGGTGTTATGAAAATGCGAGACATCGGTCACAATGATGTCTGCGTAGTGGTCAAGTCGCTTTGCGCGCTCGAGGTCGAACGGTGACACGGCTGCTGCGCTGAGTAGCTGTCCGTTATCATCGCGTGCTGCGTCGGGGTATTGTCCTCTAAGTAGGATGTCTTTGAAGGTAATCAAACCGGCTAGTTCACCCGTCTTGCTTACAATTGGCAGTTTTTCGATCTTGTGATCATGAAGTAGTCGTTGTGCTTCTTCGATGGTGATTCCTTCTTCTGCTTTGACGACGTTCTTCGTCATAACTTGCTCCACGAGCAGGGTTTCTGCAGCGAAGCGTACGTCTCTTCCAGTTGCTATTCCGACTAACCTGTTATTGTCAACTACCGGCAGTCCTGAAATGTTGTGTTTCTCCATAAGTGAGAGTGCGGTACTGACTGTGTCTCGAGGTGTAACGGTGAATACATCTCTGATGATGAGCGCTTCCGCTCTCTTAACTCGTTTCACCATCTCGACTTGTTCTTCCACTGAGCAATTTCTGTGAATCACGCCTAGTCCTCCACGTCTCGCAATTGCGATTGCCATGTCGCTTTCAGTGACTGTGTCCATTGGTGAAGATACAAATGGAACGTTGAGCGATCGCAGGTTTGTAACTTTGGTTTTTACGTCGATCTCGCTAGGTTCAACCTCGGCTCGACCCGGAAGAATCATTACGTCACGGAAAGTTAAGGCAATTCGAATGTTTTCGAATTTGTCCATGAATCTGCTTTTTGAAGTTTCGGACTTCAAGATCCAGTCTTCTCTTGTTAGTATACTGGATGAGATTTAAGTTATGACGAATCTATCTCAGAACTCGAAATGATCCATATCATTGGCTACGACGACGCTGCTCCCGAATGCTTGAGCAGCTTGCTCACGGAACTCATGCTCCCTGTGTTCGTTCGGGGGAGGGATGTGAAACAGAATGAGTCGTTTTGCGGCAGCTTCACGCCCGACTTGACCAGCAACCCTTGCTGTTGAGTGGCGTGTCAGTTCGGCGATGCTAGCTTGGTCTTCAAGGAATGTCGCTTCATGCACGAACAAATCAACGTCCTTTGCGAGCTTCGCAACTTGTGGGCAGTAGATTGTATCAGCGCTATAACAAAATGACCTGCCCGAGGCTGAATCAACACGGAATGCTAATGTCGGAATTGAATGCATCGTCGCACACGTAGATATGTTGCCGATTTTTTCTCCGAATTCAAGTTCATGGACTGAAAGTGGGAACTTGAAAAAGTTGGGGGGTGTTCTCATACATTCCTGTAACATGTGGAACGTTTCCTTGAATCCGGGTGGACCGTACATCGCCAACTCTTCTTGGCGTCCATCGATCTGAACTGCCCAGAGGAACGGTATGAGGTCAGAGAGATGGTCCGCGTGAAGATGTGAAATGAAAACTTGCCTTATTCGAGATGGGTTAATCGCCGAAATCCTAAGGTTGCGTAATGATCCTGGCCCAATATCCATCAAGATGGACTCGTCAATCAGGATCGATGGACAGGCTCGTTTGGCACTTATCGCGGAGCCACCTGAGCCAAGGAAGTGTACCCTCAATGTTGTATACCCTGCAGGTCAAGTGTTGTCGGCACGAATATGGATTAGGGTGGAGTGCGATAAACACTTATACCGCAACTCTAACGTTGACCCACCTTCATCGAACATAAAGTGATCAGCTTGACCAAAGGCGCTTCAGGTCTGCTTGCCGCTAGGAAGACGAGGAACGATAGAAGTCGTTTCAGATGGCATTATCGGCCCTATAAACGTCGAATGTTGGGTTTGGATTACAAAGCGGATCCATTACAAGGTGCCCCGCAGGGAAGGGCGATCGTTCTTGAGAAGGTTGGAGTCGAATCGCGGCAGCCTAACAGTGCCGTGCGGAAAGCTGTCAGAGTTCAACTGATCAAGAATGGTAAGGTGATTACTGCATTCGTGCCAGGTGATGGTGCGTTGAACTTTATTGATGAGCATGATGAGGTTTTGATCGAGGGGATAGGTGGTGCAGAAGGCAAAGCCATGGGTGATATTCCTGGAATACGGTACAAAGTCTACGCCATCAATTCAGTATCACTTGATGCGTTAATGAAGGGAAAGAAAGAGAAACCTAGACGGTAAGTATCCTATCCTATTAATGGGTCTAACGATATTCGGGCCCGTAACGCCCCAATGCAAGTAGGCTTAACGCTACCAATCGGAAGTATTAGCGTTCGTCGTGTTAATGAATGGTATGAGCGTCAGTTCAGGTTAGCGTGGTTTCTACTCGAACAATTCTAACAGATTACTGTCTGCGAGTTCCCCACTAGTGCCATTCACTATGACTTCTCGAGGAACAAGGCCTTTTTGAATTGGGATCCTGATCAGTGGAACGTAAATTCGTTTGAGTTCGCTTATCTGCAATCTATTGCTTAAAATTTGCTTGAACCGTTCCGGCATTCGAATAACTTGATCTCTGAACTTCTTGAGAAGTGTCTCTTTTGAGATCGCTGACTCCCGCACGTGAATCTTCGCGCCCTTCACCTTGAGTTCTGTTTGATCGAAAATCCTCTTGGATCTCCAAGATGTGAGCGCTAATTCGTCATCTTGACGTAGCTTTTTTCCGCTACTGGATATTACTAGTTCTCCGTCCGATCTGGTGCGAGCCAACTCTGTAACCTCGTTGACTAGGAAGTATTTGGATTCGCCTGACAGAAACGCTCCTAGTCTTTGGAGCCGGTCTAATATGATGGATGAGACGAAATTTCGATGCTTCTTTTCTAAAATCAGGTCTCTGCTCTTGCCTTCGACTTCGACGCCGACGACGTCTTCGCTGACTTTAATTTTGTAAGTATTAGTTCTTAGATAGTAGCATTCGTGGAATCCGTTAATCTTCCAGATTGGAACGAATTCGACCGTTGGCGTTCCGATCAGCTTGATTTCGCTCGTGCGACGCATGAGTGAATCAGCTATTTTCTCTCGAAGTTTCCTGTTTGATGATATGGCCAAGTCGATTGCTCGCTTCATGGAGACCGGGTCAATCTTGTAGACATATTCGATTAATTGCGTGGCGTCCCAGCCATTTCCTGTCCTTAATCCTTTGGCTTCTTTCTTTTCGGATGTTATCTCGCCTATCTGCTGAAGACGACTCGACAGATACTCTTCGAGAGCTATTGATTCAGGATCATCGTTCGCCTTTGTTGAGTCATTCGCTTCATCTTTGGTCGGTGAAGTAGCTGCTTGGAGGCCATCGAATTCACGCCTGACTTGGTTGAGTCCCAATATTATCTCGTCAAACTGATCGTTGACTTTCTTCAAGCTCATTCATCATCCTGTCAGCGCAAATTGCGCTTTGGCGCTCGCTAGAAATATGCCGCCTTGTGAGATAAGTTTGTCAGACACAAGAGCGTTGGCTGCGTATATTCCGCGAGGTAGGTCGACTGATGCAGTGAAGCCGAATCTGATCTTGACTGATGCTCCCGTAGGCAGTGTAGAGATTTGTAGTTGAATCGATCGGGGTGTCCCGTTGGGGTCGAGTATCTGGACCCAGATGACCCCTTGGAATTGTGCGCCGTTGTTTTGCACCGTTACCCATACGAATATGGTTTGACCGACAGAGAAAACCCCTGATGGGTTCCCGGTTGTGTCTGTAATGTACACCTGTGAGATCACGATACTTGGAGTCAATGACGAACCAACAACGAATGTGGTACGAGTCGTAGCGTCTGTATATCCTGGCTCGAATGATGAAACGAATACCGTGTACGTTCCAATCGCAGCTTCCGGATCGAGTTTCACTTGCGTATGATAGATGCCTGCAGCGTCTGTCGTTAGGTTATTGACAAGAATCAGCTGTGCGCCCGTCGGATCGTCAACCTGGACTGACACACTAGCGTCCGGGATTGCGTCGCCAGATGGGTCTGTTAGCTGACCACGAACAGTCACGGTTGAGTTGGGCTCATAAAAGTGTAAGTCTGTGTCTACCTCCAAAGAGAGGCTGCGTGTTGAGGTGATCGCGCTCGTTTGTGTAGTGGTCGTGTTAGATGATAGCTGAAGGCCGATATAGCTTGAGTACTCTTCGCCATTGAGTAAGGCGACAACGGTTACGTTGTAGTTTCCCGACGGGGTGCCAGTTGAAGTTACGATTGCAAGTGTGGAGTGAAATTGAGGATTCGCTACACCAACTTGTGGTGCGAAGATTGCATTACTGTCAGTTGGCACGTTTCGAGCTACAAGCAGAACATTCGCTGTCCCAGCTTGACTGATGTTTATGTCGAATCTCGCGTAGCCTCCGGCAGTTATGCTTTGCATTGAGGGGCTTACCTGGAGCACGGGTTGTGTCATGTTACTCTCGGTACCGATGGCTTGGCTTGAAATTACGAGGACAGAGAGGTTCTTGTCGGCGTACACGAAGCCTGGTGCATGTCCCGTTAGCTGGACAATTGACAATGCGGCAATTATTGCAAGAGCAACCACAACCGTCTTCCGTGCATGATTCGCGATTGTCAAAGCCACCACGCTATTAATGGCCATTAGCTCTGTATATAAGTGTTTTTGAGTGGCACAGAACGACAACAATAATTCTGTATAAGTGTAGCGCTCACAAACTTTCATATAGCTCGGGCGGTGGCATGTGCATGTGGTTTTCGTGAGCTCCAAAGGGTCTGATCCTGTTGTGGTTGATTTGCTCAGGAAGCTTAATCGGAATGTGGAAGTTGTAACGAGGAAGTTGGATAAGCTGATTGAGGTTGAACGTTCTGGTGCGCGGTTTTCTCGGCCAACCATTGACATGCCAGAGGGTACTCCGCTTGACGTAACCACCCTACTTACTCTTCCCGATCATTTGCGGAAGTCAGCTCTGGCTCTCTCCAGCCTAGGTGAGGCGACGGCGACGGATCTCTCGAAAGAGACTTCCCGAGTCAGAGCCGTGGAGAGCGACTATTTGAATCAACTTGTCTCGATGGGTTTAATCAAGAAGAAACGTAAAGGTAGAGATGTTTACTTCTACATAGAATGATGGAGAGTGTGAGATTTGACAAAGACACTGGCTTTTCACTCGTATAAAGGTGGGACTGGGAAGACTTCCTTGGTTGTCAATCTGGGGGCGGTCTATGCAAAGCAGGGCGCTAGTGTTTGCATCCTGGATTATGATTTTCGCGCACCCAGCCTTAACGTTTTGTTTAAGGCGAAACCGAAGCTGTGGTTGAATGATTATCTGGACGGAAAATGTGACATCAATGATGTGATTGTGGATGAGTCGGCTAAGTACAATATCAGAGGGAAGCTTTGGGTGGGGTTCGCCAACCCGTCATTAGAGGCATTGAAGGATGTCATGAGCAAGGACCGTCGTTGGGAAGTGAAGGCACTTTCCAAAACGCTAGCTGGCAAGAAGGAGATTATTGCGGAAAAGAACGTGGATTACTTGATATTCGACACGAGCCCCGGCGCACAGTACTCATCCATCAACGCCTTAGCCGGAGCAGACCTAATATCATTAGTTATGAAGGCCGACGAGTTCGATCTGGAAGGGACTAAGGAGCTATCGAGAGGCGTCTACGAAGCGCTTGGCAGAAAATCAGGAGTTATCCTAAATAAGATTCCGTTAGAACAGATCGCTGCAAGCGGCGGAAGAGAGAAGTTCGGGAAGGAGATCGAAGCTAACGTAGGCTTACCGCTTGTGGGCCTGATACCTTGCATGTGCGAACTCATGGCTGCAGGAGGAAAAAGCATCTACACGCTTGACAAACCCGATCATGCTTTCAGCAGATCGATCGATGAAATTGCCGAGACTATGAAGAAAATGTGATCACGCCGATTTTTCCAAACGCTTTTCGTATTCCTTCTTAAGCTTCTGGTAAGTCGCGTCATCGACCTTGCCTAGTGCACGCAATTCTTCAAGACGTGCAATCGCTCTAGCGGTTGCGACATACCCAGAGTCGCCTGCGGCTTGCTTGATGAGTTCTTCAACAACGGTCTCTCTCTGACTACGCTGACTACGCGACCGGCGGTAGAAGAAGAAAGCGAGCACGATGATGACGATTAAGGTTCCGACGATAACAAGAGCTGAGAGCAACATTTGCCTTGGTCCTCTCGTGATGGTTAATTCAACTACGACCCTGTGAGTGAGAGATCCTGAGATGCCGAGCAAGATTATCGTATGATTGCCAAGTTGGGCGTCATAGGCGACAGAAAAAGTAACTAGCGTCGTTGCGCTCGGGACGACTGACTCGGGATTAAACTGAGCACTTACACCTGATATACTCATCGCGGTCAAGTTGATCGGGCGGGCATATCCTCGAAGTGACAGAATGGTGAGTGTTAGCCTGGCTGACTGTCCTTGTTGGATCGATAATGATGGGGAAGATGTTTCAATTAGGAAATCGGGAGAAGAGAGGGAGAAAGCTAGCGAGAGATGTGCAGTGTCATAGCCCGGTTTGTCAGCGACAAGATAAGTCGTGTAGTTGCCCCCCGGAGAATTAGTTTGTAGCAGAAAAGTGTCTTGAAACTGTCCTGTTCGAGTCGAATAAGCAATTGCAACGTGAACACTGGTCCCTTGAGGATCAATTACCTGAATCGACAGGACCGCATTGGAAACCGACTGATTATAAACGTCGAATATCCGTCCCGAGATGGTTACTTCGAATCCTTGATCAGTTTGAACCGGATTGAAGGATGCCTGAATGCTCATTGCTTTTGTGCCATAAACCGTGGCAGGAAGGGCCAGAATCACGATCAGCAGCATGATGTAGCCACAAAGAGTAGGTTTGCGCAACAAGCTGGCCTAGATCTGGATAGCCGAGAGGAAGCTTATGGCCTTTAACTATCTTTCTGACATAATGATACCCTCTTGATCCAGAGTCTTGTAAGCAGACTACTCTACACAAATATGGATGCTGAGAGCGAGATTTTCCTTCATTCACGGTGAGTATATTCTATAGATGTCGTAATCTCAATCCGGTGTTGTAGAATTTTGAGGCTTCATTAGAACTCGTCCGTCATTGATCCATGATCCTATCTCCGCCCAGAGTTTGTCCAAGTTCATCCCAGTCTTGACGCTTGCCGGGATGATTTTCTCCTCGAGAAAATATCTGTGAATGAGAGTGACGGCGTCACTAAGTTGCTCGTCAGAAATTCGATCAATCTTATTCGCGCATATTAGCGTTGGAGAGGTCACGTCCATCTCACGCAGAATTTGACTGCACGACCTTACCTTTCGTTCTAGAGGGAAACTATCGTCGCTTGCATCAATGAAAAGCAGAACAAGATCTGCTGTCGCTAATTCTCCCAGGGTGGCGTGAAACGCTTTGAGAATGATTGGATGCATATCCTCAATGAATCCGATTGAATCGATCAGGATGAACTCGCCGTTGGGATTGTTGGGAATCTGAGCCTTACGTGCAAAAGTGCCTAGGGTTGTGAAAGGTCCTAGACCGACTAATTTTTCCTCGTTCGTCATCATGTTAAAGAAACTCGTCTTCCCCGCCTGAGTGTACCCAGCTAAAGCGACGATCGGATACCCAAGCTCTTTTCTATGATCACGCTTCAGCATCTTCTTCTTGTAGATGTCCTCAAGTTCTCCTTCAATTCTGCTTATTCTGTTTCTTGCTGCCCGATAGTACTCTTGATACGGGTAATTCCCTGGGCCCATCCAACCTAATTGCTCTCCCATTATACCGCGGAGTTTGATGAACTCCCTGCCCCAGGAGAGCGTGTATTTGAGTTTGGCTAGACGAATCTGAAGTTTTGCTTCGTTAGTGAATGCTCGCTTGTCGAAGACCTCCAAGATCAGTAGATTGCGGTCTATTACTCGAACTTCGCCACCTAGGTGTTGGGTGAGTTTGAAGACATGGCTACTGGATAGCGCGTTAGCGAAAATGACGGTGTCAACTTCATTATCTTCCACAAGGCTCTTCAGATCTTCTAGTCGACCAGGCCCAATTGTGTAAGAGTGATGGACGCTCTTACGTTTCTGGATGAGTGTCCCTACAACCGTGTAACCGATGTTCTCAGCCATTTGCTTCGTTTCTTCAGCGAGTGTCGGAAGTGCTGGAAGTTTCAATTCCACAATCACTGCGCGCAATCCGACTGACTTCCGTGGAGGTTACGGATAGTTTGTTTCTACAGTCATGTATTTAGGCCTGCGCAAAATAACGATTCAAAGTGTTCCCTAGATGATGGTTAGAGCTCACGTGTACATTAGCGGTCGAGTACAGGGAGTCTTCTTCAGATCTGAAACACGAAACAATGCGATTCGGCATAATATTACGGGTTGGGTACGTAACCTATCAGACGGAAGAGTGGAAGCCCTCTTCGAAGGGGAGAAAAAGCAGTTAGATGCAATCATCGAATTCTGCAAACGTGGACCACCCGGAGCATACGTCCAGAAATTGGATGTCACGTGGGAAGATTGCACGGGTGAATTCCATGAATTTAGGGTTGCTCACAGATCATAGCGATTCAGCGACTCCGCAAAAGAACTTAAAGTCAAGATAACGTGCTTTCAACGCAGTGCTCCGGTGGTGTAGCCCGGTTAACCCACTGGGCCGAAAGCATAGCGGCCTTTCGAGCCTAAGCGCAGGGAAACCGTCGCCCGTCAGTCGCTGATCGCGGGTTCAAAAGCGAGCAATCGCTGAAAGTCCCGCCCGGAGCACCATTCATACCCATACGCCTCAACTGCGGTTCACAATACTTTCATCATCGAGACCTTGATTGCCCGAAAACGGAGAGTTTCAAACGGCGTTCGGTAGCCTAGACAATTTCAGGATAATTTCTTCTCGCGTGAGCGTTCACTTGAACTTACAATCATGCTTAGAATCTTCGACGCTGCAGTAATCCTGAGAAGACGATTGAGCCCGTTCAGCCTCGTCGAAGTCACTTTCAGTCATGTCTCATGAATATTGGTAATCTTGCACTCATGTATCGTGGTGAAAGAATTGAATGCAGATGTTGAGAAGATATGCAAGCACCTTAGAAGAGTCCGCTTTCTGTTCAGAAATGAAGCGTATGAGTATCTGAGGTGTGAGGGATGCGGACAAATCGTCCGACTCCCTCTAACCCGCTAACCTCCTGACCGTATTTCTCAAAGGAAGGCGTATTAGCATAGCATCAGGAGGAGTGAATACAGGGATATTGCGTGATTGAGGTCGAGTTGGGCGAACTCAAAAAGCTAGGGAAGGATTTCGCTGAGCTTCTCGAACAGCGGTTGAAAACTGAAGTTGCAGTTAAAGGAGCCACATTAGTTCTAAGTGATCCAGCGAATGGGCATCTTAGCATGAAAGATGCTAAGCTCCAAGTCAAACATGCTCTACACCACCTAAACCTCTCAGACGATTACCGAGTTCACTCCGAGCATCACGTAATCCATCTAATGAGAGTTGAAGAAAAGAAAACGCATTATGTGGAGAAGGGCCGTGCTGCGCCGCCTCCCGCGAAATCGTTGCCTTACTTCTTCCCGGGCTAAGCGTTTTTCTTAACCGCAGTCGTAGCGAGGTCATTTAAGGTAACGCGTTTTGCACCTCGCTTCACCATTTCAGCCAACGCTAACGCAGCGTCGTTTGACTGGACGTTTACACCCCTGGATGCGTCATCAAGGTGGTACACTTCGAAACCGTTCTTTAACCCGTCTAGAACAGTCTCTTTGACGCAGTAATCCGTTGCTAGCCCTCCAACAAACATCTTCGTGAGGTCACGTTGATGAAATTCCCGCGCCAAATCCGTGCCCTGAAAGAATGAATATGCTTCATCCCTCTTGTCGGCCTTCGAAACAACCTCTGCTCCTGGCGGCAAGACCAAGGCCTCGTGGAATTCCGCACCTTTACTGCCCTGAACACAGTGAGGCGGCCACGGTCCTCCTTGTGACTTGAACGAACTGTGGTCGTGCGGATGCCAATCTCTAGTGAAGATTATTGCGGCGCCCGCATTCCTGAACTTCTTCACATACTCGTTGAGCATTGGCACAACTTTGTCACCTTGTGGCACGGGGACAGCACCTCTCGGACAGAAATCGTTCTGGACATCAACAACAACCAGAACACTATGTTCGTCTATGGGAACCCGCATTGATCTTTCCAAATCCGCGGTTGCTTTGCCGCGAAATTAACCTACCTTTGAACGGCCCTTAATAATCACTTCAAGTACAACCCGCCGAGGTCCTTGGCATGGATCTGTTCACCGCAATCATCCTGGCTGTAGTTGAGGGACTAACCGAGTTTCTCCCTGTTTCCTCCACGGGCCACACGATCCTAGCAGCCGTCATCCTAGGAGTCGCTCAGACAGAGTTCGTTAAGAGCTTCGAGCTCTTTCTCGAATTCGGCTCAATCCTAGCTGTGGTCGTCTCCTACTGGAGATACTTCCTGGACTTGAAGGTCTTAAAGCGGTTAGTGGTCGCATTCATCCCTACGGGTATCGTCGGGGTTACCTTCTACCGAATCTTCAAGGAGGTTCTTCTCGGCAACGAGCAGATTGTTCTGTGGGCGCTTCTGCTTGGAGGAATATTCCTCATAGTCTTTGAACTGTTCTATCATGAGAAAGCTGGAGTGAGTGAGATATCTGAGATTCCGTACAAGCATTGCCTACTAATAGGCTTCTTTCAATCGATCTCGATCATTCCGGGTGCTTCAAGGTCGGCGCCGACAATAATGGGGGGATTGGCGTTGGGAATGAGGAGGCAGACCATCGTACTCTTCTCATTCCTCTTGGCCGTTCCAACAATGATTGCTGCTTCCGGCTTCGACTTACTCATGTCAGCCAACCAGTTTTCGACTAATCAGTATCAGTTCTTACTCGTAGGTTTCTTCGCTTCCTTCCTAGTTGCACTTGTGGCCATCAGGCTCTTCCTGAACTACGTGAAGAAGCATAATTTCATTCCGTTCGGCGTCTACCGAATCATCCTAGTTGTACTGTTCTACTTCCTTGTCGTGCATTAGTCTGGTGAGGCTGAATCGGATAGCTAATGTATTCCCGCGATATTACACGTTGTTCGATGCGGGGGTTGCCAAACCTTCAGCGTAACGCTGAATGGGGTGAAGCCAGGTCAAAGGCGCAGAGCGACTTCTCGCGCGGAGGGCTTAGGACCCTGTCCCGTAGGGGTTCAGGGGTTCGAATCCCCTCCCCCGCACCAACCTACCATGGTTAACCGCGCAGATTTTACGCCGATTTCGCGCAACAAGCGCGAGTTCTAAGAGTAAGCTTTCTGCTCGGCTTTTCATTTCGCATCAGCGTTCGAGCCCTCGTATTAAGACAAAATCATTCAGCCTAAACGACCTGGAAACGAGGCGCTTAATCAAAGAACATTGCCCGCTGAGATTCGTGCAGTAGCCCCACATCGGGACACGCCGCGGACAGGCCTATGAAATGGACAGGAGAAACTTCCTCAAAGCGATGCTTTCCCTGCCAATAGCTCTCGGCATTCCAGAAAACAAGCTGCTACGCCTAGCGTCTGAAAGAAGATGCGTAACTAAACCTCCGTCCGACGAAACCTCGGGCTGGATTAACTTCAACGAAATCAATGAAACCACTTTAGCGAATTGGTGGGCTGACCTGAACCGATTCGAGTTGCCTAGAGAATTCGGTGAGGTACCCAAAAATGTAAACGCGAATGACTACCTCCGAGGCGCATTCCAAATCCTCAACGCGTTCACCCCTGAGGAAGCTGCGAGTCAAGCGTGGCTACGAAAGATGGCTCCCTACTTAGAAGAATGAGAGCGGCAGAAAGCTTGACCTTGCTGACTTCTTTTTGAATCCTTAATCCAGTTCCAGTGGACGCAGCGGTTCGAGAATAAACTCACTTGTAAATCCTCGCGGGTTTCTGCGACCGGAATTATGGCACACGCGATGTTCGAAGCCAATAACCCCCACATCAAGCAGCCTGGTTCATGCTTCCTCAGCCTAGCGTTCGAACGCAAACTCAATCCATCAAACCCGACGTAGTTGCGAGGTGCAAGAATTGTGGGCACGCTGCCATCAATCATTTTGCAAATAGCTCCCCAGTAAGAAAGCGTTGCATAGAGAAAGACTGCGCATGTAATTGGGGTTGGGATGGAGCGAACGGAACAACACCGCATTAAACCCCTAACACCTCATGAGTCGAATAAAGTCGAACGAAATCTCCTACGATCTTCTTCTGGGTCCTCTTTCGTCCTGTTTGGTATTGAATGGTTACAAGAATTCGAACAAATTCGAATAAAGTCTTCTTTAATCATCTCTTGGGTATTCAGATCACCCCCGCTGGTTGCACAACCAATCCAGCTGTAATTGAGAACCCAGAAAGGGACTTCTCGCATAGCCTTCTTTGGTCGTGTCTGATTTAGTCTTCAGACGGTTACAAGAAGTCGAATAAATTCGAATAAATTCATCTTTTGAGGATTCAAATCGCCCCCGCTAGTCGCACGACTATTCCAGCTGTAATTGGGGACCTAGAAACGGACTTTCTCGGGATTCGAGTTTCCTCCTAGGATATCAGGGATTGTAGAAACTGGAATCCAAGTCAGAGGAAAGGACAGATGGATGACGCTAATTCAGAACGCAAAAAGCAGATCAGTCTAATTCGAGTTCTGTTTTTCCCGAGGAGTTTTCCAAAATCGGAGGTTGTCTGTTCTTCGCGAGTACCTCCACCAGTACTCCAATTGGATCGTGAGGACGAGGAGAGTAAGGACGGTTATCAGGGTGGTTACCTCGGTGAAGTTGGCGATGAATGTTTGCAGGTTTCGTGAGGCAGCGTAGAATGTGACGGCATCTATGATGGCGACCACGGAGAGAACGCGCAGGAACAGGCGTTCTTTGCTCGTTAGACCTTTCATCGTTCAAGCCTTCCTCCGGCTTCTCCGCATGTCAATACATATGCCGAGAACCAGTGTGATTAGTACTATAGCAATCACAAACTCGGGCAGAGTCAATGTAATTCTTCCTCCTGCAAATTTTGAATCCCAAGTCCATCCATGAACTGCGTACACAACAAGCGTGGAAAGACAAGCAACAAAAGTCAATCCGACACAATACTTTACAATAATCTTTGCAAATTTAGTACTCAAATTACTTCACGCTCTTGGTTCATTATTGGCTAATCGAGTTATCTTACGTGAGTTCCACACCTATCGCAGAAGTTGACATAGGGCTGGAGCGGACTGCCGCAATTAGGGCA
>JBEKGM010000027.1:0-42497 GCA_050012795.1 Bathyarchaeia archaeon | reverse complement strand
GCGTAACCACCATAGTTTGCTCCTCCAACGCGCATTCCGACAGCGAAACCTTTCACATTCTTGCCTACCTCAACCACGTCGCCAGCCCATTCGTGGCCCATATTGAATGGAAAGCTTAGAATGCCATGGTTCCCTGTTCTGTATTTTCTGATGTCTGTAGGGCAGACACCGCAGACTTTGACCTTGACTAGAACATCACCAGGTCCAATTATTGGTTTTTCAATTTCCACGAGTTTAAGGTCATTTATCCCGTAAAGTAATGCGGCCTTCATCGTGATCGATCCTCTAGGTTCAACCTGATCCCAACAAGACGTTACAGCAGCCTTAGCGCGTCTTCCACAGAATAGTTCTCGTGAATAATTTTCGTGAGCGCACGAACCATAGCCTCTGGGTCTTCGTGTTGCCAGACGTTTCGTCCAAAGACGATGCCTTTTCCGCCTCCATCCATTATTCCCCTTGTCATTTCGATGACATCCCTAATGGTCTTCATCTTCTCTCCCCCAGCAACAAGAACTGGAACAGGGCAGGTTTCGGTGACGGCGCGAAAGCTCTGAGGGTCTCCGCTGTAATTGGTCTTAATGAAGTCTGCACCGTATTCGGCGCCGATCCTTGACGCTACTGCAATCGCGTGGGCGTCGTATGGATTCAGGATGTTGGCGCTCTTGAAGGGAAGCATTTCAGCGAGTAATGGTACTCCCCATTCATGACACTCCGTTGATGATCTTGCCAGGTTCACTAGCGTTTGGCTCTCACAAGGAATCCCCAAAAACCCCATTATGACAACTCCGTCGGCACCTAGCCTAATGGCATCTTCGACGGAGAATGGCCTGTTCCACTCTTTTACGTTGTTCGGGTCTTTCCAAATCGTTGATTCTCCACAATCAAGGCGCAGAATCAAGCCAACTCTTCCTCTTAACAGGTTATGGAATTTAGTAGCGATGCCGAAAGTTGTCAATACGGCGTCCGCCCCACCGTCAATAATCTTGGTTAGCGTATCGTCTGGTTTCTCTATACCTTTAACTGGTCCGTCAAACATTCCATGATCCATAGCTACGACGAATGCTTTTCCGTCCGTTCGGAAGATGCGCCCGAGTCGACAGCTCTTTCCACTACTGCTCATACCGATCCTGCAAGCCCTAAGCAGGAATGAATATTGCACTTTCGGTCAACATGACGGTGTTACTGTGGATTCTGAGAATTGAAAATCAAATTACTGAAATTCACGCGTGGATCATAGTCGATTTCTCAGATTTGGTCAGGCAGATATTCCGCAGCAAGTGCTCTGATCAATCTCTTCACTTAAATCGAATATGCAGTTGTGCTGAGCCGGGTCGGAAAGAGTGTGCCGTTCCGTCCTTAGGATGATGCGAAGAGGGGGCCATGATTCCTTATTCTGGTGGTATCTCCTTGAAGACTAACGAGAGGTCAAGTCCTTGGCGCGCCCTATAGGCCTTCAAGGCGAAGTAGACGAAGACCATTATTATACCAAAGGCTACGCAGAGATAAGCAAGTTGAGGGAACCCACCGTAAATCAGCGTTGACCACGGTGGTTGCAGGAACCAGACATCTAGGCTGAATATTAGTATACAAATGGTTAGGAGTCCGGACCAAGTTGCAACAGGGATTCCCACTATTTTTCTCTTGAATGGGAAAGCTTGTTCGTAAAGCTCTCTACGCACGTATGGAAGCAAAGCCAAGGCTATTGCCGATATGAATGCGGCTACTTGTACTAGGACATTCGCCGTGATTCCCACATAATAGATCCAGGATTGTATCCAACCTGCTTGGGACGCAGGAAAAGTGGTAAGCCACTGTTCGAGACCCATTATAACCATTGCGAGGACTGTTGCCATCAACACAGAATTCACGGGGGTATGGAACCTTTCGTTGATCTTAGAGACGGCTTCTGGCAGAACTCGGTCAAACGACATGGCGAACAGGTATCTGGAGAAGATTAGGATACCCCACGGGATAAACATCATGATGGAGAGCATTCCCCCTACAGCAATGATTACCGTAAGCACGACATTGTTCGTAACTAAACCATAGTAGAATACAGTTGGGTAGGGAAGCAGAACAGGAATAGTTATCGCACTGGGATTATTGAAGCCGAACCAAGCCATGGCATTCGCAAAGTTGTATCCTACCATTGAAGTTAGGCTGGCATAAGCCACAAAGAATACAGTCGACATGAGTAAGATGCTTGCCAGCATCCCGACCAACTGCGATTTTCGAATATTCTTAATCTCGCCTGCGAAACAGGCCGATTGAGTGGCCCACCAAGATCCACTCAATACCATAGGGACAAAAAATAGCGCTTGATATGGTGTTGTTGGCGTTGGTGTCCACCCCGCTTGGCTCGCATTAGAGATTATGCCAGAGTAGGTTGTGTTGTAGCCTTTCGCAACAGCATCAAACGAAGCTACAAATGCGCTATGCGGCGTAGTTAAAGTGACGCCTAACATCACTGCCGTGGCTATTAAGCAGATAACCACGAGGACATTCTGGATCACAAGATACCTCCTGAGTCCTCCCACTCCAATTATCACTCCCCAAATTACTGTGGAAATACAAGCTATCACAAAGGCAAGATTTGATGAACTGGCCGCGACAGCAAGATTCCCCAAAGCTGCGTTGTTTGTGGTTAAGGACATGATTGAGAGAAAGGGAACCAACGCATATAGAATCCAGCCTGTTGCACCGTAGCCTATGTTAACAAGAGCAGCCATCCAGCCCACAAACCCTGCCGCAACTAGACCCACGGCCGGATGCAAGATTCTAGAATCATAGATGTAGTCGGCACCTGTTCTCGGCATCGTAACAGAGAGCAAGTAATAGGTCAGGCCTATCAAAACACCCATAATTGTCGAAACCAACCATGCCGTGAAGAAATCGCCGCCCAACAAGATGTCTGCAAACATGGAAGTCATGATCATGCACCCTGCAAAGCTCATGCCCGCCTCGTTATACATGAATACGTCGAACCAACTCGCTTCTCTAACAAGGCCGGTGGCCTCACGAACGAACGTCTTGCTCTTGCTCAAAGGAATTCGAAAAGAAGTTTTCTTCGACTGAATATAAAACGATAGTATGGTATAGTATAGAGTGCTGCGTAACGTCTTCTACAATGAGTATTACAAATGGAATAGTCAATCATTACTCAAGGTGTCGTAGATCGAACTAATCACCGGGAGAATTCAATCAGGGTCAATCAACGAAATAAATCAAAGCAGAACTCCACAAGATTGTGCTAAATCGTTCTTTCTCGTGCCGACAAATTGGGATCAAGATTCTCGCACGATTAAAGGTCTCCTCCGATCTTGGAAGCGCTGGTCGCTACGTGGTTCGATTGGACCCCTATTCTAGATGTTTCTCATCCTGAGACTAATTGGTAACTCAGTACCTTCTTGTCTGCCAGATTGACGATAGCACCTTTCAATATTCCTTCACCATACTCGCTGCCAGGGTTGATTACGAGACTCTTTCCAATTCTGCAGACTCCATTGGACTCATGAATGTGTCCACATAGAACCAAAGGAGGCTGGTACTTCTCGATTGCCACCCTTACAGATGAAGAGCCAACATTTGTCAATACTTGCTGTCCAAGTTTCAAAACGGCTTTGGGAGGATAAACCGATGTATCGAGCAAAGGCGCCACGTCTAACACACAATTGAGTGGAGGAGCATGAAAGTTGAAAACACAGTTCTCCATATTATCAACTTGCGAAACGAGCGCATTAATTCTGTTTGAAAGGTCCTCCTCACTGCACTCGCGTGGTGATTTCCACGGCGTTGGATTGCTCCATCCAATACTCACCATCTCGTGAAGGCCATCTATCTGTACTACGCGATTATCTGGATTCTTTACGTTGTCGGTTTCCTTTATCGCATCCACTATGCTCTGGTGATCATCGTTTCCACCTGTGATGTAACAAATGACGTTAGTGCCTTTCAGTTGTTCTTGAGTATAATCAACCCAGGAGACAACGCTATCGTGCATCAGCTTGGTGAACAGATCCTTCAATTTCGATTTATCCGCTTCGATTTCATTAATTTCTTCTTGCGAAGAATAGAATGGGTAATATCCAGAATCACGGATATCCCCCTCAACAATTTTCGCTTCAGTCTCATCCTTCAAGATTTTTTCTTGCCCGAACAGTGACGTCTTTATGCTGCCATCACGTTGTTTCACCATCGGGACGATCATCTTGCCAGTTATGTCTCCACCCAGTACCAGGACATCGGCCTTGTAGAATTTAGCGGCTTTCACGAACTTTTTGAAGGCACGGTTTGACCCGTGTATATCCGTAGCATAGTATATCTTCGTGAACTTCTTTTCTTCACCCATGCTAGCTCACAGGCACCTTTCCGACACACCTGCAAGAAAGAACTAAGATAAGCATGCTGGATCATTTCTTGGCCTGAATTTGTCTTCATCGTGATAACGCAATATTCTTTCAAGCATCAGCTCATGTCATATATGACACACCTGTTTGGTAGGTTCAATATCAGTTTGAAGATCGACGGTGGTGTAGGAAGCGTCTCCCCTCAGTGACGAATCAGTGTCGTAGACTTTCGTACAGACTACACGCGAATCATGCAAACCAATCCATACGCTAATAACGCGGCAGCAATAGAGTGAAATTGAGATTCTTGTCAAGTCAGGGTTTGGAAAAAGCTAAAAAAATCTTTGGATATTCAGAAGAACAGACTAAGAACTATGTTTTGTCGTCAGAAAAGAACAGTAAGATTCTATCACGATTTGAAGATCTTCCCAACTACAAGGTCATATTCGAAGCCGTTAGTTCAGAGAACTGTTCTCTAAGAATTAAGAAAGGAGACAAATTCGTTTTCAGTGCCTCGGGACTCTATCTGCCCGACGAGTCAACCGCGAACCCATGCGTTGAGGCCCTGACGAACTTCGCGCCATCGATGTACATTGTCTATGAGAGAATTCTCGAAGGGCTGGACCCTAATGGGATACTCAGTTGTCAAAACGTTCAGTGCCATGACATAGGAATCGAACATGGCGGATGGGGAAAGACCATCTACAGGGTTCGTGTTGTGAAAGACCCCCACGACAAGTTCGATCTCCTCGATCGCGAGTTCATACCGAGAAAACGTACAGCGACCTGATCTACGACAACTCTTAGCCTGCTCCGTTTCGGGAAAGACGGTTCGCTAGCCCATTACTCTAGATCGCAGTGTAACCACCGTCCACGACATATGATCCGCCTGTAACAGCACTTGCCTCATCAGAAGCCAAGAACAACGCCATGCTCGCGACCTCTTCAGGCTCGATTAGGCGTTTGATCACGAAGTTCAAATTCTCCTGTTCCTTAAGTGCTTCATCCGGGTTCGCTGATTCGCGAATATATTTCTCGATCATTGGCGTACGCACAACACCTGGGCATATACAGTTAACCCGTATCTTCTCATGCGCGTGATCTATGGCCATCGATTTTGTCAGCATGATAACGCCTCCTTTCGACGCGTTGTATGCACATAGACGTTGAATTGCAAATAGTCCATTGACAGACGCCATGTTTATGATAACTCCTCCACCTTGTTTGGCCATCACTGGAATGGCGTACTTCGACCCCAAGAAGACGCCCTTGAGGTTAACATTGATTATTCTATCCCAAGATTCTTCCGATATTTCCTCGACGGTTCCCATAGGTTCAGCAATTCCGGCATTGTTGAAGAGTACATCAAGCCTGCCGTATTTCTGGACGGCTGCCGTGATCATTCTCTCCGCGTCAGCGGCCTGACTGACATCCGCTTCTACAAAAAAGGCGTCCCCACCAGTGCCATTGATTTTCTGAACGATGCCATTGCCGGCATGAGTATCAACATCTGCAACAACAACTCTGGCTCCTTCTCTAGCGAACAGCAGAGCCGTAGCGCTCCCCAGCCCTGAGCCGGCCCCCGTAATGAGTGTAACTTTATTCTTCAATCTCAAGAAGCAACCAAGCTCACGCTAACATTTGGTTGCACATTGATATCAACTTTGAACCCTTGACTGTTCTTGCGCATCTTTGAAAACCATGAAAGAGCAGTAAGTCTTTGGCGCATCGAACAGGCTTATGAGGGTAAAACGAGAGCAGATGCTAAGCCCGCGAGAGACTGTAATGATCACTATGAACTCTAACTAGCTAGAATGCGATTACGTCGGTTGAGTATTTTCGAATATTCGGCTTTATGCAATGGTTCAAAATGATTTTCTTTCTCCATAACCATTTTTCCAGCCGCGATAGTTGGGTTAGCATAAATCCCAGCTCCTACTCCTGCCAGAATCGCTGCTCCTAGTACGCCGGGCTCTGTCTCTTCTGTCAGGAAAATTGGTACACCGAGTATGTCTGACTTGATTTGGTTGAGAATTGTGCTTCGGCTGCATCCCCCACTCGCAACCACTTTTTGAACGGGCACACCGAGTTTCTTCATAATATCAAGATCTTCCTTTAGGTTGAAAGCAATACCTTCGAGAATTGCTCTAATTATGTGACCGCGACGATGTCTCGTGGAAAGCCCTTGCAGAGAGCCATCGTAACTATATTCTCCCACAATGTACACAGATGCTGGAGGTTCAGCGATTAAGCCGTCTGATCCTATGGGAATCTCCTCAGCCTCTTTATCCATCACTACGAATGGGTCTACTTGGAGTCCCTTTGCTCTGTCGACTTCTACTTTTCCCAGCTGATCTCTGAACCAACGCAGGAATCCTCCGCTCAAGAAAGAACCAACGTGAATGATGTAGCTGTTGGGAATCACGTTGCATAAGAATTCTATTCCACTTCTGAGGTATTCCGGCTTCTCGGGGATAATTCGATCGACGCAGACATCAAGGTTCTCCACTGTGCCAGACACGTTAGAGGCGACGCCTGTTTCAAGTGCGTTCAGGCCTAAGATTGAGATGGCATCGTCGATTCCTCCTGCGACTACAGGGGTACCTTTCATAAGGTTCGTCTTTTCAGCTATCGTGTTCGTTATTTCTCCGATTACTGACGTAGACGGAACAATCTTAGGAAGTCGCTCTATATCGAGACCTATATTGGCTACCAAGTCGTCTGACCAGACTCTCTTCTTTGGGTCAAACAACATGGTGAGCGAAGCTTCGGACCAGTCGGTTGCGGCTTGTCCGGTTAATTTGAATTCTACATAATCCTTCATTTGAAGGAACTTACTAGTCATCTGGTAGATTCTCGGTTGTTTTATTTTGATCGAGAGAAGCTGGGACTCCAGCCTGCCTGGCAGCTTTGCTTGTTTCGCGCAATCGACGGATTGTCTAATTGACTCGGTTTCCGTGGACACGTCACGATCGGTCCAAACCATGCATTCGGTGCCATCTTTGTCTATGGCCACCAGACCGCCAACGAATGCCCCGAGCCCGATTCCGCTAATCTCAGCTGGATCAATCTTTGATTTGATCACGGTATCTCTAATGACGTGACAGACGTCGTCGATGAAACCGTTAATTTCAGTTTCCGATACTGAATGGTCATATTCGGCGTAGTGTAAAGCGATCCTACGACCTTCTAAGTCAAAGATCCCAGCCTTTGATCCGCTGCTGCCTACATCCACTCCTAAAAGGAAGGACCCCGTGGGCATTCCAGCTTTGACTTCGTCACCGCTTTGGTTTGTACGCTATTATCTGCTTAGCTGCGTCTTCTACAGTTTTCATTGCCATTTCTTTGAATGCAGTCCAAATGACTACTACTTGAATACCAGTATCTTTGAACTCCTTGTAAGTGTCCATGGTCATTCCACCTTCGATGAAGGTTGGGACAGTTGCTGTGTCGACCAGGGCGTTTATTCGATCTTTCACGTCGGGGCTAATTGAATGGCCCTGCAAGCCAACGTATGTCTGACCGCTCATTATTCCGATAAGATCTACTCCTATACTTTCCATGCGTTTCGTAGCTTTCGAAACATCTGCTGGCGTGTCTGCCGGGAGGCCGAAATAGTGATACTTGTCCTTTGAGTGGGAGATGTATGCTTCTACGACTAATCCGTACCTGTGAGCAATTTTCACCAGATTTTCCAGGTCCTTCCAGTCACACTTGTGACTGTGACATCCATCAGCTCCTGCGGCAGACAATACGAACGAATCGTTGTACGTAAATGGCACTGGCATTACTGGCGACGTGAAACACCCATTGGCGTGACCAGACGTAATGTACGCGTCTTCTCCTGTCATTTCTCTAACTATTTGCAGGTTCTCTGCTCTTTCAGCAAGGGAGGTTGGCTGAAGAGTGATATGTTTGTTCCAACCCTTGAAGATCGAGCCTCCATGAATCTCAAACATCTTAACGCCTGCCTTGAGATAGGCTTGGATGTATTCTGGTGTCTCCGCCAGGACCATCAATGCAGAACCATTTTGATCGTCTATGATCTTGCGAATTCTCTTCATAGTATTGCTTCTTTTCAGTTGAGAATCTCCTTCGATCGTATACAATTCATCTTCCATAGGCTTCAGTCTCGCCACGACAGCTGAACGCTGAGCTTTTTTACTTTTGGATCAATTTCCTTCCGTACAATCCCGACTGATCTTTGCAGATCTTTGGAGCCTATCGTCTCAGCGACTACTCCACGTGGTCAACTGGTTTGAAGAAAACGCTTCATAATTTTTGCTGTGCAACAATACCAGCTAGGGTCAATTCCCTGGTTTACGCGTACCTCTCCAACACATGATACAAGCTGGTACGCATCATACAGGTCGAAGTTGTAGAAATTGACCATCCTCTGCACTAGGTCGCAGTACGCGGCTCGATATGCATCGTCTAGAGAGCCAGACATCGGACAGCCTATTGAGCCTATGCTGTTGGATGATTCTATCTGAGGCCAATTTACATACCCTGAATCCTTAGCCTTGAGTACGTCAACCGTAATCGTGGTCTCAGACGTACTGTCGATGTGTGAACAACAGAGCTCTCCATCACCAGTTACGACCGCCGCGTCTCCAAGTGATAATAGGCCTCCTGTAACATTGGCTCGTAGAATCACGTTATTCCCCGGAGCTACGTCGGGTGAATCTATGTTTCCGCACTGTTCTTGACCGTGCCATATTGTTGCGATTCTCTCAACTCGAGGGGCGACGCCAATCGTGCCAATGATAGGCCTGACTGGCAATTCTATGTGCTTGCCGTCCTTTGTGGGGAAGAGAACACGATCACCATTGATGGAGCAAATCTTTGTTCGGGCTGGTACTGGAGCTTGGACGGAATATGGCCCTGAAAGTCCTCCAAAGCCTGGGTCCAAGATGCAGTTTCCGTAAGTTCCGCACTTTATCTCTTTGATTTTCACCACTATACAATCGCCAGGCTCAACTCCCTCCACAAAGACTGGCCCCGTAACCGGGTTTACCCCCCCGATTCCCCTTTTTGTAAGCTCCTCTATTGATGGCCAGATGTCGGTCTCTTTTTGTAGGATGCCTGAATTTGCATCTTGGGTTTCTATAATGATTGTCTCTCCCGGACTTATGGTTAGGGTTGGTTTCTCCTCGGGCGAGAAGTGATACCTGATCTTGTCACGTGTGATGCGTTTCATGGAATCTCGCAATTGTCAATAGTTCTGGCGCGGACATATAGTTTGAGTCATAAACCTTTGCACGTGACATGATACCAGTCTTGGCGAGAGTGTGAAATTGAATCCAACTGGACTCGTATGTTTAGCTCTTTGGAATCGCTTGCTCAGGTAAGACTGGCACAAATGACTACTACGATATCTCTCTTACCGCATTTATTATGTCCTGATAATTCCTTATCCAGCGACTTTCTAAGTAAGGTGCGAAAGGTACGGGAGTATCGGGTCCAGACACCCGCTTAATAGGAGAGTCGAGATACCCAAACGCCTTCTCTGAAATTACGGATGCAATTTCAGCACCGAATCCTCCTCTCTGGCATGCTTCGTATGCGATTACTGCTTTACCAGTTTTCTTAACCGATGCCACAACGGTATCTGTATCAAGAGGGACAAGAGTTCTGGGATCGATTACGTCTGCGTTAATATTCTGCTCTGCCAGCATCTGTGCGGCTTTCATGGCCTCGTTGACCATGTACCCCAATGCAATGATCGTTACATCGGTCCCCTCTCTTTTTATAGCTGCCCTTCCAAATGGGATTGTGTATTCTTCTTTCGGCACATGCGATTTCGTCGAGTAGAACGCTTTATGTTCAAAAAACATGACCGGGTTGCCGAAGTTTATGGCGGTTTTCAAAAGTCCTTTTGCGTCGTACGCGTTCGATGGAAGAACTATAGTGAGACCTGGAATATGACTGAAGATTGATTCCAAGGATTGAGAGTGTTGAGGACCGTCTTGACCGAAAGCTCCAGTTGAAGTTCTGATCACCAATGGGACTTTGACTTGTCCGCCTGACATGTAAGTCATCTTGGCGGTCTGGTTTACTATTTCATCGAAGGCTCTGCATAGGAAATCGCAATACATTATCTCAACTATGGGATTCATTCCCATTATTGCAGCACCCAACCCGACGCTTATGATTGCAGCCTCGGAAATCGGGGTATCCCTTACTCTTTCCGGACCAAACTTTTCAAACAGTCCCTCAGTTGCTCGAAAGACCCCGCCATATGACCCGACATCTTCACCCATTACAAAGACGCGGTCGTTCTTCGCCATCTCTTCTTCCATGGCTTCGCAGAGGGCTTTCGCGAAGGTTATTTCCCGAGTTTCCATTTTAACTCAACCCTTTGCCGAAGATGTCAGTTTCAATTTCAGCAGGATCCGTGAGAGGGCTTTCCTGCGCGAATTTAACTGACTCATTAACGATCGTATCGACTTCTCGGCTTATCTGATCAATCCTGTCGGAGTTCAGGATATTTCTGTCCAGGAGAGTTCTTTCCAGTCTCTTGATGGGGCATTTGGCCTTCCACTCTTCGATCTCTGTTTTTGTACGATATCTCAGATGTGGGTCTCCTTCATGGTGGCCATGCAGTCTGTAAGTCTTACATTCGATGAGTGTTGGTCCTTGACCACTTTTAGCTCTCTTAATCGCTGCATTTACAGAGGAATAGACTTGAATCACGTCATTTCCATCAATAGATTCTCCAGGAATGTTGTAGGCGTGTGCTCGATCAGAGATATTACTTACAGACGTTGATTTAGCGCTTGGAACAGAAATAGCGTAGAGATTGTTTTCGCATATGAAAATTACTGGTAATTTCCACACCGACGCCATGTTCAAAGCCTCATGGAAGACACCGGTATTTGATGCACCATCTCCGAAGAATGAGAGGGCTACCGCATTTTCTTTTCTCAATTGGAAAGCCAATGCAGCGCCGGCGGCTATTGGGATTCCGGCTCCCACAATAGCACTTGGAATGACGTGGTTCTCCATGTCTGTTACGTGCATTGACCCGCCTTTACCTTTGCAGTAACCTGTTCTCCTGCCGAAGATTTCGGCCATCACTAAATTTGGTGAAGAACCCTTTGCAAGTAAATATCCGTGGGGCCGATGCGCTATCGCCATGAAATCTTCTTTCGTTAGGTTTGCGCAGCTTCCGACTGCAACCGCCTCTTCTCCGACGTAAAGATGTGGAAAACCGGGTACAACGCCCTTACTGTAAAGTTCGCCAACTTTCTCTTCGAATCTTCTGATCAGGAGCATCATGCGGTACATGTCAATGAGCTGTTGATCAGACAGGCCCAAGCGTGATTTCACTTCCTAAAAAACTCATCAACTTTTGCAATCCCCTTGCCTCGGCCGTCGACTCTTAATGGTGTTCATAGACATCGACTGTCACTTTGCCGTGTATCCTCCATCGACCATTAGTTCAGAACCCGTTGTGAACGAAGATTCATCCGAAGCCAGGTACAGTGCAGCATATGCCACTTCAATGGGTCTTCCCAATCGCTTGAACGGATAAACTTCTTCCATCGCTTTTAGAGTGACTTCAGGATTCTTCTGTGACTTTAGATATCGCTGCACCATGGGAGTGTCGCAGTCTCCCGGACAGATGGCGTTAACCCGAATATTGTATTGTCCGTAGTCTAAGGCCATAACTTTAGTCAAGAGAATTACACCAGCCTTGGAGGCACAATAGACTGAGTCGCTCGGAAATCCAACCTTGCCCATTATAGAACTCAAGTTGATTATTGAACCACCGCCGGCTTTGATCAGCTCGGGAATCACGTACTTAGAACACAGAAAGACACTCTTCAAATTGATGTCCATGACTTTATCCCAAACCTCCTCAGTCAATTCAGTCACACTTCCCATCAACCAAACGCCAACATTGTTCATCAAGACATTTACCTTGCCGTACTTATCCACTGTTCGTTTTACCATCGTTTCAGCCTCCTGAGCGCGTGTAACGTCAGACTTCAGAAATAGAGCGTCACCATCTTTCTCTGTGATCATCCTAAGTGTCTCTAGGCCACTTGACTCGTCAATGTCGACTAAGGCGACTTTCGCACCTTCATCAGCGAAAAGTAAAGCGGAGCTCCGTCCGAATCCCGACCCGGCGCCCGTTATTATCGCAACCTTATCCATCAATCTCTTCATAAGAAAATGCTCCGATTATGCCTAGATCAACTCTTGAATGAGACTTTTTCAAATTCGACTTCGCAAGGATTCCCATGCGTGAACCAAGCTTCTCTTCTAGAGGGAACGAATATCATCGAGGCAGCTGTTAGAAAGTTAAACTTCGAGCCTCTATGTCTGCATATTGAATTGGGAATATTGACATGATCTCGAAGAAAAGCCATGGTCTTTTCAAGGTTAATTTTCCCCACATTCTGTCTCAGCAACCTCCGAATTCTATTGCAACGAACAACGCTGTCAATCATGACAGGAAGGACGAGGTCTTTCTCGGATTGGAGTTTCTCTGAGAGGAAGTGGTTTGTGTGATGTAGATAATCACTGGAAGAAAAGAACTCGACATCTTTGGGTGTCGCCTCCACATCGTAGATCTCACCATTTTCGTCGCCTAACAAGTAATTTAGAGAATCAGCTCGGTCGGCTCTGGTGATGGAATCCAAAGCATCTCCTATAGTTTTCTGGTGCAACAAATCAGTCGAGATTGCGTAAATCGGAACTCCAATCTTGTGCTCTACAGTATACAAGGTGTTAGAACAGAATCCAATCCCGTTGGAGTTGATCCCAGTGGTCGCTGGTATTCCGGGTAACGTGAAACTGATTATTTCTGGACCATTCTTATGCTTCACGCGCAAAAAGAGCGGTATGAACTTTTCATCAAACCAGTCAACTAAATCATCCCAGTTTTGGGCAACATAAGTTGTACCATCACTCGTGGCTTCACCGCTGATCGCAAAGGCCGTGCATTTGGGTTGAAAGGCTGGCCTAGCATAAATTTCATAGTATGTGTTCAGGAACACGATCTCATTCAAATTCTTTTCAGATCCTTCTGCCGTTCCTCTAATCTCGTCAGCAACCTCCGTCGAGTATTCTTCTATGAACGACCAATATTTCCCCGCGGTGTGAAGTAGTTCGTGCTTGTCCATCTTGCAGGCTTCTGAGCAATTGGAATAATACCAAGCTAGTAATCGGTGGATCCGATCTTTGCATTTCACACCATATTGATAGCCAACCTCATTTGCCGTTCCTTCGAGTTGTATCAGCTCAGAAAGCATGTGGAACACTCATTCTCCATCGTTGAAAAGGGCCCCTAACGCCAGTGCTGCACTTGTTTGATGCACAGTTAACATTCAAACTATTCTGGGGGTATCTGCTTGAAAGCGAGGGACACATCTATTCCCTGGTGCGCTCTGTAGGCTTTGATCCCATAATAAGTAATGATCATAAGCACTGAAAACGCGACGATCAGGTATCCGAACCATGTGAAGCCTCCGTATACTAGCGGAGAAAATGGTTGTAGGAACCAGATATCGAGAGTGTACAGCACTATGCCGATTGATATTGTTCCTACCCAAGTCGCAATAGGGATGCCGGCTATTTTTCTCTTGAACGGGAACACTTGCTCATACAGCTCTTTTCGTAGATACGGAAACACAGCTAACGAAAATGCCGTTATGAGGAAAGTTGACTGCATCAGCGCATTGGGCATTAGCCCTATGTATAGCGTGTAGGTCGATGTTGATGGTACCGCGGATAAGACCTGAGTTACGGCCAGAATGGCGATAGAAATTACAACCGAGAGTATAACGGAATTTCGTGGGGAATGGAATCTCTCATCAATCCTCGAAACAAATTCTGGCAATACTCTGTCAAATGACATTGCAAATAGAAACCTGCAGAAGACCAGAATGAAAACTCCTGTCCCAGCTAGATAACTAAACATGGGTGCTAGAGCAATTAGTATTGCGATCGCAAGATTCTTGGATGCTAAACCGTAGAAGAACACAGCTGACCAGGGAATTAGGACTGGGATCGATATGGCACTCGGATTATTGTAAGAGATGTTTGCCATGGCTGTAGCGAAATCATATCCAATCATGTTAACACAGGCAGCGAATGCAGCTATGAACAGCGTTGCGAAGACGATAACCGAAAGCGTCATTCCAAACATGTTCGACTTCTTTATGTTCTTGATCTCTCCTGCAAATGCGGTTGATTGCATACCGAACCAGGTGAATGACATTATCCCTGGCAGTATCATTAGCGTCTGCACCGGAGTAGCTGGCGGCGACGACCATCCCGACGCCGCCGACTTGGCAAGTATGTCGGAGTAGCTAGTGCCGTAGTTCTTGGCGACGGTGTCAAACATGCTAACGAACTCGCTGTGTGGAGTAGTCAAACACACTAAGAACATGGCAATCATTCCAATGAGTGATATGACCATGACGATATTCTCGAATAGGAGAAACCTCTTGAAACCTCCAACTACAAGAATAAAACCAAACCCTACTATAGTAATTGTTGCCAGTAAAAAGTAAAACAGTGGTGAACTAATAGCAACGGCGAGATCTGCGAGGCTTGGATTATTGGTGGCGAACGAAGCATACAAAAGCACCGGGGCTATCCCCGTCGAAACCCATCCTACTGCACTGTAGACTACGTTAAGCAGCGCCTGCCCAAACCCCATAAGCCCGGCCACGACAAAACCTATTGCAGGATGGAGAATTCTCGAATCATAAGTATAATCGGAACCTGCTCTCGGCATCGCACAGGAAAGCAGGTAGTATGTCAAGACCAAGAAAACACTGAGGACTATCGAGAGCCACCACATGGTGAAAAAATCGCCACCCAAGTAGATGTAGAACCCCACACCCCATATGGGCGCAGCAGCCGCAAGCATGGATGCTTGATTGTACATGAAGACGTCGAACCAGCTTGCTTCTTTTACAAGCCCTGTAGCCTCACGAACATATACACTCTTGCCCAAAGCACCCCACGCAAAAAGAAAACGGCGCTCATTGACTATAAGAAAACCATGTACTTATGATAGGAATCGTCACGTCGCGTGTATACTACTATATAGACTGATAATGCCCTATTGAGCAATGTATCCTCCATCGACGACTAGGATCGAACCTATGGCAAAGGATGAATCATCGCATGCAAAGAACAATACAGCCTTAGCCACCTCCGACGGATTTGCGAATCTCCCCAAAGGGTACAGTGACAGCATCCTCTTCTCCTCCGAAGCCTCATCCTCTTTCTTGAACTGTTTGAACCAGGCTTCTAGCATAGGGGTGTTCATGTCACCCGGACATACACAGTTTACTCTAATATTGTGAGGTGCTAAATCTAAAGCCATGGCTCTAGTCAAATTCACAACTCCACCTTTCGAAGCGCAGTAGCCAAGCCAATCTCGACTTCCAACTAATCCACTGATCGACCCAATGTTTACGATCGAACCTGAACCAGTCTTCATGATTTCTGGAATTGCGTATTTTGAAACAAGAAATGGCCCTTTTAAGTTCACATCAATGATGCGATCCCAACTCTCCTCTGACAAAGTTGTTGCGGAACCCGCGGGGCTATCTATGCCTGCGTTGTTCACTAGGATGTCTAGTTTTCCGAATTTGTTCACAGTTTCACGCACCATCCTTTCAGCATCTTTTGCGACTGACACATCACCGAGGATACCAAGAATCTCTCCACCTTGCTCCTTGATCACTGCCAACGTCTCCTCAGGATATTCTCGATCAGCAGCTGCTATCTTTGCTCCTTCTCCAGCAAACAGAATAGAAGTCACTTTCCCCAACCCTTTACCCGCGCCGGTGACTAAAACAACTTTATTTTTAAGTTTCAAAAAATCGTCCTCGACATCCAATACGGCTGTCTTTTGAATCTCACTCAAGGAACACTAGATGTCGAATTGTCACGAACCTGCTTTGAATACTTGGTAATGCATACTAATGCTTCCAGCCTTTTACACCGTCTAGACATGCTTTGGCGCCGATTGTTAGAAACGTATCGTCATCATTTAATCCGCAAAACAGAAAACCTTGCGAAATCGCTTCGTTGATGTTCTTCTCACTGCAATGCATTCCAGGCGCCACGCCATGTTTCTTGCAGGCCTCCAATACTCTAGTCAATGCTGCTTTGAATTTCGGATGCTCCTTCTGTTGGAAGATCCCTAAATTGAGGCATAAATCGTCTGGTCCGATAAACGCGGCATCTACACCTTTCACTGACAGAATGCCATCGAGATTATCGAGGGCAGTTTGGCTTTCTATCATTACAACAACCAGTGTCTCCTCGTTGGCCGTTCGCACGTAATCTGTGACTTCTGTGTAATATCGAGATGCTCGCCTTGGCCCACATCCTCTGATGCCTTGGGGAGGATACTTGCTGGATTGAACCGCCCTTATTGCCTCTTCCTTAGAGTTCACTGAGGGCACAACTACTCCCTGTGCCCCCATGTCTAGTGCCCACTTGAAGTAGACCGGTTCGTTGATAGGGACCCGCACAAGAGGCAGACAATCTCGAACAGAACTCATAGATTGCATCATTCTCTGGACGTCTCGTACAGCGTACAGGCCATGTTCAAGGTCGCAAACTAACCAATCGAAGCCCATCATGGCCAACTGCTCTGATATGTCAGGATTGTTCATGTTGAGCCAAGTTCCTACAGAAGGTTTTCCGGCGGCTAATTTCTCCTTTACAATGTTTCTCATTTTGCATCCCAAAGGCTTTCGACAATATCGGAGATACATGTTATTGACCTTTCGGCGATTCCGGCAGTCATGTTAGGGCGGCGCGTGTTCATGAAGACGAGGTGCTTAGTGCAGAAACTACCTCGCGGTTGACTATGTTTGCGGGTGGTTGTGGAAGTTCTCCCCGCAGCACTCTCATAACCGCGTCTGCGCAGGCAAACCAAAGCCGCTTGCACGCTTCTAAAGTGAAGCTGGCGCAGTGTGGAGTCAACACAACGTTATCAAATGATAACAAAGCGTTTGTGCTTTCTGGAGGTTCAGAGCTTAGGACGTCTAACCCAGCCCCTGCGATCTCTCTATTCTTTAGTGTATTAATGAGTGCCTGCTCGTCAATGACGGCGCCTCTAGCAGTATTAATCAAGATGGCAGACTTTTTCATGAGACTGAACTCGCGTCTTCCAATAAGAGACTTCGTCTCGTCGGTCAATGGCGTATGTATCGAAATTACATCTGATTCTTTGAGCAACTCTTCTAGCCCGACTTGACGAGCGTTTTGTTCTTCCGCACGTTGCTTGTTCACATATGGATCAAACAGCAGTATCTTCATGCCGAATGCTTTGCCTCGCTGAGCAACTGATGTCCCTATGGAGCCGAACCCTATGATACCTAGGGTTTTGCCCGCTAACTCCGGACCCGGCACACGTTGAAAGAACTCATCCCATCTACTTTTCCTAGCTAAGCTATCTGCAAGGGTCAGTCGCCGAGCAACTGCCAGCATAAGCATCACTGCATGTTCCGCCACGGCTTCAGACAACGCGCTGGGTACGTTTGTCACCAGAATTCTTTTGCTCGTCGCAGCAGCCAGGTCGATATGATTGTATCCGATGCCCACTCTCGCTATGATTCTCAATTTCTCGGTCGTGTCAATGATCCCCTTCGTCAGAGGAAAATCACCTAGCATTATAGCGCTGGCGTCCTTGATAGCGTTCAGCATATCTACCTCTGAGTGCGGCAGGTGGTACGTGATCTCTGCTGCAGATTGCAGTTGACTTAGAATGTCTCCTTCCACTACTTCGTGAATCATAAAGTATGGATCAGTTATCAGGACCTTATCTCTGGCCATATCGATCTTGCCACTCTCCTAGTTTCAACTTAATTTAGAATATGCCTTGAGCGTGTCTGGACAAGAACTAGCTTAAACATGTTCTCGCTGATTTCTTCGCGTGTGAAGCGCTCCAAGAAAGTTGCGATTTCGAGGAGGTTTCAATTTCACGTTACAAGCTTGAGTGGTGAAATCTTAACGTCATACCTCAAGTCTATTCCCTCACGCGTAAATTGTCAAGCCGTCTTAGTTTGATTTCTATAGGAACCGTATTGCCAGAGCCCTGACAAAGCTAATACGCAACTCTTCACCGTTGGATAGACCGGGATCTGTTTCTTCTCAAACGCCTGGATATAACGTTCTAAGTCTTCAGCGGACCCAATTGCACATATCGCGACAGGTTTTCCTGAAGGAGGCTCAATGGCGTCCGCTAACTTCTCTGGTTCAGGTGATTGCGTAATGGGCGCATATGAAATATTAACCAACGCCATGATCATGTCAACGTTTGCGTCTGCCCTTGCCAGTCGAATTGCCTCTGCATAAGTCCTTCCAACATCTCCGGATTTCTCTGCAGCTGGCCAAATATCTACTGGATTTGAAATCTCCATCCAAGGCGGAGACATACTCCTCACTCTCGACAAGGTTTCTTCATTCAGATCGGGAATTATCAAACCGTTCTCGTAGCATAGGTCCGCAGCTTGCGCCCCCGCACCACCGGAAAAAGTGATTACGCAGACTCGATTGCCCAGAGGCAGCGGAGACAAGTTAAGCGCTCTTACGGCATAAAGGGCTTCGTCCACGTCGTTTACTCGAACTATTCCCGCCTGCCTAAAAGCAGCTGTGAATATGTTGTCATTTCCCGCCAGCGTTGCGGTGTGCGACGCGATGGCCCTGCTTGCGACTCGGGTACGTCCGAACTTGAGTGCAACGATAGGTTTTCTGCGAGACGCGAGTTTCGCCGCTTCGAAAAATCGCCTGCCATCGTGTAATCCCTCTATGTGTAGCATAATGACTCGTGTTTCCGGATCGCACATCATATACTCTAGTACATCGCTTTCGGAGAGATCGCATTGGTTCCCTAAATCTATTGATTTACTAAGGCCGAAATCCGGAAATGAAAATAGGTAATGAAGAGCAGCTCCACAAAAAGCTCCTGTTTGGGCGATAATTCCAACATGCCCTTTCTTAACCGCCTTGAATGGGGCAAAAGTCAGATGCAGCCTGCTACTGGTGCTGATCATCCCCACCACGTTTGGTCCTATTATGCGTGTCCCTCCGGACTTCGCATTTTCGACTATAGCGTTCTGTAATTTCCTACCTTCTTCGCCTCCCTCAGCGAATCCACCTGCAATAATCAGCGCATACTTCACTCTCTTTCTTGCGCAGTCCATGACGACTTGTGGTGTCATCTTAGCTGGAACATTCAATACTGCCAAGTCAACCGTTTTCGGTACATCGCTGATGGCTGGGTACGCGCTTAGACCCAAAATCTCTTCGGCACGAGGATTTATTGGATAAATCTCTCCCTGAAAACCTGACTTGATCAGGTTTTCGACTAGAATGTATCCTCCCTTGCCGGGAGTGCGCGATGCGCCTATAATGGCAACAGACTTCGGATTGAAAAGCAGCTCGAACTCATTGAGTTTCTCTGCGCAATTCAATCTATAGCTGCCCTAGCGAGCGCTGAGCAAACATGGTTAGATTTATCTCATCTCACCCTTGTTCAAAGCGGAAAATGGGTTTTCTAGAATAAATGGTTGGACGATGAGTTATGGACCAATGGTCCGAAGACCAAGTATGGATATCGATATAGTATCGATATATGCGTAGAAAGAGCAGTTGACTCATGATAGAAGTACGCTTTCACGGGATCGGGGGCGATGGAGTTGTCACTGCTGCCGATCTTCTGTCTGAGGCCGCGGTTCTTGATGGGAAATGGTCGCAATCATTGCCTTACTTCACAACTGAAAGGCGAGGCTCTCCGGTAATGTCTTTTGTGAGAGTGGACGATTCACCTATTTGGATTAAGTCGTTCATCCAGAACCCTGACATGGTGGTCGTAGCATCCTCTTCTGTTATGAAATTTGTTAATGTAGCCGACGGCGTCAAGGAAGACTCACGAATCCTAATTAACACTGCAAAATCGACCAGCGAATTGGGACTTAGTGGATTAAATGTTCACACAATAGATGGCAATAAGATTGCAATGGAGACCATCCAGCGACCAACAGCCAATGTAGTCATGTTAGGAGCGCTTCTCGGTTTGGAAGAGATGGTATCCTTCGAGTCGCTCAAAGAAACTGTTTCAAAGAGGTTTTCAGAAGTCGTAGCAAAGAAGAATGTCGCAGGCATGGAGAGGGCTTATCAATCAATAAAGGAGACTGGTTGACCTGCAACATCCTTGGTTAGAAAACAGACCCAAGTCACCGTGGCTTCCCCCAGGTTTTTCGAGGGTTAACAAGCGCGGTGCTACGAAAACATCGAAACCCATCATCGACTTAGGTAAGTGTACCAAATGCGGTATTTGTTGGATCTTCTGCCCGGAAGGCGTAATCAGTCGCGTGAATATGGCGGTTGACTATGACTACTGCACCGGCTGTGGGATCTGTGCGGAAGAATGCCCTCTCAAAGTGATAACGATGAAGAGGGAGGATTGAATGTCAAGAAAGTTCATGTCAGGAGACCGAGCAGTAGCCGAGGGAGCCAAGCTTTCGGGAATTCAAGTAATGGCCGCGTATCCGATAACTCCTCAAACTGATATCGTTGAGACTCTGTACAATTCGATTTCAAATCACGAATTAAATGCGTACGCGATTCCCGTAGAAAGTGAGCACAGTGCCATGTCAGCTTGTGTCGGTGCTGCCTCAGTCGGTGCGCGTGCATTCACAGCATCGTCATCCCAAGGGCTGGCATTGATGCATGAGTGCCTCTTCCTCGCATCTGGCCTCAGACTACCTATTGTTATGGCCGTGGCAAACAGAGCTCTGTCGCAACCCGTATCAATCATGTGTGACCATGGAGATTCGCTTGCCCAAAGGGACACTGGATGGCTACAATTCTATGTTGAGAATTGTCAAGAGGCTCTTGACACCATCCCAATAGCGTATAAAGTCGCGGAGGATGAACGGGTTCTCCTTCCTGCAATGGTCTGCCTAGACGGATTCTTTCTCTCGCATCTTTCAGAACCGGTTGAAATTCCAGCTAAGGCTGACGTCGAAAAATTCTTGCCGCCACTGAACCCGCACTATCCGACTCTTAGCTTGGAGAAACCAATCGTTCTAGGCGTGATGCCCTATCCACCATATCACAATGAATTTCAATACGACAAGCACTTCTGCCTGGAGAACTCTGGAACCGTGGTAAGGGAAGTTTTCGAACTTTTTGAAAATGCTTTCGGAAGAAAATACGATCTTATCGAGACTCACTATGCAGATGATGCAGAAATCCTAATCGTCGGAATGGGTAGCATGATGGGAACCGTGCGTCATGTAGTCAACCAGCTCAGACAAGCGGGGGAGAAAGTTGGAATGGTTAGGATCAAGATGTATAGGCCGTTCCCATTCAACGAGTTAGCGGAGGTTGCAGGAAAAGCGAGCGTCGTCGCCGTATTAGACCGCGATAACTCAACCGGGACTGGAGGCATACTCTATTCAGATGTTCTGCGGAGTCTGTATCATCTGGCAGATCACCCTCCTATCGTGAACTTTATTCTAGGACTTGGAGGCAGGGATGTATCGCCTCTGACGATCAGTAAGGTCATCTCAGAGAGTCGCAAAGTGAAGAAAGCGAAAATGCACGGGAAGGAAACTTTCTGGCCTGACGCGGACACAAATACTCTGAAAGCTTGGGGGATATGCGAATAGCATGAGCATAACTCTACGGAACCTGCCTGACGAAGAGTTCGTTTCGCCAGGGAGATTTGGATGTCCAGGGTGTAGTGCAGTCATTGCCGCAAGGATAATCTCCAAAGTCCTCGGAAAGGATACAATTATGGTAAACTCGACGGGTTGTATGACAGGAAATTACGCATACTCGGGTGCTCCTCTGTTCTCCTTTTTCCACGCGCTGTTTGAAAATGCAGGAGCGGTCCTTTCTGGAATAGATTACGGTTTGAGAGCTTTGGGACGACGCGACCGCGTCAATTTAGTCGCCTTGTGCGGCGACGGGGGGACAGCTGATATCGGTTTTCAGTCGCTTTCAGGCGCGGTAGAGAGAGGGCATAGGTTTCTCTACGTATGCTACGACAACGAGGGCTACATGAATACTGGAATTCAACGAAGCGGAACGACACCATACGGAGCAGTGACGACGACTAGTCCCTCGGGCGAAAAACGCCCGATGGCTTTGAGGAAAGACATGGTCAAGATTATGGCTGCACATGGGATCCCCTACACCGCGACAGCCACAATCGCTTATCCACTGGACCTTGCAAGGAAGGTGAAGAAAGCCGTCGCTATTGATGGCCCCACGTATATTCACGTACTAGCTCCCTGCTGCACCGGGTGGGGTTTCCCAGAACATTTGTCAGTGAAAGTGTCCAAGTTAGCAGTTCAAACGGGAATGTGGATGCTATACGAGGTCGAAAACGGCGTGGTTCAACCTACTGTTAAGATTAAGGAGAGAAAACCTGTCGCGGAATATCTCAAAGCGCAGAGCAGATTTTCACGCCTTAGCCAGTCAGACATAGATCAGATTCAACAGTTCGTCGATAACAAATGTAAGGAATTCGGGATGTAAAAGCGCCGCTAGGGACGGGACGCTTTTAGTTACATCTACTCGACGACCTGTTGTAACCATGCTGCCGGTCCGCTGGAAACGCGCTTAATTTAGGCTAGATTCCATTTAGTCGTGATTTCAGTGAACTTCGTTGATCCCATCAGGTTCTCAAGGGCGGCGTTTATTTGGTTTCTGAGCCACACGTCTTCTATTCTGGTTGCTATTGCGTATACGCTCATTCCTCCGACGTTACCGACCACTCTGAACTTAGCAGCCACGTCCGGGTTGTCTCTCAAGTAAACATCTAGGTACGAGCTGTCCATGATGGCACCTACTGCTCTTCCATCAGACATCGCTTGGATACAAGCAGGCTGACTGTCGAGTGGGAGCTTTTGAAAGGTATCTCCTGCAGCGAGAAGCTTAGTCGCCCACAGATCAGCTGTCGCTCCTGTCTGGACTGCAATAGTCTTTCCAGAATTCAGGATATCTTGCTCTGACCCTGTTTGAGTGGCTAGTGCTAGGAGTCGATGAATGTACGAGTAATAGGGCATGGTGAACCAAACTACACTGCTTCTAGCAGCAGTCACAGTCATCCCGGACCAGACCATGTCGAGGTCTCCGTTTAGTAGAGCTGTTATTATGGACGACCATTCCCAAGGCTTGGTGGTGACCGTCCAACCATACTGATTGGCAACGACTTGTAGACAATCAATGTCGAAACCGGACGCATTCCCTGAAGTGTCTACAGAGGTGAACGGTGGATATGCCGGGTCGCATCCGTTTATCAAAGAAACCTGAGTTCCCGCTGGTGGGGCTACTCCCCACTTAGCCACCTTGGGTGGTGGAGTTGCGGCCTGTGAAGCCGTCCATCCAGCAACGCTGCCAATAGCTAAGCCGCCTATCGCAGCGGCACCGTATTTCAAAACGGAACGTCTACTTTTTGGCTCGCTCATAGCTGAAAGCTAAGTTTAGTAAACATATCATTCTGTCGACATTACATTATATACACGAAATTACTGGCCATTAGGAAACAGTATTAGTTCCTGAGCGAGGTGTCAAAAGGTACTTAGCGTGCCGTATCTAGTCCCGGGATTTTGAGCCTATGTTCGAACTTTTTGAGGCTCACTGTGGCGAACGTCCCCATCGCCGCGTAAATGAGGCCAGTAGTCAAGAATATTGGGATGGGTTGGAACTCGAACGAGTTTATGCTCTTGGAAATAGAGAACATCTCATTAACGCCTATATAAGCGGCAAGGGATGAATTCAAAATTACGTAGATACACTCGTTTGAAATTGATGGTAATGCTCTTCTCAAGGATTGAGGCAGAATTATGTGGATCACCTCTTTTGCTTTGCTCAGCCCTATAGCTTGGGCGGCTAGAGATTGACCTATGTCCACTGATTGTATGGCTCCTCTAATGTACTCTGATTCGTAAGCGCCCGAAACGATTGTAAATGCTATTACTGCCGACCAAAAAGAGTTGAAGTAGATGCCCAGCTCGGGAAGCGAAAAGAAGATGATGAACAAGGTAACCACTAGCGAAATGCCGCGAAATATGCCTACAAACGCGGCAACGGCGACGGAGAGGAGTCTGTTACCATACACTCTCATCGCGGCCAGCGCCATCCCCAGTAGAATGCTGAGAGGAATCACCAGGACTACGATTTCGACAGTCGTAAAGAATCCTGGTAGCAAACTGACCAGAAATTCGTCCAAGAAACTCATTGTTGTCTCATCTCGTTAAGCACCGCGATCTTCTCAAAGAACAGTTTCGTACATTCAAGTTTAGGGTTCGACAGGAGTTCATGGGGCCGGCCGCGCTCCACTATTTTTCCTTCCGAGAGGAACAAAATCTCATCCGCGACGGATTGCGCGAATCCCATCTCGTGCGTGACAACGATACTTGTCATTTTTTCCTTAGCGAGTTCTCTCATAACATCTAGTACTTCGCCGATCAATTGAGGATCTAAAGCTGATGTGGGTTCGTCGTAGAGCATTATTACCGGATTCATGGCGATTGCTCTAGCAATCGCGACCCTCTGTTTCTGTCCGCCGGAGAGCTCGGCAGGATACTTGTTAGCAAAACCTTCCAAACCCACCCTCTTCAAGTTCTCTAGAGCAACAGCTCTAGCTTCCTCCTTTTTGATTCCTTTAACTTTCTCTAATCCAATGCTGATGTTCTTCAGTGCGTTTAGATGATTGAAGAGGTTAAAGTCCTGGAAGACGAACCCCATTCTTTGTCTAATCTTGTTTATGTCATTTGAGGGTTTTGTTACTTCTACTCCTTCGAGCCAGACTCTTCCTCCGTCAGGCCTAGTTAACTGGTTCAGGCATCTCAGGAGGGTGCTCTTGCCAGATCCGCTTGACCCGCAAATTACTTTGATTTCTCCACTCTTGATTTCAAACGTAACTCCGTTCAGGATATCGCTGGTGCCGTAACGCTTGGTTATGTCTTCAGCCCTTAGAACTTCCTCATGTTGAGACATATTAAGCCCTTCCAATTAGCCCCGGCGTCTTGATTCTATTGTACAAAATGTGAAGGACGGTTGTGCCTCCGTACGTTAGAATCAGAAAGAGGCCTCCAGCAACAAAGTAAGGAATAAGAGGCGATGACGTGGCAATTGTGACATACCTAGCCCTAGCCAATATTTCTACTACTCCCAGCGCGAAGCAAATCGCCGAGTCCTTGATTATTGCCGCATACTCATTGGACCATCCTGGAAGCGCTATCCTTATGGCCTGAGGTAGAAGGACATAACGAACAGCCTTAGCTCCACTCATCCCTACTGCTCGGGCTGCGACCATTTGACCTTCTCCAACCGATAGCATTGCACCGCGAAAAATCTGAGATTGAAAGCCCGCGCTCCGGAGACCCAGAACAACGATGGCACTCCTGAATGGGTCCGGTTGAAAGCCCAAGGCGGGCAAGAGCCCCCAGTAGAATAGGAAGAGGAGAACCAGGAGAGGAATACTTCTAAAAAACCATACATAGAGATGTGTAACGGCTTTCATTGTTTCGTTCCCAAAGGTTTGAATTATAGCGATGGGCAACCCCAAAGCAAACCCTATTGCTAAGCCTCCGCCGACGAGGCCCATTGTCCATTCGACTCCTCCCACCATGTAGGGTAGAAAGTCCCAGATTGAGATCAATAGGACCTAACACGAGTTAGGAAGGGAACATTCCTCAATTAATTAGGAGCATGTTTCATTGTCGAACTTGAAAGAACGCAAGACCAGCCTAAGGAGACGTTCCCGTGAGATTATATCTGTTTCGTAGAGTAAGGTCCCTTGATCCTCGGTTAAGTTACTCACTGTGTCGAATGCTCTACCCTTTCCGACTTCTGCTGGTCACGCTCTTCCCTTTGACTTCTCTATTAATTAGATTGATAGGGGCTTCTCCTCGAGCTATCCTTACGCTCTCCTCAGCTGACATGAGCGACATAGCTGAAAGCGCTTCTTGAGTGAGTGCTCCAATATGCGGAGCCATAATCACGTTGTCCAATTCGAGAAATGGAGAATGTTGTGGCAACGGTTCTTTCGAGAAGACATCGAGTCCTGCTCCAGCTATCCTCTTTTTTCGGAGGGCTCTCAGAAGTGCCTTCTCGTTAACTAAGGCGCCTCGCGCGGTATTTATGAGGTGAGCTGTTGGTTTCATTAACTCAATCTCTGCATCACCGAGGAAGCCCTCAGTTTCGTCCGATAGGGGGATATGAAGTGAGACATAATCTGCTTCCTTAAGCAGTGTTCGAAGATCAGCAGGTTCCGCGCCGTTCTGGACAATGCTTTCCGAAGACAGGTACGGATCGAAAACCAGGATCCTCATGTTGAACCCTCGTGCGATACGAGCAACTCTTCTACCGATCTCCCCCATGCCCACAAGACCCAAGGTCTTTTTCGACAACTCACTGCCTTTAAGGACCACCGGCATCTTGTGCAAGTCTCTCCAACGCCCGTGTCTTATGAAACGGTCAGCGACATGTGTTCGTTTACTAAGGTCGAGCATTAGTGAAAAAGTAAATTCCGCGACGGACTCGGCGTTTGAACCTTTACAGTTGGCGACATAGATTCCGCGCTTGGTCGCCGCATTTACGTCAATGTGATTGTATCCAACCCCATAGACGACAATTCCTCTAAGAGTACCTCTTGCAGACTCAATTACCGACTCTGTAATCCTGTTAAATTCGGTTATAATCACCGTCGCTCCACGGACCTGGATGCCGAGTTTCTTTTGATTCTTCTCAGGAGCCCACACTACAGTGCCAATGCTTTCCAAAAGCTTCATTGCTGGAGGGACCATCAAGCAAGGGTCAACTATCACAAATTTAGCGCCATTCTTCATATATCCACCACTTCCACTCTATCGTTAACATACTTTCCTACCTGTAATTGTCTACCTTATCACGATATGATTTGAACTGATATAGGTGCCGAATCAGTCAACGCAGAAAAATTCTCGTGTCGAGTACGATTGACTCTTTGTCAGTTACGACGATTGGATTGAAATCTATTTGGTCAATCTCTGGGTTTTCAGAAATTAACTTTGAAGTTTTCAAGATGATGTCCACTATTGACTTCTCATCAGCTTTTGGTAAGTTGCGATATCCTGTTAGAAGGGAATAGGCCTTGATTGAGCGAATCATGCGATATGCCTCAGCCTCGTCCAGTGGTGCAATTCCAAAAACAACGTCTTTGAATATTTCAGTGAAAATCCCCCCAAGACCAAACGAAACTGATGGCCCGAATTGTGGATCTCTCAAGGCTCCAACCATAACCTCAATCCCTGGCTGAACAACGCGCTGGATGAAAACGCCGATAATGTCTGCATTTGGCGAGTAATGTCTTGCATTACTCATGACCTTCTCAAAACTTCTTCTCAGATCATCTTGGTCCCGGATGCCGACCATAACTCCTCCAGCTTCAGTCTTGTGTATTATCTGAGGAGAGATTATCTTGATAACTACTGGAAATCCCAGTTCTTCGGCTCTCTTAGATGCTTCTTGTATAGTACTGGCAACACGGTACTCAACAGTGGGAATTTGATAATGTGCACATACGATTTCCGATTCCGGCGCGAGCAAAGCGGTCCTCCCATTCTCTTTCGATCTCGAAAAGATTTCTTGAATTGTAGAATGCAAGCCGGAACACTCCGAAATTTACGAGACTGTTGTGCATCTTGTTGCAGTTATTAACATAGCCGGACCTTTGGCGATCACGAACATGAATCGCTTCAATTCAGAGCAGGGTGATAATTGCTTTACAAGAGTACGAGAGATTGCCTAGGCGATTAGGCACTTAACGTTGAGAAGGGCTGAGCGTTTGTGCTCATTGACTTCGTCTATGCACGCCTTCAATGCGTCTAATAGTTGTCTAGGTTCGGTGACAGCTAGAGCGTATGCACCGTGAGCCTCCGCCACTAACTCGAATCTTGGCGAGGGTTTTAGCTCTGATCCTATGAAATTTCCCGACTTAACGCACAATCCTTCAGGATAGGTCTCTTGAATGGCGCTCCTAACGGCCCCCCAACTTTCGTTGTTGTAGATGACTGTTAAGATGGGGATCTTGTAAGCAGTTGCTACAAAATGTGAGGCTGTGGGGTTACTGAAAATGTAAGCCCCATCACCAACCGTCGCGCAAACCGTCGACTGGGACCTAGCTAACTTGGCACCCATCGCTGCACCGATCCCCCAGCCAAGACAGCTTGCGGAGGGTTCAAAGAAGTAAGTGCCGGGTGTCGCGAAATTTGCGTGATACGGATTAAAGTCGTATTCGTTAACGATAATCATAGTATCGTCCTTAAGTTCACCTATGCAATGAGAAAGCCATATCGGATTTATCGGGTAATCTGAACTTGCTTTGCGAGCTTGCTCGATTAGGTCAGCCCTCCATTGGTCATGCATCTGCTTGACTTGGGTACGCCTTTCGCTTATCACATGCTCCAAGTCTCCAGTAATCTTCCGCTTACATAATTCCACTAGCAGCGGAAGTGCCAATCTAGAAGTCCCAGTGATTGCCAGGTGTGCTGGAAAACCCCAAAAGGGGTAAGCTACGTAAGAGGGATCAATATCGAGTTGAATGATCTTTGCTGAATCTTTAGGTTTGAACTTGCTTGGTATCCAAGGTACGTCGCTATCAATAACGAACACCACATCAGCGTTCGAGAGTAGGGTTGGAATCGCTAAGGGATGATTGTTCGGAAAATTTACATAATCCGCAATCGATCCGCAAACCGGGATGGCAAGCAGTTCTGCGAGCTTTACCAGTTCGCCTACGGCACTTACATCTCTTCCTAAGCGTTTGGTGACAATAATGGGTTGCCGCGCCATGGTCAAGAGCTCTGCTGCCTTTGCCAACGCGGTTGTGTCGGCCTGAGGAGGAGAGGGTGGCGTGTATCTATCCAAGATGACGGTGGGTGGTTTAGGAACTCTTTCTGTGGTCCTCTCGCGAGGAAAGGTTATGTAGACTGGCCCCTTCGGTTCTGTCAATGCAATCTTTCTTGCTCTCACGATTATTTCTGGCACTTGTTGCGTTTCACGGATCTCATAATCCCACTTTACGAACTCTCTAACAATTGCAGCTTGGTCTCTCGATTCCTGTGCCCAGTGTATTGGGAGATTTCTCGAACCACTCATTCCATGCTCCGTGATAGGTGTCCTACCAGCGTGGACAATCATTGGAATCATCGCCCTCGAAGCGTTGATAATACCCCCACAAGCATTCGCTGTACCTGGCAAGGCGTGGACCATCACAACTTGAGGTTCATCAGTTAAAGCAGCGTATCCGTGGGCCATGGATACGGCAACTAACTCATGAGGAACGACGAGCAACTTAGGCCATTGTGTTCCTTCGGATTGGCGCTTTGCAGCCGCCTCTAGGATTGCTGGGTAGTCAGTTCCGGCATTAATCAGAACGTACTTGACTCCTGCTTGAGCGCAAGTCTCTAGGAGAAGGTCTCCTCCAGTACAAGTCTCTCCGTCGGTTGGCCGAGTCACACTATAGCCTCCTACCTACCTAATGGTGATCGAAAAATATGTGTTACGGCTTAGAGTTTGACCTAAGCCGCTAAACGGTCAATTGCGTAAATCATCAGAGTTTAGGCTTCGATTTCTTCCTTTAGCGTGCGGAGGAACTTTGCGGCTTCTGCACCATCAAATATTCTATGGTCAAAGACCATGGTCAAATTCATTCTTGGCCTTACTGTAATCTGTCCATTGACCACGACAGGCTTGTCCTCGATCTGTCCAACAGCCAAAATCGCGCTCTCCGGAGGATTGATTATGGGAACGAATGTATGTACACCAAACATGCCCAAGTTTGTTATAGTGAAAGTCCCTCCTGATACCTCATCGAGGACAAGGTTCCCTTGTTTTGCTTTCTCGGTCGCTCTTGCTAGGTGCAGCGTCATTTCTTCGAGTGATTTTTTGTCGGCATCGTGAATGACGGGAACGATTAGGCCTGATTCTATTGCCACGGCGACCCCTATGTTGACGTTCTTGAATATCTTTATTTGATCTCCATCGAGTCGCGAGTTGACAATAGGATGAGCCCTCAGCGACTTCGCGACGGCCTGAACGAGTAAGGATGTGAAGGTAAGCTTGACTCCCGTGGACTTCTCTATATTGGGCAGAAGGTCTAGTCGTTTCTTAGTGGCTGCGCCCATATCAACTTCAGTCATAACTGCAACGTGAACCGCCGTGTGGTAGCTCTGTGTGAGGCGATCAGCTATTGTCTTTCTAATCCCCTCAAAGGGCAAGCTTTGGGCTACTTCAAGTGTTCCGGCTGCAGGAGAAGCAACTGCCTTGAGAACGTCCTCTTTTGTTATTCGGCCTCCCGGCCCAGAACCTTTGAGTTTGCTAACGTCAATACCATGTTGTCTAGCCAGAGCTCTTGCGAACGGCGAAATGGCAACACGGTCATGTTCTTCAGACTTCTCTCTTGCTGTTAGATCTCTCACAGGAACTTCCTCTTTCGTAGGCGTGACAGATTCCGATGTTATTTGTTCAAGTTCTTCCCCAGGAGCAACTATTACGGCAAGGTCCTGACCAACCGTGGCTTCCGTTCCAATTGGTGCAAGAATCTTTTGCAAAATACCGGAGGCAGGAGATTCGATCTCGTTTGTCACTTTCTCTGTCTCGAAAGTGTACAACGGTTCGCCTTTTTCGACAGTCTCGCCTTCCCGTTTCATCCAATCAACGATTCTCGCCCTTTCCATGGTGAGACCTATCTTTGGTAGTTTAACGTGAGTTGCCATAGACTTCTGCTCTTGCAGATGATTATTGCGACATTACTTTGGTTATTGCTTTGGCTATTGATTCTTCAGTTGGGATCAGTTGACTTTCGAGAAATGGACTGAATGGAATTGGAACATTGGGGGTTGCCACGCGCACGATTGGTGCATCCAACAGGTCCATGGCCTCTTCAGCAACTACTGCGGAAACCTCGGCTGCGAAACCACATCGTTTGTATCCTTCATCTACGACCACGAGCTTGTTCGTTTTCTTGACAGAGTTGATAATCGAGGTTGAATCGAGCGGGACAATTGTCCTTGGATCAACTATTTCGACGTCTACATCGTCCTTCAGTTTCTCTGCTACTGATAGACTCTTGTGAACCATCAGACCAGTCGCCACTACAGTGACGTCTGATCCTGAGCGTTTTATGTCGGCTTTTCCGAATGGTATTGTGTATGGTTCTTCAGGAACCGGGCCTCTTCGTTCGTACAGTTTGACATGTTCAAAGAAGACAACTGGGTCGCTCTCCCGCAGAGCAGTGGTCAACAATCCTTTAGCGTCATATGGTGTTGACGGGATCACAACCTTCAACCCTGGAACATGGGCGAAGATTGCGTAGAGGCTCTGAGAGTGATGTGCTGCTGCCGAACCGGGCGCTCCATAGGAAGTTCGCAGTACGAATGGAATCGTTATGCTCCCACCGAGCATATATCGTAATTTGCCTGCTTGATTGTATATCTGATCCATAGCCACTCCGAAGAAGTCGTTACACATTAGTTCGACAACTGGCTTCATTCCTGTTATAGCTGCACCTACACCACTACCAATGAAACCTGCTTCCGAAATTGGTGTGTCGCGCACCCTTTCCGGACCGAACTCCTCGAAGAGAGGACGAGATTGCAGAATGGCGCCTACACTAATGTCCTCGCCCATAAAGAAGATTCTTGGATCCTTTCTCATCTCGTCCCTCATTGCTTCAACTATTGCTTGGCCGAAAGTTAATTCCCTGTTCTTCGCTGACATCGCAATCACCTTTTAGTAGTATGGGCTGACAAACACGTCCTTAAGAGCATCCTCCGGCTCTGGGAGTGGACTTTCATCGGCAAATTGGATGGCGTCGTCGAGTTCGCGTTTTATGGACTCATCAATCTCTTTGATTGAAGTTTCAGTCAGAATGCCTTGATCCATTAATTTCTTTTTGAAACGTTCAATCGGGTCTTTCTTCTTCCATTCTTCGAGCTCTTCCGCTTTCCGGTACAAACCCTCAAGTGATTCGTCCCCTAGCCAATGTCCTTCGAGTCTGAATGTGACACATTCCAGAATCGTGGGTCCTTTACCTGCTCGGGCATCCTTGACTGCCTTATCGGCTGCTTCGTACACTGCCAGAACATCGTTGCCGTCTACTGTCGCTCCTTGGATGCCATACGCTTTGGCAAAATCTGCAGCGCTTTCTGCTGCTCTATGCTTCTTGACAGGCGTATACTCCCCGAAGTGGTTGTTTTCACATACGTATACAACTGGCAGTTTCCAGATAGCTGCGAGGTTTATCGATTCATGGAATACTCCTTGATTGCTAGCGCCATCTCCGAAGAATACTACCGAAACCTGTTTTGTCCCTCTAAGTTTAGCCGAAAGCCCCGTACCCGTTGCCAGTGGAATACCTGCGCCAACGATTCCGGTGCAGCCGATTAGTCCGATGTCTGGGGCTGAAATGTGCATCGAGCCCCCTTTTGCTTTGCAGTATCCTGTCTTCTTGGCGTAGAGTTCAGCCATCATAAGGCGCACGTTGCCACCTTTGGCTATGCAGTGGCCGTGACCACGGTGAGTACTGGTCACATAATCGTCAGCTCGTAGTGCTGTACATACTCCCACTGCTACTGCCTCTAATCCAATTGAGAGATGTAGCCAGCCTGGGATTTTCCCTTGGAGAGACATTCTCTTGATCGTCTTCTCAAAGGCTCTTATGAGATTCATTTTGCGGTATATGTCAATGAGTTGTTGTTTTTCAATCGTTACTTGTGACAACATTTACTCAACTTGATCAGGGAGGAATAAAATTCACTGAATAAACTTATTCACTAATTCTCACGGTCGTGATTGCAATAATCGAAGGGTTCTCACGGCGCGCCTAGCTAGGAATCAAAGTTTCGATTACTTCTAAAGGCCTGTTGAAGATGAAGTCAGGATTTGATGCCTTCACTTCGTCAACGGAGTGAGATCCCAAGAGTGCCGCTCCTGATCGAATGCCATAGCTTCTGGACGCTTGGATATCCATGAGGCTGTCCCCGATGCAGATACCATTCTGTGGAGAGGCTTGAATAACACGAACCGCGACGGCGATGCCCTCTGAATCAGGTTTTGGCCGAGCCACATCATCTCCTGTAACGACGATTTCGAAGAACCGGAGCCACACAGTCGCGGCGATGAGTAAAATTACGAGCCAAGATTGTGATGCTGCGCATTCAGTTCTTCTTTGAAATCGCCTTCAGCTCTTCTTCGAATATCTTGATACCAGTTTCTGCCTGATCAGTTGTCGTGATCAACGGTGGTGCAAGACGAATACTGGAGGGCCCCGCTCCCAAGATTAGAAGGCCTCTCTTGAAAGTTCTCAGAATGAGCTCATCTCTTTCTTTTGTTGCATATTCTTTTGTCTCTCTGTCCTTTACGAGTTCAATGCCTACCATCATGCCTTTTCCTCTAACGTCACCAACTAACTCGTTATCGCCCATGATCTCGTTGAATCTTCGGAGCATGTAATTTCCTACTTTCTCAGCATTTTCGATCAGGTGTTCTTCAATCAGGACGTCCAGCACAGCAAGCGCGGCAGCTACGATAATTGGGTTTCCACCCAAAGTATTTTCGTGAGCGTTCGGTGCCCAATCCATGAATTCTGCCTTTGAGATACATGCACTCATGGGAAGTCCCGCTGCAATGGCTTTAGACATCACCATAATATCTGGAATAACATTCCAGTGTTCACAAGCAACCATTTTACCGGTTCTACCGAATCCGGATTGCACTTCATCTGCTATCATAGCAATGCCGTATTTATCGCAAATTTTCCTTATACCTGGAAGGAACTCTTTTGGCGGAACAATGTAGCCGCCAGCGCCTTGGATGGGCTCGACAACGAGTCCCGCAACTTCGTCCGGTGGAACGAGCTTCTTGAAAACTACCTCTTCAATATAGCCAAGGCACCACATTCCGCAATCCGGATAACTCTGCTTGTAAACACACCGATAGCAGTAGGCGTATGGAACATGCATGACCCCCGGCATCATCGGAAAGTAATTCTTTCTAGCAGAAGTACTCGTGGTGGTGAGAGATAGGGCCCCCATCGTTCGGCCGTGGAAGCCTCCGATGAAACCTATCATATACGGCTTCCCTCCCGAATGCCATTTCGCGATCTTGATTGCGCATTCCACAGCTTCAGCTCCACTATTACCGAAGAAAACTCGCTTAGCGAAATCACCAGGCAGCTTTGCTAGGAGTTTCTCAGCGTATTCAACCTGCGGAATTGTATAGTAGTCGCAACTATTGATATGATCGCAGGTTTCAGCCTGCCTTTTGATAGCTTCGACAACTTTCTTGTGAGAATGACCGACATTGGCGACAGCGATTCCGGATCCGAAATCTAAGTAGACGTTTCCATCAACATCTTCAACCCAGACTCCTTCCGCTCTTACGCCGACAAGTGGAGCAGTCCGAGTTAGGGAAGGAGAAGTTGTTTTTTCGTCGCGTTTGATTATCTCTCTTGCCTTCGGTCCAGGAGGCTCAACCAATATTTTGGGTTTCGAGTGGAGTTCCATCTGGTTCAGCAACACTCAAAAGAAATTGTCGATTTATTAAGCGTAATCCCACAGATCGAAATTAGAAAAGAATTGGATTACAACTTAAGAGCATGGAGCGGCCAGAGCTGCCATGCCAAACTTCACAAGTAAGCAACTAAGAGCAGTGTCAAAGAATCTGCTGAAAGCTGCGGGCGCTTCCGAAGAAGAGGCCGAGTTAGTAACCGATCATTTAGTGAAAGCGAACTTAGTTGGTGTGGATTCACACGGCGTCCAACAATTGCTCTCCTATACCAAAGCTGTCAAAAATGGAGTGATTAAACCCGGCGGAAAGCTTGAGATCGTGCGGGAATCACCCTCAACGATCCTAATTAATGGAAATTGGGGGTTCGGACAAGTCGTATGTTACAAGGCAGTTCACCTCGCGATCAACAAAGCCAAGACCGCGGGGTCGGCTGTAGTCTGCGTCTATAACTGCAATCACATTGGACGGCTAGGACACTATACACAAATCGTTGCAGAAAACGATATGATAGGATTCATCTGCGTCAACGGCGATCCAATTGTTGCGCCCTTCGGTGGAAGAAAAGCGGTTTTGAGTACCAATCCGCTCAGCTACGGGATTCCTTCAGGAGGCACGGATCCAATAGTGCTTGATGTTGCGACTGGTGTAGTGGCCGAGGGAAAGGTAAGAGCTGCACTTTACAAAGGTCAACAGATCCCGCCCGGATGGATCATTGACTCTCAGGGGAAGCCGTCGACGAACCCCGCCGATCTTTACGAACCACCGCTCCCACCTGCACAGACGAAGCTGGCTGGAGCCATTCTGCCGACTGGAGGACACAAAGGATACGGCCTTGGACTAGTGATAGCAATACTCACTGGAGCGCTCACCGGAACCGAGTGTGACCCTGATATCACCTCCGGGTTGACTAATGCAATTTACATTAACGTAGTGAAGATAGATCAATTTGTCCCGTTAGATGAGTTCAAGAACAAAGTTAGTAAGCTCACCAGAACCGTCAAGGAATCTCCGAAGGCGCCAGGTTTTACGGAAATTCTAGTACCTGGTGAAGCTGAGATCATTGCACAGAAGAATAGATCTCAGAACGGCATTCCGATTCCTGATCTTACCTGGAAGGCTTTAGTCGACAGCAAGGAAAATACCATTCATTCACATGAAGTCTCTAGTGCATACGCGGAGTGCAGGATTTTTCCCAACAGGAATTAGAGGGTAACTCTATTAAGTTTAGGTGAATGCCAGATGAGACGAGTCCAATGGTCCAAGTAACTGATCAGTCAGATGTTGTAGGTGTAAGCAAGAAGTACACGTATGGTACCTGGCGCGCTCAAAAGAGCTGGGTTCCTAAGGAAATTGTTAGTGCAGAAGGATGCTACTTCACTGATGCTTCAGGTCAACGATTCCTAGATTTCTCATCGCAGTTGATGTGCTCCAATCTAGGTCATGGCAACAAAGCTGTCATAGAAGCAATATGTGAACAAGCCAGGAAGCTACCATATGTAACTCCAGGTTTCACAACTGAAGTACGAGCAAAATTGACATCGGCGCTCATGGAGGTCATGCCAACCGGACTCGAGAAGTTCTTCTATGCAACCTCGGGAACCGAAGCAAACGAAGCGGCGTTCAAAATTGCACGACTATTCACGGGCAAGTACAAAATCATATCACGATATGCTTCTTATCACGGATCGACCGCGGGGTCGATAGCCGCTACTGGCGATCCGCGTCGCTGGACAATTGAACCAGCCGGCAAAATGGAAGGCGTTCTCTTCGCTCCCGATGCTTACTGTTATCGCTGTCCTTTCGCACTGAAATATCCAGATTGCGGTATCGCCTGCGCCGATTATGTCGAGTACATGATCAAACACGAGTCAAACGTCGCGGCTGTAATCGTGGAGCCAATAGTCGGAGCAAATGGAGTCATCGTTCCTCCTGATGAGTATTTGCCGCGCCTACGCGAGATCACCGAACAGAACGGGGTCCTACTGATCTGCGACGAAGTCATGACGGCTTGGGGCAGAACTGGCGAATGGTTCGCTGTTAATCACTGGAATGTCAAACCAGACATTATAACCACTGCGAAAGGAGTTACTGGGGCCTACGTACCACTTAGCGTTACTGCCACAACACGTGAAATCTCTGACTACTTCGAGGAACATTACTTCGCTCACGGACACACGTACGAGGCTCATCCACTCATGCTCGCTCCAGGTGTTGCCGCGATTACGGAATACAAGCGACTAAACCTCATTGAGCGAGCACGGGAGATGGGCAAACAATTAGGAACTCGACTGAGGACTCTGCAAGGGAAGCATCCGTCCGTTGGAGACGTCCGCGGAATGGGCCTATTCTGGTCACTTGAGCTAGTTCGGAACCGAGAATCAAAACAGCCCTTCAACACCGGCGAAGAAAAACTTCAAGGCAAACCAATGATGGTCGACCGAGTCGCTGGAGAGTGCATGAAAAATGGCACTTACCTAATGTCGTGGCTTAACTGTCTGATAATTGCTCCCCCGTTGATAGTTACGCCAGAGGAAATAGACAAAGGCGTTGACACTATTGACAAGGCACTCGCAATAGCGGATAAAGAAGTTACGTGATAGTCAATAGAATTTCAGAAGAGACGAAGCATTATCCACCGACGTTCATCCACACTGGCTATCGTACAGCAGGCGCTATCTTCTTTTTCCCGAAAACCTGGGCCAGACGTTCGGAGTAGGAATGCCCTAATAGTTCCATAAAGCCTGGAGCAAGTATCTCCCAATATGTGACGACGCTGACGAGGGCAGGTATGCCTTCTTGATTATCTCTCAACGCTGATCTAATCGCAGGAATTATATCGTTTGGTTCGGTGACGTGGTAACCTGTCGCATGTTGCGATTCAGCAAATCTAACAAAATCGTACGGGTCAGAGTAGTCGCATGATATAGTTCGTTTCCAAGCTAAGCTTTGGAAATATTTGATCTCTTTTATGCCGAAATTGTTGAGGAATATTGTGGTTACTGGGGCCTTGTACTCATATTGAGTTGCGAGTTCTTGCCCCATCATATACACTCCTGAGTCTCCGCATATGCAAACGCATGGTTTGTCTGGTCGTGCGAGTTTCCCCGCCAAAGCTCCTCCTACTCCAAAACCGATGCATGCATGGTCACTTGGCGATGCTTGGAAAGGCGTATTCATTTCGAAATACGGAAATGTTCCGTCCCATGCTGTATGAGATCCAACGTCAAATATGTAGGTCGCGTCTTCCGGAACTACTTCTTGAATATCATGATACAATCGAGGTGGGAATATTGGCTTCATATCAGATGTAAGTTCAGGCAGTATTTCGCTTTCAAATTCTTTCTTTGCTTGTAGGAGTCGGTCGATTCTTTCTGAGTGTGCCCGTTTGGTGACGTGGATCGCCCTAAGATATTCAATGATGTCTCTCAAGATTAGTTTTGCATCGCCAACAAGCGCTAAATCTGCCACATAATTCTTGCAGACCATCAGAGGGTCTACATCAATCTGAATTAGCTTAGCATCCTTTGGTAGTGTTTCCCAACCCATCGTGCTAGTTTCTTCCATGTGCCAGCCGACGGCAATTATCAGATCCGAATCCTTGTAGACTTTCTTGGCAAGATCTGTTCTCCAGAATCCTAGTCCTCCCACAACAAGAGGATGTTTGTCTGGAATGGCCCCCATTCCAGTTTCTGTTCTAAGAACAGGTATAGAGAGCATTTCGGCGAATTCTCTCAATTCCTCGAAAGCCCTAGACCTTAAGGCACCACCACCGACCGCGAGAACAGGTCTTTCGGACTTGAGAATTAGATTTGCTGCTTCAATTATCTTGTCATTACCAGCCTTGTAGGAGACCACAACAGATGGCCGGTATTCAGAATAGTCTGCTTTTCCGTCTCCAAGGTCTATAGGGACATGCAACATTACCGGACCAGAAGGCGGAGACCTTGCAATGGTGAAGGCCCTTCGCATCATCCATTGAGCTTGGTCGGGCCTCTCCAGTCTCCACGACCATTTACTTACGGATTTGAAGGCTTCGTACTGCGGGACATCCTGCAATAATCCCATGCCCGCACCCTTCTGTGCGGTCCCAGCATTAAGACCAATCAAACCATAGTTGCCGAGATATGCTTCCCATATGCCTGCTGTAAGATGAGCGACACCGGGACCTGCAGTGGCAGAGCACACTCCCGGCTCTCCTGTGAGCTGATGCCATACGCAGGCCATGAAGGACGCTGCTTCTTCGTGTCTTACTAAAATGGGTTTGATTTCTGGATAATCATTTAGAGCGTCATACAGCATATTCGTATTATGAAAACCTGGCAGTCCAAACACGTACTTAACCTTCTCCTTCGACAGAGCATCTGCAATTGCTCCTTTACAATTATCCGGCACCATCAGAATCTAGATCTTCAGACTAACCCTAAACCTATTTACTTATTCACTGAGCTTCAAACTTGATGATGCATTCTGCCATTCCGATACGACAGCGATGTACGAACTCATAAAGAAAGTCACGGAGGCAATCGAAGTACGGAGCGGCTGTACTCAAAGAGATGGTGCACAGATCGTGTGATCATAGCACTAAAGATTTACAGGAAGCCTAAGATGAAAGAGTTGAGCTGAAGTTACGCTGGCACCTGCGAGATATTGCAAATAGCGACAGAACATGCAGATCACTTATACCGCACTCGTGAAGAGAAACTGCTGTGATAGGGACATGGAACCTAGGAAGATTAAGAAGACGGACGCGAAAGATTTCATGGAAGGAGACGAAGACTGCAGGCTGTATTACAAGACTAACCAACTTGTATTCGGAACATCAACCCTGCAGCCAGGCAAGAAGGGCACTATCGATCCTGGTCACAAGTACGGATGGGAAATCTACTACGCCGCTAAGGGTCGAGTGATCTGCAGGTTTCCGAAGATTAGCAAACAAGTGGAACTCGATGAAGGAGATACTGTTGCCATCCCACCTGGTGAACCTCACGAACTAACGAATAATGGCACGATAGAAGCAATAGTTGTCTGGAGCCTCGCTCCCCCAGACTAGCATCACGGAGTGCAGGAAACACGAATTATATTCTTGCTGTAGACGCTGGCACAACGGCATCTAAAGTATCGCTGTTCAAAGAGAACGGAGAATTAGCTGCTATCTCCACGCAAGAATATTCTTTGATAACACCAAACTCTCTTTCTGTGGAGATCGAAGCGGAGACGATCTGGGCCGCTTACAGGCAGGGAGTATTCGAAGTTCTCAAGAAATCTAGAGTCAATAAGGACGAGATCAAAGCGATCGGAATATCGGCACAGGGAGAAACATTAATACCAATAGGCAAAGACGGAAAGCCACTAAGAAACGCTGTCGTGTGGCTTGACAACAGAGCCCAAGAAGAGGCTGAAGTCCTATCAAAAGAATTTGACGAAGACGGCACAAGCTTCAAGATTACTGGCCAAGTGAAGATCGTACCAACATGGCCTGCATCAAAGATTCTTTGGATCAGGAGAAAGGAACCGGACATTTTCAGGAGGACTTCAAAATACCTCCTCCTAGAAGACTACCTAATCTACAGGATGACTGGTAAGTGTGTCGCCGAAGGATCTCTGCTGTGCTCTACCGTCTACTGGAACATTAATACGCGCAAATGGTGGGAAGAGATGCTTGAGATGCTTGAGATCACACCCGATCAACTGCCAGAGATCAGAGAGTCAGGCGAGGCCGTAGGCGAATTACTCACTTCAACCGCATCCGAATTAGGTCTCTCTTCGAGGACTATTGTTACAACCGGGGCGTTGGATCAAGCTGCAGGTGCTACTGGCGTAGGGAACATCAAACCCGGTATGTTCTCAGAGAACACAGGCGCAGCATTAGCTATTTGCGCTCCACTAGATAACCCAATTTTCGATCCACAGAGAAGAATGCCTGTACACTACTTCGTCAGACCCGCCAGCTACATGGCACACACCTTCACCACAGGAGGAATAGTACTGAGGTGGTTCAGAGACAACTTTTGCTCACAAGAGATGAACGTTGGCGCAACAACAGGAGTGGACCCATATGACATCCTAGGTAAGGAGGCGGAGATGGTTGCGCCAGGATGTGAAGGGCTTCGAATGCTTCCCCATCTGCAAGGCGCCATGGCCCCTGAAGTCAATCCGAAAGCAAGGGGAGTCTTCTACGGATTCACCCTCAGACACGCTAAGCCTCACTTCGTTCGCGCCATAATGGAGTCAGTAATATTCATTGTGAGGAGGAATATGGAAATCTTGGAAGATATGGGAATTCACGTAAGTGAAATCCGATCTTTAGGCGGCGGAGCAAGAAGCAGAATATGGAAGCAAATAGAAGCTGACATCACCCAAAAACCCGTTTACACGATGAAGAATAAAGAAGCAGCTTGTTTGGGCGCTGCAATTCTGGCAGGAAAGGCAGTGGGATTGTATGGGAGCATCGATGAAGCATGCGAGAAGATGATTAGGGTTGAAGAACGTTTCAATCCTAACCCAGCCAACTTTAACACCTACGAAAGTTCCTACCGGAACTACGTGCAACTATACGATGACTTGTGCTCAATGTTTGAAAGAGAACAGTGAACTAATAGAACGACAGGAAATACTCTCTCATGTCTCCCCCAGGAGACGCTGGACAGTTAAGGTCCTGACTGATCGCTTCTTACGAAGGACAACGTTTCTTGTTAGCCTTGTTCGCGACTCGAAAAAATGCCGATTCTGCGAGAATGTTTCTTCTCGCGCAAAAAGATTGCTTCTAAGATTGGGAACTCATCCAGTTTTATCTTTATTTTTGGAAAGCCCCACTAATCTCGTGACATGAGCTCCTGTTGATGTGCCCTTTTAGGGCACCAGCTTTTGTAGATACTCTCTGGCTCGTGCTGCCGACGTGTCTCCTTCGCCTTGTTCAATCTCAGCCGAGAGATACCCAGAATAGCCGACTTGCCGGAGTGCTTCTATGATCGGTTTGAAATCTATGTTTCCCTCGCCGGGTATCAGATGTTGGTCTTTCGTTGAGTCGTTGTCGTCGACATGCACATGTGCTATCTTCTCTCCCATTTTCAACACGGTCTCAGGTATGTTCTCCTTCACGACGTGAAGATGACCTATGTCTATCAGAAGCTGCAGGTTCGCCATGTTGACTTCGCGTATCATCTTGTCTGCGAGGTCTGAGTTCCATATCACGTTACCGGGTTCGGGCTCCAAGCCGATGATCTTTCGATGGCTTTTCGCGTATCTCACGCACTCCTCAAGGTTATCTCTAAGCCATATCCATGATTCGTTTTCACTTGTGCCTTCGAAGATTGGCTTACCTGCCAAAACTTGGACGAGAGGTGCTTTCAAATCTGAAGCCAAGTCAATGCAAGCTTTGACGTGGCGTACCGTAGCCGACCTCACTTTTGGATTAGGATGCGTGAAGTGCCAGTGCGACGTTCCGTTACAGGATGTAATCGCGGCCACTTTCAGGCCTGACGATTCAATTAGCGAACGTATCTTCCTCGTTTGTGAGCTGGTGTAGTCTTCTGGAAGCATGTGAGGCCTGTTTCCTTCTATTTCTACAGCTTCGTAGCCTAATTTAGCGGTCCGTTC
>JBEKGM010000026.1:0-36803 GCA_050012795.1 Bathyarchaeia archaeon | reverse complement strand
GCTTTCGAGCTGATGATGAAAGGTGGAACGCCTGACCCGGGAGATTTCACTTACTCTGTCCCAAGCTACAATACTGAACTTGAAGTTCTGTATTGGCTTGCGTGCCAGAACGAGTTCAAGAAAAACGACACGCTTGTATTGGCAATTGCGATGGCGAATGGATTCTGGGTCACTATCGGGAACCAGGATGTCAAAGAAGCCGTCAGGAGTAATGTGAACGATCTGCTCGTCTTCTTCAGGGAGACGAATGAGATGCAGACGGAAAGAGGCTACGTGCAGCTTGAGCAGTATCCTCTTGAAGCAAAGCTCCTCCTTGCGTGGGTCGGTCCAACAAACAATCTTTGCTCTTGGTGTACGCATAGGCTACAGGATCATTCCACCAAGATAGCAACTCTGCACGACTATGAATGGATGGTCACCGACGTTTCCACGTTAAGATTGATGCGAACCGAAATGGACAAGAGGATGTGGATCGACTCGGACACCAACGTCGTAGTTGCGAATCTCGAAAGCTACTTCTATTTTGGAAACAGCGTTATGTCCCCTCACTGGAATTACACATGCTACGGTCGTGTATGCCCTCCCTCTTCACCCCCCACTTCTGAGACGATCACAATTGATGGGGAGAAAACAAGGCCTGTAGGGTTCAGAAACATGAATTGGCTATACCAGTACTACTTGCAGACAGGAGACGGGATCGGCGCCTGTATAGATGAAACGCCATTCGTCAGGGCATTTCTTCAATCTTGGGGTATATCTGCGAGCGCTGTGGATATTGAGAACGAGCAGACGGCCCACACGTATGTGATTTACTTTGATCCAGCTGCTGGGAGCTGGAAGGCGTATTCTGGCCAACTCCTGAATGGTGGGGCAGGAACCGTAGCTTCCTTCTCCTTGTCAACAGACTTCTATGTGTTCAAACCGCCTGTACAGCAACGTGGCTACTTCAGTGTATCAGGCTACGGGCCAACCGGTGCCCCATATTTTGAGGTCTCTGATTACACCATCAAAGGAACCACGCTCGATACCATAATGATGACGCTCTCAGCCCCCGGGGTAGGCTCACAGGAAATGAAGCAGTGGCTGCTCTACAGGAGTTATGGGTCCTTGAACACCGTAGAGTCATCAATGATGTTCAAGATTGATGGGAATGGGAAGGATTGGTCGAACTTCACGGCAATCATGTCAAAGGGACCAACACAATCCACTACCCCTGGTAGAGACCTTCAAGCAGTCTACGCCGTTGCGGATGGGAAGTATCTCTACATCATGATCAAGTTGTACGGACAGCCAGACCCCGGCAACAATTACATCATCCCGCTAGACCTGACAGGGACCGGAAAGTGGGACTACAGTTTCGGATTCAACGTCAACTCAGTGTGGATGTATGATCTGCGCGGCATACCGAACGGGCAGTGGCCTGACAGTAGGCTTTCCACACCCGACGCAATCTACGCTGTAGCAGCAGTTGCGGAAATCGCGATCCCCCTTGAGATCATTGGAAACCCGACGAGAATCAATATTGCCGACGTGTGGATATACTACCGATCACTCGGAGAGACTGTGGACCAGTTCGGAAAGGGAGCAAGTGTCCCATTCATCACGAGCCCAACATCCACCACCACGACGAGTTCTGTTTCACAATATGCAACAACGACGGCGACTGAAACAAGTTCAACCAGTTCAACTAGTGCAATGGCTTCTCTACGGCGAATAGAAGTTGGTTCGATGTCAGCTTTCCATCGCAGGTCGGAAGTTTTCTTGGCTCAAATGAAGTTGTTCAGGTAGAAAGTAATGAGTTCGACTTCTAACCGCTGGAAAATACTTGGCATTGTGATTCTCACAGTTGTAGTACTGGCAAGTGTCGGGTCATATGTCGTATTGAACAAGCCGATCAGTTCGCCTACGGTATCATCGAGTTCAGTGCTATCAGTAACTCAGTCAAGCACAATCGCAACGAGCACCACTCTCCTGCCAGTACAATGGATCACTGTTGGTCAAGTGAAAAACGTGAATTACTACTTGTCACTGCTCCAATTGAATGGGACTTCACCATACCTTCAGGTGGGCGAAGAGCTTGCTACTCTACCCGATACGCCATTGAACGCGACCGCTATAGCACAAATATCCTACCTTGCCCTGAACGCCACGAATCCCGAAGTGAAAGAAGCTTTTACGTTAATGATGAATGGCGGAACACCTGATCCAAACGACTTCCAATACCAAGTTCCTCAATACAATACCGAGTTGCAAGTGCTGTACTGGTTGGCGGAACAGAGCAAGTTCAAGAAGGACGATACCCTCGCGCTGGCCATTGCATTGGACAATGGGCTTTGGGTCACTATGGGAACGAGCGAAGTTGTGACGGCAGTTAGGAATGACACCACGAATCTGCTTGTCTTCCTCAGAGAGACCAGCTCCCTTCAGGAAACCAGAGGTTACTTCAGACTGGAGGATCTGCCGCTTGAAGCGAAGATACAGCTCGCGTGGACTGGAGGCGAATCCATGAGGCATGGATACGGACCTCCCATAGGTCTAATCTACTGGACAACGCAGAAGCTTCCTATCAAGATCTATGATGCCGACACAGTTAGCGTTTCCACCCTCACCGAAATGAGATCTGAGGCAGATATGAACGGTTGGATTCAACCTGGCGCCGGCGTGGGAACGTTGGTTTCTAATGTTGAAGATTACCTCTTCTTTCCTACTGGCCCACACTTCAATTATAGAACGGACTATTCGAACATTGTCAATGGTCAAGGAATAATGGCAGTGGAAGACGTGAATTGGCAATGGGCGCAACATGAGAAAGGCTCCAGATTCCAAGGTGACTGCGGAACTGAAATGGACATCGCGGGTGCTTGGCTCAAGAGTTGGGGAATTGCAACAGTCTCGGAATGGACCTACACGCTCTTCACCCAAAATAACATGAAGAAGTTTTCACATTCTTTCATAATCTACTACGATCCGCTGAGCAGAACATGGAAGGCCTACTGGAGGCAGCTTTCCGATCAGATGTCGTACTGGACAATGCAGGATGGAGGTACTATGGCTCAGCCATTCAACATGTTCATCTGCCGACCTCCAGTGATTCAGCAGGAGTATCTGCACGAGGACTCATATAATTCAAGAACCATTAATGGCACTTACTACGCAGGGTATTGGCATTTTGAGGGCAACATGTACTATCAAATCGAAGTTACTCCATGGATTAAGTTGAACCAAATGCTATCAAATGGTATACCTACGGACACCATGAAGCAATGGTTGCTCTACATGAAACCAGTTGCATAACGGTGACGCCACATTTCTTGCAGACAAAGAAGTCTAAGATCTCTGCATTTCAAGCTAACAAGCGCCGCTAATCAGTTGGTGGTGGATCTAGTGTGCCGGCAGCGTAATTCGAACCGTGTGCCCAATTTGATATCCGGTTAGAGGAATTATACGGGCTTGTACCCATTAGGAAATCTCGTAGCACCGGAAAACCTACTGGCTCAAATCCGAACCCTTCGGGCAAAAATCGGTCAGAAGTCGGGAAAACCAAAGCTTAATGTTGGTGGACCGGGCGGGATTCGGACCCGCGACCTTCCGGAGATTCGGCTAGAACTTGCAAACCGGACGTTCTTCGGCCCAAGGTTAAGGTATACCAGGCTGAACTACCGGCCCACTTTCACTAGACGAACACCTTCGAACCTTTAACCCTTACCAGATCAGCGTTCTAGAGCCGCTCGAACACTAGGTCGCTGACATTCTTCGAATTCTTCAACGACTCTAAGCATCCCTCACAAACGCGCCTCTCAACATCCACTGAAGACATAGTCTCCTCGTCCATTAGGGGGGACGATGTGGTTTCCACGTACTGCGCCTTGAACTTCGCCTTCCTAGTAGCTATCTCTTTCTCACACAACTCGCACCTTCCTCTGCCAGGCGCGCGCCGCATCATTCGATCAATCATTAACCGATCCCAAACATCTTACGAATGCGTCTGAGATCTACGAATATAGTAATTGTGTGTATCGGAGTACCATGGAGAACGATCATCATATTACGAGGATTTGCTATGCGGTTAGTCTAGGCTTTCCCTGTCTCGTATACACTCCCAACACCAATCTCCCTCTTGCCTAACTTCATTAACCCCACAGTTGAGGCACTTGGCCATGCTTCCAAGCCTAAGGAAGGTGGATTTCCAGGTTTACTTGAACAGCTCAACCGCACCGCTACGGTGATATAATTCGCATTAGGACGCGCTCGTAACGCGTATGTGCTATGTGCAATGAGAAGTTGAGGGCCGCCGCGGGGACTTTCCCGTCTTCTGACGTTTTGAACCCCGCCCGCAGGGTCCACAGCCTTGCACCCACACGTGTGGTCTGTACGCTACCAGGTTCCGCGGAGTTTCGTGGACTCCTCTACGCTACGGCGGCCATTCTTCACGGTGCAGCAATCGTTTGGATATCAACCTTTCCAACTCCAACCGAGGACAGTAAAAGGTTTGACACAACAGCTTTTCTAGTAAGTGAGTCTCTCCCAAACCGCTCGGTTGAAGAACTCTTGGTCAAACTCGGCCTACACGTCTCAATCTCCGGAACACTCGATAGCGCCCCGGATAACGCTCGTGAACTAGCATGTGATACATTTCAAATGTTCACTCGTAATCCCAGGGGGTGGAAATTTAGCAAACTAGAGGAGCAAGAGGTTTTAGGGTTCCGAAAAAAGACGAGGGAATATGGTCTCTCGCCCGTTGTAACACACATGCCCTACCTCCCGAATCTTTCAAGCCCAAAGAAGGCGATTTACAATAAATCCGTGAAATCACTCATGGCAGAACTCGACCGTTGTGGGGTTCTTGGTATACCATACGTCGTAACTCACCTGGGGAGTCATTTGGGAAAAGGCGTCGACATTGGATTAGGTAATCTTGTTGCAGCAATCAACCTAGCATTAGACCAGAACAAGAACGATGTGATGCTGCTCCTTGAGAACACTGCGGGCACTAAAAACTCCATGGGATCAACATTCGAGCAAATTCGACGCATCATCGATGGGATCGAAGATGAAAGGAGGATTGGCATCTGCTTGGATACGGCTCACGCATTCGCAGCGGGTTATGATATTCGTACGCCGGACGGGGTTGATCAGACGTTGAAGAAGGTTGAAACGATCTTAGGGTTAGAACGATTGAAGGTGATTCATCTGAATGATTCGAAAGGAGAACTGGGCTGCGGCAGGGACCGTCACGAACACATAGGGTTGGGGTACATCGGAGAAGAAGGGTTCAGAGCCCTCTTGACGCATACGGTTACTCGCACTTTGCCTTTCATTCTGGAAACACCAATCGACGACACTCGCGGTGCAGAGGGCGATATGAAGAAAGCTAGGAGCTTGGCTGCCGAGAGTTAAGCAATTTACGAACTAATGACTCCGCCTTAGCAACGAAAACCCCGCGCGTAACGACCGGGCTGACCCCGGACTGCACGGCCGCTCGAGTTCACATGAGAATAGTATCCCATCACTGGAACGCCCCAATCGACTATCTTCTGCACAGCATCAGACTTCGTCGCGTCGAGGTTGATTATGAACGCGACCGGTCGCACTGAACGAACACTCTCCAGAAGCATGGCCAGATCGGTGAATATTTTGAAATCTTTTTCAATCAAATGCGAAAGACGCTCAAATTTCGATGAGAAGATTAAGTCGGGTTCCAACACGAATATCGACATTTCTCAATCACATGTAACTTCATAGAAACCGATTAAAGCTTCGTTCGCTGAAGAATAGCAAATGATCTTTAAACAAGTACCAGTTGGTTCGTTTCAGAACTTCGCCTATCTTATTGGCGACGAATCCACTAAGAAGGCGGCATTAGTGGACCCGGCATGGGATGTCGATAAGCTTCTTCAACTCTGCTCAGATATGGGCCTCATAGTTGCGCTTGTCATTAACACTCATTCACACTCTGATCATGTGGGAGGGAACGAGGCGGTCTCACGGCGTACTGGCGCGAAGGTAGTTGTGTATGCATCGTCACCAGTGCAGAAGGATATACCCGTCAGAGACGGTGACACAATTAATGTTGGTAATGTCAGCGTGCGTGTGATTCATACGCCAGGTCATTGTCCTGATCATATCTGTTTACTATTCGATGGCAAACTTTTGACGGGCGATACGCTGTTTGTTGGAGAATGTGGTAGAACCGACCTCGCGGGCGGGAATAGCGGCGATATGCACGATAGCCTCAACAAGCTGCTCAAACTCGATGACAAGATCGAGGTCTACCCGGGACACGATTACGGACTCAAGAAATCGTCTACCATCGGTTACGAGCGTCAGAATAATTATACGCTAAAGAAGAGAACCCGTGAAGAGTTCATTAAATTCATGAAGGAACCTTAGGAATAACCTAATGCCAGACATACGGGAGATCCTGCAGGCAATCGGTAAGCCATCTGGGGGCGTCTACGCTCCGAGCGACGACACCTTCTTGATGATCGATGCGCTCTCCACGATGCCTCTTCGCGGCAAGGAAGTTTTGGACCTAGGTACAGGTTCAGGTATGCTAGGCTTGTTCTGTGCAAAGATGGGTGCACGCGTTACAGTCGCTGATATCGAAGACTCAGTCTTGGAGAAGGTGAGAGCTGCTGCGCGTAGACTAAACTTAGTGATCGAGGCCGTGAGGTCTAGCATTTTCTCCAGCGTAACAGCAAGATTCGATGTCGTGTTGTTCAATCCCCCGTACCTTCCAAGCGACGAAATCAAAGATCTCGCCGTGGACGGAGGAAATGAGGGCCGGCATCTTGTTGACCGATTTCTCGAAGAATTGTCTCCTCATCTGAAGGAGGACGGTTGCGCATTACTTTTAGTAAGCAGCCTAAATGATCCACGTGCGATAATTGATAGTCACCGCGAGTTATCATTCAGTATCGCTGCGTCGCGAAGCCTATTCTTCGAAGAACTGCAAGTGTTATTGTGTAAGCTTCGAAACCTCCCCAGTTAACGCCTTGATCGCCATATCATCGAGGTAGAACTCATTTTCGTTTACAGGTTTTCGATTGGAGAAGCCTTCCTGTAATCCATGCCAGAATTCCACTTTCCTCTCGCCTGATTTCCAACAGAGCGAAACGCGTACCCCAAGCCTCACTGCTGGGAAGTCAACTAATCCAACGCTCAAATCCTTCAGCACGCAACCCAAATCTTCAAGCTTCTGGACTTCGCGCTGAAGATGGTCCATCGCGTCAGCCATCTCAACCTCATCACTGAGGGCCTCAGTGCCCTTCTTGATCTCCATTATGTTAGCTACGATTCTTTGGATCTCTGGGACAAGCTCATCTGCTGCTGCGGGCGTAAAGAACAAGGGCAAGGTTAACCTGATCCAATTCGACAGTGCAGGATTATAACTTTGCATCAGCGGAACAAGGGGCATAGCGCCCCGTGGACACTTAGACTACTACGAGAATCTAGAGTAGGCCATCTGGCCACCTGTAACCTCTCGCTAAGACCTCACGTGATCCCCATTTGTTTCGTGTTTCACAATGACGCCATCTACAGTGCGATTGATGAGAAACCTAAGCGGAGGAAGCCTCCAGGTCTCCGACGCATAATCAACATCGAGGCAAATCCCAACGTTTGTATGATCATCGATCAATACGATGAGAACTGGAGGAAACTACGATTCTTCATCATTCATGGTAAAGCGAAACTGATTTGGTTAGGCGAAGAGCATGAACAAGCCATAAATCAACTCCGAAGAAAATACCCTCAATACCGTTCCATGAATCTCCAATCTAGACCCGTCATCAAGATAATCCCAAGAAGAACTGTGTCTTGGAGATCAGACGAACTGATAGAAACAGATAAGAGATGAGCGAGCGAAAACATAACTCCAAAATGCTCGGGTCATGTTACGACTCTAACCGGAATTGAACGTCGATGCCACAGCCTACGGTAGAAACTTTCGAAGCACGCGAGCTAGCTGTAGAAGGTAGTTTTTTCTTCTGTGAAATCTGCAACATAGTGTGTGAACATGGAGACTCTCTGTGGGAAGAACATCAGAAATCGATGAAATTCCATAGGATGAAACGGATGCTTCTGCTCCGTTGCTGGAATTGTGGAAATGTCGTCGTCGACGCGTATGCTGAATATTCCCCTGAAAGGAACCAATTCTGGTGCAAGAACTGCATCGGCGACATAGGCTACTTAAAGTTCAGATCGGCTACGTAGGCAGCTGCAATCAATCGCTTGCACCCGCGCGAGCAGTCAAATACTTGTCAATTATCTGCCTAAAGGCTCGCGACTTGGCCTCCGGATCTTCTGCGCTCAGTATGGAGGATGCTATGGCGAGACCGTCAGCTCCCGCTTCCATTACAAGATGAGCATTTTCCAGCGTTATCCCTCCGGACGCGAACACCGGTGTGGAAACGGTCCTCTTGGCTTGGCGAACCGATTCAAGTGGCACGATCTCGCATGAATACACTGATGGAGATGGAAAGACAGCACAGAAGGATAGGTAATCGGCGCCTAAGCTCTCTGCTTTGCGAACCATGTCTTGGTTGTTTCCGCAGGTGTACCCTACTATCGCGTCTAGTCCCAGCACTTTTCTCGCATCTTGAGCGGGGGTATGAAATTCGTCGAAGTGGACTCCACTAGCGTCTATCTTCTTTGCCAGGTTCAGGTCGTTGTGTACAATCAGCGGGACATACCCCTTACCTACGACTATACTGATTCTATCGCAAATTCTGACAGTGCTCTGTTCGCGTGCTCTTGTGGCATTCCATATCTGCACGATCTGGACCCCGCCTCTGACCGCGTTTTCAACAGCGCTGATTAGCTTTTCCTCTGGGAGCGAGAGATCTGCAACAAGGTATAGACCGCTCAGTTTCTTTCCGGTTGCGGCTCGCATATCAGTTCCATCCTTTCTCGATTGCTTTCCAATACGCGTCCCAATACGTGTCCTTTTCGGGGTATTGAAGCATCGATTCGCCTGTCTCGCTCTCTAGAAGAATAGAACCCCCAGGTTCCGTGACCTCTCCAACTCTAAACGAAGCTATTTTCGCTTTTTGGAGAGTAGTCTGAACGCGCTCAGACTCTTCTGGCCGAACGGAAATTACTAAAGAACCTTCACCAAGCGCATTCATAGGGTCTATCTTGAAGAGTTCGCATAACTGACGGGTTTCCTCTGCTATCTGAATCACACGTTTACTGATCTTTGCGCCCTTTCCAGATGCCGAGACCAATTCAAAGAGCCCGCCCAAAACGCCTCCCTCAGTCACATCATGCATTGAGGTCACCCCATCTGTCCTAACGCCAATTGAAGATGCAGTCAACGCGTCTTTGACCGTCGAGAAGCTCTTTAGGAAACTCTGTGCTCGTCTAAGAAATCTCCCGCCGAACGCTCTCTCAATTGTGTTCGGAAAAGCGTATGCTAGAATCCCTGTGGTTGCAATAGCTGCGCCCTTTGTCAGTAGCAGAACATCACCTGTCTGAGCCATCCCCGATGTAAGGTACTTTTCTTCGGACCCCAGCGCGAGCATAAACCCTCCACCCACTATGGTGTAGTCGCATCCGACAAACCGTCCTGTATGCCCGCCAATTATCGCGACACCCAACTCCTTGCAGGCTCGATGAATCCCGTCCCAGTACGTCTCCAATTCTACGTCTTCAATGGTAGGAGGCAGATTCAGGTCAAACACCGCAAACGCTGGGGGGAATCCGCTAGTCGTTATGTCCGAAGCTAGCAGGTTTACGGAGAGCCACGCTGAATTCTCTGCTCCCAAGGCTGGAATAATAGACACTGGATCGGTTTTGCAGATCGCAACCGTCCCAGTCGCGACGCGAATCACAGCGTTATCGACTCCGAATTTCGAGCCTTGAAGCAGTTCGGATCGATCCGCGCCCAGTTTGCGAAGTATCACTCTTTGCAGGAAGTCCGGAGAAAGCTTGCCGAGTTCTGGCATAGCTACTCTCCTGAATCGGTAAACTTCACTGCAACGACTAGGAATGCGCCGAATGGGATTCGAGATCTCTTGATTAGCAGAATCCTAGGATAAACGGTTGTTGACCATTTCATCCTATAATTGATCTTGTCCAGAGCATTTCGCATGAAATTGTTCGCGTCTCTGATCGAATAGAACCGGGCATTACTATAGAATGGGTTCCTACCCAACAGGACCTGGATCTTTCGACGGAGAGTGGGAAGACTCCATCTATTCATTATTCCCCATAAAATGCCATTCCTAGAAACTCGGCTGGCCTCTCTTAACACATCCGTCGGACTGTGCATGTACTCCATGCAAGTGATGAAAGTGACCAAATCGAACTCTTTCTCACGAAACGGCAGGTGATGAGCATCTCCTCTGACTAGGTGACCATGCCAGAGTTTCTTTGCTTCTCTCAGCATAATCGGTGAGAAGTCCAATCCTATGCATTGGATTCCGAAAGATTCGAACCAACGAGTAAAATGGGCTGTGCCGACTCCAACTTCTAACATCATCTTGACTGCACCAACATAATCCACCAACTCCTTGAGGAGCTCCTTCTCCAAGATATCAGCGCGTTTCCCTTTTCCATCATACCACGACTCATAAGACTTCACGATATCCTCCTGCAGGTACCATGGTTCAGACATGATTACACGCCACTCGCTGAGGATGTTTCGTCGTAATACTTGACACCTATCTGTGCGCGCAAGTAACGCAGGGCACCAACCGCGGGAACGATGAAGATTAAGTCCATTAGTGTTCCGAGGTCGAGAAATGCAAAGCTACGTTCCATTCCGAGCAGGACTGGGTAGGTGTAGAAGAAATCGATCATAAAGAATACAAGCGTTTCATAGATGGTCCCAAGAACCATTGCCAGAATTTCATTTCTCCTTCTAAGTGTACCGATAATATACCCTTCAGGTCCCCTCGCAACAATTATCCCCAACAGGAAGATCGGGAACAACGCGGAACCTGGCGCAGCTCCGCCGACAGTGCCAACTGTTGCTGCGATTGTAAACCCGATTGCAGATCCAAAGAGCCCTGAAATCAATCCAACCCTGGGACCCAGAAATATTGAAGCAACGAAAATCGCCGCCGGGGCCAGCGTGATCGCGGATAGCGGTGGTGGCAAGGGAAATGAGATGATGGTCAACACGGCTACTAGTGCAGACATAACAGCAGATTGCGTGATCCTTGTGACGCGTTTCCGGGATGAGAGGGAGGTTGAATTTGCTTGAATATGCAATGTCCAGTTGCCTTCAAAGATTTGCAACAACCTCAGAAATGGCCAACGCAAAGAATCCGCTGTCGACAATACGTTCATGAAGCCTATTCGAAATTTCATTCGTTTCCCTCCGCCGGCATTATCCGGGTCAGGTTCTGAGGGTCGACGGCCCTGGCCGTCCTCTCAGCCGGGAATCCCCAGCTCCCCCTGCACCTTTCAAGCCTTACATTTGACTAACTGAGATTTAGACTTACCTTGCGTTCAACTAGTTGACTCTTGATATCGTCATTGCTTTAGATTTGAGCGAAGATCTTTTGAATTCAACTCTCAGACCGGAATTAGGTAGAATGAGTCAGAGCGGGCGTTGAGGTGGGTCCAAGTCCCACCTCCCGGCGCCAAATTAACTTTGTCCTTTCTTAATTTCCGCGTACTTGGTATCTATGGTGATTTTATGAATATCAATGGTCGAAGTGGCGTAGAGAGTTATGAAAGGTTCTGGCTTTGAACTCTCTCCAGCCAAAATTGAGCCGGAGGTACTTCCCAGGTCTGAGAAGCATATTTCATTGTCATCGTTGCTGATAATCCCTGCGTGAATTCTGGATGGGATAACTCTCACTCGACTGTCATACTGCTCCAGTTCAGTTTCTCCTGCCAAAGACCAGCCAACGAGTTTTGAATCAGGAGGTTCGCGCCTGCCTAGTATGTAGACGCTTCCTCGCTCGATCGTCAGTGAGCCGATGCTTCCAGAGATTACTTTCCGGGAGTCTCGATAGAATAGCGGTGTCGTTCGTCCGAGAATTATGACCACGGGATCTATTGTTCCACTAATCTTGTAAGGCGGATAAGTCTTGACGGAATGATCTCCATACTGGTCGGTGTAGCTGCGGTACGCGTGCTCGAAACTGTCGTATCTCTTTCTGAATTCCGATATGGCTGTTGAAAGTTTCGATTCAATATGAGAGGCATCCACGGCTATCTGTAGTATGATGCGATCTAGAGGCTAATTAAGTCTGATAATCGAGTTAGAGTTGGACGTTACTGAGTTTATCGAACTTATCGCTAGGATTATTGCAGTTTGGATTGGGTATCAGTGCAGTACCTCCAGCCTGTTATATTCTGTAATAACCAAATTGCTAAGAAGGTGACAGCGGTCAGCGGTCTTGCTGATACACTCTGCAGGCTAAGAAGAAAGGTGCAAGGGAAAAACGGTTCAGCTTGGGGGACGGAGTAATCGTTGGAATAATCTTAATCGTAATAATCTGGGCAGCTTACACATTTGTTGTCCCTCACGCTTCAACAACGACTACCACTTCACCTCAACCAAGTGGAGCGCCAGACTTCACGCTGCCCATAGTCGACCAGTTTGGACTAACTGGTCAGAGTATATCTCTATCATCATTCCATGGCAAGGTTATCTTACTGGAGTTCATGGTGCCATGGTGTCCTCATTGCCAGAAGATGGCTCCAGTGTTGGGAAAATTGTATCAGCAGTTCGGTCAGAACGTTATCTTCCTCTCAGTTTCTGGGGCTTGGAATGGTGCAACTGCAGATGACGCTGCGCAGTTTATCAGAGCATATTCGGTGACGTGGACTCTTGTCTATGATTCCTCAAAGAGCGCATTCACCATGTATGGGGTTAACCAAACCCCAACATTCTTCTTGATAGATAAGAATGGGCGGATTACAGTCAGCTATCCAGGGGAAGTCGCTTACGATACTCTCTCCGCAGATCTGGCGAGACTTACCGCGTAACGAAATCTGAAATCTCCGAATTGACGCGGTAGGTGAGCGCACCATTCACGATCCTCGCGCACTCTGAATACTTATGCTCTGACCACTGATTATCTCCAATGAGATGCATAACCCGAAAGCCCCTTGACTTAGCAAAATCCGAGATCATTGATCTGTGGCATCTCCAGTAGAGTGCCTCCGCACACATTATGGCGACCGTGCCTTTCCGAATTAATCCGGCCAAATCGGCGAATCCTTCTAGAAAGGGCTGGGTCTCCATATAGTCAGCGTAGTTTCGGAATGATTGGTTCTTCCAGCAGGTGTTTTTCGACTTGCGCCCTAAACCTTCTCTCCGTCCGCCAAGTTTCTGCAACCACACGTACTCTACGCCATGTTGGGGGAGAACATCAGCTATAGCATCGGAGGTGAATTGTGGATTGGTGCGTGACTTTGGGTAGCTGCGGACATCCGCTAGAATAGACACATTGCTGGCGTGTAAGATTCTAATCAGTTCATCCAAGGACCTAGTTGAGTGGCCCACCGTGAACAGCGATTTGCTGGTTGGCAAAGGTGAGAACGCGTTCACTTCATGACTTCGACATCATGTGGATAGCTCTCTTTCAGACCTGCAGCCGATATTTTCACGAATGTTGCTTTTCCTCGAAATTGCGAAACTCGGGTTGCGCCACAGTAGCTCATTCCAGATTTCAGACCTCCTGCGAGTTGGCTTATCAGTTCTGTCGCGTTCCCTTTGTACGCCACAAAGGCCTCAACGCCTTCTGGAACATAATCTACTAGGCTTGTAGTATTCTCTTCGTCGTTTTGTCCCGGTTCACGTGAGGATCTGTCGAAGGAAGCTGCCACGGATGCCATACCCCGGACCAGTTTGTATTTTCTGCCTTCTCTCATGACTGTCATTCCTGGGCTCTCCTCGGTACCCGCGAGGAGACTACCGACCATTACCGTTGAAGCTCCAGCGGCAATAGCCTTAGTGATGTCTCCTGAGGTACGTATTCCTCCATCTGCGATTATTGGTACACCTGCGTTGTCAGCTACTTTCGTGCATTCGATTATGGCTGTTAGTTGTGGTACCCCTGCTCCGCTAACAATCCGGGTGATACAGATAGAACCTGATCCGATACCCACCTTCACCGCGTCAGCCCCGGCTGCTATCAGGTCTCCGGTTCCTTCCTTGGTAGCCACGTTGCCTACAATAAGCTCAGCGTTCGGTAGTTCTTTCCGAATAGCGCGAAGAGCATCAATAGTGATATCGGAATGTGCATGAGCGACGTCGATTACTAGGGCGTCTGCTCTCGCTTCTTGAAGAGCCTTTGCGCGTTCCAAATAATCTCCTCTCACGCCGACTGCAGCACCGACCATTAATCGGCCTCTCTCGTCTTTTGAGGCATCAGGATGCTCCTCCAAGCTTAGCATGTCCTTACTTGTGATGAGGCCTCGAAGCTTGCCATCCTTGTCAATCAATGGCAATTTCTCAAGCTTGTTTTTGTGCAAGATCCGTTCTGCCTCCTGAAGGTTGATGTCGGCGGGTGCTGTGATCATATCTTTCATCCCGGTCATTAGTTCGGCGATTCTTTTTTCTCCGTCTCGTTCGAAGAGAATATCTCTCGAAGTAACTATGCCTTGCAGTTTTCCGGTTGGATCGACGACCAATAACCCGGTGACTCCGTACTTCCCCATCAACCGTTTTGCGTCTTTCAGCTTTTGATTAGCACTTAGACTGTACGGTTGATCTATCACTATACTCTCCGACCGTTTGACTTTCAACACCTCTTCCACTTCCTGTTGAACGGTCATGAACCGGTGGATGATTCCGACCCCTCCGGCCTGCGCGGCTATGATGGCCATTGAGTGTTCAGTAACAGTGTCCATTGGAGCGCTCACGAGAGGAACTTTCAGCTCCAAATGGCGTGAAAGGTGTGCGGAAGTGTCAACGTCCTTCCTCGAGCGAGCAGGCGACCTCTTAGGGACAAGCAGGACGTCGTCGAACGTTAAGCCTTCAGTGATATTGACTGATGACAAATTTCCTATCATTCCTTCCTGGTTTTGCAAAACAAGATTAGCGGAACGCGAACCTCGATGCTCCGTAAAATCCCGATTCACCGGACATCAATAATGTGCCCGTTAATGTGCCAGACTCAAGCGTACGAATTTAAAGTTGGCGCGAGCGACTTTGGACGTGCTAATCTTATTATGATTGGAATAATCGGTTAAATATGCCGTATGGCATTGTTTTTCTGATCGCAATGGCGGATTATAAGCATCCGAGGTACTCGTTGAAACTAGCTGGGTAAACGACCACCTGACTGATAAGTCAATTCGAATCGCAGAGGTTGACTACGATTCGACGGCCAACTATAATCTCGGTCATGTTCCGGGCGCCGTTCTTCTAGACTGGAAGACGGACATGAATGACCCGGTCAAACGTGATATCCTGAACCAGACGCAACTTGACGAACTCTTAAGCAAAGCCGGTGTAACACCCAGCACGAAACTCGTCCTTTATGGGGATTTCAACAATTGGTTCGCAGCTTTTGCATTTTGGATTCTGAACTACTACGGTGTCGAGAATGTTGTGCTCATGAATGGCGGACGAAAGAAATGGATCGCTGAAGACAGAGCAATAAGCAAAGAAACGCCGTCATATCAGCAGACTTCATTCAAGTCGAAGAGTCAGAATGAGAATGTTCGCACTTATCTTGACTACGTGAAGCAATCATTGAAACAGCCCAAGAAGATGCTAGTTGATGTCAGGAGCCCGGCGGAATTCACCGGAGCAATAACCGCTCCACCTGAATATCCGAATGAACATGCACAGCGAGGTGGGCATATCCCAGGAGCAGTAAACATTCCGTGGTCCCAAGCGGTGAAAGAAGATGGAACTTTCAAAGCTGCAGAGGACTTAGCGAAATTATACCAAACTCAAGGAGTGACCGCTGACAAGGAAGTAATAACCTACTGTAGAATTGGCGAACGATCATCATTCACGTGGTTCGTACTGAAATACTTGTTAGGCTATCCGAACGTTAAGAATTATGACGGATCCTGGACTGAGTGGGGCAATATGGTACGTAACCCTATCGAGAAAACCTAACTACTCCCTCACTTTTCTCACAATGAAATGCGTGAGATTCCCTTCTGTTCTAGACTCCAACACTGCCTGCCCCGATTGATCTGACCATCTCACCATCTCAATATCCGCCGTAGGATCATCAGAAACAACATGAACGACCTCACCGACCGCGCATCGCTTGATCAACTCGCTTAACCTAACCAGAACAGCCGCGCACTCCACACCAATCTCCCACAATTCGTAATCCGGATAAGCCTTGAAACATCTTACATGAAGATTACGAATTGTGCACCGAATTTTGTCTTCAGCTCCAAGAGGACTTGAGAGGCTGTACATCTCTCGGTCCAGGGAAGTGGGTTGCAGTTTGGCGAACCAGCCCTCAGAATATGGGTGGTCATTCGCGAGCTTCGGTTTTGACTGTAACGCCTCATTAATCTCGGTTATTCGGCATGAGAGAGGCGTCTTTACGGCGCCGAAATATTTCAAACTCTCGATTGTTGCTAAGTTTTGCATCTTTGCTACGACGGAGCCGACGGGTTTGATGTCAACCTTGGTGAGCACACCTGCAAGTGCTGAATGAATGCTGGTTATCCCTAGGACTACGTGCCCATCTTCTTCCTTTCGAACCCATACGTTGTTCTCGAAATCGTATAGCAAGTCATCCGGGAATTCGCAGAACTCTACTTGCATTCTTACCGTCCATGCTAAATTTGCAGGGTGGACAATGATCTTTTGGGTTCGTAGTGAACTCCACGAATCGTCCTAGGCGTGTCGAGACGCTTCATCAGCAGTTGGTTCAGAATAAGGCTGCACGTAGAATCGTTTTCCGGCTTAAACCCTTGAACTCCTAGAATGGCGCGTGATTTGACGGGCACATCAGCTTCACCGTATGATTTCTCTATGATATTGACTATGCCGGAAACTTTCGCCCCTAGACTCTCGATCAATTCAACGCAGGCCTTTCGAGTTCTGCCCGTGAATCCGACGTCGTCGAAAATCAAAACTTGATCTCTAGAGGAAATCGCCCCTTCTGGAATCGCAAAGTAGTGCTCAGTTCTCTTCGTTGCAGACGGAACTCTGACGTCTCCGACTACTGTTCCTCTCCACGTTCTTGCGACTTGAGGGTGTGCTTTGTCGTACACTTTGACGGCCCTGACGAAGTTTAATCCTGCCATCGTTGCGAACACAGCGGCCAACGGTGGACCAGAAGCTTCGGGAGATAGCACTTTTGTTGAGTTACGACTGAGATTAGGTCTTAGAACGTACCTTACGATATCGCCGAAGAAAGGAGCGTCGAATGTCTGGTTTATGAAAGAAACATCGAGCCCGCCATCTCCGAGGACAGAAAACTGGTTGGGATCGGTCACATGTTCGAGTAGTCTTTTTTCAACATTGTGAACTCTCTCCTCGAATTTCGATAATAGGGTCACTTCGTTCGAAGCTAACACCAAAGAGTCTCCCAGCTTCGGGAGATAAACTTGCACAAGAAAACCAAGAATTTCCGTTTCTTGTGGCTGTTTGACAAGCTGTTGATACTTGTCTACAAGTATTGTTCCTTCATCATTTGGCTTAGGTTCCGTCACGTAGCGATTGATCCTTCTAACAACGCCTATCTCTCCCCGTACAATATCAGGAGCAAGAGTAGCGTCATCGTTCACTCTCACCTGATCGCCTTCTTTCAGCAGGAGTATTCCCGTCTCTCTACCAATAACTCCCATTTTGTATCGCAAGCACTAATCGTCAATAGCGCTTAAGAATTATTTCATAACGCATGGATTAGAGTCTAGAACTGAGAATAGTGCAGCATCAAGCCGTAAGCCAGGTTTAATGATGAACGCACATAGCTCATGGCGTAAAATTACTGGTGGCTAAACATTGATGCTCAGTCAATTTAAATCACATCTCATACAATCTCCGAACGATCTGAAAAGCGAGTTGAACCATAGTGACCTTTGCAGTTGAGACAGAAAACCTCACAAAGAAGTACAACGACCTGCTAGCAGTCGACCGGTTGAACTTACAAATCAAGGAGGGAGAGATTTTCGGGCTACTAGGGCCGAACGGGGCGGGGAAGACAACTACTCTATCCATGCTAGCTACCCTTTTGAAGCCCACAACGGGAACAGCGCGAGTAAACAGTTATGACATAATCTCGCAGCCGTCCGAAGTTCGACGATCTATAGGCATCGTATTCCAAGACCCAAGCAGCGATGACATACTTACTGGCTGGGAAAACCTCTACTTACATTCCCTCATGTTCGGTGTCCCAAAAGAGGAACGAAGGAAAAGAATCGATTACGTCTTGGGGCTAGTAGACCTTAAGGATAGAGCCGAAGACATCGTGAAGAAATATTCAGGCGGGATGCGAAGAAGGCTTGAACTTGCCAGAGGACTTCTACATAACCCAAGGATACTGTTCCTTGACGAACCCACACTAGGTCTCGATCCTCAAACGAGAGAGCATATTTGGGAATACATTGAAGGTCTTGTGAAAACAGAGAGAGTCACAATAATCATAACAACCCATTACATGGAAGAGGCAGACCGACTATGCAACCGCGTCGCCATAATTGATCACGGCCGTGTCGTCGCACTAGACTCACCGTCAAATTTGAAATCAAAAATGGGAGGTGAGGTCATAAAGCTTCAAACGCGGTCCCCGACGCTCGATGAAATAAAGGAACTAAACTACGTCACATCAGTCAACAAGACCGACAAGGCAGTGGTTTTGACCGTCAAGAATGCCAACGCTCATCTTCAGGAAATTCTGAGCAAAGTCGGTCAAGTCGAGTCTGTTGAAATCAGAACTCCGACATTAAACGACGTTTTCTTGCACTACACAGGACGCGAGATCCGCGAGGAGGCTGGCGAAGGGGGAGTAATGGAGAGAATAGCGCACATGAGGAGAGGTAACTGATGGGCGAGTTAGAAGGATTCTACGCCCTATGGTACCGAGAAATCAAAGTCTTCACGCGCGAGAAATCTCGTGTGGTTTCATCGCTTGTTACACCTCTACTATGGATAGTTGTATTCGGGGGCGGTTTGGGATCCGCCGTGTCACTTGGAGGAATAAACTACCAGGTTTTCATCTTCCCAGGAATCCTCGCGATGACAATCCTATTCTCCTCAGTTTTCTTCGGATTATACATCGTATGGGATAAGAAAATAGACTTCTTCAAGGAAGTACTCGTGGCGCCTTTATCACGCACAACAATATTCGCGGGCAAAATGGTCGGAGGTAGCATTGACGCCCTGATTCAGGGCACTGCCATGCTTCTGTTCGGAGTTATTCTAGGCGTGAAATACTCTGTTCTGAACATAGGCTTGGCGTTTGCCTTTATGTTCGTGCTCGCGGCAGGGCTGGTGAGCTTGGGATTAATCATCGGATCCAACATGGAAAGCATCGAAGGATTCCAGTTGATCATCAGCTTCCTGGTTTTTCCCATGTTTTTCTTCAGTGGCGCACTATTTCCCATTGGAAATCTACCCAAATACTTGCTAGCTTTCACGATTCTCGACCCAGTCACATACGCCGTGGATGGACTTCGCGGATTGCTCCTCGGAACTGCACAATTGCCGATTATGGTCGACTTCATGGCACTGTCAGGATTTACCGCAGTAATGATCGTAGCAGGAACTTGGAGCTTCAAGCGGCTCAAGTAGCGCACACATACGATTCATGTTCTACATGGACACTCAAGTTAGATTCATGTTTGGCTCTACTCAGTCGAGTGGATTGACCTTGAGCTCTGGTAGATTAATAGTTCCATTTGTAGCGACTCCAGACGTTGTCGTGCAACGCATGTTGACACTCGCAGAAGTCAGGCCTGGAGAGTCAGTGTACGATCTCGGTGCGGGTGACGGACGAATAATCTCCTCAGCGGTGAGGAACTTTGGAGCCAAAGCACTGGGAGTGGAATTGAATCCATCAAGGTATCAGAGCATTATTGAACGACTAAGGAGCGAACGAATCGAAGACGCAGTGAACGTGATTCGAGGAGATTTTAATGATGTAAGCTTGGCTGAGGCAGACGTTGTAACCCTTTACCTTTTGACTTCAGTGAACGATTTGATTAAGCCCAAGCTTGAACGTGAAATGAAAATAGGTTCGCGAGTAGTATCTCATGACTTCCCTATCCGTGGATGGATGCCCACAAGCACTGAGACAGTTAGAGGTCGATACAACTCTCACGAGATCTACCTCTACAAAGTACCATTCAGTATTTCTTCACGCGTGTCTAACCGGAAAGCGGAATCACTTTGACCCTGACGGTCACTTCTACTGAACATTACTCCGTTATCTTATCGGAATCAGAACTCTTCGGCATTCTTCACATTTAGTGTAGATTCTTGGGATCCAGCTTTTCTAGCATTAACGGTGACGTACGTGGCTAGTACAGTTAGGACGCACCGGCATAGGCGTTTCTGTCAATCAACAGATCACACGGAGCATTTTTTTGAATTCTCTTCATACAGGTGTTGGGATCAAATTCGCGGAACGGATTCCAGCTTTGGCTCAATCACTGGCGCCTTGCCAGCTGCCCTAACAGCGGATGGCACATCCTTCAGTCCGTTGCCAGTTATAACGACCACGATCTGCTCATCTCCTTCGATAATTCCATTACCCATTGCCTTTGCGAGTCCAGCGTAGCCAGTTGCGCCTGCGGGTTCGGCGAAGATAGCTTCTTCACGTGCCAGCTTTCGCATTGCGTCAAGCATTTCGTCATCGCTGACAGTTACGAAAGCTCCACCCGTTTCGCGAACTGCACGGACGGCTCGCGTTCCGTCCCTCGGAAGTCCAACACTGATCGAGTCAGCGATGGTATGCGCGTCTACTGGCCTGATGGTCTCAGTGCCAGCTTTCCAAGCATTGTAGCATGCGGCTGATCCTTCAGCCTGAACTCCCATAAGTTTCGGAACCTTATCTATCCAACCTAAGGTGAATAAGTCGCGCAGGCCTTTCCAGATCCCCGTGATGATATTTCCGTCTCCTACTGAAACAAATATGCGGTCAGGTGCGACCCATTCTCTGGACCCTGCGTTTTTAGCTAGCTGTTCACAAATCTCTAGCGATGCAGTCTTCTTGCCTTCGGTCGTGTACGGATTATAGCCCGTATTACGTGAGTACCAACCGTACTGCTTTGAACAAGCTAGGCACAAGTCGAACGCCTCGTCGTATGTGCCTTTTACTAAGAAGACATGCGCGCCGTAAATCAGCAGCTGTGCGACTTTCGCTTCTGGCGCAGTGGAAGGCACAAAAACCACGGCGGGTATTTGCGCGCTTGCAGATAATCCGGCTAAAGCTGCGCCCGCGTTACCGCTGCTTGCGGTTGTGATGACATTGACACCGAGCTCCTTAGCCTTAGCAACCACCACTGCACTCGCACGATCTTTGAAGGAACCTGTAGGGTTTAGGCCATCATCTTTCAGGAAGAGCTCTCTGACAGCGAGCTGTTTACCCAAACGCGATGCGCGGTAGAGCGGGGTCCATCCAACTCGAAGTTGAGGAACAGAAGCATGGCTCTCAATTGGCAGGAGGTCCCAATACCGCCAGATGGAGAATTCATCTGATTTGGAAATGTTCCACGGCGAGACCTGTGACTTAATCTTATCGTAATCGTAAATTACATCCATCAGTCCATTATCCCCGTGCTTCGGACACACATACTTGACTTTGTCAGCGGGGTATTCGGCGCCACACAAGGAACATTTTAAATATGCTATATTCATCAGCACACCCGCCTTGGTTAGCTCCCACTTCATCTATTACGATTCTGATAAGGTCTCAGGGGCTGGTGTAGGAATCACTCAAGATATCGACCTAAAGTCTTCACTTTTGGTTTCCTTCTAAGGGAGTGCCGACATTGCGGGCATTTTTCCACGGTCTTAGGATAAGTCTGTTGGCATGAGCTGCAAAAGTTGTGTTTTCTGTAGTTGATGCTCATTCATCATTCAACTTCGAGAACAGACTGGTATGCCTAATAAAAAAACGCATGTAAACCTGGCAATACTCTACTTCTTTCACGACCTTAGCGATCAGTGTCTCGATGCACATGGCAAATGATTGAACTAGTTTACCATTAATTCTCGTTTCGTAGAGTGCACTACAAGAAGAGAACTTTGGCGTTGTTTGAAATGTGCTTATCCGATTCGTTTGCCTACGACATCTGCTAAAGCTGCGATGAAGGTTGGAGTAGTGTTCATAGATTCAGTTCTCTTCAGGGTGATTTTGAGTTTCTTTGCGTATTCTTGAGCCTCAATGTCAATGTCAAAAAGGATCTCGAGGTGATCGGCAACGAAACCGATTGGGACAACTAGCACCTGAGCATTTTCAGTCTTGACACTGGTCTCTTGCAGTGCTTCTAAGAGGTCTGGCCCTAGCCACTTTTCTCCTGTCTGTCCTGCACTTTGGTAAGCAAAGCTCCATTTTTCAAGGCCAACGAGTTTCGCGACTGCTTCGCTCGAGTCGCCTAGCTGCTCAGGATATGGATCCTTCATTTCGAGTATTCGTTCTGGAAGGCTATGCGCCGTAAAGATCACATTTACATTCTGAGAAGAGAACGTGCTTAGGGCGTTCTTAACCTTCTCGGCTACTGCTTTGTGGAAGAGTGGGTTGTCGTGCCAGCTTTCAATAAAAGTCGTTTTCACCTTGCTGTCTCGGCCTAGTGCTTCCTCGAGCTCGTTCTTGTATCCTCCTATACTCATTATGGAAAAGTGTGGAGCAAGCGTCAACGCTACTAACGCATCATGATTATTTCTCAGTATTTCAGGAACGACTTCTCTGATGTACGGATGCCAATGCTTCATCCCAACATAAGTTCGAGCTGAAGAGAAGCCCTGTTCGCGCAGCATCATCTCGAGGGCAGTAGCCTGCGCCTTCGTAATTTCAAGAAGAGGGGAGCGCCCACCGATTCTACTATATCGTTGCTTCAGGTCCCGCACCAATTCTGGAGAAGCGGGTCTTCCTCTCCGAACGTTCACTAGATACGGTTCGATGTCTGCTTCAGTTTCCGGTGTCCCATACGCCAGGAGCAGTATTGCAACTTTATCATTCTGCATTTCACTCTGCCTTCTGATCCTCTACGTTATTGATTTTGTTTTTTTGCCTCTCTGTCTGAGAGAGTCGTCTCGAATGTTTTTTATCACTTTCATCGATGGCGCCGAATAATTGGACTATCTGACTTTACCTTTGGCGGACGCCACAGTTACTGCAGAATACCGTTCCGTGAGTGAGTTTAGCTCCGCACGAAGTACAGAAGGCGCTTGCGGACGTCACGCTTCGAGTTTGATATCTGGCAGCATCCGAGCTTGCAGTTCTATTCATGCCCTCTCGTCTCTTTTCCAGCAGAATGATCACTACGGCACCTATGATGAGACCAAGAATGGCTACGCCGATCAGTCGATGAGATAAGGGGACGCCGACCTCGGTTGATGTCGTTTGCGTTAGTTGCGTCGTTGAGACCTGTTCAGTTTGAGACTGTGATAGCGTGATGAATTGCACTCGAGTTTGCGTGCTCGACGTCGCGGCATAAAGAGGTGGGTTTCCAGCCGCCTGTCGGGCTAGCTGGTAGGCATTCAAGACGAATTGGATTGCTCCTGTGTAATTCATCTGTTCATAGGCTGCATCAGCCTGAGCCAGATCAGCGTTCGATTGGCTTACGAGATTTTGCACCGTTGAGTTTGCGCGGGTTAAGAGTGACTCTGTGAGTGAGTAGAGTTGGTCTACGTGTGCCCGCCGTATTGTGTCCTTATCGATCTGGTTGAATGTGTAATCGTCAGTGAAGTAGCCCATAGGAGACGCGATGAAGTCTCCAACGTTACCATACTGATGAGGATGCATTAATCCAAATTCGTGTCCTGTTTCGTGGATGATCGTTTGCGTGAAGCCTATGCCCTTGTTCGTTTGTTGTGGAGTAACCCAGTTACCCCTGACGAATTCCCATTGATTGTAGCTGATCATCACGCAGTTTGGAAGCGCTTCTCCGAGGAGGGCATCGTTTTCGTAATCGATTTGTCCGACTTGGCCTATGTTCGCCTTGTACGTATCTGTAAAGTACGTTTCGTTGCTGAATGCGAAGGCGAAGATGGGAATAGTCATTGTATCTCCCTTGAGGAACGGCGCCGGTTCATACTGGGTAATGTGGTCCAGCATGTAGTTGTAGATGGGTTTGACGTTAACCACTCCATATCTCTGCGGCGAAGCGAAGACAGCACCTTGGATCCATGAATCAGTGTACTTGTAATTTGATTTGATGAGAGAATCAAGGTCGGAGGAAACTGTGGGGAAGGTGACATTTACTGTTACGTTCGAATATGGAACAAGATCACGAAAGGCTGATTCGATGAGATCCTTGTTAACCGTACTTTGTATTGGCACCGCAGCCATGTCAGACTGGTTCCGGTCATCGAGAATATACACGTCGATTTGGTAGTTTTTCGCGTAATATGGGTAGTAGACGAAGCCCTGCGCGATGAAGTTGTAAGTTGCTTGCGTCACATAATCGCCGATATAGTCTGTGAGCCAATGATGCCCGAAATCGGATGATATGTCGATGTTGTTATCACCTAACGATACTTGGAGTGGCAAATCTTCCCATTGTGAATTAAAGACTGGCCCTGCACTAAGGTCAACAAACCACATCCTATGATGTCCTCCCCAGGCATTCATGAAATCCCTGTACCGGTACTGGTAACCAAGATCAGGACTCGTTACGTCGATACTGTAGTAGTGTGGGGTTGTCGTTAGGGAGGTCTTGCCGTTGCTGTTCAGGAAGTCGTGAACGTCCTGAAAGCTTACGGATGGTAAGTCTGGTAGGTACGATACTATGATTGTCCATCCGTCTGATAACGTTCCACCAAAACTCGCGCTATTGTTCCAAAGCCAATTTTCAACCATGTTTGCGTCATATTCAACATAAGTGACGGCTACCGGTTTCTGGTCAATATACTCAGGGTTCGTTGTATCCCGTACTGTCTGAAAGAACCAAGGATTGTTACCCGTTTTGGTTTGTGCTATTGAGTTTAGGTAGTTTTCAAACTGCACTTTGAAACCTGAAGGCGCCAAATTGAACTGGTAATTTGGCCTAAAGATATCACCAGTATTGTTTCCGCTGTCAAAATCCAACTGAGGAACGGAACTTGGAAGAGGCGTTCCACTCGTTCCCGTAACCAGATCGGAAGGAATTATCTGGTCCTGATTGAAACCCATCAAGACAACTTTTATCGGGAGTGTGATCGACCTTCCGACATTCAGAGAAGGCTCTGCCCGTGCACTGATGTTGATCTGTGAATTGAGGATTAGAATGATGACCAGCAAGAACGATATAATTAGGGCGCGTTGATGCAAATGCAAATTCGATCCAAGCGTTTCACAATGCGTTTCACAATGCGATTTACGCCTTTCTACACGTGTCCCTCAAAGGAAATCGTAAATTCCCATCACGAATTTCCCTGCACTTCCAACAAAGCGAACAGATCATATCGCGCCGGTTATATCATTACTCGGAAGGCACAAGTGCAATGAAGGTCCAAAAAAACGGCACAATTGTGGGGATTATGCAGAGTGAGGATCCCGTAAAAGTTCGTCTTCAGGTGAAACTGGACGAAGAAATAGTTGAACAGCGAGTGAAGCACTTTCCACAGAATGAACAGGAAAGGATGGCGCAACAGATGACGGAGAGCTTAGCTAAGCAGCTGCGAACCGCGATACCCGGTGCAGTAATAATGGGACCGGGCTACCCGGGCGCAGCAGGCCCTCATATCGAGGAATGGCTTGTTCCGGCAGATCAAGCAGCGAAACTTTCCATTGGAATGCGGGTAAGAGTTAGTTTGGAACTTATTGAAGAAGAGTAGACACAGAAAACGCCAACGCGATGGAGCCCTACTCAGGACCATCTGCCATGTCAGAGATTCTTCTGGGAACTTGTGGTTGGAGTTACGCCGAGTGGGAGGGCATACTCTACCCACAGAAAGAAGCTAAGCTCAAACAGTACTCGTCGATATTCCCAACGGTCGAGATCGACTCCACGTTCTACTCTTTGCCTAAGCGTGAAATCGTTCTCGGCTGGGCGAGAAACACGCCTTCAAACTTCATCTTCTCAGCTAAGCTGCCTCAAACGATAACCCATAAGAAGCTGCTCGACCCCGCCCGAGAAATCGAGACTGATCTGAATCAGTTCCTAGAAGCCATGGAGGATCTCACCGATACTGGAAAACTCGGTTGCATCCTCGCTCAGCTTCCACCCTTCTTCAAACTCGACAACGAAAGGCTCGAGTCCTTCCTCCGAATTCTCCCACGCACGTTAAGTTTCGCGGTTGAGTTCAGACATCATTCCTGGCTCCGAGATGAGACCTTCAAGCTCCTCGAGAAGTACGGCGTAGCTTACACAATAGTTGACGAGCCACTGCTTCCACCTGATGCGCACGTGACATCAGATGTCGCCTACATTCGATGGCATGGCAGAGGAAGCAAGCCCTGGTTCAATTACAGGTATTCTACAGAGCAACTTCAAGAATGGACTCCGAAGATCAACGAAACTGCTGGAAGAGCAAAGAAAGTTCTAGGATACTTCAACAACCACTTCCATGGCTACGCTCCAGAGAACTGTCTCCAGACAATGCAAATGCTCGGTATCACAACTACGCACAGCCAAGCAGCCTTACAGAGAGTATCCTTCTACCGGGAAGGCAAACCAACCGCAAAAGGATTGGAGACGTGGACAGGCCCGATAATTGACAGGAGCGTTGAGAAAATAATACTCGCCTTTGCTGATGAGGAGACAATTGGCTTAGCACGATCCGTACCAAAGAAGGATTTCTCTCTCAGAGAGGAAAGCAAGCGAATCTTGGCAGCCTACATCGAAGACACGACAGTTGAAATTAACTTCCAACAATGCACAATCGTGCACCGTTGTCCAGCTTGGGCTGAGTCAAGTCGACATCAGAAGTTTTGCCCACACGTCTTGAAACTGTTCCTAAGTATCAACCCGGAAAGGGCTAAGTCAGCATTAGCCCTCATCCGATCGAACCTGAACAATTGGAAATTTGAATCGAGAGTCGCAGTTGAATTCCCCCGGTAGCAACCGATTCTAAGTTATTGTCGAAAAGGAGTTGAGGGTAAGTAACAGTCGTTGGACGCGCGTGGTGATTCTACACGGCGTAGTCGACTTTGGTTTTTCGTCCTGTCTTTGCTGATTCAACCATTGCATCCAACACAACGTTGCATTTGTATCCATCCTCGAATGTAGCACCGAGCGGAGATACTGAAGTGTCGTTGACAATTGCATTGATGAAATGATACACTTCATGTATGGTTGTATGTTCCCACCCGATTATGTGTCCATGAGGCCACCAGTTCTCCCAGTATGGATGGTACGATTCAGTTACCAAGGTATCATGGTAGCTTGACGCCAGATCCTTGATGTCATGGTTTCTTAGGTGTACTTGCAGTTCGTTCAATTTCTCTAAGTTGAAGAGTATGCTTCCGTTCTCTCCGTAGATTTCGATATGCTGATAGTTCTTTCTTCCCGCACCGAACCGTGTTGCGCTAATATGACCGATGGCGCCGTTTTCGAATTCCACGATTGATTCCACAGCGTCGTCCACGTCCACTTTTCCACGCTTGGTCGACTCATTTTGTAAAGGTCTCTCTTCGATGAACGTGCGCGTGATTGCGGTCACGTTTGAGAGGTCCCCGACAAGGAAGTGCGCTAGGTCTACGACGTGTGACCCGATGTCGCCTAGCGTTCCGAGGCCTGCAACATCTTTTCTTAGTCTCCATACGAGGGGAAAGTTGGGGTCCATGATCCATTCTTGTAGATATCTGCCGTGGAAATGGTAGATTCTGCCTAGAGTGCCTTCCTGGATGAGTTTTCGGGCCAGTTGAATTGCTGGTATGAACCTGTAGTTGAATCCGACCATGTGTTTGACGTGGGCCCTTTTTACTGCTTCAAGCATGGGTTTGGCTTCTTTCACGGTTCGCGCTAACGGCTTCTCGCAAAGCACATGCTTACCATGTTCCGCGGCTTCAATGCTTGGTTCAGCGTGTAAATTTGTTGGCGATCCGTTGTCGAAGAGTTGAACTTCAGGATCTTTAGCGAGTTTATGCCAGTCCGTGTAGTATTTCGAGTAGCCATATCTTCTTGCAGCCTCCGAGACCATCGGTTCATTTCTACCGCATATAGCGACGAGTTTCGGAATTGCAGGTGGTGGCCAGAAGATGTAGGAGATCTTCTTGTAGGCGTTGCTGTGAGCTTTCCCCATGAACGCGTACCCTAACATTCCAATTCCGACTTCTGGAATGTTCTTCTGCGCCTTCCCAGTTTCACCTTGAGTGATGAACCCCACTTTCTCCTTACTCATACTATCTCACTCTAACCTTGAGAACGCTTTGTCTAAGGGAGATGAAAATGATTCCTGTTGATAACACTGTCCCGCAAAGATTGGTCAGGAGACTCTTGGCGTTCGAGAGGATTGGCCCAACGTTCCTAATTAGGGTAAGCGTGTGAGATTGACTGAATCACTAAAGGATTCCCAAGATAGACGTAATAGCTCCAATGTACCGACCACTCAAACGGTCCATAACGATTTAAGCTCCAGAATGATGGGCGATACATTCGATGTGTGTGATACTGACAGTGCACACGCACAAGAATCAGCTCGTATTAGGCTTGACTTATTCGTGATCAGGTGTTTGTGTATGCTTCTTCACCGTGTTGCGTTATGTCTAAACCTGCATCTTCTTCCGTTGCACTGACTCTTACGGGCGTAAAGACGTTGAGAACTCTTAACAACAAGTAAGATCCTACGAAGGCGAAGAATCCTATGACAACTACTCCGAATACTTGTACTATGAGCTGATACATATTCCCGTAAAGCAGCCCGTTCGGGCCAGCCGCATTAATGGCGGTAGATGCAAAGATCCCTGTCGCTATCGATCCCAAGATTCCGCCCGCACCATGACAGGCGAATACATCAAGTGAGTCGTCAAGTCGAGTTCTGGCGCGCCAACCCGCTACGAAATTGCAAATTATACCTGCTGCGGCTCCTATTATGATGGAAGCCATCGGTCCAACATAACCGGAAGCAGGCGTTATGGTGGCCAGTGCGCAAACTGCCCCAACAGAAATGCCTACCGCCGACGGCTTACCTTTCCTTACCCAGTCAGTAATCATCCAGCTCATCGCACCGGCAGAAGCTGCCAGATTCGTCACCAGTAGAGCGTTAGCAGCAATACCGTCTGCCGCGAGGGCACTGCCACCGTTGAATCCGAACCAACCAAACCACAATATTGCTGCCCCCAAGATCACGAATGGAATATTGTTCGGCCTAACCTCCTTACGCGGGGTCACGTCTTTTCGCCGCCCGATAAATATGGCCGCAGCTAGCGCTGAAACTCCAGCCGTCTCGTGAACGACCAGACCTCCGGCAAAGTCCACTACTCCCAAAATCCTTAACCAACCACCTACGGCCCAGACCCAGTGAACAACTGGAACATAGATGAAAGTCGTCCACAGTACAACGAAAATCAAGAGTGATTTGAAGCGAACTCTCTCAGCAAACGCTCCTATGATTAGTGCTGGAGTGATCGCGGCGAATTTGAGTTGAAAAGCAACATAAAGAATCTCCGGAATAGTAGGAGCATAGGCTGAGTTGGGTGCCACTCCGACGTTGGTTAGCCCGAAGTCTGATAGGTTTCCGATTATTCCTCCAATTGAGTTTCCTCCGAGTGCAAGACTATAACCCCATATTGCCCAAACCAAGCTTATGGCAGCGAATATGGCCAGACATTGAACTATGGTCGATACAAGATTCTTTATTCTCACAAGGCCGCCATAAAAGAAGCCCACCGCTGGAGTCATTATCATGACAAGAGCCGTCGCTGCGAGTACCCACGCGGTATCTCCTGTATTCAGCATCCGATTGCACCCTAACGGTGAACGCCGAAAGAACACGCCGTTATAATGTTGACCGTCGGGTTCCGGTTTCTGGAATCGTCTGGCGACAAAGCTTAATTGCTTAACTATCAAGTGATTAAGCTTTTAACGCACGCTCATCCACGGCCGATTAGAATCCGCTTTGACTACCCATTCATCCCGAGGATGCATTTACCGTGGTTTCAGCAGCAGCTACGATCTTGTTAAGAATAGTTAGAAAGGAATCGAGCTCTTGAGACGTAACGCCCCCAAGGGTTCTCTGGATGAATTTGTCCTGGAGTTTCCGAGCACGCCTGACCGTCTCACCCCCCTTACCAGTTATTACAACATTGATTTTCCTTCTGTCGGCGTCGCTTCTCACACGATGAGCCAGTCCGGCTCTCTCTAGTTTGTCCACAACTAACGTCATGCCGGGAGCAGTCATTCCCTGTTCGGCGGAAAGAGTTATCATCGACGATGGGCCGAGCTCTGACAACATCATAAGCGCTCGAACTTCAGCGAGGCTTAAACCTGTTCTTGATAGACTCCTTTCCGCAACCTTTGTCCATCTCTTGAAGCCGTCAGACAGTAGGAGTCCGATATCTGGGCTGGAAGCATTTGTCTTCGTCAATTGAAGCGTCTCCGTCAATCACAATAAATTAAGGACTTAATAATTAATCGATTAACTTTAAGATCTGCCTGAACTGATTGACAGAGTAGTGTTTTGTCATTTCCGACTTACTCTCTATAGAGAGTAATTATATGATCCTTCTTTGCGGGTGCAGAATTCAAGTGAGATATGTTGCTTAACTCGGGAGATATTGCATGGGTGACTGCTGCCACGGCCCTGGTCATGATCATGACGCCCGCGCTCGGTTTCTTCTATGGCGGGCTCGTTAGACGAAAAAACCTTGTCTCCACAATTGTCCAATGCTTGGCAATTTTCGCCGTCGTAAGCTTGGTTTGGGCTCTTTGGGGTTACAGCCTCGCGTTGGGTCCCTCAGTGAGTGGGTTTATTGGTAGTCTAGCCGACTTGGGTTTGAATAACGTTGGAACAGCCCCCAACCCCGGATACTCATCTACGATTCCTGAGTTACTGTATTTTGCCTTTCAATTGAAATTCGCCGCCATCACCCCCGCCTTGATTATCGGTGCATTCGCCGAGAGAATTAGATTCAAGGCACTATTGATCTACATCGTCCTTTGGACCACCTTCATTTACGCCCCAATAGCTCATTGGAACTGGGCGGTAGGCGGAATTCTGAAGGATCTGGGGGTAGTCGACTTCGCTGGCGGGTTGGTTGTACACACTGCCGCCGGCTGCTCCGCACTAGCCGCAGCATTGGTCGTAGGCAGAAGGGAGGGGATCACTCCGAACAAAGAGGTTAGGCCGAACAACATACCGTACGTGATTCTTGGCGCTGCCATACTCTGGTTTGGTTGGTTCGGATTCAATGCAGGAAGCGCGCTAGCAGCAGATGTACTGGCAGTTAACGCTCTAGTGGTCACGAACCTTGCGGCAGCCGCTGCGGCGGTTAGCTGGATGATCACTGACTGGGTAAGGAAAGGAAAACCATCAGCAGTAGGGATTTCCGTAGGAGCTGTGTGCGGCCTAGTCGCCATAACCCCTGCATCAGGATACGTCGGTCCAATGCCTTCGATAATTATCGGCTTGGCAGCCGGGATCATATGCAACTATGTTGCGAGTTGGAGAGGGAGAACAAAACTTGACGATTCATTGGACGTGTTCGCATGCCACGGTGCAGGCGGAATATGGGGAACAATTGCTACGGGGCTCTTCGCTTCGACGGCCGTTAACGCTCTCGGTCCCAATGGGCTTTTCTACGGTAATCCTGCTCTTTTGGGCATTCAAGCCTTGGCGGTTGTGATCGTTGCTGTATTTGCTTTCACCGGTTCCTACGTACTGTTAAGAGTCATCAACATCTTCACACCCGTAAGGGTAAGCTCTAAGGAAGAAGACGCGGGCCTAGACATGAGCCAGCACGGCGAAGAAGCTTACGGTTAGCGTTGGAACCTAGTGTTCGCATTCAAGTATCCGAATCCGACCGTCTGAAAAGGCATGGGTTGGAAACCTGCGAGAACGTTCCACTCGAAGAGCACCGCACACATAGCAGCTATTGAGAAAGAGTATGACGACTGACAATTCGAACGTGTCGTATAGCTGGCCAGCTGGTTGAATGTAGAGAAGGTGTAGAACTTGAACCGACGCGCGTAAGAGAGCAGAGCCCGATTTTGTTTCTGATTTCATTATTTGATCGGATGAACGCGCGAATCTAATGTTCTAAGTGTGAAGCCACCCTTAAGCTCGATATAGGTGAATCGAGCGCTCATCGGTGATGTTCGATGGGTAAACCGACAAAGCTCTATTTTGCTACTGATATACACGGTTCAGAAACATGCTGGAGGAAATTCGTGAACGCAGCACGATACTATGATGTTGATGTATTGATCCTTGGTGGTGACATTACAGGGAAAGGAATGGTTTACGCAGTTGAACAGTCAGATGGGACTTACAAAGCTTCATTCATGGGTAAGGAGTACTCTCTAAAGTCATCTGATGAATTATCAGAGTTCGACGGTAAGGTTCGCGCCTACGGATACTACCCATTTAGGACTACAAAGGACGAAATTGACGTAATCTCACGATCTGAAGAGAAAAGACATGACGTATTCTTGGGATTGATGACCCAAACCCTGCAGCGATGGATTGTCTTCGCTGAGCAGAAGCTGAAAGGCTCAAACATTAGGCTTTACGTGACAGCAGGAAACGACGATGAGTTAGCTATTGATCCAATCTTGAATGTGTCAGACGTCGTTCATCATGCTGATCAGAAAGTGGTAAGTATTGATGAGGAACACGAAATGATAAGCTCCTCGTACTCGAATATTACGCCGTGGCGATGCCCACGTGACATCACAGAAGATGCGCTTACGGAAAAAATCGAATCTATGGCAGGTCAGGTGAAAAACATGAAGAACTGCATATTCAACTTACATGTTCCGCCTCTTGATTCGACGCTCGACAACGCTCCTCTGCTTGATGAGAATCTTATCCCCGTTGATTCAGGACAAAGGATCGTTGGTGTCGGTAGCTCCGCAGTAAGAAAGAGCATAGAAAGACATCAACCTCTTCTAGGTCTACACGGTCACATCCATGAATCGAAAGGGTTCACGTATATTGGCCGGACTCTATGTATGAATCCTGGAAGTACATATTCAGAAGGGGTCGTACAAGGGGTCGTAGTAAAATTAGCCGGAAACAAGGTAGACAGTTACATGCCTGTGCAAGGTTAGGATAACAGAATTTCTTATGCTAATGAGTTTGTAATGTCCATATATTTACGTAATGAGATTCGGCTTAAATGCACTTGCTGCCATGATCTCTCGTGGAGCAGATCATGGTGGCTCAAAAGGAAACGTTGTTTCTAAGAAAAGCCTCAGGATTAATAAGAGATTTCTCAGTCTTCGACGGTTTCGCTTACGCAGTATTCGCAGTAGCCATCGTAGAGGCTACAGCGTTATGTTACGCGCTATCATACCCGTGGCCCGACGCCAACATACCGCTTGGGATCGTGCTGAACTGTGTCGGTCTTGTTCCTGTTTTCGTTGTCTACGCCGCGATGACCGCGATTATGCCAAGATCAGGAGGCGAATACGTTTGGATTAGTAGATCATTCGGAGGAATTTGGGGTTGGTTATTCACTTTCTTCACTTGTCTGATCGGCCCAATGTTCTTCTTGGTCAGTAACGCCTTCCCGGGAATCGTAATGGCCGTCTCACCCACTCTGACAGTGACAGGAAAGCTGGTTGGCAATGATGGACTTGTTGGACTTGGCAGTTGGCTTACCTCAAATGATGGTTTGTTCACATTCGGAGTCTTGTACAGTATCCTTGCATTCGGAATTGTCGCTCTCGGCATGAAATGGTATGCAAGGTTGCAGAAGGCGTCATTTTGGATCGGTACTATAGGAATAGTGACTTGGATAGGACTGCTTCTGGTAACTACCCGTGACGAGTTCATCAGCAACTTCAATTGGTTCATGTCAACGACTTTTGGGTGGGGTGGCAGTAACCCATATCAGTACTTACTTACGCAAGCCTCCAGTGCGGGATATACCGCGGTTCCACTTGAGCAAACTACCTTCACATCGTCCTTGCTCATAGGACCTGTTCTCGCGTACGCTTTTGCGTCAGCATTCTGGTCTGGAAACCTAACTGGAGAGATTCGTGGGGTCAATGACTTCAGGAGGAGTTTGAGTGTTTACGTTGGTGCCGACATGTTCTCGATGGTAGTTTGTGCCACCGTGATATTCCTCGTGATACAGATGGTAGGGAATCCGTTCATGCAAGCAGCGAGCTACGTGTGGATGACGGGAAGAGCAGCGTCAATGCCTATCGTACCGTTCTACGGGCTCTTCATTCTCACATCCACCAGGAACCCCCTCCTTTGGATTTGGATCCTGATCGGTTTCAATGCTTGGTTCTGGATGTGGCCAACTAACAACATGTTAGGATCGACGCGATACATGTTCGCTATGTCTTTCGACAGAATGCTACCTTCACTCTTTGGAAGCGTAAAAACTCGTTTCTCAACTCCTATCTACGGATTGTTGATATTCCTGTTTGGAAGCACAATATTCGAATATCTTTACTACTACACGCCCTTTGCGTCGCTTACTTTGGACATGCCTCTTGCAATCACGATCATATTTTTCGGAATGTGCATTACGGGCATTGTGTTTCCATATAACAAACGGACTCGTGAGATGTACGAATCTTCCGCAGTTTCAAGATACCGTTTAGGAAATATCCATCTCATTACCGTTGCAGGCGTGTTAGGTTTCGTGTACACCTTCTACATGTTTGTACTGTACATAATTGATCCGAGATACGGGGTAAATAGTATCTGGGGCGAGGTATTCATGATCGGCGGAATGGGTTTGTCCGCAGTGTTATACGGTGTTCTCAAATTCTACCGCAAATCTCGAGGAGTAGAGATAGACAGATTGTATGGGGCTATTCCGGTCGAATAGTCCTCCTTTCTTTTCTTTGTCTCTAGTCGAATTGTCCTTCAAACGACATCATCTATTGATACGTTCCGTCTTGGTAGGACCTGCTCCGCGAACAGTTTTATGCTATCAAATGGGCAGGTCAGGATAGGGTTATTCGCTTAAGTTCATTTAAACGCCTGTTGACTAGTAAAATGGTGCGGGGGATTTCAGCACCAGTTTACTAGTACACATAATTGAATTCGTGGGTCCAGTGGGCTTTATACCAAATTCGGTGCAAAGCACGTTCTCAAACAGCTTATTTCTTGACGATCACAAAATCATGATTGCTATTCATGGTCGATGGCAGAATGGTCAGCTTATTGTTGCAATGTATGTTAGACTCACTCGGGGTTGCGTCAAGTCTTGAGCTGGTTGCGTTGGCGTCATCGTATTCTGATTAAGTGCAGCGACGCTGCCTGTCAACGAGACTATCGTTGTGCCGTTGTAAATTGTAGCAAGTCCTTCCAAGTTCCACCTTAGTGTATTCCCGTTTGAATCGGTCGCGTTGCCGACCATTAGTACTCGATTGAGCTTGCCAATTCCGCCCTTTCCGTTGGTCACATGCAGTGTTGTTCCGTTGTAAGCTATAGATCCGCCCTGCACGATCCACAGTACTCCACCATCTTGAGTGTCGTTAGTGATTTGGATGTTGATGGCTATGGAGGAGTTTGCGGTTGGAGTATTTCGCAGGTAGGTTAGGTTATACTCTTGATTCACGAGGCCGTTTCGTGAAGTTTGATTGTGATTTCCGTTCTGGCCGTGCCACATGTGATTCCCAAAGTTCAAGCCTGCGCCATTTAGAGCCGACTCAAGACCGTATATTGATGTTATCTGGAGCTTCGTACCAACCGCGAATTGAGTTTGAGCATTAAATTGTTCTGAACTACTTTGAGCCGAAGCCAGCATAGGCACTAAAGTTCCTGCAAGCACCATTACGATCAGTAGGACAGCAGGTAGAGCATATTTCATGATCTGTCGCATCTCTTTCACCATACGTACCTCATCTACAGCGGGTTGAGATGGTTAGTGCAATTGGTTTGCAATCCGCGCAAAAATGCGAGATCATATTACTTCTTTACAACCTGGGTCTTCTTGAGAGATATTCCTAGCCACACGATCCCGATAATCGCAATTATGAGGGCTACGATTGTTATGCCGTTTATGAAGCCTCCGTATGGGTTTACGTATCCGAACGGGCGCGTACCAGTAAAGTTTCCAAACTGATTAGTTGCAGTGAAGTTCCCTGAATTAAAATTGGGTCGGAATCGTCTATGTGCAAACAGCAATGAACGCACGGTAGTATAAGCGGTAGTGATTGTTGCGAGGAGTACCCCTAGCAAAGTGACTACGTATGCATACGTCAATTGCTTTCGATTACTCAACTGACTACACCTTGTAGTCTGTGAGAATAAGGCTGACAATATAAGCGGGCGACACTTCTGGTGTGCACCACGGATGAATGCCGTCGATTCATCACAGAAAATGATCCCTGGTATTGATTAGGTGACATGCGGCTGAAATACTCCAAATCTACTTCCCTCATTCGTACTTGGTCTCATTGTCAATATTCGGAAGCTAGGTTCACCATCGCAAGTTTCAGAGATTAGAAGACCTTCAGGTGAACTTATCTGCCGAACTGCTCAACTCTGAGAATGTCTCCACCGTTCCAGCCACGAGTCTAATGATCTTCCGTACTTCAGCGCATTGATTAGCGTACATCGTGGCCGTCTCACAATCGCCTTCCATCTGCGCGGATACGCACTTGCCAAACAGTTCCTTCTCTCTAGTCTGCAACTTAAT
>JBEKGM010000025.1:0-36966 GCA_050012795.1 Bathyarchaeia archaeon | reverse complement strand
GATTGGCTGCTCAAGAAACTTAACACGAAGGAAGCCCAAGTAACCAAATTAGAAATCGACAAGGTTGCCGTGGAACTTGACGAAGACGAGATCAAGAAAGCCGTGTTGGAGAGAATCACGAACACAAGCCAGTAAAGCCCGTCCGGTCGCTTTGAAACTTGAGTCATTTAGGATACTTAGTCGCTCTGAGGAATATGGCATTTTCAAGCATTGTATAGGCCGTCTGGGTGAGTTGGTGCGAGTCTAGCAATTTGAATCGTCGTCGGTATGCTGGTGCGCACTCCCCGAGAAAAACCTGTAAGCGAATTTCAACCTGCCTTAAAACGCGACATATAACGCCCCGTCGACAAGAATTTGACTTGACGCATTGCCCAAAGAAACCAGCGAGATCTTTGTTCTTGCGTCTTATGGTCAAATTGACACGTTTCTAGCTTGAACGGTTATCTCGTTCTACCGTTATCTGTTAAAGTTAGTAACTGGATAGATAGAATATGCAAAGTTGCGTAAACGAGTACGTGCTCGATAGAGAAGACAGAGAGGCAGTGGATGACCATATGGATTACCTGGACGGTCTGGGTTATTGGCCAGGGGTAATTCGCCGGAAATTGAAAATGGCGCGTAGGAACAAGGATCAAGCGGATCAAGGAACCAATATCGGGAGGGCAGTCACGATTCATCTTGTTCCGTAGCAGTAGGTGTGCAGGAGGCTATGATTGTGATGACGGCAGGTTTTGATGAATTCGACAAGAGAATTCATGACTTGGCTGAACGGGAAAACGAGTGTGACGACCTGTTCAAAGAAATTAAGAATGGCAACGGCGAAAACTCACAGCGCTATCTTGAACTAAGAGATGCTTGCAAGGAGTTGAGAAAAGGAATTTTCAGAAACGCCATGTCGGCAGGATTAACGAGGGAAAGCATCAGCAGGGAGATTAAGAAAGTAAGAGGTGTGACGATCACTACTCACACGAAGCATACTTGAAGAATTTGTAGACACCCGGATTGTTTTTGGGGAACTGATTCGAGAACTGCAATAGATCCTCGCTCGTCAGCTAATGACTTCATTTGTGTGGTACTACCAGACCTGACCCACACACCACCACCAAGAATCAAACGGGCGACGAGTGCCGAGGAAAGAGACCATCATTACTCAACAAGAACGAGTCAAACACCATTACTCAACAGGAGAGTAGATGTCAGAAGGTTTAGCTTTCAGCTGCGTCAACGTAGCATGAATCTTTGAGAGATCGCCCACGTAAAGTGGTCGATGAGCGTCACTTCCTGTGCTCAGCTTAACACCGTTCTTCAGACATATCTCAAAGAGATCGAAGTAGCCAATCGGCGGAGTGACATCACGGTAGAAATGCCCGTTGATTTCAAGCGCGACATCGTGCTTCGCAGCTGTCTCAGCCAACTCAGTCAAGAGACCATCGGGAACATCATTCATTGATTTGAGATTTCTCCCGGCTGAGACTACATACATGGGGTGACCTAGAACGTCTGCATGCCCGTTCTTAACGGCAGCAATTTCACTCCGGATACATCTGATTACGACCTCTTTTGGGTCAGTGCGGACTTCTTTTTCCGGATTCATCTCAATTCCAGGAATGACGTGAAGCGACGCTATTACGAAATCGACCTCTGCAGATATTTCTGGTCTTATGTTAAGGCATCCGTCAAGATCTATTATGTCAGCCTCTATGCCAAGAAGCATCTGAGTATCAGCTCCATTGCTTATGGTTCTGCACTGGTCCTTCAGAGTCTTGATATGCTCCAAATCGGATGTATGCTCGTAAACTTCCAAACTGCCCGTATTCGTGTGATGGTCAGTGACCGCCACAACTTTCAACCTCTTTCTTTGAGCCTCTCTGAAGATCTCTTCAAAGGTTTGATGGCCGTCAGAGTGAATTGAATGCGTATGGAGATCAACCTTTGGAAGCACGAGATAACATCTCAATGTCTTTCAGTTTTCTAAATCTGGGTTCCAAGGCAAGAAACACATAGGATAAAGACTTTACAGTTGGACACAAATGAAGGAAAAGTCTTCGTCGCGCGCTTCAGCTGAGCCACACATACTTATCTTGTCTCGCCGTGAAGAGTATCCGTTTTTCGTGTGTGTGGTAGGCTGGTGCGCACACACACTAAAACGACGGTTCAAATTCTGTCTTCTGCATCATCGGCACTTCGATGTGTGTTGGTAGTTATTAGAAATCCGCCATTCGGTTCAAATTACGATGCTCGCACCGAAGGATACATACGAATGGTCACATGTTGAAGTCGCATTCGGACATGCGAGGCCCTGGCTTCCGACGCTGATTGGATCATCGTCATCGATAATTTCTTGGGAGAGCACAAATCCGACGTTAACCTGGGCATTCCAAAATTCGCTTAGCTCTTTCCAAATCTGAGGAGTTTGTTCAAAAGAATACTTCCAGTTGCTCGTACTCCAATCCAAGATTCCGCTCCTAACCTAATCCTCGCGACTAGTTCCTTCAGACAATTCAAATCGAAGAATTCATTCACTAAAGGACCTAATTGGGATTGTCTCGCTGATTTGATCCTATTGTAGTAACAAGAGATGAATCGGGTATTAGCAATTTTCGTGTGTGCACCACTAGACCCTAATCCTCCATAGTACTAGGAGCTAAGGAACTACTCCCCACACTCAATGGACGAGAGACATTGCAGCTTTTTGTCATCCTTCTAATAATCGCCACTGCCATTACGCATGCTAGTTGGAACGGGATCGCCAAAGTATCGAAAAACATTCTCGCGTTGATATGGTGGTCGACTGTTTTTGCAACAGTGGGATATGGTCTCTGGCTCGCCACCGGGTTAGGAATCTTCCTAAGTCCAAGTTCGCTGATCCCGTTCTTAATTAGCGCAATTTGCGAAACAGGCTATTTCGTTACTTTAGTGAAAGGATACTCGCAGGGTGACCTATCCTTAGTGTATCCGATCTCAAGGGGTTCCGCTCCGATCTTCGCTGCCCTCCTAGGTGCAATCGTTCTGGCGGAGGATCTGTCTCTGCTCGGTTACGTGGGTATTGCTCTGATGGTCGTTGGTGTGTTCGTAGCCTCTCAACCAATTGAACAATCGAAAATGAAGTTAAGATTCTCCTCGATCGTAAGCCAGCGTGTGGTCGGGTGGGCTCTTGCCTCCGGTGTCTTCATCGCCATCTACTCCATTACGGATAAGGTGGCCGTAGCCGCGACGAATCCGCTGGTGTACAATTGGTGGGTGTTTCTAGGCGATTCAATCCTCTGGACACCATTCGTGTGGCGCCGGTTCAATTTCAAAGCGAACCTCGACGAGTTACGGTACAACTGGTGGGGCGTGATTGCTGTCGGCATGTTGAGTGTGGGATCGTATGCCCTAGCGTTGGCCGCGTTGGCGGTCACAAGCGCAAGTTACGTCGTTGCCGGACGTGGTTTGAGCGTAATATTCGGCACCTGCATAGGCTCTTTCATGTTGAAGGAAAGATTTGGCACGGTACGCATTATTGGCGCTACGCTGATGGTTGCAGGTCTCGCACTCGTAGCGTTCAGCTAGGCCCAAGATATCCAGCGTGTTTCATGTGTGTAGACTAGAACGAGCGTAATTTGAACCGTAATCTTGTATGTGCCCCAGGAATTCTTCGTACTAACGTTGGCTACGTTGGATTGTAAGCAGTTCCTCGAATGATACTAGCAACAGAATTTCAATCGCGGATCTATGACACAACCGCGACCTACAGTTTCAAATGCATTCTTCGCGTTCAAGGCTCGGTAGCTGTTACGCTAATCTTGGATGAGAGGTTCTTTGCGAGTTCAGCAAATCTTCTTGGGGGAACCCGATTGGGTTTAGATTCTGGCATACGGTTAACTACAACCGGGGCTTTCATGTCGGCTTGGAGAAGATTTGAGGTTTCCAATTCATATCTCATCCCGAATTCGGGAGGAGATTGGGCTAAAGTAGATATAATGTCAAGCGTTGAAAGCGGAGGTGGTTGAGCATGGCGGAGATGATGCTTCAGGTGGCGGCTGTTTTTTCTTTAGTGAACATCCTGCTTCTAATCAGCCTGTTCGCCGTGTACGCTAATGGCTTCAGGAAGATTAAGGCCGCGTTTACGGCGGGGCTGCTCTTTTTCGCGGGGATGTTTCTGCTCCAAAATTTGTTAGCCTTCTATTCGTACGTTGCGATGTTCATGTACTATGCGTCGGATGTGGAGATGCTTGTGATGGTGATTACGATTGCACAGACTGCGGGCTTGGCCGTGCTTCTGTGGTTGAGCCTTCGTTAGCGTGGTAGCCTTGTGATCGAACCGACCGAACCATTAACGATCTGGGTAAGTGTTGGTGAGAATCTGGTATAATTTCAAATAACTGTTGACTGAGGAAACTACCATACAGACCTGAGTTGGGTGGATTGCTTTGGATATTGAGAAGTTGAAGTTGAGAAGGTTCTTTGTTGGGGGCTTGTTTGGTGGTATTCTTGCCACCGTCATATTGTTTGTGGGTACTGAGTTTCTTGGGTTTCCCTTCCCACCCTTAGCAATCTTTCAATTGCTAATCGCTCCGGTTCCCGGGTCGATTCAATCGTTCATGGTTGATACGTTTCGTGAGTATGCCAAGTATTCGGCCTTCGTCGCCTCCTCCGTCATCTACGCCATAATGTACGGTCTGATCGCTGTGGGTTTAGCGTTTGTGTTCAAGGGAGACTTGCGTGCTAAAGTCAAGGAAGCAACGCTTGTCGGTGTCGTCGTGCCAACGGTGATTGGGCTTGGCCTTCAGTTAGAGTTAGCGAACGCGTTCCCAGCCATATCGTCCTTGTTCGGTTGGATTCTTGCCGGCATTCTCGTTGTGGCAGTGAACCTAATTTTCGTCAAAACGGTGATCAATTATACGAAAATCGCGCCCGCCGCAGTAACTATGAAGCAAACGCCTATGGCCGCCATCTCATCAGCGCGGCGTGATGTCTTGAAGAAGGCTGTGGTTGCGGCGGCGGTTCTTGTATTAGCGGGTGTCGCAGCTAAGATTGGGCTGTCTATACTGTTAAAACAGCCAGTCGTGACGAGCGGGACAGCCATCCCAGTCAACCCCAGCGGCCCAACCACCCCCACAGTTACTAGTGGCACCCCGGATATCTTCAGCGATCCAAGAATCAGCAACTTAGTAGCCTCCGAGGTAACCGATAACCGGGTGTTCTATAGGGTAGACATTAACCCGATTCCCCCGCAATTGGACTTCGACACGTGGAGGCTGAATGTTCACGGAAAAGTGAACAATGCCGAAACGCTCGATAAGAACACGTTGTTGCAACTGGCTACCGTAGACGAGTACGGGACCCTTGAATGCGTTAGCAACTCGATCAACCCGCCGGCAGGTCTTATCAGTAACGCCAAGTGGACTGGGGTCCCGCTCGCCACGCTACTCAAACAGACGGGTTTACTTGCCGGTTCGAATTATGTTGTTTTTCGGTGCGCAGACGGTTACACGGTCGGCGTACCAATCGAACGCGCATTAGAGCCAGGGGCTCTCTTGGCGTACAAGATGAATGATGTCATGCTTCCCAACGAGCATGGGTTCCCTCTACGCGCGATCGTTCCAGGGATTTATGGGATGATGAATGCGAAGTGGATTACGGAAATCGAAGTCACAGACCAAGTATACCTGGGGTACTGGCAGGAACGCGGCTGGTCAAACGACGCCCGCATCAAAACAACCTCCATCATCTACTACCCCACCAGTAATGTTCAGGTGAATAGCTCCACGCCGATTGCAGGCGTCGCCTTCGCCGGTGACCGCGGCATTAGCAAAGTTGAGGTCAGCGTTGATGGGGGAAACACGTGGAATGAGGCCACCTTGAAGCCCCCGTGCTCACCCGACTCCTGGGTGCTATGGGCTTATGAGTGGACGCCGACGGCAACCGGCACTGCTAATATCATTGTGAGAGCAACCGACGGCCAAGGCCAACTGCAAGACCCAACAGTTGTCCAGCCTTTTCCAAATGGAGCCTCTGGATATTCAACTATCCAAGTTACAGTAGGATGATTTGAAATCTGAGAAGCAGCACATGGAATACTTGACCGAACTTGATCAAACCGTAAACATGAATGAATACATCCAAGTTCTCACAACTGTCAATGATGAGAAGAAGGCTGTTGAGATCGCTAGATCGCCAAACGCGCAAAGGAAATTGAAGTCTGAGGCTGTGGTCAAATCAAGTTAAGTTCATTTTGCTTAAACGAACTGCCTACGTTGCAATTTTGCAGTGCTAAACCGAATAATCGGCTAAGGCCTCAAAGCATTTAGGATATCCTAAACGCTGAACCATAGTTCAAGTTTCGAATTAGGATTAGAGCTGCAATATTGCAATAATTCAATTTGTCACTCATTTCGGCCGAGGTCATGAGGCTTTTGATGAACTAGAATAGCCTGTGATATGACGCGGTCCAAGTCAAGACATAGGCGATCGGTGGGGTATCGTATCTGAGCTATGGCCTCACCGAGTTCAAGTGTATGGTGCGGGCTTTCGGTTGCGAAGCTCCGGGGTGGCTTTCTCAATCGCGCTGGCGGCTCTCAGAAGCTTAGCTTCGTGGAGTCTCGGGGCCATCAGTTGAATGCTGAGTGGTAATCCTTCGGCTGAGTATCCGTATGGTATGGCTATTGCTGGGATTCGTGTGATGTTTGCGAGTCGTGCAAATCGGACGCAACCTGAGTTCATGTCCATCTGCTCAGAGCCTACCGTGACCACTTCTTCGCCAATTCTGGGGGGAAGAATTTGCACGGAAGGTGTGATTAGTATGTCCGCGTCGTTGAATAGGGTCTCAATTGATCGTCGAACAACCTCGCTATGCCTCAATGCGTGAATGTACTCGGCCGTCGTCACTTTTTGGCCTAATTTGAATCGGTCGACAAGTTTTGCTCCGTACTTTTCGGGATGTTTCATCAGTAGTTCTGAATGTTGAGCTGCAGCCTCAGCTAGGAGAAGTGTAGTGGAAGCCGGCTGAATAAATTCGGCCGCTTTCAGGTCTCTTTCTAGAATCTTTGCTCCTAGCCTCTCAACCTTCAAGATGGCGTCTTGGTAGGCTGATAGAACTTGAGCATCGATGACTTCCGGAATCAAGTTGGGGCACGTCGCGATCGTGCTGCCTTCGATCGTTTCATCGATTCCCTGAGTGAAATTCGGAACGGGAGTCATTAAGCTTCTTGGGTCAGACTCGTCAAATCCTGCAAGGGCTTGAAGCATGATCGCGTTGTCCGTGACGGATGATGCTATGGTGCCTACGTGATCCATTCCGGTGGCCAAAGGGAACACCCCTGAAGTGCTGATTCTGCCGTAGGTTGGCTTCAGGCCCACTACACCGCAGAACGCTGATGGGATTCTGATGGAGCCTCCCGTGTCAGTCCCGACCGCGGCACTGCATAGTGATGCTGCCACCGCAGCCGCGGATCCCCCGCTAGATCCTCCGGGTATCCGGCTTGGATCCCATGGGTTTCTGGTTGGGCCGTAGTGCACGTTATTGGTTGTAACGCCGAACGCGAACTCGTGCGTGTTTGTCTTACCCACAATTATTGCACCCGCCTCCTTTAGACGGGACACAATGGTGGCGTCCTTTGCGGGAACATTGTTCCGGAAGATTGCGGATCCGTACGTGGTTCTGACGTTTGCAGTATCGATGATGTCCTTTATTCCGATGGGGATGCCGTGAAGGGGCCCTCTGTACTTGCCGGCCCGAATCTCATCTTCCGCTATTTTCGCAGCACGCCGCGCTAAATCAGTTGTAATCGTTAGAAATGCGTTCAGCTTTGGGTTGATCTGATCTATTTTAGAAATGCAATTTTCGACAACATCAACAGGCGATATCTCAAGCCTTTCGAGTTTGCCTGCAAGTTCAGCTATTTGAAGAGAGATCATTGAAGTGACCTGCTGACATCTCAACCGAACTCAGTCGAGACAAGTAAGCATGATGCTCGAGCCAGTTCAAGTATCGTTGAGTGAAGGGATTCTCGTCTCGGTCGAAGGCAGAACGCTTTGGCTAGGCATGCCTAAGTAGAGTTCAAGGTTACGCGAAAACCAAAGCGAGGCCTATGATGTAGAGGATGACGGAGCCTGCGACCCCGACCGAGAGCATCTCTATCCCGCTCCTCCAAATGCTTCTCCCGACGATTCGCCCCTTCCAGGCTCCAACCACAAAGAGAAAGAGGAGAGAAGTGCTCAGTGAGACAAGAAACGGGTAATCTTTCAGGGTAAAGAGGAGATATGGTAGGAGGGGCACGAGCGATCCCACTAGGAAGGAGGAGCTGATTATGAGTCCTTTCTTGTACGGGTTTCCAAGCTCGCTCTCGTGAAGGTGCAGCTCATGAATCAACATGTCCTCAAGCCACTTCTCTTTGTTCGATGTGACTCTGCTAACGACCGTGTTGGCTTCCGCTTCGGTTAGGCCCTTCTCCAAATAGAAATCTGTGAGCTCTCTTCTCTCTTCCTCCGGTTCGTGCGCGATCTCGTAACTTTCCCTCTTTGAGTCAGCGTGATACAGATCGATATGAGAGCGGGTTGCCAGGAGCCCGCCGAAGAACATTGAAACTGAGCCGGCAAGCATTGCAGCTATTCCTGCTACCCTAAGTAGGGTAATGCTGGAAATTGCTCCTGAGAATCCGGTCAAGAAAGAGAGGTTGGTGATTAGACCATCAGATACTCCAAGCGCAGAATCAGCGATGAGATCTCTTGCTGGAATGTGCTTATGCTTCTCGGCTGGAAATGCATCATTGCTTTGCATTAACGATCGCGTCGTTTACCTTCTCAGTTTCGCCGAATTAAGGAATCAGTTTCAACCTGAAACTGGTCTCTGTGAAGTACATCGGAATGCGATATGTTCGATTTCCGTAATGCCCGTTTAAATGGGATGATGCACCTATTAGTCCAATGTTCCAATCACTCAAACGATTCGCAATGATTACGCGGAACCTGTTCATTGCGTCAATCGTCACAAGCACAATAGCGATTCTACTAGTCTACTATCTGCATTTCTGAACTGTTTGACGATATACGCATCCTCTGCGGTAGTCTGCAACCCGAATTCTTCGATCAAGGTTAGCGAATTGCTTAAGGTATCGGCGAGATACGGGCTTAAGCAAAGTACCGAGTTCGGAATGAATTACCCTCGTCCTAGAACTTAGGCCGGCGGTTGGGCGGGCCAGAGGGACACGATCAAACCCAGAATTAGCAGCCTGCTTCAACCGGCCAAGTATATGTTTCCGGTGGAAGGGTCGTATTTTATTGGGATCTTTTGTAACGGGTAGGGTGCTGGCCCGCCCAACACCTGCGCATTGTTGTATGGATCGTATACTGCGCCATGGCAGGGGCAGGCTATGTCCCTTGCCGATGGGTCGAACTGAACTTGGCATCCGGCGTGGGTGCAAATGGCACTGTACGCCACAAATTGTCCGTTGTCTAGGTGGATTAGAACAATTGGACCTACTGTCGGGTCATTGAAGGTTAACGACTGGTTCGAAGGAATGTTCGAAGCATTCGTTAACAGTTGACCGCTGTAAGAGCTGGCAGCTGGCGTGGTAGCCGGCTGTGGGTTGCTAGAGGACTGTGACCTTGAGGAACTGGGCTGCAGGGTAGACGGGTTAGGCTGTGGGCTAGGGGGGGATGCAATCTTCAGCAACCATAATGCAGTGACGGAAACCGCTGCGAACCCAACCATAGTTTGAAGGAACTTTCTACGCCCTTGTTGAAGCTGCGTCCTTTCTTCTCCGCCCCTCCGAGCATCAACGTTGGGCCGGAAAGCTGCGCGGGAAAGTAACACCGGAATCTTTGGTTGGCCCATGAAGACTGATGATGCTATCTCTCTTGGAACCTTCATACCATATTTCGCGACCAACCGCTCTGAAATCTGATTTGCTTCCTTCGTCGTCAAGATTTGCTCCCTTCGACTCCATGGCGGTTGATGAGGGCATGAATTCCATTCAGGAGCCTCGGCGTATCAGTACGGTCGACGCCTAAGCTTATTACGAATGCGCGAACAAACTCAAGTATCGTCACCGTCTCGGTGTGCGAGACGAATTGCTGTTTGATTCGGTCAAACGCTTTGTTCACTTCAAGCACTTGGTTCGGGTACAGGTTAGCCCTTCTTGCAACTGGAACCGCCTCGACTGGTTGTTTGTTTTCCGGAACTGCAACCTCACCAATCTGAACGGGCCCAGCTACAAGCCAACTTAGAGAATGAAATCGCATCGCCAACACGCCATCCACGCTTTGGCTTACCTGTGGGCCGGTCAACAGCAAAGTCAGCCAGCACATTACAAAAACGATGTCCGAGCCAAAGTAGAATGGGAAGGCGCTCCAAGTCGCCGACAGAAAGAACGTGAAGTTGAGAATCAACCCGGCTAGTGCAGCTACTCTGAACAGGAATCCCGTCAAAGTTGCGATTCCTATAAGCACTTCGCCAATTGCAACCATCCATCCGAAAGAAGCAGCGTTCGGCCCAACCACTCCGATAAGAAAGTCATGAATGGGTGAACCGACAGCGTACTGGGAGATCAAATGCCCAATATATCCTGACTTTGACAAGTCGAAGTAAGACGGGTCGGTCAGATGTTGCAGACCTGCGTACAGAAACGTTAAGCCCATGAACAGCCGTAAAGGCCAGATTAAACTCAATGAGACCAAAGAACTGTTCGCGTCTTTGCCTGGTGAAGGGGGCCCCATCTAACGCCACGACTTGTTAGGGTCAACGTATAGGTACTCACGCATTAGCAGGCCGCAACGCTGACATCTTATGAGCCTCAGAGCATTACCGTCCTCATCGTAGTCCTGACCAATCTCACGTATTCTAGCGTGCTGGCAGGGACTACCCCTCTTACCGATCAGTGATTGCATGTCTTCCAGACCTGAAGAAACAATCATCTGGCCTAGTCTTAATGCTACATTTTGAAAGTACTCATTCAAACCGTTGAATGGAGAGGAATGCTTCTTTCAAACCGTTGAATGAAGAGAAACCTGATGATGCAAGCACGAATTCATCTGCCTGCAAAGCTGAAAGGTAGCTCGCTACGGCTATTTGGTCTAACCTGACAATCTGCGCCAGACTTTGATCGTTTCATACCAGAGCACGATGACAGATAAGGAGTATACGAGTGTCACCGCGTCATCCAAGTCAAGTGGAACTCTCCAAATCAAATAGACGTAGTATGCCAGGATAGCGGTAAAGATGAGGGTTAAGAAGAACAGTTGCGGAAAAATCCGCTTGCCGAACTTCACGTACCCATCAAGTAAATCTGCTGAAATGTCTGTCACGGCAATGTATCTGCCGTCTTCAGTCCGATTCACGTTCCCAGCCTGAACGAGTCTGGATAAGTGGTAGAAGGCTAGTGATGGGGTGGAGAGTTTCAATGCACGTTGGACGTCTCTCAGTTCGCAAGGGCCATTTCTCAGCACGAACAAGTAAACGCGAACTGTATTTCCTCGAATGGTCGGAGCACTTGTGTTGCTATCGCCCATGTGATCCTCGCCTCGCAGTTCGCATAGACCCCTTAGTCGTCTTCTTTTCTATTAATTCGAAGATGATGCCGAGTTGACGTTCCGTGCTTAGGTAGGCCCATTTGACGCCAGGCCGATTTCCGCTCTGGATTACCTTGAAACCCTTTAACTCCATTTCGTTCACACTTCGTTCCATGTCGTCTGTTTTGATTCCGAGATGATGGAGGCCGTAGGCCTTCCGTTTAACGAATTCTTCGTAGATTGTTTCGCCATGTAAAGGCTGCATCAGCTCAATTTGTATCGGGCCTGCTTTGGCTAGAGCTAGTTTCATTTTGAATTTGCCGACCTTCCCTTGAAAAGTAAGGTCCCTATAGTCGGGTTCCATTATCTCAAAGGGTCCGATTCCAATTAGCTCTTCGAGTCTTTTCGCAGTCTCCTCCACATCCTTGACTATGATCCCAACCTGGACGACTTCTTTGTTACTTGCGGGCATGTTTCGACGGGGAACTATAGTGTTAGTGTTGATATTTGATCCCTTGTGCTTTCACTCACTTGGTTTCGCGAATCGCTCGAGTGCATTTTCGTGATTGAGGGAGAGTTCTACTCGAAACCACGAACTTTGCTTGGCATGATTCTGATTAGAACACTGTAGGAGGCTGCGAGGGTTTCAGGCGTATGTCCAATTTTGGGGATTGCCTCGCGGTATTTTTCGATGTACCTCGGATCATGCTTGGTTTTCTCGTCGACGGAGGCTTCACCTTTCAGTACTATGATGTCTCCACCTTCATCGTTAGCTTGGAAGTTCAAAGAAACTCTCGGGTTACGGCGTATGTTCATTAGCTTGTGGGATGTGGGTTGGCTGTATACGAGGATTTTTTCACCATCCCAGTAGAACCAGACTGGGTTCGGTTGAGGCGTGCCGTCTGCTGCCATTGTCGTCAACCAGATGATGTGTTCATTCTGGAGACGTGTTGCTGCACGTGAACCAAGTTTCGTAGTAAAATCGATCATATTCCCCACAGTAGAGGAAATTCGCCAATCTTGATATTAGTTGTTCTGGTATTACGTAAGCCTGCAGAGAGACAATAACTGACGGCTCAGATTGCTTACCAGAAACCAACATTGTCTCTATGGGAAGGGTTGATTCTAATTGATTATAAGCTGAAGCTGGCGTCATGTTAGGATGAGTCGAAATGGGCCGTATTAGACGGATCCGTGGAATATGGAAAAGCAAAGCTACTATTGAGGGAGCTGGAGTCCACCTGAAGAGGGCTTTCGGTTTTCATGAAGTCCCACAGCTCGACCCGTTCTTACTGCTCGACGATTTTCATTCAAGCAATCCAAACGACTATGTCAAAGGCTTTCCTTGGCACCCTCATCGCGGAATGGAAACTATCACCTATGTTCTGCATGGAGAGGTTGAGCATGGCGACAGCATGGGTAACTCGGGGGTCATCCGTTCGGGCGACGTACAATGGATGACTGCTGGCAGTGGCATAATCCACCAGGAAATGCCCAGAGGAGAAAAGGATGGGTCAATGTGGGGCTTCCAACTATGGGCCAATCTCCCGGCTTCGCATAAGATGATGGAACCTCGCTACAGAGAGGTCAAGAGCACTCAGATCCCAGAGATTATGGTGGAGGGCAGTGCGAAGGTGAAAGTCATCTGTGGTGGACTGGGTGGCGTCAAGGGGCCGGTCAGCGATATCGTGACTAATCCAGAGTACTTGGACGTCAAAGTTCCGGCAGGCTCGAAATTTCTGTACGCTGTGAAACCGGGACGCACAGTCTTCGCGTACGTGATTGAAGGGAAAGGATACTTCGATCAAGGACGTGACTCGTACGCCTACGAGACTGAGGGCGCTAACTATTTCGATTTTGAACGGGACTGTTTGGTCGGGCCTGAAAGCTTGGTCATGTTCGATGATGGCGATCAGTTGATGATTACGACTACTGGCGAGGCAGTAAGGTTCCTGTTAGTGTCGGGAGAACCGATTCGTGAGCCAGTCGCATGGTATGGTCCCATAGTAATGAATACGCAGGATGAACTGAGAGTTGCGTTTCAGGAGTATCAGGACGGGACGTTCATCAAGCACGCGAAAGTCAAGGCTTCGCGATAGAATCTCGAATGCGCGTAGGAGGGGTGGTGTCACCCAACCCTGAAGCTTCTCATGGAGATAGAGGCGTTCTGGAACCCTTCATGGGTGAAAGTTATTGTTTCACCTTTCTGTTGCAGGGCGATTACATATATCATCGGTAGGTAATGATCGAGCGTTGGAACCGCGTACGAATTTGCTCTGCCTATGTCTTCGCAATTGAGTAAGTCGTTGTGGTTCCCTCGTATCAAGCTCTCTTTCACCTTCTCATCAAATTCAACTGCCCAGTCGAAGGGTGGCGCGTCAGCTTGCTCAAAATCGATTAGTCGGAGGTTATGCACAATGTTGCCACTGCCAATGATCAGAATTCCTCTCTTTCGCAACTCGGTAAGTTGGGTTGCTAGGTTGTAATGATAGCGCAACGGTTTCGGATGCCACTCGTTAAATGAATAATCTAGACTCATCTCAAACGTGGGAATGTCAGCTTCTGGGTACATGTGCTTTAGAATGGCCCATGTGGCATGGTCAAGTCCCCAATTAGTGTCGCATTCCACATTAACCGTCTTCACTGACTCGATCGCGGACTTCGCGTAGCTGGGTGCGCCTGGACTGGGATACTTGATCTCGTACAATTCTTCTGGGAAGCCGTAAAAATCGTGAATCGTCCTTGGCTTATCCATGCATGCGACATAGGTTCCTTCCGTCAACCAGTGGGCCGAGATTACCATTATGGCCTTGGGCTTAGGCAAGCTGCTGCTCAACTCCTTCAGACTTTTCGTGAACTTGTTTGTTTCAACTACGTTCATGGGAGAACCGTGGCCTATGAAGAGAGCTGGCATCGTTTGATTGTTAGATCGTGGTTCCTCATTCATGCTATGTACACTCGCCGAAATGCATTTTCAACTGCCGTGCAATTGTTTGGTTGAGAGGTTTGGTGCAGCATTAGTGTGCTCTTGCTGCTCCTTGCCGCTGAAGGGTGGAAGCCATTTCATTCCCCAATTTCCGAGGGCTTCCAGTGCTGGTTTGAGTTCTAAACCGGAAGTTGAGAGCGAGTACAGGACTGTGAAGGGTCTCGTGCTGACTACCTCCCTCTTCACGATTCCGTTTTCTTCAAGGAATCTTAGTGTGGCGGAGAGTGTTTTCGAATTTATTCCGGATTCTCGCATCAACTCATTGAAGCCTTTGGGTCCATTGAAAAGGTGTCGAACGACTAAGAGTCGTGATTCGGTAACGATTGCCTTGATGGCGCCAACTACTGGACAATTCTTGCCTGCGTGCTTGCCTTTGAGTTTGAGTTGCGTGTTCACTGGAATGTAACCAGCTTACCCTAGGGTTAGTAGATGTTAATATAGTTGCTTATGTCTAGTTGCTTACGAAAGTAAAGCGATGATGAAAGTTGACTTCAAAAGTGGAAATAAAAGCGGCCGAGAACGGGCCGAACGTAGTATACGTAGACGGTAAAGTGTTAACGGCGATGTGCAGGTGCGGCGCTTCCAGTAACAAGTCATTCTGTGATGGTGCACACGTGAAGGTCAAGTTCAACGCGAAACCCTCACAGTCCTACAATGAACCCAATTCAGCCAGTCGAAGAGGGAGAGGCCTTGAAATCTATCAGAATATTCGGATTCGCGGGAAGCCTTAGGAACGGGTCATACAATAAACTACTACTGCGAGCAGCCCGGGAGCTTTTACCAAACGATGCTCAGCTGGAACTCTTCGACCTAGACGGGATTCCGCTCTATAATCAGGACACTGAGGTCCACGGGATACCTGAATCGGTTAAGCGATTCAAAGAGAAAATTGAGTCTGCTGACGCGCTACTGATTGCGACACCGGAATACAATCATTCCTATCCAGGGGTGTTGAAGAATGCAATTGACTGGGCTTCACGACCATACGGCCGAAACTCCTTCAAGGACAAGGCAGTGGCTGTGATCAGTGCGACGCCTGGAGCATTCGGAGGAGTAGCCGCGCAGGATCAACTAAAACAGGTACTCCTAGCCGTGAATACTCATTTAGTTGTTACCCCAGCAGTTATCGTGGCATCTGCGCATCAGAAGTTCGATCAGCAAGGTAACCTTACGGACGAGGATACGAAACAATTCCTGACAGGATTACTTTCAAATTTGACCGAGCAGGCTAGGCTTCTCGCTAGCAGATCGAAGCCGACCGTCGAGAACATCACTATCCGCGAAAATCGCTGAACCGTTTTCAAACTGGACAGCAGATTCCGTAGGTCCATCTTCATCGGGATCTCAACCTTCGAATCCATATTCCATTCACTCACTTGCGTGAAAAACTGATCAGTTTGGAGGTACCCTTTTTCTAAGCAGGTTTGCAGACGCTTGGAATATGAGCTCAGATCGTACTAACCAAAACGATCGATTAGATACGCTGGACTTGACCATACTCGAAAAGCTGCTCCGCAACGGCAGGATTACTTTCAAAGAATTGGCAAAAGAGACTCACACTGACCAGCGAACTATCGCAACCCGTTACCAACGGTTGGTGAAGCTTGGAGTAATAGAAGCTGCCACTATTCAGGTGAACTGGGCTAAGATCGGATTGACTGCTATGGCGACGATTGGAACCAGAACTCCAGCAGATGAGGGAAACCGGAGAAGACTGCTCGATTTCATTAAGAGCGAATCTCGCGTGCTTGAGGCGTTTGCCGTGATAAGTTCTCAAGAGTTTACCATGCGAGTCATTGACAAGGATATCGCCACCCTTAGGAACAAGATAATCACACCGCTTGAGCCGCTCACCTCAGGGCTGGATACGTCCGTTGCAGTTGAACAAATAAAATCGCCCGACTACAAGAAATTGCTAGAGTACGCAAAGAATGAATTACGGCATAATAACCGAACAAATCGTACGCATCGGAAGGCGCCTGATTTTCCGAGATAGAAAAAAGTTAGGATTTGGTCCAGCTACAAACCAACTTCGCCGCAATCACTTACGCAGTCTTAGCCAAGCTCAGAACGTCGTTCTTGCCCACGTCCTTGCCATGCGTCTTCTTAGCGTGCTGCTGAACCAAAGTTACGAGTTCGTCCTCGGATTCGCTTCGTACGCGGAAGCTGCAAGGAGGAGGACAGGTGACTTCTTTTGCCAAGGTTTTCACTACAGTAAGTGGAGTGTTTTGACTATTTTAAGATTTGCAGGTATCGTAACTACGATTTGCTGAAGCTCAAAGTTCTTCGCATGTACGACAATCATGTGCCAGTTGATTGTCATTTAATATCAGCAATTGTTTGCATAATAGCAAAACAATTTTGCGACCACCCAAATCTATATTAATACAGGTCGTATAGCACGGCTGATCTCTCTTGCAGAAAATGGAAGTTAAGAATCTGGGTGTTCCAGATGAAACCCGTAACTTTAGCAAAGGTAAACTTGAGCTCGTTAAGATTGGTGGCGCAGTAGTTGGACGTGGAGTCTTCCAGCCGGGATGGCGCTGGTCGACATCAGTAAAACCAATAGCCAAAACTCAATCTTGTGAAGCCCCCCATTTTCAGTACCATGTGTCAGGAGTTTTGCACGTGGTAATGGATGATGGAACCGAGAAAGATTGCAAGCCCGGAGACGTCTCACTTCTTCCCACGGGACACGACGCGTGGGTTGTCGGCAATGAACCCGTGGTCGTCGTCGACTTTCAAGGCATGATCGACTACGCTAAACAGGCAAAGTGACCTTGAATGATAATCCTCGTCCGTTTGGATTATGAAGGCGATGATCTGCCGGACGATTTGAGGAAGATTGACAAGGTTCATTCGAAGATAGAGAAAGCGGTAGGCGGCAAGATAGAGGGCCCATACTTTCCTCAGCAAAGCTCACTTCTCTACATATTCCACGTCGACAAATATGAACGACTCAACGAAGCAGGCAGAGTCTTCTACTCCGAGATGGGGAAACTGAAGCTACCGTTTGTACCAAACACGTACGAAGTCGGCGTGACGCCGCAAGAGTTCTTTGGGTGAAACGTTATGAAGTTCATGCTCCGATTGCATATGCCAACCGAACATGGAAACAAGATGCTGCAGGACCCGAACTTCCCAAAGAAACTGGAAAGCGTTCTCAACCAAGTGAAACCAGAAGCAGTCTACTTTGGACCAATTGAAGGCGAGAGAGGCATCTACATGATAGTCAACCTGCCAAGTCCCGACATGATAGCGAGGATAGCGGAACCGCTCTGGATGACCTTGAACTGCAAACTGGACTTCACACCACTAATGGAACTAAGCGACCTCCAGAAAGGTCTTCAAAAGCAATAGTACTAGACTGCACGTAAACCCAACTCTTACGTTCCTCCTTCAGGCCGCGCCGTAAGATGAGCCACGGCAAGAGACCTGTCGCATGCGAACAATAGGCCCCAGAAAACCGGTCCGCTGCCTCCCAGTACGATTGCGGTGGAAGAGGAGCGGTCGGGGGCTTCTTACTTGGATAACTTCTTCCCTAATCGCGTTAGGCTCTTGCCGAACTTGCGCTTGGCGGATTTTGCTTTTGCCTTTACTTTTCGCTCAGTTTTCTTGACCTTAGCTTTGCGTTTAGGGTTCATCTTGAATACTTTTTTTCTTGGCATAGTCTGATCAGTCGTATCATTTGATTGATAAGCATTCTGATTTCAGTGAAATATCCTCACTGTAAGAGAGACACACACGACAACTCGCCGATCTTTCGCGAATTCATTTGCAAAATTAATTGCAGTGAGGCAATGCTATTTCATCGCCATACTCGTGATGGCTAAAATTGTCAATATTTCGAATACCGCGAGAAGGTCGTGGGCGGAGATTGATTCGCATGCAGGTAAAGTGAAGTTTTTCTTGTCATTCGGGGACGCCACTAGCAAGCGAAGATTTACGTTCGTCAGATTATCACATGTTCGTCAACGTCGCAATCAAAGTGATAAAAACGTCGAATCCGAATTTTGGTAAGGAATTAAGCAGCAGACTGTCCGTATAGTAACTAAGATAGACCCATTGCTACGATGAGGACGAGATCATTTGAGGGGTCGTTGGCCACTAGATCTGGGAATAAATTAGCCGTCAGGGCGCCCCGCTGAGCTTGCTGGGTTTTAGCGCTAATGGGCCAAGGCTCTCGTCAACATCCGCCTTGTCCATTACCCCTCTGGAGTTTGTGCTTATCACTCCTCCTAGCCGTGAGATATCTCCAATGGTTTTGTGGAAGATCTTTCTGTCCTTATGTTCGACAACTACCATCACGTCGTAATCGCCAAAGATAACGTCGTAATCTCGTATGGGCGATTCTTTCTCGCTGCTTTTCTTCTTCAAGTCACGTACGACGCTTCCCTGCCAACCTGCTGACGTTCTGATTTCCATGTATGCTTTGGGCATTGTGCAATTCCCACTTCTGCATATACTAACTAATGCTATCTAAGCTTCTCTGATTGCAGTATCCTGAAAGTAAGTTACTATCTGGAACGCTTGGACCGTTTTGCTAAGACTACGATCAGTATTAACGCTGCAACTACCGCTATTGCGATGGGCGTAGTGAAGTTCAATTCAGCGGGCGCTGTGGATTCTGACTGAGTGGCCATGGTGTTAACCGTAGTGTTAACTTCTTGCTGGATGAATGTTAGAGTCTGCGCTACAGCAGTTGTAGTGTATACAATTGTGGTTGCTGGTTCTGTCGCGCTGAGTTGGATAGAGTAAGCGATAACATACATCGAGGTATTTTCGAGGAGTATGTAATAGTCGCCTGGCTGCGGCGCCACCCAGTCGAGGGTGAAGCTCCTGACCGCGTAGTCAAGCTTCAATGCTTGATAGCTGCTCCCACAAGGCGGACTGGTAAGCTGAAAGTAAGCGTATTGAGGTTTCGACATTATGTAGAAATTGAAGGGACTACTGGCTGAGATCGTTCCTTGAATTCGCTGAGCTGATGCGTCAACATGAAACGCGTAGGGGACATAGAAACAGACTGCAGGGCCTTCGTAGGCTGAGAAGACGCCGGGAACGGTTCCGGTTGCGGGGCCATATGAGGAGGTTGTTAGTTCCGCAAGCGTAGTCGTTCCGACGGTCAACGTGCTGAATACGAATGTGGTGGAGAGTGATATGACTGGAACTTGACTATGCGCTTGACCGGCGAGGCTGAACACTGAGAACGGAATCACGGCGAGAAGTATGATCAAGGCAGTTCGCAAAGTAATCAGAAGCCAACATGTCCGGTCTCGCTTATCTATGCTACGAAACTGGACCCGTTGAACGTGGTCAGAGGTATCCCTTGGCCTTCAGTAACTCGGCGTTGAGGATGCCCCCGCCTGCGGCTCCTCTGATGGTGTTGTGTGACAGCCCTACGAATCTAAAGTCGAGGACATTGCAGTCTCTGAGTCTCCCGACGGTTACTGCCATTCCCTTGTCGTTGTCCCTGTCTATTCTTGGCTGGGGTCTGTCTTCTTCATCGCGGTAGATTATGGGGTGCTCAGGAGCGAAAGGTAGTTTCAGTTCTTGAGGTAGAGAGTTGAACTCGCGCCATGTTCGTATTACCTGTTCCTTAGAGGGTTTTCCTCCATTGAATCCGATGCTTACGCAAGCCGTATGCCCATCGAGTACGGGAACTCGGTTACAGTGCGCGGATATTCTCATAGAATCGTAGTTTACGAACCTGTCCTTTTCGATTCTACCGAGTATCTTTAGGGGTTCTTTCTCAGATTTCTCTTCCTCTCCGCCAATGTACGGCAAAACATTGTCAACCATATCGAACGAAGACGGACCGGGATAGCCTGCTCCCGAGAGGGCTTGAAGCGTAGTGACGAGAACTCTGTTCACTTTGAATCCTTGCTTTTCGAGGGCGTATAGTGGCAAGAGATAGCTCTGGATGCTGCAGTTAGGTTTCACAACGACAAACCCCTTTTTCCACCCGTGTTTTTGCTTCTGGATCGGTATCATGTCTAGATGGCTGAAGTTAATCTCGGGTATCAGTACCGGCACATCCTCTGTCCACCTGTGGGCAGACGCGCTGGATACTACCGGGATGTCATTCTCAGCGTACTTGTTCTCTAGGTCTCTGATGGTTTGCTTCTCGAGCTCTAGTGCAGAGAAGACAAAATCGCATTTCCCGAGAGCTTTGTCAACGATATTCGCATCTTCAACTATGAGGCGGCCCACATCAGTCGGTGTCCTCGTCTGCATGTGCCATCTTCCCTCAACGGCTTCTGAATACCTCATGCCTGAGGATCTTGGGGATGCTGCGACGTAGCTCACTTCAAACCAGGGATGATCATCGAGTAATTTGATGTACATTTGGCCGACCATCCCCGTTGCGCCCAAGATGCCGACTTTCAATCTCTCCGTATTGCCCCACCTGGCGGTTTCCATGCATACTCGTTCTGGCAATTAAGTCTCAGTCTGAAAATCGAATTATCATTCCATGTTGAAGTTAAGGTGAAATAGGTTCAAGTTCACGAGGGAATTGACGCACGGCTTCTTAGCAGGGGCTCCGAGTGCTAGAATTATACTTGCTAACGATTGGTCAGGACTTTCGGGCTTTTTCATCTCTAAAAATAAGCGAATAAAGGTCAATTTCAATTGCCGAATTGCTACCACGTGACCGTGGAAGGCTTCGTCTTATATCGGATGCTTAACATAGCTCGCCACAGGGATGCGAATGACGGACAAGGCAGCCGTCCTCCGTAAGAAGCTTAAGATTCCAACTAGTCGTCTTGCTTCGATCAACAAGATCCTGCTTGATCCCAAGAATGATACGATTAACGATGTGCTTGCAGTTATCGCGAAGTATGGTTCAATCGAAGAGATCAATCGTAAGTCGGAACAAGCGCGCAAACTCCCTAGCTTGATGACGCGTCTGCGTAAAATGAATTCGCCCTTCGTGCCTGATCTCGAGTGGCTCATATCGCAGCGCGATAGGAACGTCTTCATCAGTGTTAGAGATTATCGCCGTAAGATACTTGGCAGTCGAGCGGATTCGATGAAGTTCAAGAAGACGAACGCTGTCACGCTCGAGATCAGTGCGTTTCAATATTTTCCGTGGATCATCGCAGAGGCAAAACAATCGATTGAAAAGGGCGAACTAATGCCAGGACGGTTCATTCGCGTACGTTACATGAAGGAATCCGAGGCAGACCAAGGAGATCTGCTTGCAGGGATGGCGGCCATGCAGATTATCGGTGCTTCTTACGTGGACACCTTGGATACGAAGGGTACCGATGGCTCGAATGTCCATCTTGGGGGGCCTGATACGATTACTGGCTACTTCGGCGGCATCGGCGAACCGAATGAGTATGCGCTCAACTGGCTCGATGAGTTCCTGTACTACTACACGAATTATGGAATTTACCAAGCCTTGAACATTAATGCTGGAACGATTCTGCTTGGCTATCTGATTTATCTTCTCGGCATTAACAATGAATTCAAAATCTCCGTGTTTGCGGGTACTGACAACCCATACTTTGTTCTCTGGACGCTGTTAATGGCGAAGCTGTTCGCTAGACCCGATGGCACGACGTCGCTCATCGGTTTCAACTTAAGTAACTCGGTAAACAATAAGACGATTGAGATTGCGGCTGATATTCGTAAGTCGTTCGGTTTTGAGGATGTCGTACGTTTGGAACTTCACATCACGGAATGCTACAAGCATATCGTTCGTCAGCCTTATGATCGGCGCGCTGAGCTCATGGAACTCGCGGATCACGTTAGGAATATTTCAGCAAAGCATGAAGGAGGCGACCCGGAGGTTGAAGTAACGCGTGAGCATCCTTCGGATATCCTGGAGTACTTTCTTAAGAAATCGGATGTGGAATCGCAGGGGCTGATGCCACTTTTGCTAGCTAACTACATGGACAAACACGCCGCGTTGAATCACACCGCTGAGGAATTGACGAAACGCGGTCTCTCGTTTGTGGCCGCAAAGAATCTGCACAAGTAGATCACGAACTTGACGCTTAGGCAGGGGTAATCATTGTACGTTTAGACTAGGTTTGTGAGCTTGCTCTTCCCATAATGCGCGTCTTCTTTGCGTTAAGGTCCAGTATGAGGAATATGTCTTCGGTAGTGTACGCGATTGGTTTCTCCGAGGAGAACTGGATTGAGGTTGACCTTGCTTCGGTGATAGTGATGGGCACCGTCTGCATTCCGACGGTTACGTGGAATGCTCCTTCTCTTACGTCGTCTGAATAAAATGGGCTTTTCCTGAATGAGAGGTTTAGCTCCGTGCTGGTCTTCACCGCGTCGGATGCGCATAGGAGTGAACCCCTCTTCATCTCGTCGACGTTTGCGCCCTTAATGGCAAGACCAACCCGTGCTCCTGTTTCAGCTTCGTCGTAATCATCATCCTGCATTTGTATCGAACGGACGATTACTTCCTTGTTGGCAGGCAGCAACGTTAATTTGTCATATTTCCTCACAACCCCCTTCTTTACGAATCCTAGTATGACCTCTCCAACTCCCTTGACGCTGAACGAGTGGTCTGTAACTACGATGGTTGATGAGACTGTATCCCGTCGAGGCTGGAAGCTCTTGAGACTTTCCAGTATTCCGATCGCGTCCCTTTCTCCAACCGCGAATGATTTGAGAGAAGTGTTCTTTGTTATCGCGGTGATCTGGTCAGACGTTATGTACGGGGAGGTTACGGCTATACCGTTTGCGATGGCTATTGCGTCAAGCATTACGACTGTTTCGCCCAACTCTCGAGTTACTCCGGGGAACCCGACTACGGCCGCATCTATGCTGGAGATTATCTGACTCTTTGGTGGCAATTTATCATCAACTGGGTACATGAAGGTGAAGATGCAATCATCCAATTTTCTGCTGAACATGGCGATGTCGCTTTCACTATTCTTCTTCCCTAATTCGCGGCATAGCGCATCGTCATGAAATACGCCAACCGTCAAGTGTCTCATCTAGGGGCCTTCCTTTGGCATGTTCAGTGAACGTGATAGTATCTGATCATCTAATTCTCGCGAGCACGTTGGACGGGGTCCGCCTATTCAAGTCTCTTAATTACGTGGTAGCCGAACTGGGTCTTCACGATTCCTGACACCTGTCCCTTTTGAAGACCGAACGCGGCTTGCTCAAATTCTCTGACCATTCTGCCTCTGCCAAAAGTGCCCAGGTCTCCGCCACGTTTTCTTGATGGGCAAAGTGAGACTTCGCTTGCAACGTTAGCGAACTTCTCTCCATTCTTCAGTCTCTCCAAGACTGATTGAGCATCCTTCTCAGTCTTCACAAGTATGTGTGCGCAGTGAATCTCATTAGTCATCAGTAGTCATTCTTCCCTCTTTAGGATATGAAAATAAGTTTGCTGGGAATAACCCATGGGTGGAGAACGCCTTTTCCTGTTCATTCAACTCATCCCCCAGACGCAAGTGGGTATAATCTATATCTCAACTGATCTTATCTGGTGTCCAATTTCGCTGGGGGAGTCATTGAAGAAGCGTTCCCGAATTGATATCTACGCTGCTATCCTTGGCTTCCTGAAGCGACATCCAGACGGCTGTCAGGTGTTCTGAACGGAAAGCGAGCAACCACTCACTGGGCCGTGCTTGACCAATTGAAAGCCTTTCCTCAAGTGACAGTGGACCAATTGAGGTACGTGCGCGACGGAAAAATCGTGACTTCTGCTGGGGTTTCAGCAGGTATTGATATGGCCCTCTACATCACGAAGGAATTGTACGGGACCTCAGTGTGCGAAGACGTTGCCCGAGATATTGAATACCCGCTGCGTAATGTTTGAGACTTCGCGACGTGCATTTTCCTGCACCCTGAACCATCTGCCTATAAGCCCGTTTGTCTTCTTGGCTACCGATTCGGTAAATGACCCCTTTCGCATTCGATAGTCGCGTCGCTTTGGTAACGGGCGGGAGCACTGGAATAGGCGCCGCAACAGCCGTGAAGCTCGGTAGTTGTGGAGTCAAAGTTGCCATAAACTACTACAAGAGTGCCAAGGAAGCAGAAGAAGTTGCACGTAAAGTGAAATTAGCTGAAGGTAAGGCACTGCTAATTCAAGCTGACGTCCGGCAGTCAAATCAAGTCAACGAGATGGTGAAGAGGACCGTACAGGAGTTCGGTAAGATCGATATCCTCGTCAACAACGCCGGAGGCATAGTGAAGCGCGTGCCGATAGCTGAAACGAATGATGATCTTTGGGACTCGACTATGGATCTTAATCTTCGGAGCGTATTCTACTGCTCTAAAGCAGTCATACCCCTCATGGTTCAGGCTCGATATGGTAGAATCGTCAATGTCAGTTCCGTTGCAGCTTTAACGGGTGGAGGTAGACATGCCACCGTGTATGCTGCGTCGAAGGCTGGTTTGCACGGTTTTACGAAAGGTTTGGCGAAGGAACTGGCTCCCTTCGGAATAACTGTGAACGTGGTCGCGCCTGGGTTGATTGACACGCCGTTTCATGTGAAAGCCGAAACGGGAGGTTTTGATCAATTCATGCCGGGGATTCCGTTGAAGCGAGTTGGAACTGCGGACGAAGTTGCCAGCCTCATATCGTATCTAGCTTCAGATGATGCAGGCTATTCTACAGGCACTATCTTCAACGTAAATGGCGGAATGTACTGAGTTCAGACAATCGTGATCGGATAGTGAATCAATATGCGCATTATTGATCTAAGAAGCGACACTGTGACCCTTCCGACAGTAGAAATGCTTGAAGCAATGCGAACAGCCGAGCTAGGTGACGATGTGTATGGTGAAGATCCCACAGTTAATCGTCTGGAGCAGCTTGCTGCCGAGAAGATGGGAAAAGAAGCAGCCCTATTGACTACGAGCGGAACCCAAGCCAATCTTGTAAGCGTAATGAGCCAGACTAAACGAGGGGACGAAGTCATAATGGAACAGGATGCTCACCTCTACTACTACGAAGTTGGCGCATTCTCAATCCTCGGGGGCCTGATCCCTCGACTTGTGAGAGGCAACATGGGAGTTATGACCCCGTTAGACATCGAAGCAGCATTGAGGCCAACGAACATACATTTTCCACCTACGAGTCTACTGTGCATAGAAAATACCCATAATCGCGCGGGAGGAGCCATGTGGACTCCTTCACAGACCAAGTCAGTGTATGATTTCGCAAAAGGGCACGGACTTAATGTGCATTTAGACGGCGCTAGAATATTCAATGCTGCTGTCGCTCAGAATCTGGATCCGCGAGAATTCACAAGAAACGTTGATACTTTGATGTTCTGCCTCTCGAAAGGTTTGAGTGCACCCGTTGGGTCGCTGGTTGTGGGGAACCAAGATTTCATCGATCGCGCCAGAAAATGCAGAAAGATGCTTGGGGGCGGAATGAGGCAGGCGGGAATTATTGCGGCCGCCGGGATAATTGCGATAGAGAAGATGGTTGATCGTCTCAAGGACGATCACGAGAACGCGAAGATCCTCGCTAACGGATTAGCCAAATTAGGGTTCCCCATAGATCTCTCGAGCATACAAACGAACATTCTCATGTATGATGTAAGTGCGATGGGCATGGACGCGGATGCATGGATCTCAAAGATGAGTGAATATGGGGTAAAGTTTGGCGCAGTTGATGCAAAACGAGTGAGAATGGTCACTCATCGCGGAATTGAGAGGGATGACGTTGAGTACGTCGTGAATGCTGCTGCTAAGAGCGTCGATCAAATCAGGGCTAGATCCTAGTCCGGGTCAGAAGGGTGTGCTCTCCGTAAGGATTTCGGCGAGTTGTGCTGGTTGGATGTTTCCTCCACTAACGAGCAATGCGACTGTTTTTCCCTCCAATTGGTCTTTCATCTTGAATGCGGCTGCAGTTGAAGCGGCACCTGCCAGTTCTGCAACTTGACCTGTTGCAATGAATATCGTTTTCACGGCTCGCCTCATTTCATCATCTGAGACTAAGACTATGTCATCAATCCATTTCCGTAGTACGCTGAATGGTAGGTCGTATGTCCTGGCTGTAGCCAGTCCTTCGGCAGCCGTATTCACCTCGTCCGTTTGTTTGATTGAGCCCGCTTTCCACGAATTGTAGAATGCTGGGGCTCCTTCCGCTTGTACCCCTATCACTCTAATTCTGGGGTTGAGAGTTTTGTATACTACGCATGCACCCGACGCTCCGGATCCTCCTCCTATTGGGTTGATCACAACATCAATGCTCGGTTGCTCTTCAAATATTTCGAGATGCATCGTGGCGACTCCTTCATGAAGCAGCGGTTCGTTAATCGCGTGGACACAAATGTACCCATTATCTGCTGCAAGTTGCTCTGTGTACTGTGAAGCTTCGTCGAAGTAGCGTCCGTAAGTTATCACTTCCGCGTCGAGCTCCTTGACGGCTGTGATTTTTAGTTCGGGGACTCCCTTCGGCATAACGATTTTCACATTTATCCCGAAGAGTAAACCTGCATATGCGATGGATTGAGCGTGATTTCCTGTTGAAGCAGTGATGACCGTCTTACTGGCTGCTTGCTGTTTGATCCGTTCCATGTAGTTTATTCCACCGCGGACCTTGAATGCCCTCGTGGGCTGAAGGTTCTCCAGCTTCAAGTACAGTTGACATCCAAGAAGCTTCGAGAGGCGTCTAGAATAGTAGAGGGGTGTGGGCTTCAGGTATGTGCTGATAGTCCTCCTGGCTTCGTAGACACCTTCCAGAGTTGGAATTCGCGTAGAACTCATATCAAATGCAACAATTGCCCAACTCTGATCAACTTTTCCGTCAGGTCCCCAATCTTGAAGCTCGTAGCTATAGCGACCGTATCGATCCATGTCATGGCTAATTCAACGTACTATTCCTTGAAGCGGCTTCTATTCGAACCGGAAAGCCACAATAACACGTGTATGGTGCAATTACTACGCGGGCCTGAGATTTGATGCGAAGGAAAGTTTCGGTATGTTGTCTAATCCTTCTCTCATTCTGTTTTGTTATTCCTGCAGTGTTCATTGTGTTAGGTAATTATCAGATTCCATTTCAAGGAATGAAACTGGTTTACTACACTGAGACAACTCAGGCCCTTCTGCAAGAGACTGGATTAGCAGGAGAAGGGTGGGTAACGCTGACGTTCCATGATCTATCATTAAACTCAACTAAAATGGATATCAACGTTAACGCAACGTTTACTGAGAATGGTCATTCCCTTCCTGAAAACGTGAACACAACCACTGATTTCCCAACGAACAGTGATACGCTGGTGTTTCTTAGAAATGGAGGGCAACAGAACATAGACATCTACGCTGGTGCCGCCGGGCAAGCTATTCAAGTAGTCCCTGGCTTCAGCCTCCAGCTCACTCGATCCTGGGACTTGCACGATCAAACCGTCGCGAAGACGCCCCTTGGCAGTTTCTCGGCGTATCGCTATCATACGTCGGTTGGGTCTGGAAGTATGGCGCTTGATTTCTACGCGTCTTATGATAAATCGACGCAACTGCTGGTTTACGCTGAAGCGTATGCTACTCAGGGCGGAATGAGTGTCTTGGTTGAGAAGTTAGAGTTGCGTGAAACCAATGTCCAGTTTTCAACCTCTCAGACTCAGTCCTCGCAATGTGTCATAGCGACTGCAGCGTACGGAAGCGAACTGGCTGGACCGGTGGAATTTCTACGCGGCTTCAGGGACATGGATGTGGATCGAACGTTTCTGGGCCATCATTTCCTTTCAGCATTTAACGCGTGGTACTACTCTTGGGCACCATCTATTGCAAGGTTGGAGTTGGGGAATGCGGAACTGCGGTCAACTGTCAGGGCAGCGATGCTGCCTCTTCTGGGAACATTGTACGCTAGCTCCGTACTATTTGGTTGGCTTCACTTCTACCCGGAACTTGCGGTCCTTGTTTCCGGAATCGTGGCAAGTTCAATGTTGGGAGCCATCTATCTTACTCCCGTAGCCTTGACGGTAGCGTATTGGATTAGAAGGCGTATTGGTAGAACGACGATCGTGGGGCTGATTTTTTTGGGCGTGTTACTGACCCTCGTGAGCACTCTCGGTCACGGAAGGACTGATGTTGTCGAGAACCTCACGTCACTGACCGTTGTTGAGACTGTTTTGATATCGCCTACTCTAGTAACGTACACAATTCAAGTGATTGATGGAGTTCGATGACCGGATCGCCCATTCTACTCGTTTCGTTTCGGATCCAAGATGTTGCAAGTAGTTGTTTGATCTTTAGCTAACGTGAGACGCGCGTTCATGTTATTGGATATGTCTTCTTCCTCTGAGGCAATGTTACTTTAGTTATGTCCGCCACGTATCTTCCGAAGAGTTCTGGGTGTTCAGTGTGGATTGGGAAAAGTGTCTTAGGTGAAATTTCCCTTATTGCTTGCTTTATTTCAGTGGGCATGATGTGGCCGGAACAATGGATGTGATACATTGGTAGGCCAAAGTGATCAAGCCAATTTACGAATTTGTCGTACTCAATTTCCATTTCTTCGTTGAAAGGTTCTGATGACGAGAGTATGAAGCTGCTGCCTGATTCAGGTTGCATGTCCAGTAGCTCTTTCAGATCAGAGAATGCAGTAGCCAGGATAACCTCTTTCTGCTTCTTTCTTACTTCGTGAGCGTCGATGACGTTGGGGAGGTCTAGAATCGTTTGTTCCCATTTGTAGTACTGCTTCTTCTCTCGTCGAAAGATCAGGAAATCTGACGATTTCACGTCGGGAAGATTAAGGTGTTCGTCGGCATTCAGCTTGCTTAAGATGTATGCTTGTCTCAATGAGACGGCGAGTTTTCTATTGTTGTGTTTGGCGACTTCACGTAGGGTTCTAGTGCGATCGACGTCTGTGTTTCGGAATGTGGCGAGAATGAGGTTTTGTGACGTACTGACGACTTTGTCCACTTTGGCTTTAACCTCTTGTTCAGTTGAGAAATCCGCTCCAATGAGATTGGTTCCTTCACACAGCATTGCTATAGGCTTAGCTTGCTTTGCCGCATTGATGAAATCTCGCGTCAATTCTGGTTTGGTACCGTGTATTCGGAAGTCGCCTGAATAAATTACCGCACCTTCCGACGTGTGCAGGATTAATCCGTATGAACCCGGTACGGAATGATCGACGTGTACTGGTTCAATCTCCACTGAGCCAACTTTGAATTTGTCACCGGTTCGAAAAGTCCTGAACTTCAATCCTTCAAGATCGTTGTCAAATCCTTTCGGTGAAATTTCCGCAAATGTCTGAAGGATGGTGGCCGTGGTTACGCCACAGTAGACTGGGATCTCGCGATTAAGGAATGAGATGTAGGATGAGTGATCTGTGTGTGAGTGTGATAATATGACGGCGTCGATGCTTGGTGGGTCGCCTTCGAACTTGTAGGCGCCTTTTATGTTGGGTAGTAGGCCGAATTCAAGCAGACCTCTCTCATCTCTGGGAGAAAGCCAAGGTTCGGAGTAGAACTTCGAGCGTTCACTGAAGTTCATCCCAAAGTCAAGGAGGATCTTCGTATCTCGGTCTTCCAGGAGGAATTTGTTTCCGCCGATCTCTCCGACTCCACCGTAGAAGGTGACTTGAACCGAGAGCTATCACCCGTATTCTGGATGAAAGGGTTCGAGGTTATTCAATTAGAGTGGTATGGTGCGCCCGTTTGGATCTTGACCTCTAGTCGGTCTTATCTCCCATCGGGATGGTTTTTCCGTCTGGTGTCATGCAGGCTTTTACTCTCATGCGGCCAGTTTTCTCATCTATTTCCATGATTAAGCGGAATCCGCATTTACATTGCCATTGGTCGTCATATTCATGTAGATGTTCGTCGGACGACCGACGCGGCATAAGCTCTCAAGATTACTGATTGTGTAGTGCCTATTGAGCCTTCCATTTGAGGTGCCATAGTTGCAGGATCAGCTGATTACGCTGCGTTTCCTGTGAAGCAAGCAAATCGTAGCGCAGACTATCGTCATTACAAGAAGTAATGCTGCAGGCAGAACCGGAAATTCTGGGATGCTGAAGCCTTGCGGAGCCCGAGCCAAGCCGATGCTGCTCCCTACAGAACTAAACCCGTCATAATACAGCATGTAGCCATATCCGATAATTACGCAGGGTTGCTCTACGCCTGCTGAATCCCAGCTTCCTGGGTCGCCGAGATCAAGCAGCGGACTTGTGGATGATCTGGTCCATGTCGCTCCGTCTGGTGCGCTAGCGAATCCAATACGAGGATTCACATAGCTTAGGTTCAGGCCAGAATACCAAAGCCCGAAGTTTGTACCGTCATAAAACACTGAAGCCGTATAGACTGCTCCAGAGTCCCACGATTCCGGGTTCGCTGATGGTGAGAATACCGGGTGAGGCCATTTTATCCAGTTAATCCCGTCGTACGAAGTGGCGTACAGGATTCTTGTCGTCTGAGTTGGGTCTGCTTCACTCTTCCCAGTGTACCACATGTTGAAGGTATCGTTGAGCCTAATCACGAAGGGGCTTGCGAGAACCAACTGATCGATCGCTGTTGGTCTCAGCACCGGGTTGCCTTGGTACTTCGTCCAGGTGATTCCATCATAGGACGTTGCCAAGCCAATTGCCCCATTCATGAAAGAAATGTGGTTGCTTCCCTGGTACCACATCAAGAAGAAGGTCGCGTTAATCTGCACCACCGATCCTAACCCGAGGTGGGCACTGTCGAACGATCCAGGCGGGCCATGAGTCAACACGGGCTCGGGATATTTAGTCCAAGAGATTCCATCAAGTGAAGTCGCATATCCGATCGCGGTGACTCCTGAGTGGCCACCAACGTACCACATCCTAAACATCTTGCCGTCGAAGAGGACTCTGGGTGTAATTGTATAGTCTTGGTCCCAAGCACCAGGGGTTGGTCTGACAATCGGGTTTCCTACGTACTTAACCCACTGATCTGCATAAACAAGCGGCGTTGGCCGCATCAAGATTGGGAGTAGAATTGTGAACGCCAGGAGTACAATCCCTTTAGCTCTCAAACAGACCCTCACATAGCTCATTAATGGCCGCATGGTATGATAAGTTATACCGTAAACGGTTCAGGTAACTGATCGTTTGACAAGGGATCCGTCTTGTCATTCTACCCCAAAGACACTTGATCAAGGTGCGCATAATGATTCTGGCGACGTTGGTTGGTTGAGAAGGTAGTGTACTGGGAGCCTCAGATAGAATGCATATCAAGAAGCGAATTGGCGTCTGTTCAGCTGGGCCGCCTCAAGTATATCGTGAAGTACGTATACACGCATAGTCCGTTTTATCGGAGAAAGTTCAAAGAGGCAGGCGTAGGTCCATCTGATTTGAAGAGGTTAGATGACCTTGCGCGTTTTCCTTTCACAACCAAAGAAGATCTGAGAAAGCATTCCTACCCTTATGGTGGAGAATTCCTGTGTGTTCCCAGAGAGAAAATCGTTTGCTGGCACATGACCTCTGGAACTACTGGGAAACCTACGGTTGGTCCATACACGTACCGAGACTACGAGCTCTGGATGAACATCATGGCTAGATCCTACATGACTGCTGGCGTGGGACCCGGTGACATCATCATGAACATTTACGGATATGGGCTGTTCACTGGAGGAATGGGTTTTCACCAGAGTGCTCAACTCGTAGGTGCTACTGTGATTCCATGGAGTGTAGGTAGAACAGAAGCGCTAGTTGAAACACTGAGGGATTTCAAAGCTACTGTTCTGACTGGCACGCCGTCGTATCAGTATTACATTTCAGAGGTTGTTCGGAGGCTGGGGTTGGACGCTGACAAAGATCTTTCGTTACGAGTTTCAATTCCTGGAGCTGAAATGTGGACGCAGGAACTTCGAGAAAGAATCGAAGGTGGTTTGGCTCTCAAGCCTCATGGCGGTGGCGCAAGGAACGTTTATGGAGCTACAGAGCTATGCGGTCCAGGTCCGGGTCAGGAGTGTGTGTTTGAGAATGGTTTCCATTTTTGGACTGATCACTGGTACCTCGAAATCGTAGATCCGAAGACTAACGATTCTGTCTCAGCTGGAGACGAAGGAGAGATGGTGATCACCACTTTAACTCGAGAGGGGATGCCTCTGATTCGTTATCGTATGGGAGATATTACGATCGTTGATGAAGATCCTTGCAACTGTGGGAGAGAGGCTTATCCAAGATGCCAATGGATACGGGGTCGAGTCGACGACGTCATACATATCAAAGGAACCAAAGTCTGGCCTTCCGTCGTTCAAGAGGCGCTCCTCGAGTATCCCACGATCTAAGAGTATCAAATCGTAGTTGACCGAACGGGACCAGTACATGACTTGATCCTTAAGATTGAACTTGCGGACAATTCAGATCAGGATCTGAAACAGAGGATTCAAGCATCGCTTCATCGTCGGTTGTTCATTCAACCAGAGTTGGAGATTGTGAAGCCAGGTTCACTGCCGAGGTTCGAAGGAAAATCGAAGAGAGTTATTGTGAAGGAGTGAGGATTCATGAGGCATACACAAAGGAAACGTTCACTTCCCACTCCGTCCAAATCCGATCTGACTCACATGAAACTCCTGCTTGAAACGGTTGAAAGGGCACTTATGAAGGCCGAACGGTTCTCGAAGGATAAAGGATTTCGAAGCTGCGAGAGAACACTACTACACATGGTAAGTCATGTACAGACTCTGAACGAGAGTATGAGATCCAAGAAACCGGGATTTGCGTGATCAGCACGTACCGAGATTTAATTCTTCACAACCGGCGCACGTGGCCGTCAAATCAGCCGGTCTTCCGCTATCCGTTCCTAACCTCCGAATCCATGTTATGCTAATGGCAAGGTGACGAAGATCAAAACGTTCCACAATGCATGTGAGATGATTCCTGGAATTAGGCTGTCAGTAAGCTGATAGAGTTCTCCCCAGGCCAGTCCGCCGATAAAGGCTGTTAAGATAAGGTGGGATTTAGCGTCGTGAGATGAACGAGGGCGTATGCGGCAGCTGCCAGTACCAAGCCTACTCTGGGTTCACGTCATCCAAGGCACTCTCCTTCACATCGTAAGGTTCTAGAATTTCAGGTCGGTGTCAATGTGAAGATGGATTAAGTCACGTGACATGTGGATTTCTGAATAGCGGAAACGGAAGTTGCGTAGGATGACTGGAGTATGCGTTTGCGAGACTAGTCAGGTAGTTTAAGGTAGAACGTCACTTTGTAGACGTAGATGTCTCCGTAGAAAGTTATCGAAGGTGTCCACTGGTCAGCGTTGAATGTTGACGGAGTTACATATGCTCCGGTGATGACGACGTTCGTTCCAGTTACGTTTGCGGGGATGAACGTGTTATTTGAAAATATCAGACGGTAGTTTCTTCCGTTGACTACGACATAGTAGATGGATGTGGGTGAGATGGCGCATGGTGGAGTGGAGAGGGCGCATGCGGGATCTACTTGGGATGCTTTCATGACGCCCAGGACCGTAACATTGTAGCCGCGTGGATTTGGAGGAAATCCATTATTATCGTTAGGCTGTGGGTTGGAGGGTGGACTCGATGCGGGCGAATTCTGGACGACTGCATTGGGCGCGCTGAGCTCGTATGCATTATAGAGGGGGATTGCTAGAATCGTAAGCGCGATTATCACTATCGCTGCTATCGCGTACCTTTCCCTTGTCATAATTCGATCGCCATTAGTGTCTTACGACCGGATACTTTCATCACTAAGCTAAAGAACCTCTAAGCTCACCCTGTCAAATCTGATAATTGAGGAGTAACTGAATTGACAACAATCAGGTAGTATATCTGGCTCTGCCACCCGTACCCTATGCTCAGGGTATGGAGGTTTGATCGTTTTCACATCGCAATTCATAATGTGCTTTGCGAGATCATCTTCAACTGTCGGTCTGTCCATACCTTGATCCTGAACTAATCCTATCCAAAGCAGCAGTTCGTAATATGATTCTGGTCGATTCTGCGTGCATTCTCATACCTATGAGTACATTTCACGCGTGCGCCCGATTAAGCGTATTACTCCAGAAGCTAAATATGTATTACCCGTAGCTTCAGCAGACTGGCGCTGAACTTTGCAGAGAACCTGTTTCGTTTGTGGTCGCGATGTAAGCCAATGTGTTTGCTGCCCAGAGGACGGGCATGTCTGTTGTCGAGATTGGGGAGAAGTTGACTGTCCCGTCTGTGGGCCATGATCGATAAGACCAATGAATTTGTGGCAGGGCAGCCCAGTATCTCGACGTAGCTAACCCGGGGCGGCCGTGGAATGTTTCATCTGAAGGGCCGAAGACGTTCTATGATGATTTCTAGCGTGTGTAACTCTTACAGCGCCGCCGCCATGCGATTCTAAGCATCGTAGAATGCTAAGAATCTCTTGAGATTGAGGTCACAGGAAAAATCCGAAGAGAATAGCGTAGATTATGAGAGTGACGACCGGCATCAACCTCACCGAGTAAAATTGAATGCGCTCAGACTCAACCATTTCTTCTCTGTGATGGTACTTTAGAACCATGATGCCTACGACCAAGCATGATACTATGATTCCGTATGTTGCGATCATAAATTTGTCAACGAATGTCAAGTATCCTAGCGGTGGAATGCTATTATCCAACGTGAACTGGTACAGCACTGCAGCTATCCGAACAGAGGCAGTGAGCAGAATTCTGCTCTCCAGAACAGAACTGACCTTCCCGTACATGAGCATGGCGATTAGCGCGATGAAAGTCAAGAAGAAGACCGGAATGAAAATTTCAAGCGCATTCGTGGGCTTCCGACTGAGGGTGACCGAGAAGACGTACTGGGAATATGTTTGGTTGTAGACCTGGTAATAATGGTCTATGACCTCTTGATTCCAATTGGCTACTGACCAGCCCACGATTACAATTGAGGAATCCAAGCCACTGTTCTTTTGGTCAGCTACATAAGTGAGGTTCTGTTTCGTAAGATTCGTATCCTCGATCCTTATTGTTATTGTGTGGGAGTCAAAGGGGTAGTTTTGTAGGTTGAGATTCTCGTAGAGGCTGGCTTCAATCCGCCAGAACTTCTCTATGGGGGTGTCTTCTATTTGGCGGATTGACGTTGCCCGGCCGTTCATGAACTCGAACGTTCCCATGTTGCAGTTTGTGTTGGCGCAGTGCATTGACAGATAGAAGTCAACCGTGTAGGTGCCCGACGCGAGATCAAATTTTCCAATGTTAAGAACGTAAACTCCAACCTCTACCACGTTCGAGCTGGCAGGAAACGTGCTCTGAGCGTAAGATGGTGGGACGAAGATGAGCCAGGAGAAGGCCACCAGCAGCACAATTATGAACCCAACTTGCCGAAGCAACAATGTAACCTAATCACCAGAGACGTAACCGGTCGCTATACATCGACGACGGGAGAATACGCCGATTTCTCTCTTTCGACCAAAGTCTAAGCAAGATTCGATGGTATATCAACCGTGCTTGATGTCTGCTTGGCGCCGCATCGTCATTGAATGCTTCGGTACCTTATCCATGGAACCTGCTTCAGAGGTCAAAAATTCCCTCAAACTGAGGTTTGTCGACGCAAAATCCTCATCCTTGCTTGCTTAATACTGGTATTCAGCTAGTGAATGACTTGCGTGGGTCTATGGCTAGAGTGGCGGTTTTGGGGCTGGGGTTAATGGGTTCTGCTATCGCGGAGAATCTGCTGAATAGAAAGCATGAAGTTCACGTCTACAACCGGACGGCATCAAAGGCTATTCCGCTTGCAGCTATGGGTGCGGTAGTTCACTCGACCCCTATTGCGGCAGTCAAATCGGATGTTGAAATCGTAATCACAATGGTCACTGACCAGAACGTGATTCGTGAAATTGCGTTTGGAAGGGATGGCTTTCTGGAGGGTATGGCAAAGGGGAGCATATGGATTGACATGAGCACAATATTGCCCGAAGCGTCGATGGAACATGCGGATGCATGTTACAAACGCGGCATAGAAAGATTGGACGCTCCAGTCTTGGGAGGCCCTCAACTAGCGGCTAAGGGCGAGTTGGTCATTGTTGTCGGAGGGACAAAGGATACTTACATGAAACACTTGGACTTCCTGCGTCAGCTTGGAAAGGAAGTCGTGTATATTGGGCTTCAAGGAGCCGGTCACAAGATAAAGCTGGCATACAACCTGTACCTCGCAATTTTGGGTTCAGGTTTTTCGGAGGCACTGGTGTTTGCGGAGAAATTGGGTATCAGAGGAGAAGACTTCGTGAACGTGGTCAATAAGACGCATCATAAGACGGGGTACACGGAAGCCAAAGGGATGAACGTCGTCTACAACGTCTTCACGCCAACCTTCACGCTTGGAATGATGCGAAAAGACTTGGCCTTGGTGCAGAGTGAAGCAACAGTCTACGACATGAGCCTTCCCATTGCATCATCAGTGCTCAACCTATACACCTCAGCCATGAATCAGGGGCTGGCGGAATCCGATTACAGTTCCATAGCCATGACGATCCGCAAGGCTAACGGAATAGGAAGCCAGCAGCCGGTGCCTCGTAACTGATAAACACGTTCAGACACTGGTTGTAATATCTTATTCAGCAGCAGACTGCCTCAGGATCGCCGCCTGTCCAGGAAGCGTGC
>JBEKGM010000024.1:0-37102 GCA_050012795.1 Bathyarchaeia archaeon | reverse complement strand
TTGCCGTATTGCTCCGTATGATCAGGAATGGGAACTAAAATCATTGGTTTGCCACGTACAAGCGATTTCATAATTGTTCCATGCCCCGCTCTACTCACGACAACGTCGCTTGCAATTATGTAATCGTCCTGATTCTGAATCCAATCGAAAATCTTCAGTCCGTTCAACCTCAGAGGATCTAATGCGCCATTCGGATCGCCTTTAGAAATAACGATCTCGTATTTTCTTTCGAGTTGACCGAGTGCTTTGATGAGTATTCTCGCCAGAACTTCCCGTTCAATCTTGGGTCCGCTAACCGCTGCGTAAACAATTGGTTTCGTCGTGTTAAGGCCGAGTCTCTTCCTCAGCTGCGCAAGGCTGAAGGAGGACTCATTCTCTGTCTCAACAATAGGTCCGATTAGTTTCACTTTTTCGGAGTAACGCTTTGGTATTGCAAGATTACCTACTGAAATCGTATAAGGAGCAGGTAAGTCAGGGATCAGAATTGTCTGACTTCTTCCCCATACAATCTGAATTGCCGTGCGTACAAACAGCCAACCTAGATTCGCTATGATGAAGAAAAACCTCTCGAATAATGAGAGGTGCCTCTCAGACGGTCTGTGCATTATTTCAACGCGAAATTGGTTGAGCATTACGATGACTGGGATTCCCATCAACCATGATGCCACAACCGATGAGGCTCGTGAATCCGACAGAACTATGTCGGGCTTGAAGAGTTTCATGAAACGGATCTCGAAAACGATTTGCCTAAGAAATCTTCGAATCCCTAGTGAGAAACCGCTAGTTGCCGCGGTCATCTTGAAGTCTATCGTGCCATCGTTTCTTACGCGAAAGTTTATGGGAATTGCCTCGAAAGTCGGGAGGGCATGTTGCTTCGCATACTGCAGACCGTCTAGGTATGTCGAGAAAATGGTTAGAATACCTCTTGCGTTCAATTCGTTTGCGATGGGATGCATGCGTGTAACGTGGCCGAGTCCTATGCCACAGGGAGCCATATAGACGCGCAATATTATTCGCCGTTTGGTCTATTTCGGATGTCTCCTTCAGGCCTGATTTCCTCGAAGATCTCTCCCTCAAAGACTTTGACCGTGGTTCCGTCTAGAAGCCAGTAGTCTGGGGGCAGGCCAGCCTTTAGGCAGCAATTGCTAAGGAAGTCTGCGCTATCCCAGTTCCATTCGACTGCAACTTGCGGCAGAAGAAGGCCGGAGGTTCCATGCCCTTCAATTATCAGACCGTGTCGTCCGATCGTTATTTGTTCGGGAAGATTCTTTCGATCTTCAACGTGAAGAGTCTGTGGTGGAGTGAGAACAGTAACGTCCACAGTGATGTTTTTCTGAAACTCTTCAAGTGAGATGGGTTCAAATCTCGGATCCTCAGTCGCCGCATATACTGCTGCTCGAACGGTGGCTTCTCTCAAAGGTGAGTCAGGATAGGGGAAACCGATACATCCGCGAAGTTCTCGCGGGCGGACTCTGTTGAGAGTAACGAATACCCCTGACTTTTCCTTCAATCTTTCAGTAGTCTTAGTTGTTTCTAGTGTCTTGTTCTCCAAATGTGCAGTTATCGCTTGACGGGCTAAGCGTACGAGTAGTTGTCCTTCCTCAAGGGTAAGGTATGGAGCTCTTTTCTCTGTCCTCTTGTTGCCTGTTTTCAAGAATTAACCTCGCGTTTTCAAGCGTTTCTTCTATTCTCTTCCAGTGACTTCCTTGCCAGTAAACCTTGGCGCATGAAGCCTTAGTACAGACCCAGAAACTCTGATAGAGTTTAAAGGTTGCCGGGGGAATTCGAGATGCGATTTCTTCCTTCTTCACGGGTTTGATCCGTGATCCGCATGCTGGGCATCTCGACCTCTCGGTATCTATGTTGAGCTTTAGGTTGAATCTAGCGGAGAGGTTGGCTAATTGCTCTGTTTTATCGCTTCCTTCTACAAGGAAACATTCAACGCCTCGTGCTATCGCTATCCTGTACAACTGTAAATCACATGTCAAGAGGACTAGAGAATCTTCCTTTGCTCGCTGAAGAAGATCCGCATCCGGACTCGCTTTATAGTAGCACGCGTCGCAACCAATCATGCGGAGCCATCTTGTGAGCCTCCCCAGCATTCCGTCTAGGAGGAACTGCATTAATTGTCGCTTCGGAGAATTCTGCCCACAGGCGCGTCGGCTACTTTTCCATTCTGATAGACGACGTTTCCATTGACGATGGTATAAACGGCTTTACCCCTACACTTCAGTCCTTCGAATGGAGAGTACTTCGCTTTACTGAGAAACTTGTCTGTTTGAATAGTGTTTCTCGACTTAGGATCAATTAAGACTATGTCGGCATCATATCCAGTTTGCAAGCGTCCTTTTCCACGTAATTTGAAAATCATCGCGGGAAGTGTAGAACCGGCTAGTATAAGTCTGCTTAGAGATAATCTGCCTTTCGAGACTTGGGTCAACATTACTTGCAGAGACGTCTCCAGTCCTGGCACGCCTGAAGCTGCCTTCCATGCATTTTCTGTTGCCTTTTCGTGCAGCGTATGTGGGGCATGGTCGCTTGCAAGGATGTCGACTTCACCTTTAACGAAGAGATTCCAAAGCTCCCGACGGTATTCAGTTCTTCTGATGGGTGGAACACAGATTGCTCTGGTACCATACCGTTTGAACGCAGAGTGGTCGAGGAGAAGGTGGTGAGCGGTCGCTTCGCACGTCGAGTTCCTAGACGCACGCACAAGCCGCACTGCTTGAGGGGTCGTTATGTGGCAAATGTGAGTTTGCACGTTCAGACTATTACATAGCTTCAGAATTGACTTCACCGCCGCAACTTCAACGCTTGGTTTGTGAGCTCTGAGAAAATCCCTGATTGTGAGTCTGTCCGATGCTATGCACTCTGTTTGAACCTTCTTAATGGCATCGCCGTCTTCTGCATGTATAGTAACCAGTGCGTTCGATAGTTTGGCTGCCTGTAGCGCAAGCCGAAGCTTTGGGTCGTCGGATGAATTGAAAGTCTCGAGAGATTTGTTTAGGTATAGCTTGAAGGCGACTGCCCCTTGTTGTTTCATTTTGATGCTCTCGCTTAACTCAGGGGTGAGAGCGCATTGGAAGGCGATATTCGTGAAAATGCGCCCCTGAGCTTTCGCCATTTTCTCGGCGAGTCTTGCTGCACTAGTAGTGGGGGGCTGTGTGTTCGGCATATCGATGACAGTTGTATAGCCGCCTGCGGCTGCCGCCCGTGTGCCCGTTTGGAAAGTTTCCTTGTACGCCAATTGCATATCTCGAAGGTGAACGTGCGCGTCGATGAGTCCTGGTAGTGCGATTAGTCGGTTCGCAGGAATTGTTTCCTCAGCGCGGGTGAACGGTTTGAGCTTACTAATTCTCTTGATAACTCCATCTTCCAAGAGAAGATGAGCAGTTGTTAGCTCGTCGTGAATTACTAGTTTGACGGATTCAATAAGAATCGAAGGCATAGCTTGTTCGCTTGCCACGGAAGATGTCTTCACACTTCGTCTTCTGTTTCCTCTTCCGGCTCCCCAGAATCTGCCAAACATTCGTCGCAGGTGAATTGACCATCATGAGGTTTAAGCTCGTCGGCCCATGAACCGCATCTGTCGCAATATCCCGAAAGCTCCTCAGCCTCTTTTACCTTTGTCACTGGTGTAATCTGTGATTTTTCTGCAATAACGTCTATCAAAGCGGGAGTTATGTCCACAATGTCATTGCTTGTGACGATGCCCTTCAGGTTGCTGCCTTCGACAACAATCAATCGTCTGATCTTGATTTCACGCATCTTCTTGGCCGCTTCAGTTACGTTCACGGATGGTGCTATAGTGACGGCGGGCTTGGTCATAGACTTCCCCGCCTGCACTTTACTCGGTAGCAAGTCAAGGGCTGTTACTCTTCTAACAACGTCTCGTTCAGTTATGAGACCGTGAGGCTTGCCTGTCTTATCCACGACGACAACGCAGCCGATTTTGTGCTTCTTCATCAATTTCGCTGCCGTCAGAACTGAGTCTGCCTCTTTGATTGTGACTACTGGACTAGACATTACGTCTTCAACTTTGACTTCAGGTGGTTGGTTAGGCCGAGTTGGCATTTGAGTTCATATTCAAGTCTCGTAATAGTCCTTAAGACCTTTGTGGGCGTCGAGGAATCCGCGGGCAATGGTTATCTAGTGAGGCGGAATAAGTCTGCTACTCGGATCGTGCCTTCAGTGAGTACCACTCAACCTATTCCCGGAAAACATGAGAGTTCTGCCCCGGGCACATCAAAGATCAAACCTACATCAGTTGTATATTGGACTCGTTTTCTCATGGCGATCGCCGCTGGCTTTGCGAACAGCTACCTGCACATAAGTCAAACCGCTCTTGGAGACCTTGCACTCATTGTAGGAATCGCATTAGCCCTGGGCGTTTACGGCTTATCAGTTCTTATTGTCCGACACGGTTTTCATCTGGGAGAGACTCAATTGAAAGGCAAGCGTCGTGACGTTACCTTAGGTGGAGGTACGTTCATCATGGTATGGGTGTTGGTATCAGTCGTGCTGAATACTGTGTGGGGTCATTAGGGCTTATTTCCGTTTGGTCTGCTGCCATCTACTTGAGTTTCTAACTGTGACTCCGCCTGTTCGAGTTTCTTCACGTAACCCTCAAGGACTTGAAAATATCCTCTATCATAGTCAGTGTGAAGCGAATTAGCTGCTTGAGCTGCGAACTCTTTTCGAAGCGTCTTGAGCTGCTTCTGAGTTTTCTCGATTTTCGATAAATAGAGGTATTTATCAGAATTTGCCTTGGCCGTCAACAGAAGGCCTTCACACGCCTTCAGATTGCCTTTCGCGCTTTCGGTTGCAGGAATAGAAGCGCGCACTGAATCAAGTTCTTTCTCAGCGTCCGCTATACGCCGCTCCATTACCGCTTGAAAAAATCTATCTAACCCGCTAATCTGCTGATTACGGGGTTTGCTGCTTCTAACGCTTTCGTTTGATTTCGTCTTCTTCCGTGATATCTCTAATCCCTTCCTCTGTTATTTTGAAGATACGTTCCCCTTCTGGAAGATACGGGCTCGACACCAAACGGCAAATTCGCACAGGTCCACCTGCAGTGCGTCTAAGGAACGCTCGGGTGTGACTAGTGTGGGAAACAATATGTCCTCCCACTGCTTCAACCGCCATTGAGAAGAATTGATCGGGTCTCGCCATGACTTGATTTGTCACAACCGCACAAGCGTTGAACGCTCGTGCGAGTCTCACAAGCCTGTGTAGATGACTATTCAGTTTCTGCTGTCGCTCCGCAAGCATTTCGCGACCCAAGTATTCGCTTCGAAAGTGCGACGTGAGAGAGTCAAGTATGATTAGTTTCACGCCGTTTTCATGGATGACCTTATCAGCCTTCTCAAGCAACAGAATTTGGTGATCTGAATTGAACGCTTCAGCGTAAATGATTTTCTTCGCAGTTTGAGAGGGCTCCAACCCAATGGCCGTCGCCATTCTCACGATCCATTCAGGGCGAAATGTGTTCTCTGTATCAATGTAGAGCGCGGCACCATTCAATCCGCCCTTATCCTCTGGCAATTGTACATTGACTGCGAGTTGATGACAAAGGATACTCTTACCTACTCCATACTCGCCGTAGAATTCTGTGATTGTTTGAGTCTCAAGTCCGCCACCCAGTAACTCGTCAATTTGTTTGCTTCCGGTCGAGAGTCGCCTCACATTCTGGCGCATTTTAATCAGTTCGTCAGCCCGCACGAAATTCAGCGCCAAGCTATCTCTTGCTTCAGCAATTACCTTAGCAGCCTGCTTTTCACTCACGCCGGTTTGCGTTAATTCTCTAATTGTAGCTGTAGCCAGTGATTCAACGGTGTGAAATCCCATTTCTCGAAGTTTTTCCGCAGTTGCAGGTCCCACGCCCGGAATATCCTCTATCAGTTCGTATTTCTTCTTCTCTGCTGGTTCCTCTGTCCTTTCAGGTACTGAGGAATCACTGGCTTCTTCCTGCAAGAGTTCGTTCGTTGCCAACAATGGCACGCTGCTTATTTCAACATTAGCTGTTCTTACCTTTGCCTGTTATAACTAGGAGAGTCGAATGAAAGTACCTACTGAGAATGGTGTCCCAGACTGGAGTATCATACAATGTTGAATGTAAGAACTAATCTATCAATGATTGAAGCAGCAGAATTGCTGGAGGGCGCTTTTCGCGCTAGAAACTTCGTGATTATAGTCGGAGACTGCCGAGTCGAGTACGAGGGACGAGCGTCTTCAACTTTGGAGTGGGGAGAACGGGTGACGATAATCAAGAGAGACGGTTCAGTCCTTGTACATCGTCCGACTGGATATGACCCTGTCAACTGGCAACCCCCAAAGTGTGTAATCGGTGTCAGTCATGCGGATAGTGCTATAGTGGTAACTGCATCCAGATCTCATCCTCATGAGATCATATCTATTGAATTCAAACATATTTCACTCACGGCATTTGGCTCACTCAGTGATACTGGCGAATTTGCCCTCCACGTGACTGAAGCACAGATGAAACAGGCAATTCTGGCTGCACCTGACCTAGTGGAAGAAGGGCTCAGGCCTCTGGAGGAAGAGAAACATGTGGAAGACGCGGGCTTTACCGACATTTACGGTGAAGACAAGACTGGGGTGCTCGTTGTCGTGGAGATAAAGCGAAATGCAGCAACCAAAGATGCAGTGACTCAACTCCACGGCTATTTGGAGAAAATGCGTAAACGCGTCGACAGGCCGTTGAGGGGGATAATCGTCGCACCTGATCTTCGTAAGAGCGCTCAACCGATGCTGCAAAGTCTGAAAATTGAGTTCGTGAAGCTCGCTCCAGAGAAATGTTTCAAGGTTCTCAAGACTCAGAAGGATATGAAGCTAAGTCAATTCATATCGTAAATCTACGGCACTTGAGATTAATAGCAAGCTTATTTAGCGGCTGCACGAAACTGGCGGCCAGATATGTGATTGCTTTGGAGCCCTCCAGAAAGCCGCTCAACCTACTAGTAAAGAAACTCAACGGAGAAGTGAGCATTCGGTTGAAGAACGACGTTGAGTACAGAGGTCGAATGATAGATGCGGATAGTCATATGAACATCATTCTGGAAGGAGCGACTGAATACCGCGGCAACTCACCTACAGCGAATTACGGTAATGTGATCCTTAGAGGCAGTAACATTCTGTACATCTGCGTCGAAAGCAAGCAATCGTGATCGTCGGGGATATTTGTAACGTGTAGTGACGCTATGGTTGGAGAATGACAACGAGCGTCAAGCGTCGCTGCTCACCGAACTAGCATTCAAGGTAGTTGAACTAGGCGTTTCTGATCAGAATAGTCTGAATCAACTGAAAATAGACTTTTGCCGACAACACGAATTGAATTGGATGCCGCGAAACTCTGATATCATTGGTGCCCTACCCCCTGATCGACGAGCACAATTCGCACCGGAACTTCGCTTGAAAAAGGTCCGAAGTATCTCAGGCGTCAACGTAATTGGGGTAATGAGCACCCCGCGCGGTTGTCCTCATGGTCGTTGTGTCTTTTGCCCCATGGAGAGGGGCTTTCCAATGAGTTACACGTCAGGAGAGCCTGCTGCCATGCGTGGAATCCAGTTCGGATACGATCCTTACAAACAGATAACAAGTAGACTGAACCAGCTCAAAGCCATTGGTCACGAACCCTCAAAAGTGGAATTAGTGATTCAAGGAGGCACGTTCCTAGCTGCTCCCCAGGATTATCAAGAAACCTTCGTGAAGCAGTGCTTAGATGCTACCAATTGCGCAGAATCACGGACTTTAGAAGATGCGAAAGCTTGCGCAGAGACCAGCGAGATTCGGAATGTTGGATTAACAATTGAGACGAAGCCTGACTGGTGCAAAGAAGAACACGTCAATCAAATGCTCAAATTCGGAGCTACTCGAGTAGAACTAGGTGTCCAAGTTATAGATGATTACATTTACGAAATTACGAGCCGCGGCCATACTGTCGAAGACGTAGTTGAATGCTTCCGAATCGCCAAAGACGCAGGTCTGAAGATTGTGGCACATATGATGCCGGGTCTCCCAGGTTCGAATTTCGAAAAGGATCTGGATTCATTCCGTTCGCTATTTCAGGATGAACGATTCCGCCCTGACATGCTCAAAATCTACCCCTGCCTTGTTATGGAAGGCACCGAACTGTATGATTGGTGGAAACAAGGGAAATACAGCCCGTACGACACTGACAAGGCCGCTGAACTAATTGCTCAAGTAAAGGAGTTTGTCCCCCCCTGGATCAGAATCATGCGAGTGCACCGAGAATTTCCCGTGCATCTGATAATCGACGGCGTGAAGAACGGCAACCTCAGAGAGATCGCGCTCCGCAAACTAGCAGCCCGAGGGAAACGATGTAGATGCATTCGCTGCCGTGAAGTAGGCCACCGAACCCTGAAAGAATGCATTTCCATAAAGCCAGAGAATCTCAGACTAACTAGAGAAGAGTATTCCGCCTCCGAGGGTACCGAAATTTTCCTTGCCAAAGAAGAGCCGGACCGAGATGTGCTGATAGGATACATCCGTTTACGGATTCCGTCGAGGAAGGCTCAACGAGCGGAAGTTGATCCATCCTCAGCGATTGTGCGCGAACTCCATGTATACGGCCCAGAAGTCCCGGTTGGCAGAAAAACAGCGAACGCTTGGCAACATAAAGGGTTTGGTCAGGAACTCCTAACCGCTGCGGAATGCGTCGCGAAGGAGAAAGGAGCAGGCAGGCTTCTTGTCTTGAGCGCACTCGGCACAAGGCAGTACTACAGGAAAGCGGGGTATAGCAATCAGGGCGCCTTCATGGGTAAGCTACTCTAGTTTGGTACAACTAACGTCTTAAAGCTCAATTCTCCTCCATTACGCGCCAATCGAAGGGAGATGCAATGTCAGCGGATCAACCCTACAGCTACTCGGGCATGTCGGGCGAACTATTAGCGAAAGCTGGAGCCCAGATCGGTGATAAAATTCACGTCGGCGTTAGAAAACGTGGAGTCGAGCAGCAAGTCGATGGAATTCTCATGCCTAGAATTCATAGTGGGGAGGAAGATTACCTAGTTGTCAAGCTAAGAACAGGATACAATATTGGCATTCGAATCAATAATGTGACCTCGATTAATGTAATTGGGAAAGGCGCCGAACCGCATTTCACGCGACCACCTCTGCCACACCAACGAATCGGACTTCCGAAAGTTTCGATACTGAGCACGGGTGGTACGATCGCCAGTAAAGTCGATTACAGGACGGGGGCGGTCAAACCCGCCCTTGATGCTGAGGATCTTTACAGCGTTGTTCCTGAACTCGCGGAGCTCGCCGATGTTAAAGCAAAGGTTGTGTCAAGCATATTTAGCGAGAACATTGGGCCTCAAAGCTGGTCAGCCATAGCGGGGGCAATCGCAGAACAGATCAAAGACGGAGCCGATGGAGTCGTAATTGCTCATGGTACCGACACGCTTGGATACACTGCTGCAGCTCTCTCCTTCGCGCTCAACAAGCCGCCTGTTCCAGTCGTTCTAGTGGGATCCCAACGCTCATCTGACCGCCCCAGCTCTGATGCGGCGGCTAATCTAACGGCGTCCACAGCCATTGCAGCTAGAGCGCCGTTTGCCGAGGTTGTGGTGGCGATGCATGATTGGATCTCAGATGAGAAAATTGCAATACATCTGGGGACGAAGGTGAGAAAGTGTCATACAAGCCGACGAGATGCATTTGAAAGCGTAAACATACCGCCAGTCGCATATTACGACCTTATACGAAGTTCACTCGACATAAAATCCAAATTACTGGGCAAACGAAGATCTGTTTCAGATTGGTCTATCCGACCCAAATTCGACGGTAATGTCGTGCTGTTAAAGTTCTATGCAGGCATGTCAGGAGCGATAATTGATTGGGCTGTCGCTTCAGGTCAGAAGGGGATCGTTCTTGAAGGATCTGGACTCGGCCATATTAGCGATGCCATGTTCCCTGCAATAGAGAGAGCGATAAACAACGATATTGTCGTTGCCATGACCTCGCAATGCATCTGGGGAAGAGTGCATATGAACGTCTACTCAACCGGCAGAGACCTCTTGCGTATGGGTGTAATCCCGCTCGGGGATATGCTCTCCGAAACAGCATTGGTCAAGATGATGTGGGCGCTGGGGAATGAGACTAGCCCTGCGGAAGTCAAGACGATGATGACGAAAAATCTTGCAGGAGAGTTATCTGACCGACGAATACTGGAGGCTACCTACCATGAGTGAACCGGTTCATCCGATCACGGTCGGTTTAGAAATTCATCGACAGTTAGATACGGACCATAAGCTCTTCTGCTCCTGCCCAACACAGCTAACGGAAGAATCCCCGGAAAACAAGTTTTTCCGAAGACTAAGACCAACCCAAAGTGAGTTAGGTCAAGTAGACCAAGCCGCTCTCTTCGAGTTTCACCGTGGAAAAGGTATAATCTATGAAACCGATCGCAAGACCTCCTGCCTTGTAGAGATGGATGAAGAACCACCAAACAAGATTAATTCTGAAGCGATCGAAGTTTGCTTAACAGCAGCTCTGCTGATGAATGCCAAGCCAGTTGATGAAATTCACGTAATGCGAAAGATCGTAATAGACGGTTCAAACACAACGGGGTTTCAACGCACTTCCGTGGTTGCATTAAATGGAGTACTGACAATCAACGGAAGCACGATACCGATCGATCAAATCTCCCTTGAAGAAGATGCAGCCAGGAAAACAAGTCAAGCCAGAGATACCACTGGATACAGGATAGATCGATTGGGAATCCCCCTCATCGAAGTGACAACTGCTCCAGTACTACACTCTCCGTCAGAAGTGGAAAGAGTAGCACTTGCAATAGGCAACGTACTACGCGCTACGAGAAGCGTCAAACGCGGACTAGGCAGTGTCAGACAGGATCTGAACGTATCTATCCCCAACGGTGCTCTGATCGAGATAAAAGGCGTCCAGGAACTCGAATTAATCGGCAAAGCAGTTCAACTCGAAGTCGACAGACAAAACAGTCTGCTCCAGGTAATGGAAGAGCTGAAGAAGAGAAACGTTCAACCAGCAACGATTAGTCGAAATTACGTTACTCTAACAGCGATCTTCCAAAACACAAAAGCAAGAGTCATAAAAGAAGCAATATCGAAGGGCGGCAACGTCCTTGGCATGAAACTACAGCATTTCCGTGGACTATTGGGAAAAGAACTCGGCATCTCAGGTCTCAGATTCGGTACCGAATTGTCCAGCCGCGCGTCATTTTGGGCAGGAGTAGGAGGAATATTCCATTCAGACGAGTTGCCGGCTTACGGTATAACTGAGACCGAGATTAATCAGGTAAGAGAAATGCTCCACTTGAGCAATGATGATGCTTTTGTTCTCGTTGCTGATCAGCAAGAAAGAGCAGAAGACGCATTAAATGCAGTCGCCGACCGCGCTGTTGAAGCATTAACTGGGGTACCAGAAGAAACTCGTACTGCGATGCCAGATGGGTCAAGTCGTTTCATACGCCCTCGACCCGGAGCGGCTCGGATGTATCCGGAAACAGATGTTCCGTCCGCGCCAGTGACAGAAAACTTGATCGCGCAGCTGAAGTCAAGGCTCCCGGAAACACCTGAGGAATCTGCAAAACGATTAGGCAAGGAGTATTCATTGAATCAAAAACTCAGCGGGCAGCTTGTGGACTCAGATTATCTTACACTATTCGAAAAAACCGCCAAAGCAAGTACGACTATTCAACCCTCATTCATCGCCACGATGCTGACTGAGACATGCAAGAGCTTGGAACGGGAAGGCTTTGCAATCCACGAAATAAGCGATGAGAAGATGGGATTAATCTTCCAACTTGTCGACCTCGGAACAATTGCGAAGGAAGCAATGCCCGACCTGCTCAAGTGGCAGGCCAAGAGATTAGACCTCGATCCCACTGAAGGAATCAAAGAACTAGGACTCAGAATGATGAGTCAGTCAGAGCTCGAGAAAATCATCGATCAACATCTGGAGAAGAACAGGAAGCTGGTTGAGGAGAAAGGTCCTTCGGCATTTCCATCCTTAATGGGATCAATAATGTCCGAAGTCAGAGGCAAAACAGATCCGAAAGTCGTAGCTGAGGTACTCAAGAAGAAACTATTGAAAGCCGTTTAGTGATTCACTCAAGGAACTCGACGTCGTCAACCAGCCCATCACTGTTCACGTCATGCCCGCTCACAACCCGGGCGATAACATTATTGTTCAATGAATTGCCTTTCGCTATTTCTTCCGTGTATTTCACGAACGCTAGCACTGCGGCACGGGTTCCAAGGTACGTATTCCCCGCAATGACGAGGACACGCGAATTCTGATCGTTCGGATTCACAACCATCTGAATCGCTCCCTCATCCTCCTCTGCGTACGTCTTACCTGAAATTCTTGAGATCATCATACTGTGACCCGTAAGTTCGTATGTTATGGGCAAGGATTCGTTGACACTCAAGGTCAGTGTATTGACCTTTGGACCTCCAACCGTAATCAGATTACTCGATAACTCATGTTGTGATATCTCAGTATCTAAGCGGACAACGCTCTCCCTTGTCAATGGCAGTAATGATCCGATGAAAAGCGCCAAGTCTGTGGCGCGGTCACCGCATCTCGCGCGACTCCGGAAAATACCATGGGTGTCAGGACTTCCAAGGACTATGTATCCATTGAATCTGCCTTGAGCAATGAAAGGGTTGAGCAATCTTGAAGCAGAATCAGCAAGCGACTGAGACATCTGATGCAGAATCGTTTTCCCGGACGAGTCGCTCGGCATTACTGCAATAGCTTTCGGTTCTGCCTTGTAATACTTCGCCATCGCTCCCCGTTTCTTTTCAGTCCTTTCTAACGTAATGAGCCCGAATCGTTCAAGCTCCCGCAGATGATAACAGATAACTTGCTCACTGGTCCCGAAGTTGTCTGCCAAATCCCTAGCACATTTCTCGTCGTGAGACAATTCGCTAAGAATTCTCCATCGCATAGGTTGAAGAATCGATTGCGCGAGTTTCGGGTCGCTGATAATCCGTGCTGGGACTAGTTGTGTGTTTTTCCTCTCTTTCATTAGGAGGTAAGACATTTTATCGCTCACTACACTATTAATAAAATGCTGTTTTTACTATTAAGTCATCATTTCACCGCTAGTCCGTCTAGTTTGCGACGAGTTCGGAATTTTATGGCAACCCATCAAATCCCTACTGAAGGAATGCTTATCACTAATCAAGGAACGGTCGGCTGGAAACCGTGAGGTTACAGAACAGATGTGTGGAATTGCAGGGGTAGCACTCAAGGATGGTGAAGTCGGGCCCATCATCTATGAATGCCTGAAACGACTCGAATACAGAGGTTATGATTCGGTGGGGGAAGCTGCCGTTATCGACGGCAGGATTGTTGTGAAGAAAGATAAGGGGAAGATAGACGAGGTCGAGCGTGAACTTGCGATAAGCAGCCTCCCTGCAACCGTGGGAATAGGTCATACAAGGTGGGCTACACACGGGGCTCCATCTGCAGAGAATGCTCATCCTCACACTGACTGTCTGAATAGTGTCGCCGTTGTCCACAATGGAATAATCGAAAACTTCATGGAACTTCGACAAGAGCTCGAGCGCGATGGTCACACCTTCAAATCTAGAACCGACACTGAAGTTGTCGCACATCTCGTCGAAAGTCATCTCAGATCAGGGGACAATTTCGGAGACGCTGTACGGAAGACTGCCAGAAGATTGAAAGGGGCATACGCGCTGGCAATGATATCCACAAGCAATCCAAAAGAGATCGTGTGCGTTCGCAAGGAGAGCCCATTAGTCCTCGGGACGTCAAAAGAAGGCAATTACTGCGCTTCAGATATTCCCGCTTTTCTGCCTCGGAGCAATCAGGTCATCCTGTTAGAAGATGACGAGATGGGTATCATAACTTCCGAGAATATTACCCTAATTAGAATATCTGACGGATCGACAGTGCACAGAGAAGCATTCACTGTAGATTGGAGCATAGAACGAGCATCAAAGACTGGTTACCCCCACTTTATGCTAAAAGAGATTCACGAACAGCCAATCAGCGTCAGAAATGCTCTCAGGACTCATCCTATCTACTTGGATCTCATGGCTTTAACAATCTTCAGAGCGAAGCGAATATTTCTGATCGCTTGCGGGACCTCCTACCATGCATGCTTAGCGGCTTCGTATACGTTTGCCAACCTTGCACGAGTATCTGTTACCACTGTCGTTGCTTCCGAATTCATCGACAAATATGGTGCCTTAATCGACGGGGATACGGTCGTGCTTGCCGTGTCACAATCTGGAGAAACGGCAGATACTCTCAGTGCAGTGCGAAGCGCGAGAGATAGAGGAGCAACAATACTTGCTATCAGCAATTCTGTAAGTTCAACACTTACGAGACTCTCGGACGTGTACATTGGACAGAACTCAGGACCAGAGATAGGCGTAGCAGCAACCAAAACCTTCACTGCTCAGGTTGCAATCCTAACGAGGATCGCGGTTTCACTGGCACATAAGAGACAAGTCCTGAGACCGGGAGAGCTCGAAACGCTTGAGTCAGCCTTCGCCAAATTGCCTGACTGGTTATCTCAAGTCATTCTGCAGGAGGACCAAGTTATGCGGATCGCTGAAAGATATGCGGAAAAATCAAGCTTCTGCTACCTGGGGAGAGGGATCAATGTTGCGACGGCATTGGAGGGACGCCTGAAACTATTGGAATTATCATATGTTCCCGCGATAGCTTATCCTGCAGGTGAATCTAAGCATGGATTCATCTCTGTAGTAGAGGCCGGGTATCCAGTCGTTTTCGTTGCCCCAAAGGACGAAACGCATTCTAGGATCATCGGCAACGTGATGGAGATGAAGGCACGCGGAGCAAGAATAATCAGTATTATTGATGAGAATGACGATGAAATCCAATGCCTATCAGATGAAGTAGTGAAAATGCCTTCGGGGATTCCGCCAATTCTCTCACCGATTATATACGTTGTGCCGTTACAGTTTCTCGCCTACCAAATCTCTGTAAAGAGAGGGCACGATCCCGATTTCCCCAGAAACCTAGCCAAGTCGGTAACGGTGCACTGAGGTGAACTTACACTCTGATCTCCGTAGCTGAATCCTTCACGCGCATCGGTTGACGCGTTGTTAGCCCGATTTTCAGATCTTAAATGAAGTCTTCCAGACGCCTAGTCTGTTGATTGTTGCGTCGCGCATTTCACCGATTGAGACGATCTTAACGGGGACTTTGGCAATTGTCTCTATTTTGGCGACGTAATCTTTTGCTTCCTTTGGCAGTGCATCGTACCCTTTCTTTGCGATAGTGGCCCATTCCGATTCGGAAAGGTCAGGCCAGCCTTTCATCTCTTCGTAGAATGGAACGCATTTCGAGTACACTCTGACGCTGGATGGTTGATCGCTGATACGCTGTCCGTCTGCTTTGTATTCCATGCAGATTTTAACCGGATTAAACCCCGCCAACGTGTCCAATTTTGTCAGAGCTATTCCAGTCAGTCCATTCACTCTAGACGCATAGCGTAAAGCTACTGCATCTAGCCATCCACAACGGCGCCGACGACCGGTGACGGTGCCGAACTCCTTACCCTTCTCTTGTAGCCGTGAGCCAGTGTCATCAGTAAGTTCCGTCGGCAATGGGCCCGCGCCAACTCTAGAAGTGTAAGCTTTCACTACCCCAATAATCTCGTCAATCCTGGTGGGGCCAACCCCCGCTCCAGTGCATGCAGCTCCTGCAGCTGTGTTCGAGGATGTTCCGAAGGGGTAGACTCCGTGATCAACATCCAGAAGGAGCCCTTGAGCGCCCTCAAACAGGACGCGTTTCCCTGCATCAAGTGCTCCATTAATGACGATTGACGTGTCAACTATGTACTTTCGTAATTCATCTCCGTATTTTTTGCACGTTACGAGAAGATCATCTTTACTTATTTGAGCGCTTGAGCCATAGACCTGACTGAGAACCTTCTGTTTCAATATCGCATTTTGAGAGATCTTCTGTCCGAGTATTTCAGGGTCAAGCAGGTCCGAGGTTCGGATTCCATATCTCGCGGCCTTGTCAGTGTATGTGGGTCCGATCCCACGCATAGTAGTTCCCGATCGTAGTGATCCTTTGAACTCTTCTTCAGCCGCATCTAGTAACAGATGGTAGCTTAGCGTAATGTGAGCTCGGTCACTCAGACTCAGATCGGGATTGAACCCTTTTGATTTAAGGTCGGAGATCTCCTTCAGAAGAACTTCAGGGTCCACAACGACTCCGTTCGCTATAACTACCTTTTTTCTATGTATTACCCCGGAGGGTAGGAGTCTCAGACGATAGGTCTGGTCTCCAACTCTTATCGTGTGTCCCGCGTTGCTTCCACCTTGATAACGTACTACGTAGTCGGCCTGAGCAGATAGATAGTCAACGATCTTCCCCTTACCTTCGTCTCCCCATTGGCAGCCGACAACTATGACGCTGGGCATAAGTCGAGCCTCCTCGCTTCTTGCGAACCGTCCGGTCGGAAAACTCCGAGAAGTTCCACTAATTCTTCTCTCCATCCATTGGGACCAAGAACCGGATTTAAGGTTTCACGGAATTTCTTGGAAATGAGAATTAGATGAGATAGTTCGACGGGAGATTTTCAATCAGTCTGCCCGTCGAAAGACATCACTGCGCTGGCTGAGAGCGCTCTGAACTTAAAGGACTCATCATCTTCCGCGTTGACTCCTAATCACATCCGTAGCTCTAAGCTCTCGGCAAGTGGCTAGGACAGTTTTACGCGATCTCGATATACTAGTAGGATTCGCATTTGGATGTTTCGCCGCTTAGCCAGGACTTCTAGAATTTGGCCAAGTGGTGCCTCGACCGTGTTTTCATTCAAAGATCTATCCGGCCGACTGGCTTTTGTTACTGTGAGCCTAACCTAGCTCCTGGAGCTTATCCTCTTCAATCTGCCTCAGAATCGCCAATCCTAATGGAGTAAGTGTAAACTCGTTTCTTTCGATAATATTCCCCTTCACAACGAATCCCAAGTCTTGTAGCGCCTGCAATTCTTGCGAAAAACCCTCACTCGAATCAGGCAATTCCGCTCTCAAGATCTCCTCAGCTATTGATCTGATTCCAACCGCATTTGACTTCCATATTGCCAGCAGAATCTTCTCACCAAGCACTGACAGTGTATCTGATGGCATGGAAAGCATGGAGAATCTGACTTTAACTTATCAATATGGATGAAACTGTAGTGTATGCTAATGCGAACATTAATATACCATCCATAGCCTCTAGGGTAAGCGACGGCTAATGGCAGCTGAAGAAGCCACCGCGTTCATGGAAGTACTATCGAAGAGTCCACAATTCAAAGTGCTCACAATCCTTGCAGAGAAACCTCACGAAGAACTCACTAAGACTGAAATTGCTCAACGAGCAAAGATTGGGAGAACTACGTTATACCGAGTATGGAATGACCTCGAACGCATGAAAGCTATTTCTCCTTCTCGTCATGTCGGGGCAGTCACCCTATACCGCATGAACCCGCAAAGTCCTGTCGTTCAATCATTCTTGAGTATAACTAAGAGCCTAACAACCGTTACGGACGCTGTTTCTCGCATCGAACAACTGCGGAAGCTGGAAGAGTCGAAATCAGAATTCGGACAGGGAGTGCCACCGGGCCCGAATGTGCTGATGAAATTGCTCAAACACGGAGCAGTAGCACGTGAAGCTGCTAATAGCAGGGCAGATTTACAGCTAACATCGCATGAGGCCGAGGCCGTCAAAGGACTTGTAAACGCCGGTCTCGTTTTTGAGAATAGCGGTTCCCTGTATCTGAGTCAGCTTGGAACCCAGACAGCTCAAGGAGCAAACAAAATCTGGGGCACAGATAATTCTCAATCTCTAGACCAAGCAATCTCTACTGCACGTGTCGCATTGAACCTGATCAATCAGGAAATAAGGCGCCTCAAAGGACAAGTGCCAAAGTAGATCACATCAAATACACGTCCACCGGGAACCTTATTTTTCCCGTGTGTTTCTTTTCAGCTATGCCGACTACGAGGTTTCTTTTCGTCACGGGCGGCGTAATGTCGGGTATCGGAAAAGGCGTGACCGCAGCCTCAATTGCAAAGATTCTGCAGCTTAGAGGAATTAAAGTCTCGGCGATGAAGATTGATCCATACCTCAATGTTGACGCAGGAACGATGAATCCAGTTGCTCACGGCGAAGTCTTCGTCACAGATGACGGAGGCGAGATCGATATGGACATAGGAACATACGAACGATTCCTGGACATTAACCTAACCCGTCAACATAATACGACAACAGGTCAAATCTACACCGCCGTCATAAACAAGGAGCGACGTGGCGACTTTCTCGGTCAATGTGTGCAGATTATTCCGCATATTACTGACGAGATCAAACTGGCAATCCAAAGTGTATCCAGACTAGATGAAACCGACGTTCTCATCGTCGAGATCGGCGGAACAGTGGGCGACATTGAAAGTCTCCCGTATTTAGAGGCTGCCCGTCAAATGAGGCTTGAGAGAGGACAGAAGGAGGTGCTGTTTGCGCATGTGACGTTGGTGCCCAAGCTCGATGTTGTTGGTGAACAGAAGACGAAACCAACTCAGCATAGTGTGCAAGAGTTGAGAAGAATCGGTATTCAGCCAGACTTGATCGTTGCCCGCACATCTGGACCACTCTTGCCTGGTCCGAGGAAGAAAATCGCCTTATTTTGCAATGTTGAAGAAAGAGCTGTTTTCGCGTCTCCAGACCAACCCGTTATTTATCACGCTCCAATAGAACTAGACGCCCAAGGTGTGGGCGAATTTCTAGAAGAACGTTTCATCTTTCCTAGACGTACCGTCGATTGGGGGCCATGGCGGAATGTCGCAAATCGAATTGGCTCTCCGCATCAAACCGTGAGAATCGCACTCTGCGGAAAATACGCTGAACTCGCTGACTCCTACGTGAGTGTAAATGAGGCCTTGAAACATGCTGGAGGAGCATGCGATGCCCGAGTAGAGATAGAATGGATTGAAACCGAACTGTTCGAGATAGAGCCATCCAACTGCTCTGTTCTCTCAAAGTTCGACGGCCTATTAATACCTGGAGGCTTCGGCGCAAGAGGAACAGAAGGTAAGATCGCAGCGCTAAAGTATTCTCGTGAACGGAACATCCCCACCCTGGGAATCTGTTTCGGTTTTCAATTAGCTGTCGTCGAATTTGCTCGGTCTCTGGGAATGAAGAATGCAAACAGTACCGAACTCGACCCCAAAACTCCTCACCCTGTCATAGATTTGATGCCCGAACAGCGAGATGTAGACGTGAAGGGTGCGACAATGCGATTGGGTGCCCATGAGGTTCACATTACGACTGGAACAAAAGCAAGCCAGCTGTATGGACGGAAAGTCGTCTTTGAGCGTCATCGACATCGATACGAGGTTAACTTGAGTTACATCGAGGCGATCACAAGAAATGGTGGTGTCTTCTCCGGAAGCAGCAAGGATGGGAGACGGATGGAGATATTTGAGCTTCCGAACAAGTACTATTATCTAGCCACCCAATTTCATGCAGAATTCAAATCAAGACCAGCTCGCCCTTCACCGCCCTATTATGGTCTCATAAAGGCTGCGTTAGATCGTCAAGTGCAGAAACCTTTTCCGGAATTCACTCCAGTTACGCAGGCAAGCTAGCCCTTGTCAAGGAAGCCGAGCAGTATGTTTGCATTATCAAAGCCCAACCTTGCACTATGCCCCCAGAACATCCTGGAACCAATATTCGTCACTTCGAAACCAAACTCGTGCAACAGTGTCAGCATATTACGATTCTTCGCGAAACAAGATACCTCGATGGGTTTATTCTGCGCATAGTTGACTGATTCGGCTAGAAGCCTACGCAGATCCTCATCGGATGCGCCGAATGAAACTCCAGGGCCAAAGTCAAACATAGTCGGGTATTTCTTCACGAACAAAAATGCAGATGTCCTTCTCTCAGCAAATCCAAAGTACGTTCCGGCCCGTTCGTTGACCCAAGACTGTATGAACTCAGATCTGTCAGCTCCGAAAGCTTTCCTATCAACAGAGAGAACGCGCAGTAATGTAAGTTGTTTTCCTGATTCTTTCTTAAATGATCTTGAACTCTGTCGAGATCTACGCAGCCTAACGAACCGTGCATCTTCAACGAAACCTAGTCTCCTGTAAAATCCGACATTGTTTCTGAAGCAGTAGAGGGCGATATGCTTCACGTGAAGCATTTTCAAGTGGCCAAGTGCTTTCCTAACCATGCGTTGACCTATGTGGTTCCCACGATGCTTCTTGTCCACTATGACGTTCCCTATCCACGCGAGGTTTTTACCGAATGTCACAGTCGTAATCATACCGACCCGTGAGGACGCCTCGGATGCTACAAAGCTCCCGTGAGGCTTAATGCGCAAGATTCTCAAGAAGTCGGAGCGAGGCGTCCCCCAATCTTCCTGCGCTGAAAGTTTGACAGCGAAAGGAATATCGCCAATTCTCATTCGCGAAATACGGATCATCGTGACCTCTTAACTATGGGTAGATTCTGTTGATTAGCCTTGGAAACGCTATCGCGTCTCTAATGTGTTCAAGTTTACAAATCCACGCCAACGTTCGTTCAATGCCCATGCCAAACCCTGAGTGAGGGACAGTTCCGTAGCGTCTAAGGTCGACGTACCATTTGTAGTCGTCGGTCTTCAAATGCTCTTCCTTTATCCGATCTAACAATTGTTGCAAATCATGAATACGTTGACCACCACCAGTTATCTCGCCGTATTTTTCTGGAGCTAGTAGATCTACTGAGAGGGTTACTTTGTTGTTCTCCGGATCAGGCATGTGATAAAATGCTTTGATTTTCTTGGGAAAGTGGCTGACAAAGAACGGTTTGTCGAATCCTTCTGTGAGAACCTTCTCTTCCTCCCATGCCAAGTCCTGCCCCCATTGGAAATTCGGCTTGGCTTTCTGAACGAGCTGTACTGCTTCGTCGTAGCGGAGTCTCGAGAATGGTGGCTCCACTGTTTCGAGGTCTTTGGGATCGCGCCCGATGAGTTTCAACTCTTCAGGCATTTTCTCTCTCACCTTTTGGCATGCTGACGAAACCAATTGCTCCTCCATTCGCATTAGTCCATCTAGGTCAAGCCAAGGCTCCTCGACTTCCATATGCCAGTATTCCGTTAGGTGTCTTATCGTCCTAGATTTCTCGGCTCGAAATGAAGGTGCCAGCGTGAATATCTTGCCTACACTTGAGATCATTGCTTCAGCGTAAAGCTGCCAGCTCTGCGTAAGGTATGCCTTTTCGCCGAAGTACTTGACCTCGAACAAAGTGGAACCCCCCTCCACTGCCGCGTTAACAAGGATTGGAACATGCACTTCCAAGTAACCATGCTCAATCAGCCAGTTCCGAAGTTCCTGAATCAAGCATGCTCTAAGTCGCATAATCGTCACAAGTTTAGTGCTGCGGATGTCGAAGTGTCGATTGTCCAACAAGAAATCTGCCCCGTGAAATTTTTCTGGTTTTCCTCTTGCAATCGGAAAACCTTCTTCTGCTTGATGAAGAACAGTCACTTTATCGCCTGCAACTTCATAACCTCTCGGTGCGCGTGGATCTTTCCTCACCGTTCCGGAAACCTGTATTGTGCTCTCCACTGGTATCGCGCTGAGTCGGTCAAATTCCTTAGCCTGGACCAAGTCTTTCTTTAGTGTGCATTGGATTATGCCCGATCCGTCACGTAATTGTAAAAAGAGGATGCCTCCTCCAGTGCGGATTTGATGGAGCCAACCGCGCAGAGATACTTGTTCGCTGTCATGTCGCCCTGAAATGACCTCACCTACAGTAAGAGTGCTCATTACCTTCCCCTCACGGAGCTCTCTCGTTTCAGGAGTTCGCGAATTGATTGAATCCTATCGAGGAACGCGAAAAACTTCGTTAAAGCGTTCACCCATGTGCAGGACACCGTCTAAGACATTTTCTTGCTCCGTATATAAGTTGATTTGGTGATTTCACTTTGAATTTGGATCACTGCCTGCGGCTTTGTAATGCTGCATTCATTCTGGGTTCTCACTACGCGCCCGTCGATTCCAACCTCCATTCCAGTTGGAAAACGGTCCTGAATGCTCTGCAGTTTGGCGTTTGTGAGTGTCTTCATAATGCCCGCAAGGTCTTTCAGATTCTGCAATGGCTCCGCAGATTCTTTTGTCCCGATATAAGTGCCGTTACATTACCCGACAAGTCGTTCATGGGTGTTCTAAATCAGCTAGTTATGAGCTTAGGTAGGATACCAAGCGGAGAGGGGGTACTTGGCGTTCTTGGTGTCATGAATAGTAATACTGCGCTCATTTTGAATCAAGAAATGAAGTAAAGTAGGAGCAGAACAAGACACAAAATATGCACCAAAACATCCAACAAACGTTCCGCAAACCATCCCGTCCAACTAAACCCCCATTTTGCAGTCGGTTTCGAAGTTGAATCAGCATTTGCACCTGTGTGATAGGGTTTTGATGGGCGGTTTGTGGCTGTTTTGCAGGCGGTTTACGTCTGATTTGCGCTCTATGATGGACAATTATCCTTCAGGGGCGGCTGGAGGATTCCTCTTATGTTCGCTGAGTGCCCTATGAGTCAAACCGGATTATGCATGATAAGCTAGAGTCGCGAGAGTCATCAATGCCCCCGCGACGATTGGCATTGTAAGGTTGTCATCTGGCACATCGATAAGTTCCATAATCATGGCGCCAACTGCGCCTAGTAGAGCTATCAACGGAGAGACGAAAAAAGAAGCCAGAAGGAAAGCACCGGTCAAGCCTGCAGCAAAACCCTCTACCGTCTTCCGCCTAACAATTCGCCGGTGACCGAACCTCCCTCCCACCATAGCAGCGGCAGAATCACCGATCCCCCCGATGCATATCGACGCGTAAGCGATCGCGCTGGGATAGATAACCAAGGCCAGAATAATCCCAATTGCGAAATATGCGGGTCGTATGATGAAGCCCGTTCTCTCTTTCTGGCGGCTCATCTTCAAGGTGAATGATGTGATAAACGGCAAGCCGTGGCCTTTGAGGCGCAGTACTTCTCCAAAAACGTATGTTATTGTGATTATGGAAAGCGCAATCAGAACTAAAAATTTCGAGGTTAGTTCAGAGACAAGCGGGACGAGTAAGGCTAAGAGATGTACTGCCTTGCGCCCGATTTCGGTCAAAACGAATACCTCTTAGCATCAAACCTCTCAGAGAATTGAGAAGTAGATTATCAGTTGTAGCCATGTCGCGATCGCGGTCACTAACGCCCCCACTAATATCTGCCATGGAGTGTGCGCTTTTAGTTGCATTCTTGCCCACCCAACCGGGATGAGCAGGATAAAGAAGACTGCCGCCCACGTACCTATACTGTAAACTAAAGCGGTCGTCGGACCTGCGACGCCTGACGCATGAATACTAATCTTCCATCGAAGCGTTATGAGCAGCATTATGACCGTGTTGCCAGCGTAGCAGAGCATCAATGCAATGATTATGATCGGGGCTTTCATCAACAGTAAAACGCCACCGCCGGCGAGGTAGCTGGCTGCTGCTCCAACGAAAGGTCTAGTCCGTTCCTTCCTCTCTGAAACGTTGAAATCCGAAATCACGCCGCTTTTTGTAAGTTGAAGCATCATCACAAGCGGGATCATCGTTCCAAATGTGACACAGGTTGCCATTAGCATGAGAAATGTTTGAATGCTCTGCATAGGGTACAACAGAATCAGGAATGTGAAGGCTGCTGTTACGGCCGGGTTGAATATGGCCGAGATTACTGAGGCTGAATTCACAGAGGTCATCAGATTCTCTGATGCAATAGGAGAACCCTCTTAGAAAGACCTTGGTACGGGTGACAGTATGGAATAACGAATCGGGTTCTAATTATCAACTTAATCAAGGATATAGACTCTCAGTACTGTCAGCTAACACGATCAATCTGATTTGTGGGCGACGCCTCTGAGCAAAGAGGGCATAACCGCAAGGAGAACAAGAGCAGCTGACATTCGAACCGCGTACTGGAGGCGAGACTGGCCCAGTCGGCTTGGTAACCAGCGTGACGTAGTTGCTATTGATCCTTGAATTGACCCAACACCCAAGACTTAACAAGCGGATACTCCTCAGCATACTCACCTACACACCCTTCCAGTTAGGCACAAGAACCAAGAGTAAAATGGATGATCTACAATGGCAAATATGGCCCCAGAGCCCGATCAACAATCAACCCGGAAACTTGCAGATCTGAAGGCATTTCTTGAGAAGAAAATCAAACAGAACGAAGAGGAGCTCGCATCGTTACAATCCTATTTGGAGGTTGTAGATACGTTGCTAGCTGAGCGGAGTTTCAGGAAGATTGAGATTCCAGTCAGTCATATAGAGCAAATCAGAAAGTCCGCAGCCGCCTTGCCAGTACATCCGCTGGGTGCAAATAGTGTCCCGGTCATGACAAATGACGGTGTTCGTATCGCTTCGATGCTCGTGGAGCAAAGGCGACTTCATGTCATTCCAGAGCCCAACGTTAGACTCGACGCGAACTCTCCTCCATTGAGATCTTTCCTCATTGGTAAGGTGCTGGAATCGATGGAGGCAAAGGATAAGGAGGCTGCTGTCTCGGGAACAATTCAACCTGAGGCTATTCTGAGTTACTCAGTGGAGCTGGATGAAGGAATGTTGAAGGCTATCCATGTCGAGAATTATGGAGATGAACGACGTCTGCTCGAGTTGAAGAACGCTATCCGTTGGACGTTCAGGCGCATGTATGAGAAGGTTACCGCGAAGCCAACTTAGACGTGCTCATTCTCGCGTTAATAGTATCCAGGGCTTTGGACTTATACTGGTCGAGGTCAACCTGAATCTTGGAAATCTTTGATCGCATCTCATCGCAATATTCTTCATCAATGATTTGTATTAGGTTGATGTGCACGTTCGCAAGAGCTCCTTGAGCACTGGCATGACCTACGTAGATGGCAGTTTGCAAATCTGAGATTGCATTCATGTTAGCGATCTTAGAAAGATCTGCAGCGAGTTCTATTACTGAGGACGTGATCTCTGCAGTCTTCAAGGGCACGTCAGCAGCTCCCTTCAGTCGGAGCTGTATCTCTCCAGTTCTCTTACGTTTCTCGTCTTCTCGAATTCTGGGCATCTTGTAAGCTTCTATCAGGCTCGTGAAGCTGCGTGCATCCTCGTCGACGAGCGACAAGAGAGTGAGTTGATGCGCTTCGCTTTTGTTTTGGATTTCTTCGACTATGGGATGTATCTCAACCTGTTCTTTGGCTAATGTCAGTTGCGCTACCATGCTAACCAGACCAGCCGCAAGTGACGCTGAATAAGCCGACACGCTTCCGCCACCCGGCACCGCTCTATCTGACCGGACTTCGTCAGCAAATGACATGAGGTCCAATCCTACGAGCTTATCCTTCTCCATGAGACGTCGTTCCAGAATCTGATGTCCGTCGAACCCATGCAAGCGGAGATAAAACTCGGCGGTTTCTGTTAAGGCATCAAGCGGAATTAGGCCGACGACTTCACTGGCGATCACCGGAACTCCGAAACCGGTTGCAAGACTTTGTACTAACTCGAAAACCTTGAAGAGCTGACTGGCTTTGTAATCGACCATGTTTATTGAAACCTGAACCATCCCTCGGTCCTTAAGTTCGAATCCTAGAGCCTTGACTGCACTAAACCCTCCATCCTTGCCTCTGATTTGTTTCGCGATCTGTTTAGCGACGGAGATATCGGTGGTACCAAGGTTAATGTTATACGCAATCAGAATCTTCCTAGCTCCAACCGCGGTTGCGCCTGCAGTCGGATGGACATGATTCGGACCGAAATCTGGCGCTCTATCCGGATTTCGCTCTATCTCTTCCCGTAATCCTTCGAATTCCCCTTTTCGTATATCGGCCAGATTCCTCCTATCCGGCCTTGTCGCTGCTTCCTCGTAAAGATAGACAGGCACTCCAAATCTCGTGGCGTACTCTGCTCCAAACTCCTTAGCTATTTTGATGCACTCTTCCATCGTTACGTCGGAAATCGGAATGAAGGGGATAACATCTACTGCTCCCATCCTTGGATGTTGACCTTGATGATAATTGAGGTCGATAACTTCGATTGCTTTTGCGCTTACAGCAATCATTGCTTCCTTAACGGCCTTGGGTGATCCAACAAAAGTCAAAACCGATCGATTATGATCCGCATCAGATTCGATGTCAAGAACTTTCACGTTCCGAGTTCTCGCTTCAGCAACTATTGCGTCGATTACTTCTCTTCTTCTTCCTTCGCTAAAATTGGGAACGCATTCTACCAGCTTCAATCTGAACCTGAAATATGAAAAGGGATGCGAAGCTAATTTTGTTTCGGTCAGGATCATAAGCGAGAAATGAGTGATCTTAAGTGTGAATTCAGATTCTGGCTTCACTATCACCAACTTTCGAGCCGATGGGCATCACGATCAACACAGCCGCGGCGAATCTGTCAGATTTTGTCAGAAGAAACGTATAACCCACCAAGATGCTGATTGTTTCTAACACCAGATCTCTCACGTTGCCCAGTGACCGCAATGTCATCGAATCCAATCACATCTTCGATTTGTGGCCGCAAGGTTCGCTACTCCAAAACATGTCCGCACAATTGACAAACCCTTTAAGAGTACGATCCTAATTCTGCAATTCGATAAAATTGATCCGAGCCTGCGTTTTTGAGAAAAAGGAAAAGGCTACTGTCCGAGAGTTCCCGATACCAGATGTAAGTCAGGATTCCGTTTTGGTCAAGATGCGAGTTTCTGCAGTATGTGGTTCAGACCAATCAATGTACCAGGGTCACGTCGATGTTAAATTTCCTATTATTCCAGGACACGAAAACGTAGGCGAGGTCCACAAAGCCGGGTCGCGAGCACGAACAGATATGGAGATGCACGGCGAGATTCTATCCGAAGGTGACCGAGTTACTTGGATGCCGGGAATTCCCTGTGGAAAGTGTTACGGCTGCAGATGGTTACCCGCAAACAAAGCCGACTATTGTTCGAACCCTTTCTATTATGGTGAACAATGTTGTGAAGGAGAGGAGAACAAACCTTGGCTGTTTGGGGGCTGGTCAGAGTATGCCTATCTCAAACCTAGAACCGCGGTTTACAAGATTCCAGACAAACTCCCAGACGATATTGCGGTCTTAGCTGACACATTCGCCTCAGTGAGAGGAATCGAGTCGGCACAATCTCCAGCCCCTGATCTAAGAGAAGGATTTGGATTCATGGACACTGTCCTTATTCAAGGGTCAGGCCCAATCGGGTTAGCGGCGGCGATCAAAGCAAAAACCTTGGGGGCTGGGAAGATAATAATGATAGGAGGACCAAGCTGGAAGCTTGATCTTGCAAAAGAATTTGGCGTAGACTGCGTAATCGACATTGATAGAAATCAAACGCCCGAAGATAGATTGTCAGAAGTGATGAAATTAACCGATGGAGTCGGTGCAGACCTGGTGGTAGAATGTGTAGGAAATCCTACCGTTGTGAAGGAAGGAATACATATGTCCAGAATTGGGGGCACATACGTCATCATAGGATGTTTTGGCAACGCCGGCTCTGTTGAGATATTTCCACACGAAATAATCGCTAGGAGCCTCCGCATAATTGGTCAAAGATATGCGTCTACACGCCAGTACGACAAGGAACTCAAATTCCTCGCCAAGTATCAGAATCAGTTCCCATTTAGGAAGATGATTACTCACACTTTTCACTTGAACGAAATCGAGAAGGCCATGGACGTTCAGAAAAGGTTCATGGGAATGAAACTCACTGTTATCCCTTTATGATTTAGAAGAGCCCATCTTATTGCTAACTTGCACTAATGAAAGGTTGAGCGCAGCGCATCAACACTAGAAAAATTAAGTTTCAGTCTCAAGCGTTTAAGTGTGAATTGCTGATACAACTGTTAGGGTAAGCTCCTTGCGGGCAGTAATAATGAGTGGTAGCCAGATCGCGCGGCAGATCCAGACGAAGATTAAGCACGAAATCCAGATTCTCGGAAATATCACACCTGTTCTTGCAACGGTTTTGGTGGGGAACAATCCTGCTTCAAAAACATATCTTAAGAATAAACACGCCGCGTGTTCTGATGTCGGAATTGAGTCAAGAAACATCGAACTCCCTGAAAGCACTCGCCAAGCAGAGTTGGAGCTGCTCCTCAAGGGCTTGAGTGCTGATGAATCGATTACGGGAATTCTCTTGCAATTACCACTCCCTCAGGCTTTGGATCAGGTTTCCGCAATTAACGCGATTGCCCCAGAGAAAGACGTCGATGGCTTGCATCCATACAACCTTGGTATGTTAATGCAAAAGTCACGCGGGATTGTTCCTTGTACTCCAAAAGGTGTAGTAGCGATGCTACGCTATTACCATATACCGATCGCCGGTAGCCACGTAGTGATTATAAATCGAAGCAAGCTCGTTGGAAGGCCTTTGTCGCAACTTTTCCTAAACAACGACGCAACTGTGACCGTCTGCCATTCAAAGACTAAGGAATTATCACGCTTTTGTAAAGAGGCCGACATCTTAGTTACGGGAATAGGTCATCGGTCCCAAACCTCAATTGGAGAAAGCATGATCAAGCATGGCGCAGCAGTTGTTGATGTCGGAACGAGTGTAATCAACGGAGAACTGATGGGAGACGTTGATTTCGAATCCGCGAGCAGGATTGCGGGGCACGTAACCCCTGTTCCGGGCGGAGTTGGCCCGATGACCGTATCCATGCTCCTCTACAACACGCTTTTGACTGCCTCTCAACGGCGTGGACGGAATCTGAATTTCGATCCAGAGACCCTGTCGAACTAAAACACCTCACGTAGCGAAAAGACCAGTCCCAGAGCTCCGTTACTGTCCGATGAACGATTCATTCACAACTCCTTTTATCGTGATCAGTCTCGCAGCTGTTAGAGGTGTACTGAGATGCCGCATCCTTTCATCGGTCTGCTGTTCGTCGGGCTTATCGTCAGAACAGTACTCGCTGCAATAATCATTGGCGCGTTCGTATGGTTAATCTTCAAGCTCGGCAAATTGGCTGACGCATACACACAAAAGCTGAGAGCTAAGTAAGAATCCGCATTCTCGGATATGAGAACGCGAACTCTGAAGGTACCATTCTTTTTCTAGTCTCACGCACTCACTTTCCGTTAGAACTCACTTATTCTTCCTTCAAAAATCCTTGTCGAAGCACACATAACTATAAGAGAATTTGGACCTAATGTCTTTCATGCCTTTCGCAGTTCTTTAGCCATCGCACTAGCTAACCGTTTCCATGCCTTAGAATCGTATTCCCTCTCCATGTTGGCTATTCGCCAAAGCCTCTGTTGACTAATGCGCTTCGTAGCGTAGACAAGTAATAGTCCCGTAAAAAAGAGTCTTGAGCTGCGCCGGCCTTCAGATACTATTTCGTAAATGAATTCAGAGTACCTGTTAGGCCCTTTGAGTTGGATGTTGTGCCATGAGTATGTACGGCGGTTGAGCTTGACGAGCTTAACTTTCGTGACTCTCTTGTCGTCCTGCACGACGCGTTCCTCAAGAATTACTGTATCGCTCGTAAGTTTGTTTATTCTTCGATTTCCTTCCTCGCCCATCAAAGCAAGGTCGCCTGGTTGGTAATTAGTGCACCAATCGAAGGCTTCCTTAGCTGGAACGGAAAATTGCTGATTGAACTTGTAATATGTTGAAAACACTTGCATCGTTGTCGACGATATTACCTGTCGTGAGCATTCTTAGGAATTTCGATTAGCTTAGCCTGATTCTTTGCGGTCAACGAATGACGTAGGTTTTGATGAAGTCGCGCATCACGACCAGCAGCTTGCAATACTCGTCGTAGGTACGAAGGAGCTCATTTCGGAGATCTCTCTCCGCCATTATCCTTTGAGTACGCTCAAAAGTCAAAGAGAGTCGCCTACTGGCGGTCTATTGAAAAATCAGCTTCTTTGATTATTTCCATTATTCGCTAACCGTAGATACATGTGTCGACGATGTTAGACATGCATGGTTATATGGGTTTCGATTACGACGATACACTTTTAAACGCAGCTAGACACTTAGGTTTTGATGGAGATGGCCATGGACCTCGCGAACTGGTTCAATGTCAGCCTGGTTGATGGACCTCGGTCGGAATTGATTGATAGACTAAGAAAAGGGGGGAATTTGAGTGACTGATGAAGATTTGAAGAAGTGGTTGGAATCACGTTTCTCTAAGATTGAGCAGCGGATAGGTCATCTGGAGCAGACTATCTCGGAGAGTAAGCAGCCTAAGATGCGGATAGCTTGGTATCGAACGCTTCTGGGAATGACTGAGCTCGGCGGGAAAGCGGGAACGGAAAAGCTTGCGGATCATTTGGGTATAAGCCGGAGTGTAATCAGTGAATACTTGAACCGGATGGAGGAGGAAGGTATCGTAAAGCGCGACTTTAACGAGGATCCTGATGATAAGTCAAGATATCATTGGCAAATCGACTGGGCCGCTCTCCCACCTGAGATCGCCTCGCGGTTAAAGAAGAAGTAGTCGAGTTCCAAGCCCGTTCTTTCATGGGATTATTGGGACTCTGTAGAAGTTCAGGAGTAAGGGTTCCACTGAGGCGGCCATCTCATCTACATCACAATCGGAGCATGAAGGGTCCAGTCGCACCGGTACCCTTCTTCCCTTGTCGCTGAGTTCAACCTCAAGTATGGCATGTCCCTGCATCTTTCTATCCTTGTTGGTTTGAGAGTCAACGTATGTTCCTGCGGGGAGAACGAGAAAATACATTCTGCGGAACGCAAGGCTCGCCAGCATTGATGCTAGGAGAACAACCTTACAGTCACAGTCGCCGCCAGTCTTGATGGTCTCCCACGGCCACCTGACGTGTTCACCGAAAGTCTCACCCTTGTACACCACCTTATCCCGTGAGTATTCGAAAACTAACGTCAGCAGTCTCAACTGATCCTGAAATGAGAGTTCTTGCGCGTCCTGAGGTTTCTCACCGCCAAGCGCTACTTTCCCGATCGTCGTGGTTAGTTGGTCGATCTCGGAGTATTCCGAATGGTCTTTTGCTTCAATCACTCTACTCAGCATTGCGAGAGTCACCTTCATCGTGTGTGGATCGAGAGACGCTTGCGTCCCCTTCTTGACTGCTGCCTGCTTGGTGCCACAGTAGGAACAGAATGGTTCGTCAGCTCCAATGGTTCTCTTACAGGAAACACAATTACGCATGCGCTCAACGAATGCTGCCTCTTTCTGAATCAGCCCTCTACTCTGCAGGCGCGAAAGACTTTCTGTGAGCTGCTGAAGATTTGTTCCCAATTCTTGGGAAGCGCGGGTGATTGAAATTTCGCCATGATGATCTGAAAGGTAATTCAGGGTACGCTCATCCACGGTTACTCCTGGAGTTTGTGTTGTGATGGGAACGGCCGTTGTGTCCGACAGGGCTGTTCCTTTGGCGGTCTGGCTGGGTGCCGAAATCGCACTTACAGACGCCTGGACCTGCTCCAGTGAGAGTGGCTTGCCACAATTGTGGCAGTATCCTGAGGAAATCAGATTAGTTGCACCACAAGCCTTGCAGGAGACGAGTCGCTGACCACACTTGCCACAAAACACCTGTCCCTGCGCGGCAAATGTGCCGCATTGAGGGCAAACGTTCTTCGTGGTCATGGGGCTCCTTCCCAGCTAGGTGAGCAGTCTCCGTCCCTTTAGGGCATGTAATGCTTTCGATTCGATGGAAAGTACGTGCTCAGACTCATTGATTCACGCATGGAGACCTCTGGCCTTGACTAGCCTCGATCAAGAATGATTCCGAGCTATTTCGTCTGGGAGGAGATCGAGGTTGTATTGGGATGGTCTCAGACGCGTCTAAGAGTGTCTCGAAACGGTTATAAGTGTCTGCGTATAGTGGTGTAGATACGTGTATAAACGCGGTGAGATGAATCATGGAACTTTCAATAACTAGATTCGGCTTCGATACAAAGTCGCTGGCAATAACCATCTCAATGTTTGGGGCTCAGGCAGTCATGGGGGCGTTGGGATTGCCCGTGGTGATTACGAAGATGGCTCCTGAGAAGTTTGGTTTGCTTACCGTTGTGATGGCTGGACCGTTAGGGTTCACGGCTACTCATTTAGCGAATAAACTGCTGGGGAAGAAGACGAAGGCGATAAGCGTGAATCTTGCATCCTCACTCAAAATAGATGCTGTTCGTGGAGCGATCTTCCTGGGGTTAGAGATTGTGGTTGCTACGGCGGCCATCATGCTAGCACTGTAAATTCATTATCCCATGATGATCAGATGGTGCCAGCAACATAATCTAGCACTTACCCATTGTCGAACTAGATAGATTGAATTAAGAGAACCTAGGTGACAACGAGTTCGTCGAATAATGAAACACTCTAAACTAATCCTCCCATTTTCCCTACTGATCTTGGTCGGAGTGTTTCTCCCGAACGTTCACGCCGCACCAACTCTCACAATCTTTCCAGCCTCAGTGGTCACCAACCAGAATACCGCCGCATCCTACATTGTCAACCTCAATGGGGGAACGCCTAATGCCACTTACGAGCCGACGGTTACAGGCCTGCCTGACGCTGCAGTCTACTCGTTCTCGTCAGATCTGATTGGACCTAGTGGAAGCAGCGTACTCACAATTCAAACGTCAATCGCAAGCCCACTCTACTGTCCGCGTAGCTATGCGTTCACCGTCACGGCCACCAATACCCTCCTGAGCTCGGACAGCGCTTCCGCTACAGGGAGATTGGGTATTAACCAGGTGGGTTCAGGACTCGTTGTCTCCATTTCCACTGACAAGTCAACATACATTGTCGGCGAAACCGTGGCGATCTCAATCGTAACTAATAGGCCTGCTGAAGGAACGTTAACGATTTCTCCACCGTCAGGTTCACCGTCCAGCTTCCGCTTTCAATATCCCATTCCAGCGATGAAACCTTGGACTGTGATTCCACCCGCCGGGAGCTGGACCGTAACCTTTCTAGCGGATGATTATTGCGGCGTATCCAACAATGCAGTTGTACGTTTCAATGTTGCACCATCAACAATCTTCTCGACCAACACGACCACAACAACATACACGATACCGATCACTTCAACCTCAACATCCGTAACCGGAACCACCACTTCAGCCACGAGCACAACAACCTCGACAGCGGTTACGTCTGAAACAGGTACCGGAACTTTACTTAACATTTTGACGAGTGCTACTACAAATGAACAGACCGCTGTAATCACGACCACCCTTACCCAATCCTCGACGACATCTACCATACTCATCACTAAGTTTGCGAATCCTGACTTAGAACTCGCTCTGGGCTCCATTCTAACAATTTCAGTCCTCGCCATCGCGATCAGTCTGATCAGACGACCAAGGTTAGGAGATGGCATCACTTGCGGCAAGTGTGGATTCAAGAACCCGTTGACGGCCTCTTCCTATTGCGTCAAGTGTGGTCAACCGCTGAAAAGAAGGCCATCCCAATGAATCAAATGAACTCCAAACTTGCCATATTGATTATAGTAGTTTCATTTGCAGGCTTTATCAGCCTCGCCACAGTCTGCGCTGTCCACATAGCCCAAGTGACTTTCACAAACATTACCACCCAACCAACAACTGTCACGGCCAACCTGACTACGACCTCAACTCAGAATTCTCCAACTACTACCACCACTCAGTCCACATTAACCCTGGGCACGCAGACCACAACAACATCTTCTACGACTATCATTCCAACCACGAGTACGATGACCAGCGTATCCACGCAAACTCCGAACCCCGCCACGTTGACGTTCACAACCACTTCGACGCAGTCCACCCAGCTGCTTGGTAACATGTTCGGAGAATTACTCGTCCTAGTCGTTGTCGGAGTCGTGGTCATAATGTCAGCTCCCAAGCTCCTAGTGAGCATGAGAAGAGGCATAGTTTGCGCGAAATGTGGTTATCAAAACCCACCCTTCACCAGATTCTACTGCGCCAACTGCGGACATGCGCTGAAAGGACGCATGCAGAAAGAGTAACCGTTATGTTACATCCTCAAACTTGACGGAGCGAGTACGTGTCTGGCGGAAGAACCTATGTATGGGCCATAACAAGGTTATCTAAGCTGGTTACCGATGAGCAAGTTAGACGAGAATTCAGTGAAACTGATACGTGAGAAGAACTTCGCGTTTCTGGCCACAGTGGACGCTAAGGGGCGCCCTCAAGTGACCCCGATATGGGTCGACAGCGACGGCGATTATGTACTATTGAACACCGCCATGGGACGAGTGAAGCAAAAAAACACGATGCGGGATCCACGAGTTGCCATTGCAGTACTGGATATGAGTAATCCTTACCGGTATGCAGCGATTCGGGGCCGAGTCGTGGAGCAGATACCGGGTCAAACCGCCGAGGACCACATTGATAAACTTGCGAAGAAATACTTGGGCAAAGACAAGTATCCTTTTCGTCAAGCCGGAGAGAAACGCGTCCTATTGAAGATCGTACCGGAACACGTTACTCCGCCGCAATAAGCAAAAGCATTGACCTTCAGATCTGCCGAGATGGTTCCGTAGGGTATGAAGACACACCGACTTTACTTGCACTGGACGACTAGGGTAAGGTCATAGGGTATGCAAAATGAGATGCACAAGGTCTTCGATGATATATGGCGAGTTTATCCAGAAAACATGCTTAAGAACCGTACATGGCACTGGTGGTGGTGGCTTCATTTTTTCGAAAACGCTGACAACCCCGAATTTCCGAAACAACTCATGATCCTTTGGGGCACAAGGAACTGCAAGAAAATTCGCGTGAACGATTACCACTGGGAACCGATAATTCCGATGACGACCGATGTAAAACATGCCGGCTTTGAAACAATCGTCGCCTCGTGGTACTATGACGGAAACAAAATGCATGACCCTTTCATCATCGACCACGGAAAGACCGAAACCACATGGAATGGCAGCTCTGGTCAAATCAGAATGGACGGAGCAAAGGGTGTCTATTCCTACGGTGGAAGTTCAGCGAATTTCTGGCTAAACGTTGAGACGGAAAACGTCACGATTAAGCTTTCGATGGACAAATGGAAGGACGCGATGGCAGAGCTTGTACCCACCGGAAGAAACTTCATGGGAAACATGGGCTATTCAATGCTGAAATACAGAGCGCTCTCGTCAACGGGAAAGATACGGGTAGACGAATCCGAGACTCAAGTAAACGGCAGATCATATTTCCAGAAAGTGCGCATATCCTCGATAACCCCCTGCTGGTACTGGGGCACAGTACAATGGGATAATGGAGCCTACCTGCAATACTTCCTGCCGCACGTCGGAATTCCAATGCTAAGGCAGTCACTATCCCACAAGAGTATGATGGACTGGGGAGAAAAAATGGTCTCAAGAACCCTCAACTTCTACGACCCGAGGGAAGGAAAAGAGCGTTTGATGGAAGACATCACAATAACCAAGCGCTACGAGAACAACCTACCAATATTCACCGTGAACGCGTCATCAGCTGGCAGTGAGCTCAGCATAGAGATGGCAACATACGCAAGATGTTGCTGGAACATAGCGCAACCATTCATAGGTCCGATTTGGCATGGCATATTCTACAATGAATATCCCGCGCGAGTTACGAATTTCAGATTCAGAAGCAATTCTGGGAGCGCAGACGACGATTTCGGGAAAAGCTACTGCAACTGCGAGCACACCTGGGGGACGGTCTAGAGACTAATCAACCTCAACACTTGCGTTCAGGTCTTCATAACATAGAATTAAGAGGGAACTCTGGGAAATAGCAGATGTAAGGTCTGATGAGATTGAAAGCGATCAAACTGAATGAAGCACCCTCAGAAGATGTTGAAGGCGGTATCTTTGAGGGCGGAAAGGTCAATGTGAAGACGCTAATTGACAAACAGCTCGGAGCCGAGGAAGTCAAATCCGCTATCGTCACATTCTCTGCAGGCGCCCGGACAAAGATGCATGTTCATGACCATGAACAGATTCTCTATATTATGAGCGGCAAAGGAATAGTGGCCAACGAACATGAGGAGCAAATCGCCAGCCCAGGAATGATCTTCTTCATTCCGGCAGGGGAGAAACACTGGCACGGCGCAACGCCAGACGGCCCGTTCTCACATTTGTACGTCTACAATTCGAAGACAGAGACCAGCTACTAGGCACTTCATCACCTAGTGCTGCATAACGGAACATCGCCTGCTGTCGCCCCTGCTCATTCGAGGATGGTGTTTGCTCACTCCGCGCCCACAGCTTGCCCATAAGATGTCCACGAATGAAAATTGGAATTATATTCAAAACCGGAGAATCTCTAATGAGACTGCGTTCTGCGGACCCTTTCCTCGTCTCTGAATGGGCACTCTGTGGGCGTGCGTACGGTCAGTTTTTAGTCATTCTCCATGGCTACGAAATCTTAAGTCGAATAGAAGCGCGCTCGTTCTGATTCCCATTGTAGCTAGGTGCTGCTGTTGATGAGTGCTGGAGTTTCAGAGTTAATGTACCTGTTGGTTCAGTTACCCCAGGTATTGACTGCCAAAAATTACGTTAACAGTGTTGATCGGTTACCCGTTATTCCCGTCATTCTATACGAAGGCACGTTCAACCTAGAGTGTAGATCAGTCTAGTTCGGGTTCTCTGGTTTCTGAGAAAGGCTTGGTACCCAAATCCAGAATCGTTCGTTATCATCTCTCCGAAAATTCTTCCACCAGAGCCGTTGTACCGCGAGAACGGGTAACACGTCATTGCCGTTTGGAGGGCTGTTTACTTTCGTTTGGTAGGATTCCGGCTTCTCCACACGTCAATACATATGCCAACAACCAGTGTGAGTAGAACTATGACAGTTACAAACTCAGGCAGAGTCAACGTAATTCTTCCTCCCGAAAATTTTGAATCCCAAGTCCATCCATGAACCGCGTACACAACAAGCGTGGAAAGACAAGCAACAAAAGTCAATCCGACACAATACTTTACAATAATCTTTGCAAGTTTAGTACTCAAATTACTTCACGCTCTTGGTTCATTATTGGCTAATCGAGTTATCTTACGTGAGTTCCACACCTATCGCAGAAGTTGACATAGGGCTGGAGCGGACTGCCGCAATTAGGGCA
>JBEKGM010000023.1:0-37353 GCA_050012795.1 Bathyarchaeia archaeon | reverse complement strand
CGGTCTTGAAGAAGTGACCACGGTTCACAATAAGATGAAGATTGGGCGCTTTCACGAGGTCGAGGAAGTTTGCATGTTAGGCTAGCACCTTTTCTTCCAGTTTATCCAGAAAGGTGGCGATTTCATCTAGGTTATCGATATCGACTATTGAGGTGACAAGAACTACCATTTCAGTACCCACTTGGGAGATTACAACAAGACCCTTCTCGAATCTTCCTACAACAAACCCTAAGCGACCGCACGATGACTCCAACTTGTGACCTAACGCACCCATAACGAGTAATGGTCCAATAGAGACGAATTCTCTAATCTTCTCTGGGGATAGGTCAAGGGAGAACGTTCCGTGTCCTCTGCACTCAATCACTTTGTTGCTGAAGTCGATTATGGCTACGTACTGTATTGTCGGATACGCTTCAAGGATCAAGTCAGCCCGCGATTTGTTTTGGTTACTGTTAGTCACCTGTCATCAGCCCTCCCGAGGAATTACGACTAACGTGTGCTTAAATTACGTGTTACCAGTGCAGTCGTGTCATCGTGACTCTGACCTCTACATGAGAATTATCGTTTTGTTCAGGCCGCGAACTAGTAGTGGTCTGTAGTGCCATGATCACAACAGAAGAGGGAAAACTCAACTCAACAGTTGCATCTCCTTTCGTTAATTGCGTCGGACCTCTGACGAACAAGAATACGAAATAGTAAGTTCCGTTCGTTCGGAAAGTGAGAGATCGATAAGGATTATCGTTACCGACTGACTTCTCTTCTATGAAGATAGGTCTTACGCTCGGGGCAAGTCGACAATTCTGGATGGCGTTGAGATTGTTCTGGGACGGGGGATGTAGAAATTAGTGGAAACGTCTGACCGTAGGTTGACGCAAAACAAGAATTTATTATCTAGTAAATCTTGACGCGGAACATAGGGAACGATCTTGAACAACCAGATGTTAGCAAGGGTCGCAGCGTTGGTTGATGCGCTTTTGATGGCGGGGGGGGCACGTCCCGATCATTCGGGCAATTTCATTTTCCTTTCCCATTGGCGCATACTTTCTCTTTGCGACGGTCGTGTATGTCCTTGGCGGCGTCTTCGTGGTTGCGAATAAGTTGTTCAAATTGTCGAATGCTTCTTTGATTATTCTTGCGATTGTGGATAACATATTTCTAGTATACACGAGAGAGTTGCCGAATTTCTTTTTCCATAGAATACTGCCCTGGTCTTGGGGCTGGTTGCCTCCTGGAACGGGTCAGATCTGCATCGGTCAGGCTCTCCTAGTCGTATTTTGCGCGTATCTTCTTTACAAACCCGAACTGCAAGAAGCGCAAAAGACCAAATCCTCCGTACCTGTAGTTTCTAAAGTCCAGTAATGCCGCCTTTCAAAGCTAACTGGTACGGTTAGAACGTCGTGATTAGAGCCTACCCCCGGCTGGAAAGTTGCGTAAAGAGGTAATTGCCGTCGCTGAGTGTAATTCGATGTGGAGAGGTTGGTGTTGAATGGTCGCGTGGGTGCGGGAAAATACGGGCTTACTGAATGCGCTAGAAGCGTGACTTGAGCATTACGAGATGACTATTGATGCCGTCGGAGTGCTTGATGTGATTGTGAGGCCGAAGATCTGCTGAGATTGCGGTCCAACCGGAACACCATTGGAGCCGAGAACGTACAAGTTCATTTGCAATGACCACCATCCGGCCCTGGGAGCCACAACACTATTCGTGAATACTGCAGCGAATGGACCGAGAATCGGATACGTCGTTCTATACGTTGAGAGGATTTGTCCGGTTCTTGCATCCACGAGATCGGCTCTAATCGTATATTCGCCGCCGCCAGGGCAGGTCACGCTGAATAACGTGTGTACTTCAAATTTCTGTCCTTCTTGCACACTAGTTGGGCCATAGAGATTCATCGCGGTGAAATAGCAACCTGAACTTTGGGAACGGACGGCAGGAGTTGAGTAGAAGATGACGACTAGAAGCAGCAAGAGTACGGTGCGATGGTGATTGTGCATCATGATAGAAGAAATGTGATCAAGCGATTTAATCGTTCTGAATTTAATCGTTCTGAATTTAAACCTAGGACGTGTGAGTCATAATTGCGTAGACCTGGTAGCTTGGACGTGTCAGCTTTGGTCCGAAGCTGGCGCCGCCTGCCTCATCTAATCACATCGAATTCGTTCATCGACACTGGTAATGTATTATCAATAAATTCGAAGTGCGCCCAGCGCTACTTGAAATGGTGCGGAGGAACTTTCAATGGCTCCGAATCTGCTCTGAACTGAACCTTTCGCTAGGAGGCAGTTACTTTTCACAACACATTCCACCCAAGGAGTATGCACCAACTCGAAGAAGACCCTACAGAACGCCTTCTGGACCACGTTCCGGAACATGTTTCCACGCCTGATAGGCCATTTAGGATATCCTAAATGGAAAACGTTCCAAATCACCCAAAAACCCCTATTTTTTCGCGCGTCGCCGGGAAAAGTAACCGAAAAGTAGCTGAACAAGGCCTCGAACCAGGCGAGAAGTAACTGAAAAGTAACTCTAAAATCCCCCTGAAACACGAAAAGTAACTCAGCGATGGCATCGCCAGGCTGTATTTTCTCGTCGTGAATGTATAATGAATAAGTTAGAGTTGCCATGCCCGGGAGCAGTTCGTGAGGCTACTTGGGTATGATGCAGGGAAACTTCAATGGCTCCGAATCCGCTCTGAACTGATGCTTCTTGCCCGGCGGGATCAATAAAGCGTCTCCGGTTTGTATTTTTTCGTCGTGATCCTCGTAACGGACCCTGCCATGTCCTTCTAGGACATACACCTCATGCTCCCAATCATGTCTGTGAAACGGTGTGAATCCTCCAGAGTCTAATGTGAAATGGCGCATGAGAAAATTGGGAGCCCCATCCTTCTCGCTGATAAGCCACTTGATTCTCGCTCCCTTAGAGTCCTGTTCAGTGACAGGCGCGTCTGTGACTGTGCCAATGTTTACTTTGTACAAATCGAATCGATGTTGGACCGCTATCGAGGGACTTAAACGATGCTCTGACCATAAGTCGAGTAATGCGATTGGACAATGATGAGTCGTGGAGTTGACGCATATTCAGGTAGTTACTGAAGGACGAGTAATCACTAAATATCGGCCCGATTAACTCGATACCTGGCGAAGATTGTTGCCCCATCCGAATCCATCCTATCTGAGCGTGAGCTAGTGCAATCAATCATTAATCTAGGCATAGTAGTGGCTGATTTCAATTCAGAGATCACAAGAAGGATGTTGGATGAGGCGGTCAAAAGATCGAAAGAACTCGGCGCCGTAGTCACATACGTGTGCCGGGTCCCCGGGTCATTCGACATGCCCATTATCATTCAGGACCTGCTGGAAAAGCAGGACGTTGACGCTGTCGTCACATTAGGCGCCATAGTAAAGGGCGGTACGGCACACGACGAGGTAATCGCAGCAACAATAGCAGACCAGATCTCCGCACTCTCGATCAAGTTTCGAAAGCCTGTAGCCTTGGGGATTTCTGGTCCACGAGAGAGCTGGGAGCAAGCGGAAGCACGGGCTGAGGAATATGCAACCCGCAGCGTCGAGGCTGCAGTTGCTCTGGTGAAGCTGCGACGTAAGTTGTTAAAACGAGAAGATGCCGCCTATTCGGTGTTAGCAGAATGAGAGAGCCTCGCGTACAGGTGACGTTGATCCAAATAGACAATTACGGGCCGTGGACAAGCACGTTAGGTAGCGATCGCGAGCACAGATTGCAGATGCTTCAAGCTGAGCTTTACTCAACGCTGCAGAGATACTTCTCGGTGAAGAATGGCCTAGTGTTCTTCAACAGGTTTGACGAGATGCTCGCAGTTACAAACGGAATTTCACGTGCGGAGCATAAGGAGATTCAAATGAACGTACAGGACCTCTTTCCATTCACCGTGAGCATGAGCATCGGCGTTGATGTCACGCCATTCAAAGCCCATGTCCAAGCTTCAAGGTTGCTGCAAGCAACTGGAAGTGCACAGTCAGAACAGAGACGGGGTGTCTTGACAATGGGTGAAACCTTACCGCTTGAGGAAGCGTACACACAGATCGTACACATCGACGTGGATGGAATAACTAGCATCAGCGACCACAGTTTCCCGTTCGAGACCTCGCTCAGACTGCAGCGGGCACAACTTCATCTAATGATGTTATTCAGACAAATGGATTCGCTGCTATTCTACTTGGGAGGAGACAACTTCATGGCAGTTACTACCGAACTAACCCAGGAAAGCGTTTCCCAAAAGCTCAGCTCACAATCACTCGACGGTTTAACATTGAAGTTCGGAATAGGACGGGCTCAGACCGCTAGAAAGGCGGTGGAAGTTGCCACCATGAACCTGGAGCGCGTCAGACATGAGAGAAGCGGATTGATTATTTCACCAAGCCTTCGTGAAAGCAGATGAGGTCTACTCTCGTTACAAACTTAACGATTCTGGCCGGCGGCGAATTCCAGAGGGTGGATCAGGGTAACCTCTTGATTGAGAATGGTAGGATTAGATACGTGGGTCAAGGGCGGCCTGATGTCCACGGCGTTGACGTAACCGCAGACGGTCAAGGACTCCTTGCAATACCCGGCTTGATTAATGCTCACACGCACGTGGGTGACTCAGTCGCGAAGGATCTGGGAGTAGGTAAGACGCTGAATGAGCTCGTTCACCCTCTGCATGGAATCAAGACACAATTATTGGCCAACGAATCACCAGAGCTGATACGCTTAGCAATATCGCAAACTGCATCCGACATGCTGAATTCGGGGATCACAACCTTCGTAGACTTCAGGGAAGGCGGCCTTGAAGGAATCCAACTTGCCCGGCAGGCCCTTAATGAATGCAGACAGCGTGTCGTGATGCTATGTAGACCCAAATTCGCGTATTCAGAAACCCAAGTCACCGAAGGCGCAGCCCTCACGGAGACAGTCATCAAAGAGACGAAAGATGCGTTATCCGTTAGCGACGGCATCGGTCTTAGCGGCGCCAACGAATATACTAAGATGGCAATGGAGCAAATCGGTGATCTCGCGAAGCAAAGTGGCAAGCCGATTGCAATTCATGCCGCTGAAAGCTTAGATGCGGTAAGATTCTCGAACGAGAAGTTTCAGGCCAGTGAGATTCAACGCATTTTTCAGTGCATGACCCCCAGCATGATAGTTCACGGAACCCACACGTCGCTAGAGGATGTTCGAAGAATCGCCGAACGAAATGTTGGGGTAGTCTGCTGTCCGAGAGCAAACGCGAGCCTGGGTGTTGGTTTCCCTCCCATTAGTACTCTGCTCGAACATAACGTTAGAGTAGCACTTGGAACTGACAACGTAATGCTTAACGCTCCTGACATGTTCCGGGAAATGGACTATGCCGCCAGAATGATCAAAGCCAGGGCACTCAAACCATCCGCGGTCAGTTCAATCCAGATCCTAAAGATGTCCACGATAAACGCAGCTGATATTTTGGGTTTGAGCTCGAGCCTCGGTACGTTAGATGCAGGAAAAAAAGCGGACGTAATTTTCCTCGACTTATCTGCACCAAACCTCAGCTTCTCACGAGACCTAGTAACCTCCATAGTTCACAGAGCACGACCCGACAACATCATGTGTGTCATGATAGACGGAGAAATTGTGCATGGCTCGCTCCAACGCTAGCCAGCGACCGTCGGTCACACTCGTCGGAGCTATGTCACTAGACGGAAAAATCTCCACGAGAACCGGCGATTCAAGAATTTCGTCACTAAAGGATTTGAAAATACTCCATAAAATGAGATGCAGCCATGACGCTGTAATGATCGGAGTAGCCACACTGCTCAAAGACAATCCGCGCTTAACGGTGAGACACGTTAAAGGGAAGAATCCCATTCGCATAATCGTTGATAGTGCCGCGAGGACCCCTCCAAATGCACGAATTTTACGCACTGAACCTTCCGGCTCTATTATCGCCGTAACGAGCCGCGCTCCGAAGGAGCGTGTTCGCAGATTGCGGCAGGCAGGAGCGAATGTGATTTACGCGGGAAGATCCCAAGTCAACTTGAGAACCCTCTTAACCCGCCTTCATAAACTCGGAATCAGGAGCATTCTCCTTGAAGGTGGAGGGACGTTGAACTGGTCAATGATTTCAGATCGACTAGTAGACTACATCAAACTCACTGTAGCGCCATTAATAATCGGAGGTAGCGAGGCTACTACGCTAATTGATGGTGAAGGTGTCGGGAGGGTTGATCACGCAATAAACCTCACACCCATCAGCATAACGCGACAGGGCCGGGAGATCGTGCTCGTTTACAAGGTGAAATGACCTGAACCTCGCAAACATGAGTTGGACAGAAGTCAAAGAGGCGATAAGCAAGAACCCGAAGCTCAAAGCGATAGTACCAGTTGGGAGCATCGAGCAGCACGGCCCTCATCTCCCACTCAGCACAGATAGCCTAATCGCTGAACACATCGCTATCCGAGTATCCGACCTTCTTCCCTCCGTACTCTTCCCAACACTCTCAATAGGTTACTCGCTGGAACATGCAGGTTTTCCTGGTACAATCTCCTTCACGATGCGAACATTCTCATCGGTAGTCACAGAAATTGCTGAAGAACTCCATGACACCAGATTCAAAACGCTGATTGTCATAAATGGGCACGGCGGTAACCGGGCGATACTGGACAGCGCACTTACATCGATCAAGCACGCCCATCCTGACCTCGAACTCTTTTCCTTCACAATCTCCGATATCGCCAGGGTGAAGTTCAACGAATTCCGCAAGTCTCCGAGGAGGATGATCGGACATGCCGATGAAATGGAGACTTCGATGATGCTAGCAATACGTCCTGACATGGTCGAAATGTCGAAAGCGATCTCGGAAGAGCCCAACTTTCCGTCCGTAGTTTCCCTAGAGTCCGAGGATCTTACGAAAGTAACGTACGCATGGAAGACAAAGGAGGTCACCAATTCAGGGATTATTGGTAACCCTAACTTCGCCACTCCCGAGGTCGGAAGGTTACTCTTGGATTATGTGGTGGAGACTATTTCCTCAATCATCGGAGGCTTATGACGTGTTCACTGGCATAGTCGAAAACCTCGCAAACTTGATCTCAACGCGTCATCTGAGTGGAAATACGCACTCACTTACGGTTGATTTGAACGAAACTGCACGAGGCGTGCGGATTGGGGACAGCATTGCCGTGAACGGGGTCTGCCTAACCGTCGTGAAGAAGAGAGGAAGAACTGTGAGCTTCCAAGTAATCAAAGAAACGTTGAATCGCACTAACCTTGGTAGGTTGGCTAAAGGATCGAAAGTGAACATTGAACGGAGTATGACCCTCAACCAGATAATTTCAGGACACATCGTCACTGGCCATGTTGATGGAACCGGAAAGGTCAAGAGCATTAAACTCGAAAATGATGGCTCCACCAGAATGGAAATCGCTGCAAGTCGAAAATTGGTCGAGATGATGGTGGAGAAGGGGGCAGTCGCCCTCGACGGGGTCAGCCTGACCTTAGTTGATGTCTCTGATGATTCGTTTTCAGTCTGCCTGATACCACACACACTCAAAGTGACAACACTCGGCATGAAGCAGAAATCTGATTTGGTCAATATTGAAGCCGATTATATTGGTAAGTATGTGCTGAAGTATATCGGAAAACAATACAAGAGGACAGTTGCACCCGCGTAAGCTGATTCCTTGATAGGTTTATCGTCGATGAGTTAAGTTATAGTGGAGCATCTCAAAAGTCAGGTTGAAGAAGCAAGGCAACGGCTCGAAACCGCAGAAGCGCTTCTCCGTGAAACAGTTGAAGTGTCCCACATGCTATAACTCTCTGAATAATCATTGTTTCAGATGTGGTCGCATTACCCCTGCAAAGAATCAATCGCTCAGAATGGGACCTTTTAAGCAAAGTGTACGATGATACTATAGCCTTCATCTACTCTGTGATCAATGCTACGAGGAAAAAGCAAGGGAAGTCTCGTTTGAAAGTTAATCGTGGAAAACCTTAGTCCCATGTGCTGGTCATTACATGCTCTCATTTGCAATTAAATTCTAGCAAAAGAATTAATGGGATCACAATTGGATGTATGACCATGACTGATCTACCTCAGACACACAAGCTCAGGCCAACGAAACACTTCGAACTATTCTCCATCAGCACTCTCCTTGCATATTTGGTTACCCGGTTCTTTGCAGACTACTTGCATATGCGCCTTTACGTGAGCCACGGGAGACTTCACTTGCATCATTTCCTACTTGGTCTCGCCCTCATGCCGTTAACGTGGATTGCCAGTGAGAGTGAGCAATACGAGATTGCTGACGTCCTTGCGGGCACCGTGACTGCACTCGTCTTGTCTGAAATAAAGCAGCTGGTACTGCAAAATTGGAACCAGTAGAATAACGATTCATTCAGCGAATTATCAGCAACGGGTGGATTTCTTACGGGTGTATGTGAAATTTGGCCTCAATTTCGGCTTCATCTAACCGCACAATTACGCTTTTCTATTCATCGTTATCTGGTTTCACGAGAAGCTTTTTTCTCTCGATTCAACCAATAAAGTGTGGGTTTGTGTTTGTCTCATACAGGGGTATTTCGTGGTTGCCCGAAGTGTCCTAGGTGCGGTGGTTGCACACAGTGGCGGTATGGTAGATGGTTTTGTTGGTTCTGCAGAATTTACCTCTAGTGACGCAAGACATTGGAAAATCACTGCTCTACTCGCTACTTCTGAGCTCCTCGACTAGCGATCGATAAGCAAGAGTAGCTCTTTTAGGATCGAGAGAATGGGAACCATTTCGTCTTCTGAAGAGAAAATCAGATTTCGAATGCTAACGCTCTGCTATAGGAGCTATTCTTGAAATCCGCGTTCCGATAGAATTCTAGCTGATGAAGTGATCAGTGGAATGAACCAGAAGATGAACCTTATTGGTTGAGCTAAGAATTTGGTAGTCCAAAATGTGGGCAGCACCGTGATGGCGAAGAGGGCGGCCGAAACGAATAGTACGTCCCTAACCCGCTTGTAGCGGGCCAGTGCCTCTTTCGGTACCAACCCTCGTTCCTCCATGGCGAGTTGCTGTGTGAATAATGCGAGAATCACCATCAGCCCAGTCATGTCTAGGGCATACCCGATCGAAGCAGCGTTCAGGAGCGCCTCATGGGATAACAAGTCAAATGTGATGTTGAGATAGAAGAGGTAAGGTTCGATCGAAACGAGAAAGAGCAATCCAATGTTAAGCGCGACTATGGCGCGGTCCTCCATCGGAAGAACTGACATCACATTCCAATAACCAAACCAGACTGAGACTAGGATCAAGAAACTAAACCCGGACTCTGAAATGTCGATCACTATTCCGAACGGCCTGGCAGGAAGCCGCAATAACAGGGGAATGGCGCAAATCGCTATCGCGAGTCCGAAAAGCATTTTCGCCGCCTCTTTCTCGGCATCGACTATTGCACTAACCGTCTTGTCCGTTGTCATTATCTACCCATAGACCGAAAGTCGGGTTGAGCCCAGCAAGAAAAACGTTTACTCGATGTATTAGTCAGAACACGACGGAGGCTCTCTCTCGCGTAGTCCACGATTGACTCAGAATGGCCTGGGCAGGTTGCTCGTTAACTTTGGTCATATCCAACGGTGAGGTTCTGCCTCAAGCATATTCTCGCCATGTTCGTTCGCATATAGTGCACTTGAAAAACTGGGTCATGGCTTCATCTCCGCCCCGCGTTTGCACCATCCAGTAGAAGGCTTCTCCATGCCCACATCTTGGACAGGTGACTGTCGTTGTTGGCATCGTTTGTATGTTTTCATGCTCTTTACCAATCACAACAACGGATTCCTTAGGCCTTCCAAGTTTCTGCACTACTGGATCTGAACGTCTGGTTTCTTCTCCGCACTTGGGGCAAGCTAGCACGACTCTTTTTTCCTTTTTCGTCGGTGTCATGGCTAGATTGCATTTTGGACAGAATTGCATGGTTATGTGGCGACCGATAAGGTCCGTGCGATCAAACACGCATTTAACGCTTCCCCATTTCGTGGAGACTTTGTGACCTGACATTGTGTGAAAGCGAATCTCTACTCGGGATTGTGCGATCAGCTAAATAGTCCAAAGGGTGAATTGGAATGTTGCGGAGAGATGCCTAGCGTTGGTAGAGTGGGTTACTCTCTATTGCGAAAAATGTCAAGCAGAGACTAAACACGAACTGACTTGGGAGAGGAAGAAGCCGATGTTTAGTGGTAAACCATACCGCGACGCGAAATGCACGCGTTGTGGAACACATAGGAAATATTACGGGCGGTGGTAAGAGGCGTGAGATAGTTGGCTTCAGGCCAATCCGAGTTGCTTATCTTCCGCGAGCGCATTATGGTGACCTTGTGATAGAACACAAGTAAATTGAATTGGGGTCGGAGATGATGCCCAACGTGAGCGTAAACGTGAAATCTCTCAACTTTCTTTTGGACCAATAATTTCAAGAAGTCGCGAGTAACCTGACTAGCGGAAGTTAGCGTCTGCTGAGCGACGGTCCATCTCTACCTTGTGTTTGTAACTACCAGATATGCACATTGCTGCTCACCCATATTTATGCGGCTTTTCTCCCGTGCTTAACATGGTTCCGAGTTCGTGGGAGCTCCTTGCAATCAAGTTGGTCAGCGTTCCAACTTTTATTTGGATGGTCAGTGCTGTTGCTCGAAAGTGGGGGCATTCGATTGGCGGGTTAATCCTGGGCCTGCCGCTAACGTCGGGCCCTGTCTTGTTCTTCCTGTCGCTTGAGCAAGGGAATGCTTTCGCATCGGGGGCTGCACTGGGAACTCTGATGGGACTAGTCCCGCTTACGGCATCCTGCCTCGTGTTTAGTCTGCTTTCGTTTAGAGCGGATTGGCGAGCAAGTATCGCTGGTTGTTGCTCAACATTCTTCGCAGTTGCGTTCGTTCTAAACTACGTATCTGCTCCTCTACTCTGGTCATTTCTGGGGGTGATTGTTTTCTTAGCAATTATACGGAGTCTCTTCCATTCAGAACGAGTTGAGAGAAGTTCACACAAGCCTCCGACCTGGGAGATTCCAGCTCGCGCGATAGCGGCTACCGCTCTAGTTTTGTTAATTACAGAAGGAGCGACCATATTAGGCCCACATTTGAGTGGGCTACTCACACCATTCCCTGTCTACGCCACGATAATTAGCGTGTTTACTCTGAAGTTTGACGGAGCCAATGCTTGTGCGCTCTTTCTTCGTGGCGTTGTAACCGGCTGTTTTACCACTGCCGTGTTTCTTCTCCTAGTATCCTCCTTCATCGTACCACTTGGGCTAATTTCAGTAATGGAACTTGCAATACTCGTCGTTCTTCTCATGCACAGTTTACTCCTTTACGCGTTTGGAAGGAAACGGTCAGAGATCAACAGAAGTGCGCTTTGATCCACCGTTCCAATTCCGTTATCAGGCGCTACGGCAACGTCTCCGACGATGACAACAGCATCGATCCTAGTGACTTCGAATCAGAAATGTTTCTGTTAATCGCTCCCTTTTGGAAGCTAACTTTCGCTCTCCTAGACGATCACGAACAAGGGAAGTGTAGTACGCGTAGTTTTGGATGTGTTTGCGTGAATGATTCATCCACTCTGGTTATAGACAACTACACATTGTAGTTAACGGATGACCATGCAATTGGAACCTGCAATCCGTCACATAGCAAACATTGAGGATGGGAACAGCGCAATTGAGCGCGACGGAGACTTAGAACCTAGGCCTGTGGTGATTCTGTATGGTTAGTCGTGCCTCAGATGGCATGAAATCGTTCAGCCTAGACTTCTACGGGGGAATGCTGTGGGCGAACAATGATTTCAGAGATACGAGCCCGAACTTCAACAATCCGATCGAGTATAACCAGCTCCAATATGATAAGGATAATTTCGTGATTGGGACTCCAAGACCTGTAGCCTACAATCTCTTCGATATCTTCAGAATTCCATACACTGGAAAAAACGTGATCGCGGGTTGGGTGGGGCAAATTAGCAGCTACGGATCAATCCCACCTGACTCGACATCTAAAGAGCAGGCCATGTCAGGCTTGCACGTGGATGTTTGGCTTAGTACTCATCCTTGCGGGAAGATGGCGAACGATGTATTAGCCGGACTCAAAACAGGGGATGAGGGTGCAGGCTCGGGAGGAATTTCAGGGTTGGCCTTGCCGTTGCCAGCAACGATTTACCTGAACTACTGGGCGCATAACATGAGAAGATCTTTGAATCCTCTCAAATTAGATGACTGGCACTGTGGCTTCATCATCTACTACCAAGCCCCCGGTCTTGGAAGCTAAGCGGGAGGATGCTGCCTGAGGTTCAGGATTAAGGCGAAAGCATCGACTCGGACTTATCGAAGGCCATCAGCTTCTTCCACACAATGGAGCCTGCTTGGAAAAACCTCAGTAGAGTCCAATGGTATTCATAGGATATCCGTTACTTGATAACATACAACTTACTCAATATGTGTCCAATGTATCTGCAGAAGTTCATTTCCGGTTTGAGTTTTGTGAACGATCCTTAGATGCAAGGGATGGTATCCATGGAAACCGGGAGTCCTTTGAACGTAATTGATCCCGTCCCCGTAGAACTGGACACAGTCGAATTTCTTCAGACGCTGAAAGGTAGAACTCGGACGATGAACAGTGAGTTGGATACTCTAGTGGAGGAAGCACGATCGATCCTCGAACCAAAGGCTGTGTATTCGTATGCGCGAGTGGCGGATCTGAGCGATGATCAAGTGCGTTTGGACAATGGACACGCACTGAGAAGTATAGTTCTAGCCGATATTTTACAAACCGGCCAAGAGCTAGCTCCATACGTGATTACCGTAGGACCAAAACTAGAGGAACGAGCCCGTGAAGCAAAAAACCTGCTCCGTGCATACATGCTTGAGAAGATTGCTGACCACGCCCTAGAGAAGGCCAGTGACTATCTAAGATCGGAAGCTGGCAGGCTGGGGCCCATCATTTCCGCATTCAGTCCAGGATCTGGAACGGGCGAGCTCTTCACCATTGAGCAACAAGAGATCCTCTTCAGCATCCTGGAGCCTGCCAAGAACGTGGGAGTCCATCTTAGCTCTAGTTACATGATGGTGCCGAGAAAATCGGTGTCAGGCATCTTCGCTGCGACACGAGAAGAGTACGTTTCATGCGCGTATTGTCCTAGAAAATGTGAGAGTAGAAGAAGACCTTACCAGGGAAACTATCAGCACTCCAGAACCATATCTAACCACTAAACGCACCAAACCTGCTGACACGTCGCTCTCTCGGTCTACGCTACTCTCTCTCAGAAAACATGATCTTCGATTATTATGCTCCGGGTAAGAAGTAGACTGGGCCACTGTATGGTGTTAGCGAGTAGAAGATTATCACGTATTGAGTGGTCTTAGGAGCAGTCCAATTCAACGTAACCTGAGAATTGAATGAATGTGCCTGACTACGCGGGCCTAACTGCGCATAGCCACAGCCCATGTGCTGGAGAGTCGGAACCAGACTCTGAGGAACAATTATGTAGCTAATGGTCGCGCCCGGCGTCCACACTCGCGCCAGAAGCTGCTGCCCCGCGTAAGCGTTGAATTCAAAATAAGCGTAGTATGTGCAAGGCACGCCATTCTGACCGAAGAGTGTTTGGTCAAGAGTGAAAGAGCCCACGTTATAGTTGTAATCCGGCGGATACTGAACGAAAGTGAAACCATCGTACGTATAGTAATTGTTGACGGCTGTGGTTGTCGAGCTGAAGGTTGGGCTAAAAGTTGAAGTGACGACTATGCGAGTGAAACTGGTGATGGTGGTGTGGATGAATGAGATACTGGTGACTGCGGGTTGAGTGAAACTGGTAACAATACTAGTGGATGATGTACTGCTAGGTGGAGCTGGAGTAAAACTAGTAGCTACGCTGCGTGTGATTGAGATACTCGTCAATGCCGGGGGCTGACTAAAGGTGAAACCAGACGTAGGCTGACTAAAGGTAGATCTGACAGTTGTCTCAGGCGGTACAATATGATTACGGCCGCTAACAATACCAACTTGATAAACTGTAAGCGGCATAATAGATACACATAGCAAGAGCAAGATGAATGAAATTTTAGACTTGGGCATTAAACCCCTCTCGTCATCTCTGCTATTGTCCTCTTACATTCATAACTTAGATGGTTACAAGGAAAGGTTCCTGGTCGAGCGTCTTCTGTTCCGTGCCTCAGAGCACGTGAAGGTCTCACATGAAGAATGATGGGAGTTATGCGCAAAGGGCCTGGATAGGTCACGTTGTCCAGTGGTTAATGCGTGCGCGTTAGGGAATTTCGCCAGCTTATTCAACTTGGAGAGCGGATGCTAAGTAAGGGCTCAGGGCTTGGAGAAGCGGGAGTATCAGGTACAAATCGCGGCGGCCGCGTCAACCGTGAACACTCTCGTGGTCCTGCCTACTGGTCTAGGGAAAACGATCATTGCGATTCTTGTCTCGGAGAAGCGACTAGCCAAGCTGGACGGAAAGGTAGTGGTTCTGGCTCCCACTAGACCCTTAGTGATCCAGCATTACACTGCGTTCAAGAATCATTTCACCGATTCCACCTGTACGCACTTGACGGGTCAAATTCACCCTCAGGAACGGGTTGGGTTGTGGGAGGAGTCAAAGTTCATCTTCGCAACGCCACAGGTCGTCGCGAACGATGTTCGTGCGGGTCGATACTCGCTCTCGAACGTCTGCTTGATGGTTTTCGATGAAGCGCATCGATGCGTGAAGAACTATGATTACACGGAGCTAGCAATCAAATATCGGGAAAACGCGTTGAACCCGCTCATCCTCGGTTTAACCGCCTCGCCTGGGGGTCGAGCGGGACGAATAGAGGAGATTTGCAAGAACCTCTTCATCGAACAGGTTGAATCTAGAACTGAGTTTGATGAGGACGTGAAGCCTTACGTGCAGACAACCTCCATGGAATGGCGACGCGTCCCGCTTCCAGCAAGCTACCGGGCAGTCAGCGCCCTCCTCAGAGAAGTCTACGATGAGAAGCTTGAGAAACTGAAGTCGATGAAACTGATTCCGGACCTCGTGATAGTGCCGAAGAAGCTCCTATTGGATTTGAGAGAGCAACTAGTCGTAAGGCTCCGGAAGAGTCGGTCAGGCTACATATTCGCGGCCTTAACCCTTCAATCACAAGCAATCTCACTTGTCCACGCTATCGAACTCCTGGAGACTCAGGGCGTCGCGAACCTGCAAGCCTACCTGGAACGCATGTCAATGAATCCGAAGCGCACCGTCAAGAGCCTTCTCAAGGACTCGCGAATTCAACAGGCAATTGAGCTAGCATCCAAACTTACCGAGGCACATCCAAAACTCCAGGTTGTTTCACAGCTGGTTTCAGAACAACTAAAGTCGAATTCCACTGCGCGTATCATAATCTTCACGCAATACCGCGATACAGTCGACCAAATCGTCTCATCACTAAACCATGAAGACATGAAACCTGTTCGGTTCGTGGGCCAAGCGACCCGTGACGAAAACAGCAGGGGCCTCACGCAGAATGAGCAGGTGGAGATCTTGGATGAGTTCAGATCCGGCAGCTACAACCTGCTAGTGACAACGAGCATAGGCGAGGAAGGCCTCCACATCCCCGATGTGGATCATGTCATCTTCTACGAGGCCGTCCCGTCAGAGATACGCAGCATACAGCGGCGTGGGAGAACCGGCAGGACCCGGATTGGAAGAGTTACGGTTCTCATGGCTGAGGATACGGTGGACGAAGCATACTACTACAGTAGCCTAAGGAAGGAGAAACGGATGCACTCGATCCTGGAGAAAGTTAGAACGAGAGGGCTAAGGCCCGTTAAGAAGAAGACCACTTTGCTCGACTACCTCTGATCCACACCTCTCTCCGCGAAGAAGTCTCAGATTGTTGGTTGACTAATCTTTCACGCGAACCGGCTGTGCGCAGTTCTAAAGAAAGGCTTTGTACAGGAGCCAAGCCGATACCACGAATCCGAGACCTACTACGCAGGCGTTCAAGATCTTAGGGTCAACGCGTTTTGCTAACCGTGCTCCACCATACCCGCCAGTGATTGCACCGATGCAAAGAACGAGTGCTGAAGGCCAAGAGACCAAACCTTTGAGGGCGAAGAAGACGAACGCGGTCATGTTGATGACTGCTTGTAAGGGAGTCTTGAGCGCGTTCATCTTGTGAATATCATGCATACCCATTATGCTAAGGGAACCTAACATCAGGATCCCAATGCCCGCCCCGAAGTAGCCGCCGTATATGGCGACGAACAGTTGGAAGAAGAAGCCCCAGATTCGCCCTGCCCTAGTCGGATGGTCCCCCCCCACAGCCAACCTCGTCCCTATCATCCGCGTCAGCGCGTTACGTCCAGCCAGAATTAGCGTGGCGAAGAGAACGAGGAATGGAACGATAATTTTGAAAACATCGGGAGGCGTGACCACGAGGATAACTGCGCCAGCAGCTCCTCCAATGAAACTTGGAATGAGAAGGCTGATCAGTAGGCCACGGTCAACTGCCGTGTCCCTAGCGTAAGCGATGGCGCTGCTAAACGAACCCGGCCAGAGGGCTGCAGTATTCGTTGCGTTAGCCACGATCTCAGGCTCACCGAAACCCACGAGGGCAGGGAAGGAGATGAGTGTGCCTCCTCCAGCCACAGCGTTGATCGAGCCAGCGATTACCCCGGCTGCAAAGAGCCCGATTGAACCAAGCAAATAGCTTGACAGAATTTGTCTCACCAACCTAAGCAAGGTATTGATAGATAGTGCCGCTTCACACTAATCATCCAACTGAAAAAAGTTAGGGCTGGGAAGCGCTGAACGGTGTAGAATCGAATGTTCCTCTTTTTGCCTATTCTGAAGCCTGGATTAATCTCACTTCACTTTGCTTGGTGAACAGTTCCAGCATGCTCATGATTCTCTTCGTAGGATTTGATTACGTCAAATCGAACCAGTAATAGGATTAAGCTTGTGACCATTACCAAGTTCCCGAGGATGAGGAGAGGAAATTCGACCAAATGCATATGGTTGATTTGTGATACTGCTTGAACTAAGAAGAACTGAACCAGGGTTGAACTGAGAAGAATCACAGCCAACCCGACGAAAGCGAGGTATCGCACTTTAACGTTCTCCGCTAATAGAGTTGAAAGAAACAATGCCAGCGGCAAGATCACCCAGACGTACGTTGCGGGCCAAGATCTTGGACCAAGAAGCAGCATAACTAGAACGTTCAGCAAGAAGATCGCGTTCGCCCGTAGAGGGTCACCGTGAAAGGTCGAAAGTCTTCGACCGACCATGAACGAGAAGATACCGAATAAACCTGCGCCAGCAACCGACACAAGCCAACTATCATTTAACCCTGCCAGTGATACGTATCTCAGGATTGACTGATTCATTGGCTCCAATGATGCCGCCGACAATGTTGGAACAACTTGCGTCAGGAAATATGAATACCATGAAGGGGGCATGACGAGAACCGATAATCCAACCATTAACAAGGTGAGCGCGAGGAATCTAACCAGAAACCGAAAATCCCTCCTGTATATCACGAAGTAGATGAGCAGAAACACGGGCGCACCCTTCATCAGAGCAGCAATCGAGAGGAGGAGAGGAGACAGGTAGGTCCGCTTCAGTCTCAACAGGGCGAGACTTAGAATGGATAAGCTGGCGACAAGCAGATCGCTTTGTCCTAACTCCATCATAATTAGCAACGGAAAAGACGTGAAGAAGAGCAAGGGTAGGATCGACACAAATAACGTCCTCCTCTCATCTTGCAATGTGAAGGCTAGAAGAAAAGAGGCTGCGGCAAAGACTGCAAAGTACGTGGCCATCCACAGCAACGCGGCCGAGTATGGGTTGAAGAGTGCGAATGCACCATAAATCGGCAACAGGGCAGGCGGGTAAACGTAAAGGCCGGGATAAGTGCTCAGGTAGGGATTCGTGTGCATTAGCCAATTTGACCCCGCAGTGTAGAAGATGTTGAAGTCGGCTGATTGATACCCATAGTACGTGGCACTAGAGGGACAGAAAGTCACCAGGAAAGTTGGAAGCCAATAATTCCAACAGACGAGTGCGCATGTAGTTACTACGAGGAATTGAAGCCTACTCGACCATTCCAGCTTACTCATACAGAGTCAGACGATTAACTTCACCATTGTCTACATGACAGTTTGGGTTAAACCCTCAACTAGCAGACTGATCTCAAGAGAAGCTCAATCTTCACGCCGTCAAGCTTCGGTTTACCGCCATAAGCCTTCAAAACCATTCACAGGTCATCTTCCCAAAGTGAAGATCTCATCTGACGACGGCTCCTTGGCAAGGAGGCGTCAGCTTGATTTGTCTGTGCCCACTCCGCCATCGCAGGCTATGGCATCAATGATGGAGCGTATGGACTTCATCTCTCTCGTCCTGCCGCCGCAGAGGCTGACGGGCCTGGCGTGGTGGTTTGCAATCCAGGAGGATAAGCTTCTCGTTCAGCAAGATTCAGCTAAAACCATACCAATCCTCAAAGACTTCGCCGAGCTAGCGTTACCTGTCTTGCGCCAACACTACCTTGGTCGCCTAGGGGGCCTTCACTGTTTTACGGTTGAGGTTCCTAAAGGAGCCAACCCTCCAGCTGGGATGAGGTTCGAGGGATTGCGCCAGATTTATGGTCAAATGGATGAAACGGCCTATTCGGTGGCAGGTCGAGCGTTGCAGATAATTGACTGGGATAGGACACACCTGTTCTGCGGTCGTTGCGGATCAGAGACAAGAACGCACCTGACAGAACGAGCAAAAGAATGCCCACAATGCGGTCTCCTCCACTACCCCCGGCTTGCCCCCGCCATCATCGTCCTCATCCAACGCGGCCCAGAAGTGCTGCTGGCCAGGGCACGCCGGTTTGAAACACCCATGTACAGTACCCTAGCCGGCTTCGTCGAACCAGGCGAGACGCTTGAAGAGGCTGTCGTACGCGAAGTGAAAGAGGAGAGTGGGATTACCGTTAAGGAGATCAGGTACTTTGGAAGTCAGCCCTGGCCATTTCCACACTCGCTCATGATCGGGTTCACCGCAAATTACTCTAGCGGCGAAATCACGGTAAGCGACGGAGAGAATGTTGATGTGCGCTGGTTCACCGCAGACAGCTTGCCGCAACTACCCGGCAAATTGAGCATCGCACGAAAATTGATAGATTGGTTCGTGGAAGAGCAGGCGAAATCAACCTTGGCGCTGACGGAAAAGCCCTCTCACACATAATAGCCGGAAGGGCCGCATAATTCACTGTCAGCGTATGTTGATCCTGTGCAGAGTCGTGAACGCTAGCTCACGCAAATCAGAGAGATCGCTTCACGAGCGGCGACGGCGCTTTCTAGTCAGTGCCACCGCAATCACGGCTACTAATATGATTCCAATTACGAGAGGAATCGTGTAATCCTCCCTCCATACGGCGGTTGCTTGGCCCGGGCCATTTATGGTTAGTTGGCATTCAGGCTGGCTACTGGTGCAAGAACCTGTCCAGTGATCGAAGACGTCCCGGACTCCCAATAGGCCTAAGACTCCTTCCGTGAACACGGATGCGGGTTGTACTTCTGCATGGGCCACTTGTCCTACAAAGTACCATCCTGACCCGTTCGTGGATCCGAAGGGTGAGTTTACGGTGAGACGGTATTGTTTCTGGTAGTTCGCGTTCAGGGTTAGATCGTTGCCGAGGTTAATCTCACGGCTTGTAGTAGTCAGGTTGTCGCCCCAGCCCGTAAACGCTTCCTTCTCGTCCACTCCTACTGGTAGCTCGCTTGGGACAGTGAGCTGATGGATTCCCCAGGGAAGCCTGACTTGTATGATTCCGTTCTGGTCGGTTTGGATGGTTGTGCCGTCGATCGTCATAGGGAGATCCGGGAGCGGCGTCTTCAGAGTAAGCGTTGGTTCCTTAAAGTAAAGGTCGAGTTCGGGTGCTGTGGAAACATTCTTCTCAACCGCGTTGAACCATACGTCGTTCATCCAGGACTTGAAACCTGACATTAGGGCGAAAGAGGTTGCGCCATCCGCCTGAAGTTCGCTTCCAAGGATGCTTGTAACGTTCCATTCGTACCAAGCGTCGATTGCGTGGATCTGGTTGGCTACGTAATGAGTCATATCGATATCGGGCATATTGTTCCAAGTTAACGTCGTCTCGTTCCAGTCGTTACTGTCAACGTGATAAACGCGAACGCTCGCGTTGTAGAATGTGGTTGTTAAATCGGCGTAGAGCCAGAGCGTCGCGTTTACAGGGCGCGCGTGTGACGAGAATAACACATCGGGGAGGACGCTCGACAACCTGAACTTTAGGAATGCGTAATCCTTGCCGGCTGGGATCGAAGGCGTATCCTGAACGATGAGGAGGAGCGGAACGCTACTTTCCATCGGTTTCGTGGGAGATATGTTGTCGGCAAAAGTGTCGTCGCTCGGCCGAACACCGCACTCAAGTAATCCGCCGGCTAGTGATTGGCACATCCCAAAACTTTCTCCCATAACAATCGACTTGGCTGCGGAGCCTGAAGCGGGGGGTAGAGCGGCGGCTAGGACGATAATGATGAACACTACTGGCGTCGGGCGCATGATTGAGCCTGGTTGGATTACTGCGTATATCACCATTCTCATGGCATACGGCATCGCAGAGGTTAACGGTTGATGAGAGAACGATGTGAAAATCGAGTTTGATGCGTACAGTGGAAGGATGTCTAAGACTGGGAAGATGACGCCTCGTCGTGCCATTGCCCGTACTCAGGTTGGAGTACGTCCAACCGAGACGAACTTACACCGGATGATGGTGTGGATGCTTATTCCGGCAGCAAGCAGGCAAATATTCATCGTCTAATTCTTCGTCGCTTGCTTCTCTCTTTTCCTCTGTCACTGAGCCCTCTCGCAAATTCGTCTTCAACACATTAAAGCCTTTGGCAAACCAGTTCAACGATTTCTTCCAGATGTTCGTTATCGAGCTGAAAGACTTCATAGTGAACGCTCGTAAGGGACGAGGAGTTCAAGACGAGCAAAACGTTGTATCCGTCCTGCGACGTCAAATGGGTAAACTTGGCTACGACTATCTCGCTAAGAGGGCTCGGCAGGCAATTTTAGCAGGGCCACTGCCGCAATTCATGGCAGTGGCTCGCGCTCACTTCCTATGCCCGCTGGCCTTGGATTGCTGTTCGAGAGACTGAGACTCAGCTTTGAGGGTTAGATTGTTCGACGCGTCACTCATACAGGAACATAGATCAGAAAGCGATACAGTCGATTCTCTAAGTATTGCTTATTTCGGAACCTCTCCTTCTATCTAAATCAAGATCAGGTGAGAAGGATGAACAAACTCCAGATAGCTCAACTCCTCATGTTCGGCATCTACGAGGAAGCTCATTCCGAACCCTTGCGTTGACATCTTAAACTTCAACGAACAAGAGACTTAACTTACGACAGCTTGGACTGCTTCAGTCAAATTAGTTCTCAAGATCTCCGTCAAGACGGGATTCGCCTAGTCAGAACGTTTGTGATCGCAGCTGTTTCTATGCGTTGAGAACGAAACCCAATCCGTTCAATTGCTAGGTGGGGCTACGGCTAATCTTGGAAGAATGGCGGGAGGCGCAATGGATGGTCGGTTACGGTCAGTTCAGCATACGAAAACCCAAGGATAGTAGAAGACCTCGGGCCAGCAATATTCAACGTAGCATGGGGTGGGCGTGTAAACAGGCGGGTAACAGTAGGCGGGAAAACAGTATGAGGGGCTTGGAGGGACCCAATATGAGCCGGGGTACGCGACTGGGTAACACGCATACTTGGGGACGAAAGATTGTGGCAACATCGTACACATCCTGAAGTGAGTCATTGCTCTGTTGACCCATAATTATCCCTTTCTTCAGCAATAATCATGTGGGATTTTTGACGATTCAACACGGCTTCCCTAATGGTTCACTTGGTCCTGTGACGAGAGAACAGGGCACCGGTAGATCTCTTGCTTAATTACTCGGATCGATTGGTCATGCTGGATAGCGCGACTAGCTTGCTATGCTGGACTAATCGATTGGACAAACAGTACCCTTCCCCCGCAAGAATTCATCTCTTGGTACACGCCGGTGACGGCAACATAACCCGGCAAGTAGTTGTTGCCAACATTCCATAAAATTGTCTTGACCAGTCGCTGATCCTGGCCGGTATAGAGGTTTACACATCCTGAACCTTCACCAACCGTCGGGAGCCAACCATACACAGTTACGGTTTGACCGCTACCCCAGCAGCTTCCGCCGGTACACGGTTGTGGATAATTCCCATTGTACGTCTCACTTTGAATGTAAGGAGGAATAGTCCAGAGCGGTACGCCGACGCACACGGTCTTCTGAAATGGGTATGGTGGAAACGGTTGCTGTGACGGCCAATCGGGGTAGATGTATCCGTACACCTGATACGCTCCAGTTGGATATTGATGGCGCCGGGGAAGATTCCAAACCACATAGTTGACTCCTTGACCGTCGTAAAGAAATGTGCAAGACCCGTCGGTCGTCAAGTATCCCTCAACAGTTACGGGCGGACCTTCATTGCAATAGTACGGGTTAAATGGGTAATTACAGGCTGGGTTTGAACTGAAATTGTACTGCAAAGGAAACGCGCCAGTCACGTTACCTACGGCTTGGGAAGCGACAGGCTGGAACGTTAGTAGACCTACGGACGTGATCAGCATTATGGCTACTAGGTAAGATAATCTCCGCCCCATTGCTAACCCAACCGCCTTCGCCTTACCCTAATGCACGATGCCTCTTAACCGAAGCGGATGATTCGTCCATTCGAACAGGGACGTAGGCTTGAATCCTAAATGCCATTTTCTACTTACTCTGATAGAGGAGCCTGAAATCTGCGAGTCTCGGATGGAGAGATTTGCTGCAGGTGGTTCAGCATTATATCTGTAATCAACACAGTTGGCCTACGGCCTTGTTGTTGAGGGGATATTGGTGAAAGGCATCCTACTAGCAGGTGGACTTGGAACACGGCTTTATCCGCTAACTCTCGTCACCAGTAAGCATCTTCTTCCAATCTACGATAAACCCATGGTCTACTACCCACTGAGCACACTGATGCTTGCGGGAATTCGAACCATCCTACTAATTAGCACACCTGAGGATCTGCCCATGTACCGTCGACTCTTAAGCGACGGTTCAAAACTAGGCCTATCAATCAGCTACGCTGAGCAATCCAACCCAGAGGGAGGCATCGCACAGGCCCTCATAGTAGGCCAAGATTTCCTCAACGAAGATTCCGTGGCCCTCATACTCGGCGATAACATATTCTACGGATACGGATTATCCCAAGTGTTGCAGCGGGCAGTAGCGGAACATAACGGAGCAACCATATTCGGATACGTAGTCAAGGATCCTGAGAGATACGGCGTCGCCGTCCTTGATGATAATGGCGTCTTAGCCGGAATCGAGGAGAAACCGAAACAACCCAAATCCAACTACGCGATCACCGGCCTATACCTCTACGATAATGATGCAGCCGAACTTGCGAAAGAACTCAAACCTTCCGCAAGGGGACAACTGGAAATCACCGATTTGAACCTAGAGTATCTCCGCCGCCGCCAATTGAAGCTGATTAAACTTAGCCGAGGAATAGCGTGGCTTGACACGGGCACGCCTGACTCACTGCTTGAAACATCCCAGTACGTCGCGACGATTGAGCGTCGACAAGGTCTGAAAGTGGCTTGCATCGAAGAAGTCGCGTACAGAATGGGTTACATAGACAGTGCACAGGTAAACAGGGCCGCCGAGAACTACGTGGGAGACTATCGCTCTTACTTGAAATCCGTGGCCTCCGAACCACCAAGCAAGGAGTCGGACTGAGCACTCGCCACGCAAAAATATTACCCACCGTCACCCGCGTCGCGCGCCTCTCGAGACCGTCACTCGAACCGCTGAAATACTCTTGTTCCGCTCAAGTTATAGGTAACTACACGCCGTAGTCAACTAAAGTTGAGTCTACGTGAACGTTGTAGGTAGGCACGTCCTGGTTTCTGTGCTGCTGCTGATAGTTTGCTTTCTCGCCTTAATGCCACTCTCTCCGGCAAGCACAAGCACGCTTAAGTGGAGTTCCAGAAACCCAAGTTTTACGCACGCGCACTCTTGGCAATCTGGGACGTGGAGTAGAACCTGGGGAACTTTCAGCAGAACTTGGAACACCGCTTGGCATACGAATTGGAGTAGAACCTGGAGTAATACTTGGAGCAGGCGTACGCATGCTTACCCTACCTACACCACGGAGTATGTGCCTTACCCTGTCCCGGGTTGTGACCCAAATAGCCCCTACTGCAACGGATACGGATACTATCCACCTCAAACTGTAAACACGTATTGTTACCCAAACAATCCGTATTGTTACCCAAGCAATCCTTATTCCCCCACTCAAACTGTGACCGTGCCTCCGCCCGCGTATCAAACATTCACACAACTCACCTCCCAGACCGTAATGGTTACTCAGACGGGGAGCCCCAACTTCTTCCTGTCCGCGTGGCCCTCCACAGTATCGCTTCCGCCAAACAACTTCGTTGGCTCGACCAATTTCATTTTGACCGTGACGAGCGTTGGGGGCTGGAGCGGGGACATCCAGTTCACAACTTCGACTTTGCCTCAGGGCATTACGTTGTCGAATGTGCCTCCGCCCGTTTACCAGCTTAATTCTCCGACAGCCGGCTGGAACGTTCAAGTAACTATTGACGCATCTGCAAGAACAGGCAACTATCTGCTCGTGATCACGGGGGTAAGCGGGTCCCTAATCCAGTCCGTTGCCGTAACGATTAGCGTGACAAACCCCAATGGCACTTAGTAAGTCCTAAAATTCAAAGCGAGTTCTGTTGGAGGTTCTCTCACCTAGGCCCGTCAGATAGCCAGCGGTTCAGCCACTGCATCTTTCCGTTTGAAATGTGCTAGTGAGTAACAGAGTAAATCTGTAGCAAGCTCGTCGGTCTTCTTGCATAGGCCCCAGAGGGTTTTCATCTGAGCCTCAACGGGGGGTTCAGGTGCGCCTATTCTGTAATCGCGTTCCAACGTCCTGTACTCTTCCCATGCCCTCTCGCTTTCCGAAATCATGAAATCCGTCAGTTTGATGAGTTTGTCCATTGCAGAATCTAGTCTCTCCTTATCTTGACCTGTTTTTGCGTTTGCATCGTCCACGATGGCAAGCTCCAGATCGTTTATCTTCTTTTTCAGTTCTCCGAGTTCTCTTAAGGCATTCTGATACTTCTGTTCAGTCTCCTTCACTGCCCGATTAATTCGGTTTTGAAGCTCGCTCACTATCAATGTGCAACTCACCATTGCTAGGTGATGTGGTTTTCCCGGGGTTCTTGTCCCATCGAAGGAGTATGCACTAAGTTCGAAGGCTTTGGCGCAGTGATTCTAAGCTTTCAGTTGCTTGTTGAAGAAGTTTAGAGTTCTCTCCCAAGCGTCTTTGGCCGTCTCGGGTCTGTAGCTCCCTGCTGTGTCATTGAAGAATGCGTGTGGGGCTCCCGGATAGATCTTAATGTCAAATTGTTTTCCGTATTTGGTTAATGTTTGTTTCAGAAGGTTGATGTCCGATTCTGTTATGGCCATGTCAGCGCCGGCGTAGTTTCCAAGGATGGGGCATTGGAGGTTTTTCACCAGCTCGATGGGGGAGGGGTTCCTGCCGTAGAATATGACGGGGGCTGCCAGCTCCGGGTTATGACAGGCGAGTAGGAGTGATAGTCCTCCTCCCATGCAGAATCCTACACTACCGATTCGATTTGGGTTCACGTAGCTAAGGGATTTGAGGTAGTTGAATGCGCCATTCAAGTCGGCGAGAATCTTCTCCTCAGTAAATTTCTCCCGCAACGCGCGGCCTTCTTCAAGTTTTGAAACGATCTTCCCATCGAATAGGTCTACACCTAAGGCTGCGTAGCCTTCACGTGCGAGCCTGCTGGCAACATCCTTGATGTGGTCAACGAGCCCCCATATTTCATGAATCACAATTATGCCCGGATACGTCCCTGGTTCCTGAGGCCTTGCCAAGAACCCGTTAGTGTTCCTGGTTGAGTTTCCGCCCGGAAAATCAACCATCGAAGATGAGATCGCCAAACCCGCTCACTTACAATTCCAGTCTGTTATGAAGCTATATGAAATTGATTATTCGTTCGCCCTGCAATCAACCCGCATTAACACCAGGTTAGGTCCGCTTTCCAGTCTCGCACAGGGTGAGTAATTACAGTACTTTGGAAACCCTCATCCGTCCGGGCTAGCTAAAGATGGCCGTTAGCCGAGGCTATGTTGAATGTTCGAGACGTTGGTGAGGGTTCAGGTATGAGTGAGTTCCAATCTTGTTCCAGGATTTTCCCTGATGAGTGTAAGGGGTGCGCGGACTATGTTGAAGAGGTTAATACTACTCTTGACGTGGCTCTCGCTGGCTGTTACGGGTTCTATTCTGGTCCAGCCTACGCGGTGAAAAGGTGCACCCGCTTCCACCGTGAATCCTACTCGACAATCTAAAACGGGCTTGGCAAAACTGGAAGTATGACACTTTCCCATTCGACTCGCTAACGATCAACTAGAAGACTGCGATGGAGAGCAAATCAATAAATTGTTCACCAATCGATACGGGGTTGAAGGACGATTCTAAAATTGAAATTCGGTCTGCAACATCCTAACTTCACATTCGACGGGCAAGGCGGCGAGATCGTTGAAAAACTAAAAACATTAACGCAGAGAGCTGAGCGCCTCGGCTTCGACTCGTTCTGGGTTATGGATCATTTTCACCAGATACAGTTCGTGGGAGAATTTCAGGAGCCGATGCTTGAGGGATGGACGACGCAGTCCGTTGTAGCGGGGTTTACGAGTAAGATTAAGCTTGGCACGCTCGTTACTGGGATTGTGTACCGGCATCCGTCTGTGCTCGCAAAGGTGGGGGCAAGCCTTGACGTTCTCAGCAAGGGGCGACTCTTTATGGGTATCGGCGCCGCCTGGAACGTGGACGAGGCCACAGCTTACGGCATCCCATTCCCGCCTGTAAAGGAAAGGATGCAACGCCTTGAAGAAGCAGTGCAAGTAATCACCAAAATGTGGACTGAGGAGCGTGCGTCCTTCAACGGCAAGTTCTACCAGCTCCACGACGCGTACTGCAACCCTAAACCCATCCAGAAACCTCATCCCCCAATCATGATTGGCGGAAGCGGAGAACGACGGACACTCAAAATCGTCGCGAAGTATGGCGACGCCTGCAACATCTTCGGCTCCGTGGAAACGGTGAAGAAGAAGTTGGAGGTTTTGAGGCAACACTGTCGCTCCGTTGGGAGAGATTATGACTCTATCCTCAAGACGAAGCTTGGCCACGTAGTCATAGACTCGAACAAGGACCGGATCACGGAGGCCATGAAGCACCTACCCGAGGAGAGGCGGAGGGAGTACGCCATCTACGGCACGCCTGAAGACGTACGCAAACAGATCGAAGCATTCAGAGAAGTAGGAATCGAGTATTTGATCGTGAACCTGGAACCTGACCGGGAGCTTCAGGCCTTGGACCTATTCGGTAGCGAAGTCGTGAAGAAACTCTAACCATAACCTCAAGCGAAACAGGAAACCTCCGAAGGATAGGAGCAGATTGCATTCTTCGCGCCTGACTAAGCACAGGATAATGATCCGCATATTGAACGCAAATGGTGAATGGGCGCTTCCGTAATTGCGCACGCAGGATGGCATGACCTCGCGGGTGCTCAATCACGCTTTAATTGGGCGAGTTTGATGACTCGTCTTGGTTGAGTGAAGATGTGTCAATGTGGATCTCTCTGTCCTCCGCCGAACTACCCATACCAAACCTGGCCGCTGCGTTACTACATTACACAAGAGGATTATGAGTCTAGTAGGCTCACGTACACCTATCCATACCAGTACTATGCACCCGCGTATTCTGATCCTGGCCTGACACACGTCGTTGTTCACTCGCGCGGTGAACACCGCGTGGGCAATTGCCTAATGATCTGCCAGTAGAATCCCCTTTTTGAACGCACCATTACGTGAAATCGAGTAGCTACCCACAAGCCTCCTCGAAATCGAGTCATAATGGCAGGTCTACGCTGAGATCAGGCTGGAGTCTAGAGATCTATTCATTCCACCAAGTTTTGCATTTACCGCAATGGTGATTGCCATCGTGATCCTTCTCCCTGTCACATGTGCCGCAGGACGGTCGCGGGCACGACTTTGCGCACTTATCCATTCACGTTCACGTCGTACTAATGGGACTTCTGCCCTGAGAACCTTTCCCTAGTCCATTTCGTAGCCGCAGCGTTGATCCGAATACTCACCAGACGCCAATTTCGGTGTGCACCAGTGATGAGTCCATTCTTTGAATTCGCGTTATAGGTAACTACACGATGTAGTTGGGATGGCGACGAATAATGGAACATAAGTATGCAAAAACGTGCAGCTACATAGTGCTCGTCCTGGTACTATCAGTAGGAGTAATTGCGGCAGCGACCAGTAATAGCTTGGTTTCGGCTCAGGCGTGTACGGCGCAGCTTGGTTCCCCAACCAATACAGTTCAGCAGTACTATGCCTCGGGTTTTCAGGTCACGCTACCCCTCTCAAGCACGTGCCCATTCTACACGGGTCAGCTTTACGCAACCGGCACGGCGTACGATACCACGAACAATTGGAACATTGGAACGTCAAACACGGCTTTGAGTTCAACGTATGGAGGTTACGGGTTCAACGGTCAGCTCCAGTTCACTCTGCCCAATACAGCGGTCTCGCATCCAGTCCAGTTCTCCGTCTCAATTTACGGCACGCAGGCGGGATATTGGCAGCAGTACTCCGGGGGTTCTCTCCTAACCACAACGTCAGCAACCTTCGTGGTTGGGCCTAGCTACCTGAACGGTTACCAAAACTATCCCTACGGGTATTCGTCAACTTACCCTACCTATCCTAGTACCTACCCAACGTACCCCACCTATCCTAGTACGTACCCCAGTTACCCAGCGTACCACGGCTTCGTCTATAATCCAGGCAACAGTTACTACCAGAACCCGTCCCCGGCGTATAATCAGAACACCGGCGGGTACTATTCCCACAGCGGCGGATACTACAACAATAACAACCACGGTTGCACCCGTTTCAACAACGCTTGCTACCACCGCTAAACCCCGCTGGGCATTAATCGACGAGATGGCACGAACCGATCCCACCCTTTTTTCTTCTCGCCAATTTCCTAATGCTTCAAGTTTTCAGTAAATCCCACGACTAACCTTACGTTATAGTTACAATCGATGATCTTCCTCTAATCTCAAGAACGCTGCTTTCGCGCATGGTTTTGACGTAAACTTCTAGAGTGGTGGACGTGCGGTCGTGCAGACGTCAGGACTCAGCGGTAATGTGCCGATAATTAGTGAGGCCGGGTGGACTGGGTGACGGTGAACGCCTTTACAGCCATTCGCAGTCGATCTCTCTCATCTTCTTGAAGTGAGGGTCGTCGGTTAAGACATGCTTTGATTTAGTTTCTATGCTTGTCCCTGCCACTATGGCATCTGCAGTGGGAAGATCCTTGTATCGGCATCTGAGGCCTGCGGATGTCAGAGCAATTCTCGTATTCAAGTCAACTATCCTGAACGGGGATGTTAGAATTGAGTTGACGCGGAGCTGCGCCACTTCTCTTCCCGCGTTCTCTTGCATGAACTTGTAAACTTCGTGAATGACAATTGTTGGTACTACTGCAGACTCCCTCTTCAGTTCAATAATCTTACGTGAAGTCTTCGATCTGAGGTCTTCGGTCTCTGCAACGAAATGAGTTAGGAAGAAGCGGGTGTCAATTGTTCTGGGCAAGTTCAGTACCTGTCGCGGGATCTCATCTCGTCAAGCTTCCTTCTCATCTCACCCATTGAGATCTTATCCGCGTCTACCCCCGCGAGCTCCTCAATTGGGGTGATGGGTGTGATGATGATTCCACCAGCCCCATCCTTAATCAGGACGCGCATTCCCTCCTTAATGCCATACTTCTTCCTCTTCGAGGCTGGAATCGTGACCTGGCCTTTCCTGGTCACTAGAACTATTTCCTCCGACATGTACATCGAGTACTACTGAACGATAGAGTTGTACTTAAAACGTTTGTACAACCATTTCTCGCTGCAGCTTGCTTCTAGTATTTGGGTCACATACTCGGTTGCCTTCATATCTCCTTCCGAACTTTATCGAGTGGGTCGGTGGCGCTGCGGGTCGCAATCGTAGAGGGTGAGTTCATGCGAGGATGCTTTCGGCCGTCTTTAGCATGCTCATTACTGGGAGGTGATACGGGCATTTCTTCTCGCATTCCTCGCACTCCGTGCAGCTGTTCACCTTTGTCCGTAGCTTCGGATACTGATCTCTTGTCCAATTCCGTATGCCGTAGAACGTGTAGTACGTGCCCCACCTTAGGATGGTTGGTATCTCGACGCCGTCAGGGCAAGGCATGCAGGCGCCGCATTCCCTGCAGAACGGTTCGGGGGGTAGCTCGCCGAACTTGTATGCTCTCTTCTCCTCCAAGGTAAGTCCTTCAAAATGGTCCGCCACATCCAGAGCAAAGTCCACTTCATCCGTTGAGCGGAATCCTGGAATCACCGTATCTATATCATGGGCCAGAACGAACCTGAGCGATCGCTGGGCCCTTTCAAAACCCACATTTCCAAAATGTGCAACGAACTCGGACATGTCAGGCCAGTCGCGTTCTGGTCTACCTAGGAATCTTGCGTCTCTTTGCACAAACTCCAACGGGCCGGCGCATCCTCCTAGCGGCTTCATTATGACAATGCCCACGTCAAGTTCATTGGCTAGCGAGAAGAGAGTCTCCGTGGGCTTTCTATCAAGATGGTTCAACGGTACGAGAACCGTGTCGAATTCACGCGTCCCAATGGCTTTCAGTAGGACATGCGGATTATGGCCCGATATGCCGATGAAATCGACCTGGCCTTGCGCTTTAGCTTCCTTAAGAGCCGCCAAGGCACCGTCCTTCGCGGTCACCTTCTGTAAGACCTCGTCGCTGTCAATCCCGTGAAGTTGCATGAGATCAATCCGATCCGTCTGGAGGTTTCTGAGGGTTTGCTTAAGCCCAGCCCTGGCGGCGTCTCCTTTGGTTCTCTGAAGCACTTTAGAAGCCAACACAACCTCATCCCTTACGTCCTTAAGCGCCGCCCCAATCTTCTCTTCACTATCTCCATAGTTCCTGGCTGTATCGAAGTAGTTGATGCCCCGTTCAAACGCGTGCTTCACAACATTCTCCGCTTCCTTTCTTGAAGCTGATATGATGGGTATGCCTCCGAAGCCAACGACCGAGACCTGTAAACCTGTTCTCCCAAGTCTTCTTTTTCTCATAATCCTCACACAAGGCCACTATTGTCTGCGGTGTTCTCGCACTTAGGGGTGGGGTTCATGATTCAATCGTCAATATTAGGCCGTACACGCTGTTCCCTGCTTCGGTAGAGAACTGTAACTAACGTTTTCTCACTTTGAGCTCTTTCTATTGTCCCCGTATGCTGAAGGCTATTTCTTCAGGTTTTGGCTCGGTGAGAAGCTCAATGGATAGCATTCTAGTGCTTGAAGGATTCGTGATATTTGCCGGAACGTTCATTTTTCTGGTGGAGGAAGCTGAGGAACGGGTGAATTGTTGTGGCGAAGCTCTTTGATCCGCTAGCGGTTGGGGATCTGACGTTGAAGAACCGAATAGTGATGCCGCCGATGGCCAACGGCCTAGCGGACACGGAGGGAAAGGTGACGGACCCGTTGATCGTGCATTATACGCGACGCGCATCTGGGGTTGGACTCGTGATTGTGGAACACTCGTACTTCACTATGGGGGGTAAGGCTTCGGCCAATCAGCTTGGAATTCATGATGATGCTATGGTCTCTGGGTTAAGGAGGCTTGCGGGGGCCATCCAGGCTGAAGGGACGCCGGTCTGCATCCAAATTAACCATTCAGGACGCGAGGGAAGTCGCACGGTCTCCGGCGTGGAGCCAGTCGCCCCCTCTCCTGTACCTTCCGGTAATTCAGCCGTGGTCCCGAGGGAACTGGAGGCGGATGAGATTCATGATCTAGTTCGGCTTTTTGGTGAGGCTGCTCGGCGGGCGCGGGAGGCGGGGTTTGACGCTGTTGAGGTTCATGGAGCCCACGGCTACCTGTTGAATCAATTTACGTCCCCTTTGACGAATAGGAGGGGTGACATGTACGGCGGCAGCTTCGAGGCCCGAATCCGATTTCCGCTCGAAATCGTCCGGGAGGTTAGGAGGAGGGTTGGGTCGGGGCTTCTCGTGCTCTATCGGTTAGGCGCCAGTGACGGTGAAGGCCGCGGCGTCACCATGTATGAGATGCAAAGTTTCGCCCAACGCCTCGTCCAAGCTGGGGTGAGCATAGTGGACGTTTCGGGCGGGTTAATTGGGGATGCGCCCGACGGAATGACGGGGCAAGGATACTTCCTACCCCTCGCGGAGAAGATTAAGCAGGCAGTGCAAGCGCCCGTTATCGGCGTCGGCGGAATCACCGACCCTGCTTTCGCTGACCAAGCAATCAGGCAGGGCCGAGTGGACCTCGTCGCCGTGGGCAGAGCCTTACTCGCGGACCCAGACTGGGCGGTATCTGCAAAGAGAACACTACAGTAACCTAGACGTAGCCCTCGCGTTAGCATCGCTACGGACGGAAGACGATTACAAACCGGAAAGAGAACGGACCGTCAACTATCGACCAGTCTAACTCGAGGCTCACCACTGAGCCACTTGATTATTGAGACGACGAGAAACCGCTTCGAAAAGCCTCATTCAGTTCGGCTTTAAATCGTTGGTCCACGTACACGGTTGCCTTCATGTCTGCAGGTATTGGTGTCGTCTCTATCTGCTTCCGAACCTTCTCGAGAGTACGCGCGAGTAATGACGCAACCTCCGGCCTCCGGAAGAAAGAACTAATCATTAAATCATCCTTCGTTGCTGGTCGAGGAACGGAATCGCCTGTAAGGATGGCTAAGAACTTCCACACGGTGTTGTACAGGCGCGGCAAGTCACCGGGCAAGAGGTTGATGGCTTCAGATACTGAAGCAGTTTGGTCATTTTTCTTCAAGAACTCGTTAACTTGCGCTTGGGTCTCATCCAGCCGCATCAACGCTCTCTTCTTGCGAGCGGATTCCCAATCATTAGCAACCGCAGTTACGAGGCTTGGTAGGGCAGCGATTTTCACGCTCAAGATCGCTTCGTACGATTCGAGTCGACGCTTGTAATTTGCAAAGTAGTCGAGGGTCAAACTTCGGGCACCTGCGCGTTAAGGTTTTGCAGGAAGCTTTGACCCGAATCCGCGAGAATCCGGGGATTCCTTATGGAGCTTGGAGCGGTGTCCAGCCATTGAACGAAACCGCGCACCACAACCTTCATGGTGTATAATAATCGCGGAGTAATGTACGGGAAGTACTGCTTGTCCGACAGATGTGATAATTCCAAGTAGGGCATGTCCTGTTTGTACGTTGCCTCAAGCTGGTCAAGTTTCTTCCCGACCTCAACGGCATGTGAAGAGAGTTCATCTATCTTCTTTGTTGATTCGGCGGTGGCGGTTGCTACGGTTTCCTGCAGCTTCTTCTGATCCGTCTCAAAGCTCTGTCCCATTTTGGTGAGTTGAGTGTTCAACGATTGTAGTAGCGTGGTTGTTTGCTTCTGGAAGGATTCAACTGTATCCTTGTAGGTCTTGTCCACTTGAGTTACTGATTCAGATCCTTTAGTTACGATTGAGTTTACGTCTTCGACTGCTGTTTTAACCGCGCTCTGTACTGCATCAGATAATTCCTGCTTGCTTTTGTTGAATTGTTCTTTGAGCGTCGTGAGGTTCTTAGTTGTCTCCTGTACCTCTTTACTTGCTGAGTCTGACATGCCTTTGGAGAGCTTCTTGAGCTCCTCGTCAGTCTTCTTCTTGAACTCGTCGGCTACCTGGTTGAGTGCCGTGGTTAGGTCGTTGGGCATTTTGGTGATGGCGTCAGTCAGGTTCTTTTGCAGATCCTGGTAGGATTTAAGGAGCCCTTTCGATGCTTCCTCCAGATCCTTATGCGCCTTGAGCTGTTGTATCGCGGGTTCGAGCAGTCGGTTTGTATCCTCAAGCTCCTTCTTCTTCGATTCCGTCAACCTCTGAACCGATTCCAGTGAGCCGTAAGCGTCCAACGCGACCATAACCTTCGCAAAGTCACCGTACTTCTCAGCAACCTCCTTGAGTTGGGAGAGGGCTGCTAGGTTGAAATTCTTCTTTTCCAAATCCTGTTTGTAGTCGAGTGCCTGCTTCAGGGATTGGGGCGTGAGTTGTTCCATCTTCATCCTTGCGTAATCGTCAAGGAAATCCTTCACGGGTATTTTGCGTTCTGCTAGCTGGTTTAGGAGTTCGAGTATGTCGGGTAGTTGTGGTCCAATCTGATGGAGTACAATGGTTGCGGATTGGAGGTCGGGTAGCGGTATGTTCTGTGTTAGGATTTCTGAGAGGACCGTCATCATTGTCCGTTCGTCTTCTGGTGCCGTAACCCGGGTTCCCGCTGTAGCCTTCTTCACGGCGTTCGGGCTCCATCTTCTGCGGGTTAGTTGGGAGATCTCGTCGTTGCTGAATGCGGAGGCTCGGAGGGTTCGCATGTGCCTGTTGGCCGCGGCAGTTCCCTGCCGGGACCATTTGGGCTCCGTAGAGAGTCGTATTAATTCGCGGGCTGCATGTTCAACGTCTGTCAGGGTCATGGTTGAGTTACTTTTCGTGGTCCAGGGGGATTTTAGAGTTACTTTTCGGTTACTTTTCGTCTGGGTCGTGGCCTAGTTCGGTTACTTTTGGGTTACTTTTCTTCGCGACGCGCGAAAAAATGGGTGATTTGGAACGTTTTTCATTTAGGATATCCTAAAGAGCCTATGAGGCGTGTAAAGTTGTTCCGAAACGTGGTCCAGAAGGCGTTCTATGCGGTCAACTTCGGGTTTGTCGACGATCTACGAGTGTTTGAGCCGCGAAAAGTAACTGAAAAGTAGCTTGTGATTGTTGTGGTTGAGTTCTTCAAATGTCCGTTATGCGGTCTGCGGCGAATTGTGAACGGCTGGCATCCGGCGTTGCTGAACGACGTGATCATGGTTCAGGAGGTGGAGGGTGCTGGGCGGGGGCGGGGTTTCCGTACGGTGAGCGAGGAGGACGCTACTGAGTCGAGGACAACTGGACTGGACTTGCCGGCTATGGCTGAGAGATGCCTCAAGATTGTGGAGATCTGTCTGAAAAGCAGTCAGGTATCTGCTTCGGACCTGGTGGATGACGTGCCATGGCAGTTGCAGGACGAGGTGGTCAGGGAGAAGGCTGAGGATTACGGTTACCGGGAATCAACCACCTAGCACGATTCCGGACGATAACAGAAAACTGTTCTTGACTTCATCTACGTCTTGACCGAGTTCCGAAACGGAAGATTGTTGTTGCTTAGACAGCAGGAATTCCCAAGCCTGTAAACACCAGGAATTTTCAGCGTCGTCTGGTTTATGTTGTATTCTTTCATCATGTGTTGTACTAATACAACAGCTGAGCACGGAATGCGCTAGGTTTGCGAATGCTGAAACTCGAAAGAGGCTGCGCCTCATCGCAAACGGGAACCTGCATTGCATACGTCCGCTACTTGGACGCATTCTTTGAAGGGTTCAAGAAATGGTAGATGCAAATTACTGCATCTACCGTTAGAGGATTGGTGCGTGCCGAAGCTTTTACTGGTGCTCACTTCTTAGCTGGACCCGCTTCTGTCTTCTCCTTCATCGCGTCGAGGAAGCCTCCAAGTTTTATGAGAACATAGAAGACTCCGACGGCTATGATGAGGGCTGAGACGGCGCCGATAGTTCCGAAGATGAATGAACCGCCACCGTACATTCGCGCGGTGTGACTGGGAGCAGTTTGCAGGACCGTCTGTAGTAAACTCGTTTTTCTTTCACCTCTTTTCCAATTGCTCGGCGCGGTGGTCATCCGCTATAATAGTCGTTGTGGATGAATCGTTCACGTCGGTCAGTTACAAACAGTAGGCATGCCATTTTAGAAGACAATGCGAATCAGTTAGCTGGAAGAATATTGACAGGCTCACGGCATTGGCGAGCGCGAGAAACGTACTGCCGACGACTTAGCGCAACGCGGGACGTCTTTGACGAGTATCGATGCGGGCAGGGATGAACCATGATAATTAACTCGCCTTAGCCTTTCTATGTTGACTCGAACCTCTGTTGACCTTTCAATTAGATCGCTCTTCTCGTTCGGTTACTCGACAAATCATGCGGTACGCGTAGCATGAATTGTAACACGCGTAGTTTTGGCTCTCTTAGTGTGAATGATTCATCCTCTCTGGTTATAGGCAACTACACGTCGTAGTTAGTCGATGACAAAAATTGGTTCAAACATTCGCGAAAACACGTAACTACGCCGTGCTCGCCATTGTTCTGACCATAGCAATCCTAGCGGTTGGAGCAAACAGTAACCTAGTCTCAGCTGACCCCTGCATAGCCCAATTGAACTACCCAATCATGCCCACAGTGTACTCCTATTCGAATATTCCAGTAGTAGTGCCCATGGCAGCAACCTGTACAACATACTACGGTAGCCAATTGTACGCGACGGGAAACGCATACGATGCCACATCAAACGTCGGCTTAGGTTCAGTTAGCACGGTTCTACAATCCGTCAACGGTGGCACCACATTCAACGGGCAACTAGGCTTCAATCTACCCCCCTCAACCCAAGGTCACATTGTGCAACTATCCGTCTCCATTTACAACGGCCAGTACGGTAATCAAGTAACTGCAACTAGCGAAACAATCCAAGTCGGAACCGGAAACCAATTGCAATATCAACAAGTCACCACCACAACGGTGACTCAAGCAGCCCCATACCAAAACGAGTATCTCCCACAAAACCAGTATCCGATCTCATATCCGGCTTCGATAAAACCGCGCTCCTCACAACCACAGCTACACCCGTACCAGAGTTCATTGCTCGCACAATCTCAGACCAGAAACCAGAATAGTTCATCCCTATTCGGTTTCATTGCAATCGCAGCGATCCTAGCAGCCGTCATAATCGCAACAGCAGGCCTAGCCGTCGTGTACGGACGAAGACAGCAACCAGCTCCAGTAACTTGGATCCCACCACCTCAGTAAGCTTAGAAGGTGACAAACCGAAAACCCCCATTTTCTTCAATTATCTTATGACACTGCAACGCAGAACGGAATTACATCCCTCCCCATTTCTTACTCCGTTTCTAAGTATCTTAGTTAAACATGAATTTCATGTAAACCACTATCTGGGGATCAAACTGTTTCCCGTATTTGCGAGAGACGAGTTTGGTCCACGCGTGTTGGCAGAGGGGAGCTATCTATTTTTCACGAACTTGGGTTGTTGTC
>JBEKGM010000022.1:0-37776 GCA_050012795.1 Bathyarchaeia archaeon | reverse complement strand
ATTTTTGTGCAAGAGGCGCTTGATGCTGCAGGTATAACTGTAAACAAAAACACAATACCAGGTGAACCATCTTCTCCGTTCTATCCAAGTGGAATAAGACTAGGAACTCCGGCACTAACATCGAGAGGGATGAAGGAAAATGAGATGGAGTTGATTGGCAGCTGGATAGCTAAAATAATTTTTGAAGTCAAAAATTACGAACTGCCTGAAGATAAAAACCAAAGAAATGAAGTATTGAAACAATTCAGAGAGGATACAAAACAGAATAATATAATCAAAAAGACGAGACAGAGTGTCATAGATCTCTGCAAGAAGTTTCCACTCTACAAATAAGATTTTGTAGTTGTCATGTTGCCTCGCTTCATAATATGGCAGGTTGGCACTGAGGCGTAATCGATGTACGCTAAGAAATTCGTGGCTTCGAAGGGCGACGTGTGGGTCTACGGATTTTGCGAGGGTGACTAGACTGGTTGCTCCTTCCGAGTTGTTGTCGAATCGGAGTTCCTGTACGACGCGGCCGTTGTCGTTCATTAGGGCTGCTTGACAGTATTTCTTGTGGACGTCTATTCCAACGTAGACTGCCATTCTCTTTTTCACCTCCGTTCTTTTTCTGGTTGGCTTGAACGCGGCAATCACCTATTCGCGCGCAGAGGCGCATTCAAGGAGCCGCTCCGAAGACTGCCCATTCACACACCCGACCGATCATGGTCAGTGGGTCTTCGGGCTTACCAACCACGGAGAACTTACACAGGCGAAGCCTAGAGACTTTTCATCCTTTCACACACGAAACTCTCCAGCCTTGTGCCTCATACAATCCTATTACGTCCTTGATACGAGACTTGATAGTGTGGGTGTGTGGTAGAGACTCAACTCCGATTACTCCAACTCCACGGGTCATAGCGTAAGTTCTCACGAGAAAATTGGGGAACATGTTGAGACGAAACAAACTTATCTAGCTGGTTGTATGCATCTGCTCGATCAGACACAGTTAGCAGGCTGATTGTGTCTGACAGAACCTAGCGGGGTGGGGTAGCCAGGTTTAACCCGCAGATGCTAACGCGGAGGGCTCATATCCTGGCGATAAACCCTGAGATCGGTGGTTCGAAAGGCACGTATGCCCGAACATCCACCCCCCGCTACCACGATTCCATACAGAGAAACATACAATACTCTCCTTATTGCGAGTCACAGAGACGAGACAGAGAACATCCGGGAATGTCCAAGTCTAAGCGACAAAACACGCGGCAGATTGCGGTCGTGGCAACCTTTGCAGTAGTTTACTTCCTCTTTCGAATGATACCCACTTTTTCAATGGTTGGCGTTTCTGGAGGGACATTTTCTCTTGCTGACGTTATTGCGCCTCTGTACGGCATGATTCTTGGTCCATACGTAGGAGCAATCAGCGTTACTCTAGGAACGGTCTTAGCCATCGCGTTTGGTCGTCCCATGATCTTTCTCGGTCTAGACTTTCTACCCGGTGCAGTGGACGCTCTGATCGTGGGTCTTCTAATGCGAAGGAAGCGGCTGATTGCAGCCGCTCTCTATCTTGTCTTGTTCATCGCGTTTCTTGCTAATCCTTACACGGCCATTTTCGTTCCAGTCTCGGTCCCGTTCTTGAATCTCAACAGTTTCTTCTTCTATGCCTGGTTGCATTTGGTAGCCTTCATAGTGTTGATCTCGCCTCTGAGCAAGGAAGCGGCTGATTGGGTAAACGGATCAACATTGATCAACCTCGCGCCTGGCGTCCTGATACTGGTGTTTATCGGTACGATGACTCAACATCTAGTGGGCGGGATACTCTACGAAACAGTACTGGGATTGTTCGTGGGAAAAGCTCCAGATGTGTTTCGCTTGCTTTGGAACGCAATCTTCTGGTTTTACCCATTCGAGAGGGGATTCATCATCGCTCTCTCGACGGTGATTGGTGTTCCGTTGGTTAAAGCGTTGAAATCGTCGGGATTTCTCACCGATTCATCCTCCGCGAATAACCGCTTAGAACCAAATGGCCCGAGCAGTTAGCAGCCGGTTGTAATTGGATGCGAATTTCGTATTTGCTGCATGTGAGTCTCAACCGTAAGGACTGTGCGTTAGCTTATCTCAGTAACTAATTTGTGATCACCCAGAGAGTCTCACGATCAGATCTTGCAATTGCTGCAGGACCATCATAAGTGGTTCTCAGAATCAATTCCCCTAATCGCATCAGAGAACGTGCCTAGCCCGGCCGTTCGAGAAGCAATTGGCTCAGACTTCGGAAATCGTTACGTGGAGGGATGGGTTGGGGAACGTGTGTACGCCGACTGCGTGTACATTGACAAGGTCGAGAAGCTCTGCATTGAGTTGGCAAAACAACTCTTCCGCGCCGAGTTCGCTGACGTTAGGCCAGTTTCAGGCGTTTGCTCAAACCTCGTTGTGTACACGGCCTTCACGAATCCGGACGATCGCATCCTCACTCTAGCCATCCCGAAAGGGGGACACATCTCATCCGGACGCAAAGACTTCAATACTCTGCAGCGGATAAGTCTGTAGTGTATTTGTCAGTCTATACTCTAAAGGCGGAGAAGTAAAAGCAACTTAACCTAACTCTACTCTGGGTCTTAACATGTTCCTTGATGCAGTTGAAAATTCACCGTCCCTTGAAATGGTCAATCTAGTCCTGCAGAGACTCGCGAAAGGGGAGAAAGTAGTCAGTCTTGCAATAGGGGAGCCATCATTCAATACTCCGGCAGAGATAGTCGAAGTAGCCTGTCAAGCCATGCGAGCCGGGGATGTTCACTACACCTCTTCCTACGGCACGATGGGGGTTAGAGAGGCGATCAAGAGAAAAGTTGCCAAGAAGAATGGAATTCACGCAGAAGTCCCTAACACAATATTCTGCACAACCAAGTATTCAGTATACGCAGCACTTGCGGCCGCATCCAACAAAGCGTTCGATGCACTGCTACCTAACCCTGGCTACTTCTACTGGGAACCCACAGTTCTATCCGGGGGACGTCAGGTCTTCTACACGCTGAACAAGGATTTCTCACTTAACATCGATGAGATTAAGAAGAAGACAACCCGACGGACGAAAGTAATCTTGGTGAACTCACCCTCAAACCCCACCGGAAAAGTGCTCAAGCGAAGTGACCTTGAGGAACTCTATGAATTCTGCAGGGACCGAAAAATCTTCATCATCAGTGATGAAGCATACGAGGATCTTATCTACGAAGGACAACATTTCTGCGTCGGATCAGTCGAACCGAAACCAGAATTCGTAATATCATTATTCAGCCTATCCAAGAGTTATGCAATGACGGGTTGGCGAGCAGGCTACGTTGTGGCAAGCGAACGCATTATCTACATGATCAACAAATTCCTCGAAAATACTGTCACATGTTTCCCACCCTTCATCCAAAAGGCCTCTGCGTACGCACTGGACAACGGCGACAAGTACATCTCGGAATTCCGAACTGAATTGGAGAACAGGAAGAGACTCTTGGAGAAGAAGATGAGTGAAATAGGAGCATTGGAACCGTATAGAACTGAGGGAGCATTCTACGCATTCCCTCGGTATACAAAGAAAATGCGGTCCCGTAAGCTCGTCAAAATACTGCTAGACAAATACGGTATTGCGGTCTTGGCAGGCGCAAGCTTCGGAAATGCAGGCGAAAACCATCTGAGATTCTCATTCTCAATGGCCCCGGAAACCATCGAAGAAGGAATGAACAAGGTCAAAGCCTACTTCAAAGAGGGCTAGAGATTCCGAAGGCCCTACGAAGGAACAAGGCAGAACGTACAGCGCAGGAATTGCTTCAGCGTTCACACTAGCCTTCCAAGCTGAGGGTTATCATTTACTGATCTTGCCGATTGTTAGATGAGTAAATCAACTATATACTCGTCCTGTCTTCGATATTCGGACTCATTTCTATAGACAAGAAATTCATATGCTCAGCGTGACAGACACGTCAAACGCAACCTTGAAAGATCTAAGAGCATTATGGAAGAAAGGTATCCCGACTTACGGTCCTTTCGTACAACTCAACTCACCAGGAATATGCGAAATCATAGGCCATGCAGGTTTCGACTACTGTATCATAGACATGGAACATGGCGTCATCCACGTCGATACCGCCGAAAACATGGTTAGAGCCTCATTAGCTTCCGGGATTGCACCCATAATTCGTGTTGCGTTCAATAAGCCAGAGCTAATCAGTCAAGCTCTAAATGTGGGTGCAACCGGAGTACACATACCACACATCTCAACATCAGAAGAAGCAGAACAGGCAGTCTGGGCGAGCAAGTTCTTTCCCATCGGTGGACGCGGTGTATGCCCATTCGTCCGAGCAGCAAGGTACTCGGCAGACAAGACGATCTACTATAACAAAGCCAACACGGAAACAGTGGTCATAACTTCAATCGAGGGAACAGAGGGCATCAATAATCTCGGCGAAATTCTGAAAGTAAAAGGGATTGACGTAATCTTCGTCGGACCATATGACCTATCACAATCGTTAGGAGTACCAGGCCAGGTAACACATCAGAAGGTCATTGACAGAGTTCGAGAGATCGTCCAACTATCGAAGAACGCAGGGATAGCTGTCGGCCTCTTTGTAGAAACGCCCGAAGCCGCAAGAGAATGGGTCAAACAAGGAGTACTCTATTGCTGCTTAGACGTTGACGCCGGAATTCTGCTCAAGGCATGTACAAGCTACATGAACAACGTCCGGGAAGCTCAGCCAAGCACAATTCAAGCGAGGTGAAATCAAACATGAAAGATCTACGAGCAATGATGAAGGCAGGAAAACCATGCATAGGAATATTCGCGGTAACTGCGAGCCCAGCAATGGTAGAAGCCATCGGCTACAGTGGGCTTGACTTCGTAATAATAGACTGCGAACACGCAGCATTAAGCGCATGGGGAACCGAACTTGAAGAATGCATCCGAGCAGCATATGCAGCGGACATTACTCCGATTGTGAGAGTGACGGAAAACGATAAAGGAATGATTCTCAAAGCACTCAACTTTGGAGCAAAAGGAGTCATAGCACCACACATTAACACAAAAGAGGATGCCGAGAGAATGGTTCGATCAGCAAGATTTGCGCCAGAAGGAAGACGATCAGCCGCTCCACCTGTGCGCGCAGCAAAATACGGATTTACCCCATTCCCAGAATTCTGGAAACAGCAGAACAAAGAGAATTTAGTAATTCCACTCATAGAGGAGAAGGAGGCAGCACAGGACATGGCTAAGATTCTAGAAGTGAAAGGTATCGACGTGCTCTTCTATGGTCCCTTCGACCTCTCGATGACTATGGGACTTGACGGAGTCACCGACCATCCTACAATATGGAAAGGCTTGGATGAAACCGTCAAGCTCTGCAAAGCCAAAGGCATACCCGTAGCGAACCTCTGCTGGGATATTGCATCCTCTGCAGAATCCATCAAGAGAGGGGCTCTAATGATAGCGCTAAGTGTTGACATGGTGATCTTCCGACAGGGATTACAAACCCTAACAGGCAGAGTCGACAAAGAACTCAGGAATCTATAGAACGGCAACCTTCCTCTCAACCACCTTTTCTTGCCTTTTTTGAATTCAGATGAAGGTAATCATGTGGGAAAACTGGTCTGGCAACCTTCAGACGAACGAATAAGCCAAGCTAACATGACTAAATTCATCGGCTTCATAAACAACAAATACGGCACTAAGTTCGATTCTTACTGGCAGCTGTACGATTGGTCAATTCATGACATACCAAGCTTCTGGGCTGCAATGTGGGATTTTATTGGCATCAAAGCTTCCCAAGAATACGACGCCGTAGTTGACGACCTAGATCGGTTTCCTGGCGCCCGATGGTTTCCGGGTGCCAAGTTGAATTTCGCTGAAAACCTCTTGAAATGCCGAGATGAACATCCCGCGTTCGTATTCCGGGCAGAAACCGGGAAATCCATCAGCATGACCTACGGTGAGGTTTTCGGTCAAGTTGCTCGCCTGTCAAAGTCGCTGCGCGAAATGGGAATACGCCCAGGTGACCGAGTATGCGGATATATGCCGAACATAATCGAGACGCCAATAGCAATGTTAGCCGCAACGGCTATCGGAGCTACTTGGGCTTGCTGCGGAACCGAACTTGCGCCAGTCGCAGTGCAAGATCGATTTGGTCAGATCGAACCGAGATTAATGTTCACCGCGGACGGATACTGCTACAAAGGAAAAACATTCAACACTTTGACAAACGCAGAGAAGATCACCGAGGGCGTTCCATCCATCGAGAAAGTTGTGGTCATTCCATACGTCTCACAAAAAACCCACCTCCATAACCCTAAGTTCACGGACTATAACGACACCCTGTCACAGGAGAAAGAGGACATTCTATTCGAACAATTACCATTTGATCACCCCGTCTACGTCATGTTCTCTTCAGGCACCACCGGAAAACCCAAGTGCATAGTACAAGGGGCTGGAGGCATACTCCTGAATCATCTCAAGGATCTCATTCTACACACTGACCTTAAACGCGAAGACAGGATCATCTATATGACATCCACCAGTTGGATGATGTGGACGTGGCTGATGAGCTCCTTAGGCACGGAAGCCACAATTGTACTCTACGATGGAAACCCCAATTATCCCGACTGGGGAACGATGTGGAGGCTGGTTCAAGACGAGAGAATTACGATATTCGGGTGTAGCGCAAGCTACATCAATTATCTTAGATCCATATGCGCGAAACCAGGCGCATCGTACAATCTCTCATCACTACGTGAAATTTCGCAGACTGGGTCACCGCTTTCCGCTGACGGATTTGAATGGGTTTATCGCGAGATCAAAGCGGATTTGCATTTCAACTCCATATCTGGAGGAACTGACATCAATGGGACGTTTGCGATTGGAACTCCAACTTTGCCCGTTTACGCAGGTGAACTCCAATCACCGTCGTTGGGAATGAAAATGAACGCATACAATGAGAGTGGCATCGGGATCCTCGATCAGGAAGCAGAACTTGTCTGCGAAGCTCCTTCACCATCCATGCCAATTTACTTTTGGAATGATGCAAACCTCGTCAAATACAAAGAAACCTACTTCGACTTCTTCAAATCAGCCGGCAAAAACGTGTGGAGACACGGAGACCACATCATCATTCACAGTGACACCAGGGGGATTACTTTTCTCGGTCGATCTGATAGTGTTTTGAAACCATCTGGAGTTAGAATAGGGACGGCTGAGATCTACAACGTTCTCGAGAAAATGCCAGAGATTGCGGACAGCGTAGTTGTTGGTCAGGATTGGAAAGGGGATGAACGCGTAATTCTCTTTCTTCAACTCTCTCCGGGACACACATTGAGCGAAGACTTGAAGCAGAAGATAAGAAAAGAGCTTCGAGAGAACGCATCACCAAGACATGTACCATCATTGATCTTAGATGTGCCAGGTATTCCTTACACATTCAATATGAAGAAAGTCGAGAGCGCCGTAAAGAACATAGTAAACGGCAAACCGGTGACAAATAAAGGCGCCTTGTCTAACCCAGAGACACTTGAATACTTCGAAAAGATACTTCCCGAGATTCAGAAGGACACGTAATTCACCATAATCTAACACGGGACAAATAGCCACATTTTCGATGACGAACACTGAGAAATGATCCCTTCCTCACGAAGCAATGAGCATAGTTAATGCTCTAGGGCAGAATCGCGAAGATGCGTGCCGGGAAACCACTGCCATTCTTCGGTTTGGGGAAAGTTGCGACAATCAGTGCGCCGACCTCGGGCACTTGATCCAGATTATCCATCAATTCGATTTGGTAATGATTCGTGCTGAGGACATACCTCTCTATATCCAGATTGGGGTCACTTATACTGGCAGCATTATCTGATGTCTCATGACCTGAAGCAGCTATCTTCCTCTCCTCGTAAAGGTACTTCACAACAGGCATACTCCACCCCGGAAAATGTTCGCCTTTCGCGTCTGCGTTTAGCATGGCGTTGTGATCAGGCCATCGTTTCGACCAGTCTGTGCGAAGGGCAACGAAACAACCCTCAGGAATCTTGTCGTGTCTCGCTTCCCAAGCCTTAACGTCTTCCATCGACACCTGATAGTCGACGTTCTTGGCGACTTTCTCGTGAATATCAATGACTACCAAGGGCAGAATCATTTCCTTCACGTCAATCTGATCGAGCGTCCTCGCACCCTTATGGAAGTGAGCGGGTGGATCAACATGAGTTCCCCACTGACCTACATGCGAATACCGATGAAGCCAGAAGCCGAGTGCACCCATAGTACCAACTCCTTCATCGAAATGGTACAAAGTCTCACGCACCTCGTCCGGAAGTCCATGCCAATGTGGGATGCCTGGGCCAAATGAATGCGTCAGGTCAACCCAACGTTTCGATTTCAATAATTCAAGAGCATTTAGAACGGTAGACATCTTAGATTCAGCTCCCGAACCGTTCACGAATCAGAAACATATTAGACGGTAGTAATTAGCAATCGAACATATTCTTACAGTAATTATTGACGAAGGAGAGACTTGAACGCCCTCGGCAAAGATATATGAGTAGACGAAGTGACATTGGCGAATCACGTCATGCTTTGAGGGAAGATCTAGAAGAATTGTCGTCCAGCAATCATTTCGTCGAAATGAAAGAAGACGAGTTTGTTAAAGAAGCCATTGGGATAGTTGAGAAAGCCCAGTCGCGCGGAGTTCACTTAAGGATCCTAGGATCACTCGGGGCTTACGTTCGCTCGGTCAACAATGGCTATGGTGACGTGTTTAGATCCCTGGAAAGGTTCGGTGGCGGAAAGCCACTCTTTACTGACCTAGATCTTCTAGGGTATAACAAGCAGAAGGGTGACATAACTAAGTTCTTGCGCGAGTTGAATTTCAAACCTGACGCACTCGTGAATGCTATGTTCGGGAACAGAAGGTTGGTATTCTATCATCCGGATAACAGATACCATGTCGACATATTCCTGAACAAACTGGAATTCAGTCATACAGTGGACTTCGGCGACAAGCCCGGCTCAGGGAGACTAGAACTCGATTATCCCACGATTAGTGCTACAGACATCGTATTGGAGAAACTTCAGATCCATGAAATTAACCAAAAGGACTTGATTGATCTTATAGCGCTCTTCTTGGTTCATGACGTTCAGGAACAGTTTAGCAAGGAAGTAGTGGATGGAGGGCACATAGGTAAGATGCTCTCTGACGATTGGGGATTCTGGTACGACGCGACGACGAATTTAGGGAAATTGAAACCTGTGATTCATGAATCGTTGAAGGAAGGTAAAATTACAGCGGCGCAGAGTCAGACAGCGACCGAAAGGGTTGAAAAACTCCTCCACCTTATCAACAAGACGCCCAAGTCCAAAGCTTGGGAGAAGAGGGCTAGGACTGGCACTACCAAGCGCTGGTATGCGGAAGTTGAGGAGATAGTGCGGTAAGATTGGCGAAGACACGAGTCTTCTACATCACCGATATCCACGGCTCCGATACAATGTTCTACAAGTTCGTCAACGCAGCCCCAGTCTACAAGGCACAGATCCTGGTATGTGGTGGGGACATAGCAGGAAAGGGGATCACTCCAGTAATTCAAACTGATAACTCCTACACTGTACGGGTAAGGGGAGCTGACAGAACAGCGACAAACCAGGAAGAGTTAGCAGCAATCAAGAGAGACATTAGAGCTTTCGGAAATTACCCCTATGTAACGACGGATAGTGCGTGGCGCGATATTACTTCTGATCCAGCAAGGATGGATAAACTGTTCGATACGCTGATCGGTGAAAGCATTGACACCTGGTGTAAGACGGCCGAGCAGAGGCTTAAGGCGACCGGTGCAAGGATGATTCTGAACAAGGGGAACGACGACCCACTGGTGGTACAGGAGGCCGTGCTTCGGTCTGGCTTTGTTGAATGGCCTGACGAAAAGATTCTAGACGTGGGCGGGCATGAGATGATGAGCCTAGGCTACTCTAACATGACGCCTTGGAAATTACCGGGCGACTTACCTGAAGAGGAACTAGAGAAGAAGGTGGAGAATTTGGCGTCTCAGCTGAAGAACCCTAAGAATAGCATATTCAACATTCACGTTCCGCCCTACGACACTCATCTTGACATAGCCCCATTACTGGATAAGGATCTAAAACCGATCCTTGGGTCTGGTGGTCAGCCAGAGTTGACTCATGTGGGAAGCCCAGCGGTCAGACGAACGATTGAGAAATATCAACCCTTAGTGGGTCTTCACGGTCACATTCATGAATCTAGGGGCTTCGTGAAGATAGGGAAAACTTACTGCTTCAATCCGGGCAGCGATTATAGCGCTGGCGTCCTGAGAGGAACCATATTAGACTTCGGCGATAACAAGCTACAAGGCCACATTATGACCGCTGCTTGAACCCCAGACACGTAATCAAAGATCCTTTTTTTGAATGCCTCTTGTTTTGCTTCTAAAACGCAGACTGGAAACTAGTAACAGTAACCCTGTTGAGAAACAGGGAAGAAAAGAAAGGGGAAGTTTGACTAGTTCTGAGGCCTCAGAGCGGTGGGAGTTCCTTCGCAACTAGGTCTATTGGTACGCCTTTTGATTTCTGATAGAAGTACGAAATTGCATATATCACGATTGCGACTACGAAGATAGCTAGCATACTGGCCGTGTACACCGGCGTAATGGGCATGTCTGTTAACGCAGGGAGCATGCTAGAGATAGCGACCCAGAGACACAGTACCCCTCCGACCACACCCACCGGCGTTAATATCGGAAGTGGCCCAATTTTGGCTCTAACAATGCTGGGAGAGTTGTTCCAGATGTCCCTTGTCTTCTTCAGAAATGGAAACACCGCCGCGGAGAACATTACTATCGCTAATGCGAGGTTGAAGCCGAAGTTCGAGTATGCCATGTAGTTGAATGCTGGAGTGTAGACTGCAAGGTAGAGCGAAACATACCCTATGACCGCATATAGGAGTGTAGAAGCCCACGGGACGCCTCTTCTGTCCACTTCCGCGAACTTCATTGGTAGGATTCTATCGAACGACCATGCGAACACATTCCTGATCGGAACAAATGTCCACTCTACCATGAATCCGAAAGCAGTGAGTACCAGACCAAGTGGCGCCAGGACCTTCAGCAACGGGTTGTCAGTTACAAACGAGATGAGATAAGTTGGTGTAGGGAGATAAGGCAAAGTCCAGGCAGCGTTCCCCGTTAAGGAAAGCGTATTTGATGCGACCAAGAAATCGTGTCCGAACACATTGAAGCAGACTGCGTACAGGGCGTAGATGACCACTCCGAAGACCAATGGTGATACGAATATTGCGATGCCCTGAGACTTCCTCGGCTCTCCGCTGATCTCCCCGGCAAAATAGGCGCTGTTGCTATATCCGATGAAGCTGAGAATCGTATACACGATTCCAATGGAAGTACCGTAGCTAGTTATTGTCCAATCGACCCCTGACTTCTGGGCTGCGTCCAAGATCGTCTGCACTGTCGTGCCTGACTGCGCATTGAAGGCATTGACGAAGTCACTGTGTGATAACGGTAAGAGGACGCCCATCATCCAGAGGTATATGATCAATTGTGCTGCAAATATGGTCAGCAATATTCTCATGATCCATTTCGCGGGTAGGAACAGGACTGCGAGTGCTATCGTTCCCAGCACAAAGCCACCGATGAACTCACCATTTTGTGTGCCCAAAAACGTGGCAAGATTTGCGAAAGCAGGATTTCCAGTCGCCTGAGATATGGCGCCCAGCATTATTGGCGAGAAGTAAGCGCTGTTGTATAAAGCGAATGTCCCGAACCAAGTTGCCATGATCGTCACAAGCACGAAGTTCACCATGAATCCGATCGCTGGGTGTAGTATCCTTCCAACGTAGATGTAGTCGCCACCAGTTCTCGGCATCGCTGTCGATAACATCCAATACACGTAGGCTACGACCGCGGAGACGACAAGAGCGAGTGGGACAGTCAGCGGCAGATCGGCGTTCGGGTATAGGAGAGAAGCAAAGCATATCCAGAAGAAGTTAACGACTATGCCCATGCCAATCAGGTTGGAGAACAACGCTTCGCGTGGGTTTATTGACCTTATGAGACCTGAGCTTTTCCTGACATAAACTTGTGCACTAGGAGATTTGTCTGTCGACATTCAGATCGCTGAGTAGTGAGTCCCAGTCGCCACTTAACGCTTGCGAATATATAATCAATATCTAGCGGGAAGTTTATAGGCCATATGGGAGCTCAGTTCTGACTGAAATATTAGTTAGAGGCTTTAGACAAAGAACTCTCCGATTAGAGTAGTAGAAATAGCCACGGGGCACCACGTGTCTATGTATAGTCTTACCTTACAGTTTATAATCTACTTGCGGAAGCGTAAAAACGGCATGACTTGACTCGAAGTTCGGTGTCATATTCGTGAGTAAGCTGGTTGCCATGAGAGGGATGTCCGTCCGCGCAAGGGAGATAGCGCTGGAGCCTTTCAAACTGGCGTTAGATCTTCCAAAGGATGTAATTAGCTTAAGTGTTGGGGAGCCGGGTTTTGAGACTCCTGAGTTTGTTCGCGAGGCAGCCAAGAAAGCAATTGACGGCTTGTACACCCATTATACACCCGTAACTGGATATGCTGATCTAAGAAAAGCTATTGCAGATAAGCTTCGCCGCGATAATTCACTTACCTACGACCCTGAAAAGGAGATCGTCGTCACACCTGGATCTGCCATTGGCATATACCAAGCAATGCTTACTTTGCTTGATCCCGGCGACCAGATCCTCATCACAGACCCCGCTTGGTTCCATTATGATGTACTCGCAAATCTGTGCAGTGCCGAGCCCGTACGTTCTCCAGTGAAGTTCAAGGGAGACGTCCCATCGCTGGACTTGGAAGCTACAAAACGCCTGGTTACAAAGAAAACCAAGGCAATAGTCTTGAACAACCCAATGAATCCGATGGGGACATCGTTTTCGCGAGACGTCCTCGAAGAGGTCGGGGAATTCGCTGAAAAACATAACCTCTGGATTATCTCAGATGAAGTTTACGAGAAGATTGTCTATCCTCCAAACAAGCACACAAGTCCTGCAACACTCCCAGGACTAAAGGAACGGACCCTAACAAGTAATGGAATGTCGAAGGGCTACGTCCTGCCCGGTTTCCGAATTGGCTACCTGGCAGGTCCGCCGGACATCCTTGAAAGAGTCGGAGCACTAATGGGTTACATGCTCGTATGCGCGAGTTCCATGTCACAGCGTGCCGCCCTGGTTGCGTTAACCGACCCAAGGATGGAACCATTCATCAAAGAAACCATAGTAGAATACGGCAAGAGGAGAAAGTTAGTGTTGGATACGCTTACTGGCGTTCGAGGAATCTCGCTGCATCCCCCACAAGGAACATTCTACGCGTGGATTGATATCAAAGGAACTGGCATGTCAAGCATGAAGTTCACGAAGAAGCTCGCTGAAGAACAGAAGGTCGGTGTTATGCCAGGACCACTCTTCGGGAAACAGGGTGAAGGACACATCCGAATATCGTTCGCAACTCCAGAGGACAAGTTGAAGCTCGGACTGGAGAGATTCCGCGAATTCGTAATAGATCACACAGCAAACATGTAAGCCCCCACGTTCATAGCGCGCATGACATTTTCCCTTTGGAGTGGAGTATCCAAATATTCCACTTGAATTCAACCAGCTATGGCGGAGACCCATAGCATCAGTTGTCAACCAAACTCGAAGGGTGCACCATCTGACTGAACCTACCAAATCAGGAATCGACTACCCTCCGCAGCTCAAATGGATCCTCAAACGTGCTCTTGAAGACCCTTACGGCTTCTGGGGTGAGGTGGCCGAGGAGCTTCAATGGTTCAAACGGTGGGACACCGTATTCGAATGGAAGTACCCTGACTTTGCATGGTTCAAAGGCGGTGTTACGAACATCGCATTCAACTGTTTGGAGAACAACATAAAGAAAGGAAGAGGGAACCAACCTGCAATAATCTGGGAAAACGGTGAAGGCTTCCCAAGCCGAGCGCTAACATACAAGCAGCTCCTACGCGAGGTCGAGGAATTTGCTTCAACGCTTAAGGCGCTGGGCGTAAGTCGAGGTGATAGAGTAACGATCTATATGCCCATGGTTCCCGAGGCCGCAGTAGCAATGCTGGCGACCGCGAGAATTGGAGCAATTCATTCGGTTGTTTTCGGCGGTTTTGGATATGGCGCTCTAGCAGATAGACTGCAGGATGCCGAATCGAAGCTGGTTGTGACGGCAGACGTTGGCTACAGGCGTGGAAGCCAAGTGGACTTGAAAGGGGTAGTGGACGAAGCGCTCCGACAAGGCAACCATAAAGTGGAGAGAGTTGTGGTTTTGCAACGGAGTGATAAGTCTCCGCCGATGATGCCGGGCAGAGACTTGGACTGGTTTGAAGCTCTCAAGAGAGGTCAAGGTGTTAAGGCTCCGGTTGAGGAAATGCGCGCAGAAGAGCCGGTCTTCATCCTTTACACTTCTGGAACCATGGCCAAACCCAAGGGAACCGTTCAACCACACGGTAGCTATCAAGTTTACATATACGCGATGGGAAAATGGGTCTACAAGATGCATGAGGCAGACGTTTGGTGGTCTACGTCAGACATCGGCTGGATCGTTGGCCACAGCTACGTCGTTTACGCGCCACTAATCTTCGGTTGCCCAACAATAATGTATGAGGGGCTACCTGACCATCCGACTCCTGACGTTTGGTGGGAAGTAATTGAGCGGAATCGGGTTAGCAAACTCTGGATTTCTCCCACCGCTGCTCGCGCTCTGATGAAATATGGAGACGATTATCCAAAAAAACACGACTTAAGTTCTGTCGAACTTGTGGCTTGTGCCGGCGAGGTCTTAAATCCACCCGCTTGGGAATGGCTTCAGAAAAAAGTTTTCAACGACCGAGTCCCGGTCATAGATCATATGTGGCAAACGGAAACTAGCGGGCCACTCGTCGGTAACCCATGCGGGATATCCATGCTGCCCATCAAGCCCGGTTCCGCAACCATCCCATTGCCCGGAGTGGACGCTGACATAGTTGACGATGAGGGCAAGTCGGTTGGCGTAGGCATTGAGGGAACCTTTGTCGTCAAGAAACCTTTTCCTGGCCTAACGCCCACTCTCTGGCGAGATCACGATAGATACGTGGAGAATTACTGGAAGCGAATTCCTGGAGTTTACACGACGGGTGACGCGGCCATGAAAGATGAAGACGGCTATATCTGGTTCCTTGGTAGGGTTGATGAAGTGATCAAGATCTCGGCGCACAGGATAGGAACCATAGAGATCGAAAGCGCGCTGCTTCAGAATCCGAATGTTGCCGAAGCAGCTGTGGTTGGCAAGCCGGATGCACTGAGAGGGGAAACAGCATGCGCGTTCGTTGTGTTGCGAGACTCGGTGAAGCCTGACGACTCGCTCAAGCAATCACTAAGGGATCTTGTTAAGCGGACTCTAGGGCCGATCGTCATTGTAAGTGACGTATACTTTGTAAACAAACTACCTAAGACGAGAAGTGGCAAGATAATGCGGCGAGTGATACGCGCGATAATAGGTAACAAGCCTCTGGGGGATTACTCGACGATAGAAGACGAAACCTCCCTCGATGAACTCAAAAGAGTGGTTTCCATATCGTAGTGTTACAACAAACGACTGAAAGAATGAACATGCCAAAAGACGACGAATTCTTTCCAAGATTCAGGGGATGTAGAGGACGCAGAGCGAACTCCCCATTCTGATGACATTCCTCCCCCATCGGGAGGACGTCTGTGCGACGTGTCAGCGAATCATTCTATCCTATCAAATGAGGTGGCTATACTCCTTTTACTTCTTGCAGTATCTGCTTGAATTCCTCGTCAGTTAGGGCTCTTTTGCGTTCAATTCCTGCATTCTTTACTCTTCTAAGTATCTCATTATACTGGTCTTCCGGAGCCGATAGACCAAGCTCTTTGAGCTTGTATCCGATAGAGTCACGCCCACTTTTCTTCCCTACAACAATCTGCCATGTGGGGATATCGGCGCCCACCAGTTCGGGCGTGTATGCAGAAATCTCCAGCGCAGACTTGTTCATGGATTTTGCATGCGCCCACCATCCTACGACCATTCCCGACTCTGCAGTGAAGACTCCGTCGCCAACGATGGCTTTGTGAGGGGGCATGCGAACGCCTGATCGTTCTTGCACGAGTTTCGAGAGTGGTGTGAGTTTTTCAAGCTTAATCTTGCTGTCTATTCCGTACAGGCATCTCGTGGCCATAGACACCTCCTCTAGCGGGGCTGCACCGGAATCCTCGCTGATTCCGTTCACGGTGGTGTGAACTATTTGCGCACCAGCCTCGACGGCCGCAATCGAATTTGCCACTGCTAATCCGTATGTGTTGTGACAATGAATCTCGATTGGTTTGCGGACTTTTTCCTTAATCTTTTTCACAAAATAGTTGATTCCGATTGGGGAAGTGACGCCGAATGTGTCAACGATAGTTAAGGCGTCCATATGCCCTTTCGTGGCGACTGTGTTTATGATCTTCCAGCAAGTGTTGAATGGAGACCTCGTTGAATCTAAAGTGAAGAACGATACGTGAAGCCCGTGTTCATGTGCGTATTCCGTGCTCTTTACAGTCATTTCGACTGCTTTCTGAACTGTCCATCCATAAGCGTTCGTGAGCAGTGCTTCACTTGTCGGGATTTCCATCTGTACTCCGTCGACGTCGCACTTACGGGCCATATCGACGTCCTGCGTCATGCAACGGGATAAGCAGAAGATCTTTGCTGAGAGACCCATGTTCGCAATTGTCTTAATTGCTTCAGCATCATCTGGGTGTACGGCGGGCGTTCCTGCCTCGATTCTATCTACTCCCGTCTCGTCCAACAGTTTCGCGATGGCAATTTTATCTTCCTTTCGAAATACTAAACCCGCTTCTTGTTCCCCGTCTCTTAACGTAACATCGTGGAATTGTATCTTCTTGGGATATTTCCTGCCCTTCATCGCTTGAGTGTTGAAGTTGTAGTGACTAACATGCCAACCTTTACTTCTCCAAGGTTCTTTCATGGACAATCACTTCTCCGGGAGATTTGTCCTTGTAAAATCGAATTCAGGAACATACGTCCATTCCTTCAACTGGTACGTAGCATATTTTTCTAGTACATACGGATCGTGTGACGCAATGCTCTCAGCCTCTTCTTTCGAGTTCGGCTTCCAAATTATCAGACCACCACTAACGTCGGTGAATCTGCCAGCTAGGACCAGTCTACCTTTCTTCCCCTGCTCACGCACATACGATTGATGCCGGCTCTTCAACTCTGGAGTTGCTGGGGCCGGATACTTTAGAATCTCCACAAAGAACATACCGCGAAAAACCGATTGAGAATATAAAATAGTTTCTTGCAGGAGTCAGCTTCGATTGTTTGTTATTCTCGTTCACGCATTTTTGTGAGCTCAAACTCAAGTTCGATCTTTACGTGCCGAGAATTGACCAAAACGCTAATCTCCGCAGCTCGGCTCCTCGAGCGCGTGGTATTCTTGAGTACAGTTACAATAGATCACTCCGGGAAAGTTGCATTAGTGACTGGTTCAGGGCGAGGGATCGGAAAAGCAATTGCGACGACTTTCGCTCGCGCGGGTGCTGACATTGTTGTAGTTGACATGGATCTGCCTTCCGCCGAAAGAACGGCTAAGGAGATTTCTGCTACGGGCAGAAAGGCCGTTGCGTTCCGAGTTGACGTCTCGCGGAAGGAAGAAGTTGAACAAGTTACGGAACGCGCCGTTGCGGAATTCGGACATGTAGACATCCTTGTGAATAACGCAGGGACTATTGTTCGCAAACCTATGTTGGAATTCACTGATGACGACTGGAATAGAGTACTCAACGTCAACTTGATGGGAACGTACTACTTCTGTCGAGCGGTCGGTAAGTACATGGTAGCCCAGAAGTTTGGGAGAATAGTCAACATAGGCTCCATTATGGGCGCATTCGCTTTGCCACCCCGAGCGTCATATTGTGCAAGCAAGGGTGGCATAATCATGCTTACGAAGGAACTTGCGACAGAGTGGGCTGAGCATGGGATAACGGCTAACGCAGTTTCACCCGGTTGGATCGAGACCGAGCTTACTGAGAAATTCTTCGCGGTAGCGGAAAACAAGAAGTTCCTTTTCGAAAGGATTCCGCTGAAACGATTCGGACAACCGAGTGACATCGCTAACTTCGTTGTATTCATAACATCAGACCTAGCCCATTACGTTACTGGACAGAGCTTCTTCGTTGACGGTGGTTGGATAACCCAATAGGAACTACCCGCGCACTAGTGGGTACATTGAAAGACCTGAAGGCGATGTGGAAACGAGGACTCCCAACCTTCGGTCCCGTCCTCGGACTTAACGCTACCGGAATTTGTGAGATACTTGGCCATGCCGGGTTCGATTATTGTCTAATAGACTTGGAACATGGCGCAATCAACCTAGAAACAGCTGAAAACATGGTTAGAGCCACACAGATCGCAGGAATAGCATCAGTTATCCGAGTCTCCCATAACAGACCAGAATTGATCAGTCAAGCATTGGACCTGGGCGCGAGTGGAGTGCACATACCAACTATCTCCACGCGCGAGGAGGCAGAGGAAGCCGTCTGGGCAAGCAAATTCTCACCTCTAGGTGGACGCGGCGTCAATCCAGCCGTTCGAGCGGCAAGATACTCTGCTGATCAACCAATCTACTTCAGCAAAGCCAACAAAGAAACAATTGTCGTTCTTGCCATTGAGGGCACCAAAGGTGTCGACAACATTAGCGAAATATTGAAGGTAAGAGGCATTGATGCGATATTCGTAGGTCCATATGACCTCTCACAATCGATGGGCGTGGTAGGCCAGGTGACACACCCGAAGGTTGTTGAGAAAATTCGAGAAATCGTCGCCCTGTCTAAGAAGGCTGAGGTCGCTGTTGGCGTTTTCACCGACACGCCGGAGGGCGCAAAGGAATGGGTTAAGCAAGGAGTACTCTACTGCTGCTTGGGGCTTGTTGCGAAAATGCTATTCCAAGCATGCAGCGACTACATAAAGCGAGTCCGAAGTTAAAGCATAAGACGCAACACACGTTCCTCGTCATGATCACCATGCATGAGATCTTCTCGGTTGACAGCAGAATTGCAGTTGTAAGCGGAGGATACACAGGTCTCGGAAAGGTCATGGCCGAGGCTCTCCTAGAATTTGGAGCGAATGTTGCAGTCTGCGCGCGGAGGCCCGTGAAATGGTCAGAATCTTTTGAAGATCTGGAATCTACTGCGCGTCGTTACAATCGACGCCTTCTCGGTTTCGAGTGCGACGTGACGAATCCGTCTCAAGTGACAAAGATGGTTGACCGAGTAGTTAGTGAACTTGGTTCCGTAGATATCCTTGTAAACAATGCAGGAGCGGCTTGGGTTGCGCCCGCAGACAAGATGCCTCTTGAAGACTGGCAGAGGGTTATCGATTCGAATCTGACAGGCAGTTTCATCCTGGCCCAAGAAGTTGGAAGACACATGATCGCGAAGAGAGAGGGAAAGATCGTCAACGTCACTTCAATCACGGCATTTCGGGGAACTCAACCCGAAATGTTGGACGCCCTTGCATACAGCGCAGCCAAGGCTGGTGTGATAGGCCTTACGCGTGACCTCGCAATCAAGTGGGCACGCTACAGGATTAACGTTAACGCCATCGCTGCAGGCTGGTTTAGGACGCACATGACCGATTCATTCTTGATGAACAAAGGCGAGGCCATCATCTCAAGAACACCGCTAGGTCGGCTGGGACAACCGAGCGACCTTAAGGGGGTAATTGTTTTTCTCAGCTCAGCCGCATCTCAGTATATTACTGGTCAAGTGATTGTTGTCGACGGCGGGACATCTGCGAGCTTCTAGCCGCACGATGATCCATAGGTGGACACTCTCCGACTGCTCCAATCCGTAGGTGCTGCATGGATAATGCGCGTCTTACCCACCTACCGCACGACCTCTTCAACTTCTCGGTACCAGGGCTTCTTTGTTCCAGTTTTGGCTCTTTTTTCCCAATTCTTTGTCTTAGGCGTGTTCGCAATCAAGTCGAGAAGTTTATCTGTCCTTTGAAGAACGGTCTGATGGTGGTCGGTCTCAAGTTTACCTTTAGCCGAGAGTTCTTCCGCCAACAATCTCACTTTGTTAAGATTCTCCGTAGCATCGTACCAAAATCCCCATTCATCCGAGAGAATCTTCGCGACGTAGGAACCGTCCACACCATTCTTGCCAAATTGGTCATGAACATCATGGACAATGAATAGTGCAATCAAATCGATCAAATCTTTTTTGTTAATTTCATGGATCTGAAGCTTCTCCAACACTATGTCCACAGCTGTAATTGTAGGCGAATCAAGTTCCAATCTGCCTGAACCCGGTTTTTCGCCGAAGTCCACTGTATGACTGAATTCCAGTTTGTTCATGAATATGTCGACATGGTACTTGTTTTGAGGGTGATAGTATATTCGCCTCTTGTGACCGAACATTCCATTGACCAAGGTGTCCGGTTGGAAACCCAACTCTTTCGTGAAGAATTTGTTTATGTCCCCTCCCTGTTTGTTGTAACCTGCGAGGTCTAGGTCTGTAAAGAGGGGCATGCCTTCTCCAAAACGTTCTAGGGACTTGAATACGCTTCCGTAACCACCACTGACGGAGCGTATGTACGCTGCAAGCGAACCCAGGATCCTTAAGTAAACTCCACGCGACTGAGCTTTCTCAACTATCCCAATGGCTTCTTTAACAAACTCGTCTTCTTTCATCTCGACGAAGTGCGTAGGACTGGACATCAGCTCACCGAGGATGGCACGTAGGCTTTGAACCCCGCATGAGCTACTTAGCTGTTGATATCTCTATCTGAAGTTTTGAGGATTATGCTTACTTCAACATCTTCAGTAGCTTTTCATACTCTTCGTCTGGCATGGTGAAGTAGTTCTCGCGCTGTGGAAAGGCATGCGTGGTTACTTCTTGGACGTATTGTTTGAGTCCCTTTAGGATGACCTCTCCCGCGTTACCGAAGACCTTGGCCATGCGTGGCTTAAACTTGGGATAGAGGCCGAACATATCGTGATAGATGAGAACCTGTCCGTGAGCGTCCGGGCCGGACCCTAGACTCATAATGATGCAGTCTTCAGCCCGTTCAGTGATTAGTTTGCAAACCCTGTCAGGAACCATTTCCAGCAGTATCATGAATGCGCCAGCCTTCTCAAGCGCCTTCGCGCTTTCTATGATGCGTTTAGCCTGCTCAGCTCCTTTACCCTGAACACGGAAACCTCCCAGAGCACTGACACTTTGAGGCGTTAAGCCCAAGTGACCTACGGCAGGAACACCAGCGTCAACGATCCCGCGAATACGATCACACATCTCTACACCGCCTTCCAGTTTGATGGCGTCACAACCAGCCTCAGCCATAAAGCGACCCGCGTTGCGAATCGCAGTCTCAACACTCGGCTGGTAACTCATGTAAGGCATATCACCGATGAGGAAAACGTTGGGTGCGCCGCGACGTACAGCCTGAGTGTGACGAATCATGTCCTCCATGGTAACCGGAAGAGTACCTTCGTAGCCAAGCATAGTCATTCCCAAGCTATCACCTACCAGGATCATGTCGAGGCCTGCTTGCTCCTGCAAGTAGGCTGTGGGATAATCATAGCAGGTTAACCAAGTGATTGGTTGACCATCTGCAACTTTCTTAAATAAACTCGTCAGAGTAGGTTTCTTACGTTCAGTCGGTTTTACCTCGGTCATTTCTGTGTCGAGGAAAACAACGTTGACGAGGTATATCTAATGTGTGGACGAATCTCTACGACGCAACTCATCAATGCTAACGAAGTTGTGTAACTAGAGCATTTTCCGGAAGAGGTCCAGTTTTTTCCCTAGAAGGAGCTTCTCTGAAAGACCGATACTCTCATTTCTTTCCATGCGCGTCACCCCTCTGACGATTACGGCAGGAACACCTTCAGAACCTTGTCCCATCACGAGTTCAGCAGCCGCAGCAACTTCGTCAGCGAGTGCGACGTATTTGAACTTCAACTCGTACCCGAAAAGATCTTTGCTCCCTCTATAATCGACAATCGGGTTGAAGCCTGCAATTCCAATTGCGAACTCCACCTGCCCTACGCGAAACGGGCGACTGTAAGTGTCGCCAATGATGACAGCGAGTCTTTTTCCAGTCAATCGTTCTAGCTCGATCCTAAGATGATTTGCAGCTCCATCCAGATCAGTAGGAAGTCGAGCGTATACGCGTCGCCCATTAACATTTGATTTGTCTACTCCAGCATTCAAGCAAACGAAACCGTTCTTCATAGCAACAACGAGTGCTTGCTTGTCGGCTCGTAGTATCTTCTTGGAATCCTTCATTATGAGCTCAATCAGTCGAGGATCCTTTTTTGTGCGCTTAGCTATCGACTTGGCCTTCGCACTGGCGTTGTAGGTCGATAGGTCCACAAGCAAACCCTGAGCCTTCGAAATAATTTTCTGGGAAACCACAACGACGTCGCCATCTTTCAATTCCAATCCTTCGGCGGAAATCGCGCCGATGAGAAGCTTTGCGACGTTATCACCTGGTTTTACGAGTCCGACTCGTTCCAATCCGATTGCAGTAACCGTTCTGGCCAATTTTTTCCCTCAAGCGAATTTTTCAGAACAGGAAAGTTCGATGCCTTGTCATCATAACATCTTATTTGACTTTTCTTGGAGTCTTCGTTATCGACTATAACTCGTTTGACGAGTTTCAATGAATGTCACTCGTCGTAGTCAGAAAGTGGTGGGGCGGGAGGGATTTTCATGATCTTGCGATCAGTTTGAACCCTCGATCACCGGTGTACTCGCTTTACGTGGTCCCGAGACCGGTCTGAAGGCGATTTCTCGCTATCTTAGACCATGCTGTCCCCACGAGGGGTCAACTCGCGGTCTGGACCACCGCCCCTAGTCTGTATGCATTGAATCATTAGCTAAAATGCTTCCTGCGTACAGATTACAGCAGTGTCAATGGGCTAGAATCATCTATCAATAGTCTACACAATGATGGCACGACGCGTTCAACACGTGTTCGAGCATACATACTGCATAGACGCTTAACAATGGAAGTTCTCTAGAAGCTAGGAAGGAAACGAAGCGCGAGATCTCCTTCCGTTCAAATGCCTCTTCAAGCATTTCGAATGTTCTGTATTCCTCTATCTCCATTCTTCGTTGACCCAAGAACGTCGCTAGGTTCTTACGCCTTGGCGGTTGTCTTCATAAACATTGACGTAAAGGATATACGGACTACAATTTTTTAAACATCCACGCATGCTTACCTGATAATAGAATTAGTCTTCTAGAGGGATAGTCACGTGCAAAGGTCATCAGAAAGAGTGGGTGCTAGCATCTTTGATGCAGCATCTGCCCCTGTCCGACTACAAATCCTCAGACTTCTCTCAACGAAGGGCCCACTTCAGTACACAGAAATAATGTTCCAATTGAAATTGGACCCCGTTCGCGACGCGGGAAAATTCGTGTATCACCTTAGAAGTTTAACTGGAGCAGGATTAGTGGCTCTTGACAAGAAGACCAAGAAGTATGAAGCCACTGAGCTCGGGAGGATGATTGTATCCTTCGCGCGAGACATGGATGAATATGTTAATGTGAAGCGCGGCAAATTATACGTGCGTACTTCGAAGCTTGCCATTGAGGAGTTTCACCGTAACAAAATTTCTCGGTCACTCGTAGTTGAGGCTGGCGTGCCTCAAGAGATCGCTGACGAAATTGCGGCAGAAGCAGAAGACCGGCTCGTACGTTTGAAAACAGTATATCTAACGGCCTCTCTAATTCGCGAGTTCGTGAATTCCATCCTTATTGAAAAGAAACTGGAGGAATATCGACATAAACTCACGAGGTTGGGTTTGCCCGTCTACGATGTCGCGCAATTAATACGCGAAGCTGGAGAGAAACAACAGAGCGCAGATTATGTTTCGCGCTACTCCGCTAACTCTGTACTATCTGAATATGCAATCCTGAATTGTATACCTCATACAATAGCCGATGCGCATCTTTCCGGACTGATACACATTGCAAATCTAGAGAGTTGGATCCTTAAGCCAAATGAGATAGTTCACGACCTACGGTATTTCTTTGGGAATAGTTTTCGCGGTATGCAACCCCCGGAAACGCTCAGCGGAGCGCTCGCATTGCTTGGAAATATTCTCGAAAGTACATCGAGAGAAGTCTCCGGTGAACAGACAATAGAATACTTCAACACGTTCCTTTCACCTTATGTGAAGGCACGTCCACTTGACGAGATAACAAAACATCTTGTCTACTTGTTCACCTCTATGCGGCGCGAACTCGTGTCAGGTAATCCACAGCAAGGATTCTCGATCGTTATTGACCTGGATCTACCCGAATTCCTGGCGAATGAAAATGCCGTTGGTGCAGGAGGAGTTTATTCAGATTATGCACGTGAAGCATCCCAACTCGCTGAAGCTACAATTGATGCTTTCACTCTCGTTTCACAGTCAGTTCACGCCCTACTACCACATCTCATAGTTAGAATCAATAAACGAACAGTGAACGATGAAAGTTGCAAGCGGATCATCGAAAAAGCTCACCAGTTAGCTGCAGCGAGAAGCATACCGTACTTTGAGCTCAGTAGTAACGAGAGAACAGTCTACTCAGCGACGGGGCTGAGGTTGACTGATGATTGGACCGGGGAGTGGGAGGCGGATTGTGTTCGTACGGGTAGCATGGACTCAATGTACCTTAACCTGCCAAGGATCGCGTACGAGGCTAAGAAGAACGATGAGAAGTTTCTAATGCTAATGAAGGAGGCGGCGAATCTCATCATCGATGGATTCAAGACAAAACGCAAGTTTGTCACGGACAGATTGAAGCAACCACTCCTTCCACTCCTCGCAGGGAATAACAGCTCCGTCACTTACTTCTACGACAAGAACGCGACATACAATATGACTTTCGTCGGACTAGCGGAAGCTACTGAATTCCACGTCGGCAAACGGCTGGAACTGGACAAGGGCGCTATGGAATTTGCAATCAAGATTCTGCATGAATTAAAGAAACTCGCGGATACCGCGTCAGAGGAGTCCGACATGCGTATCACGGTTTCACAGAGACCAGGAGACGAAGCTTCAGGCAGACTCGCAGAACTGGATATAGAAGAGTACGGAAGGGCCGTCGTAATAGCGGATGGAAGTCGCGGTCCACCGTATTATTCGGACATGCCTACGATACCGCTTTCGGCCAGAATCACATGTGAACACAGGATAATATCAGAGGCGCAGCTTCAAGCCGTAATGCCCGGCGGCCACTTGAATGTACTCTGTGTTACTCCCAGTTGTTCCCCAGCCGACTTAGTCGGATTCACCCGTAACGCGTTAACCTCAGGTTGCCAGTTCCAAACATACAGCGGCAATTATTCGTCATGCAATGCATGTAACGACACGGAACCTGGTGTCGTTCCACGCTGCAGCAAATGTGGTTCCGACAAGCTGACCTACCTAGGTCGATCTTCCTATGGCCTTCTACCATTCAACTTATGGCCGGAAGGCAAGAGAAGAAGCGTTGAGAAACGAACTACTTACTCTTCCTTGGCTTGATATGAGCAAACTGATTAGCTTGGTTCTCGCCTTTCTTGCTCTAACAGGCGTCTGACTTTCTCAACGAAGGCAAGATACTCGCATAGTATGTTCTTGCCGATCGGAGTCAAATCGTACAAGTCATCAGATAGCTCATCGATCAATTTGTGGGTTCGTAGTAAGGGAACGTTCTCGTAAATCAACTTCGGATTGATATCTGCTCTGAAGTACCTCTTGCCTTGGGGCTGTTCCAGAAGGGGGAGAAGCATCTTGACGCGTGTCTCGTTGGTTAACACTTCTATCAGTTCCAAAACCTCTCTGAACGCTTTTTCTAATCCTCGATCGCGCCAGTTCAGATGCTCGATTACAAATTTCCCAGTGTTGACAGCACGCTGGAATTTAGAGTCAATCGGATCCGAATCCACTTTGAAAGGGTAGACTACAACTGCCTTCGAATTTTCCGATTCATCAACGGCCTCCAGATCTCTCATCAGTGCCTCGTCTGGCGGTCTAGTCTCACAAAATACAGCGGTTATTCCAGCCTCGCCAATACCCACCAAATCTACAGTAAGTCTTCGAACATGTCTTTCAGCATCATAAAGAGCCGCGTCAATGAAGGTATCCATATCTCCGCTTCGTGAGAGAGTTCTCGCTGCATGAAACTTCTCGAGGAGGTGAAGTTCCGATTCACCCTGTTGCGATTGAAAATCCTCTTTGAACGCCCCGTAATCCAACACGTGTAGAGGTAGTACTCTGCGTTTCTTCGCCGAGGGGTGAATTTCCAGATTCATGTCTCGTCTTGTAAATCATTGTTACGGAACATATAAGCGTTACCTAAGGTAACAGTTATTTTAGTGCGCCGAGCACGAGTCCGATCAAGCTCATTCTAACTAGGAGACCATACCAAACCTGTTTGAAATATTTAGCGTGAGGAGTATTGTCAACGTCATAGACAATTTCGTCAACACGCGGAAGAGGATGCATAACAATCATTCCACTCTTTGATTGCGAAAGATCATCAGTGGACAGTCGATATGAGCCGCTCACTTTCTCATATTCATCAAGTGATCCAAATCTTTCTTTCTGGATTCTCGTCATGTACAGGACATCTATTTGTGACATAACTTTCGATAGTTCTTCAAACTCTTCAACTCTAACACGTTGCTTCACTTCTTCTAAGACTTCTTTTCTCATTCTCAGGAGTGAGGGGGAGACAAGGTACAGGTTGATGTTGTATAACGACAATGCGTAGGCTAATGAATGGACTGTTCGACCGTATCTCAAGTCTCCTGCAAGTGCTACGTTCAGACCGTCAATCTTGCCCAATTCCTTTCTGATTGTGTAGAGGTCTAGCATTGCTTGCGTTGGGTGTTCTTCCGCTCCCGTGCCGGCGTTGATAATTGGGACGGAAGCAAACTCCGCAGCTAACCTTGCGGCACCCTCAAGTGGGTGACGTATGACCAAAATATCAGCATAATTCTCAACAGTTCGAACCGTGTCAGCTAGGTTTTCACCCTTTTGGACGGAGGCCACCTTCGGCTCAGCGAACCCAATGCAATTACCTCCGCATCGGTACATTGCCGATTCAAAACTTAGTCTTGTTCGGGTACTGGGCTCGAAGAAAAGAGTTGCCATAATTTTTCCCCCCAGCATGTGCGAGCCGCTTCTGGCCATCGGCTCAACAACGTCAGTCATCTCGAGAATGTAGTCGATCTCTTCTCTGGAAAAGTCCCTGATCGAGATTATGTCCCTTCCGGCGAATTCCAAAATGGTTGACCTATACGAGATCTAGTTTTCTGGATTAATAAGCACAATTCACTTAGTGACTAGTTAGAATTGTAGGATAGAAATTTCGTCAAACTCAGTTATTCTAACCACGACTAACCACCTTGTGTTGGGATAATGGACACGACTGTCCCTTCGCCAAGCATGGCTGCTGAAGTTTGACCCGCTGTGAAGGCTTTCCCATTCAATAAGTACAAATGGATGGGTCGTGGAGTGTCTGCATTCGACTCGAGGAGGTACGATTTCATGTTACCGCCATATTTGGCTGCCAATCTTCTTAGCAAATCTAAGAGGGTGACAGAAGCGGGCAATTCGAATGTTTCCTCTCGTTTTCCAGCAATCTCCCGTATCACTCCGAAGTACTTGACTTGCACCCTCAATCAGACATCAGGCTAGTCCGAGTATTCCGAACCTTTTTCAAAAAAAGCTAGCTCCTGGTTAGAGAAGGCGGAAGCACTAAAGCGCAAATCCCCAGAATTGCAGAATAGTCGAACGGTTGAACCATGAAGCAATCTGGCGATGATGCTCTGATTGAGGTGCCAAATTGTCGCAGAAACTCAAATTTGAGAGCGGGCTTGCCATTGTCACTAAAGGGGAAGCAGGGATCGGGTTCTACCTTATCCTTGAGGGTGCTGTAGGTTAGATCTGACGGGAAAACCCTGTCAAAGCTTGGGCCTGGACAGTTCTTCGTGGAGATGTCGATAATTGACAATCAGCCACGGTCAGCTGATGTCGTTGCAGTTGAAGTTTCACGGGTCCTTCAAGACCGAGAATTCGTCAGACGATTAGGCAACACCGACAAATCGTTGAGCGACTAACGGAACCACCGGTTGATTTCCTCAGACGTGACCGAGAGCGTCGCGTCACACCAAAACAGAAATTGCAGAGAGACAATATTAATTTGAAGACAAATGAAGGCAGGTTCTCATGTAGATAAAGGGAGAGACATATCTCCCGAGGTTTTCAAGAATCATGCGCACAAAGCTGTGGACTGGATTGCTGAATATCTGGAAGACATGAATCGATATCCAGTCTTGGCTCGTACCAGACCCGGAGACCTCAAAGCCAGAATCCCCAAGTCTCCCCCAACCAGTTCTGAACCGTTTGAGAGAATAATGGAGGATTTTCGAGAGATCATCCTGCCAGGGATTACGCATTGGAATCACCCGCGATTCTTCGCTTACTTCTCCATCACAAGCTCATACCCGGGTATCATCGGAGAAATGCTTTGCAGCGCGTTGAACGTCAACGCCATGTTATGGAAGACGTCGCCATCTGCGACGGAACTTGAAGAAGTCGTCACGGATTGGCTGCGTCAAATGCTCGGTTTGCCCGAGCAGTTTGATGGCGTGATTAACGACTCAGCGTCTGTTTCGAGTTTATGTGCCTTGGCAGCTGCCCGAGAGCATACTGGTCTGAATATTCGGGAAAACGGACTAGCGGGAGGAAATCTACCTAAACTTCGCATTTACACTTCGGAAGAAGCACATTCGTCTATTGAAAAAGCAGCCATCGTGCTCGGCATCGGTCAGCGTGGTGTCAAGAAGATACCGACAGATGAAGCTTTTCGAATGAACGTTCAAGTCCTGGCCCAGAGCGTAGAAGAGGATATCAACCGCGGCATCAAACCGATCTGCATCATTCCCACAATTGGTACAACGTCAACAACCAGCGTAGATCCAGTGAAGGAAATCTCCGAGCTCTGTAAGAGATATGGAATCTGGCTTCACGTCGACGCTGCATATGGAGGATCCGCAGCTACTATTGAGGAGATGCGCCCCCTGTTCATAGGTTGGGAGAATGCAGATTCGATTGTGGTTAACCCTCACAAATGGCTCTTCACACCAATTGATTGCAGCATCCTTTACTGCAGACGCCCAGACGTGCTCAAACAGGCTTTCAGTTTGACCCCAGAGTATCTAAGAACGACGGAGGCGGACAAGGTCAGGAATCTGATGGATTATGGAGTTTCCTTAGGCCGACGTTTTCGCGCACTCAAACTATGGATGATCATTCGCGCATTAGGATCCGAAGGAATCACAAACATCATTCGAGATCACATATCGTATGCCAAACGATTAGAGAGGATAATTCAAGCGACTCCAAATTTCGAACTCATGGCTCCAGTTCCATTCAGTACCCTAGTCTTCCGATTCTGCCCCAAAGCTCCAACCAATAATGATCCGGAACTGAACACTCTCAACGAAAGACTAATGGAGACAGTAAACCAGACCGGACAGGTCTTCCTATCTCACACGAAATTGCGAGGAAAATTCGGAATCCGCCTCACGATAGGCAACATCAAGACAACTTGGGAAGACGTCGCCTTAGCGTGGGATATCATCCAGCAGAAAGCCAAGGAATTACCTTATCTTAGAAAATAACTGAATATCTTGTGGGGTGATTCCATAGTGAACTACAGCAAGACACTAACCTCTTTCGTCACTTCTAAGAACCTCTGGCATCGCTTAATCGAATTCGACGAACCAGTAAGGACGGTTGAACAAGCAAGTCGACAGGTCGATGCTGAGAAGATAGTCAAGTCCATTGTTATGGTTGATTCGAACGATAACCCTATACTAGCATTAGTTCCGGCAAAAAGCATGGTTAGCCATGAGAAGCTCAAGAAATTTCTAGACGTCAGAGACGTGCGTTTAGCCAGCCATGACGAAGTGCTACGCTTCACCGGTTACCCCGCTGGAGGAGTACCTCCCTTCAATAACATCAAACGAGTCATCGCTGACCCACAAATCCTCAAGAATGAAAGAATCGTCGTTGGCGGAGGAGATGTTGATAAGCTGTTGGAGCTTAGAACCAAGGATGTGATTGAGGTCTCAAATGCTCAGATGATTGACATCATACAAAGCGTCAATGAGCAAGCCCACGTGAAGCCATGAGAGTTAGGAATATCCGAGCTCGAGTCTGGTCTCAACTATGAATTACGTAATCTGGATAGGCGCGGAACATCGCCCTAGTGGATAAGAAGACAATGCATGTTCACAAAGGATATCTAGTCAGGAATGGTCACTTCACGTTTTACGCGTAATGTCCTCGGCACTCCTCGTATTGCGCTTCAGCAAACCGAAAACGATGATCAACACGACCACGAATAAGGATGAACTCCCTCCGTACTCGGTCAATCGACTCGGAGCTGAAGCAGAGAAGAAGTTCGCCTGAAGATCCCTCGTATTAGGTTTGGGTCTAACTGACGGAGCAGGATATGCGATCGTGCTCGTTGAACTCGTAAAAGTGATTTGAACATATGTGAAAAATGTTGTTGACGTAACGAATGCTACCATTATCTGAGTGAATAAGCTACTGGACGTCGTAAAACCAGTCGTTTGAAAGGTCTGAACCACCGTCACCGTCCGGTTATAACCGGTCGTGATAGAGCTCAGACTGACGCTTACTGTCGTTGGGTAATTTTGTGAGAAAACGGGATACACCGCAAAATTCGCAATACCAAGAACCGACGAAGCGATGAGGAAGACAGCGACTATCTGAGGATGGCCCAAGTATCCACAAGCCAACAGCATCCACTGTGAGTTAAGGAATTTATTTGCACAACCAAGTTCAAAGGTGAACATGAGATGGTCGAATATGAGCTGGTTCTGGAGGCGTCATGATGTGTTCTAACCACCCTCACAGGAGTAAATTCTGCGTACACATTGAGCAAGTATCGTTGGAGGCGTACGCTGACCGTAATCTTCCTTAACCTAGCCAACGAATTCTGGCGTGGCGCTTAACCGAAGCGGTGACTTCGGCGTTTCTTATGGTTAAATAACCGTCATCACGGATATTCTCGTGAACCGATTTGGAGACGACTCAGGAACTGTATGTTCGGAAGATAAAGGACGGGACCGTTATCGATCACATTACTTCCGGATTTGCTCTGGACGTGCTGAAAATTCTGGGCATCGACGGTAAAGATGGAGAGGCCGTGACTGCCGCAATGAACGTTGGGAGTAAAAGGCATGGTCATAAGGACATTGTGAAAATACAGAACAGGGAACTCAAGCCTACAGAAGTCGATAAGATAGCATTAATCGCCCCAAACGCGACGATCAACATCATTCGAAACTATGGCGTAGTATCGAAGCAGTTGGTCGAACTGCCAGCAATCATCAGAGGAACAGTAAAATGCGATAACCCGTCATGTATCTCAAACACGCGAGAACCAGTCGATCCGAAATTCGGCGTAGACCGAAGAGAACCGGTCAGGCTGCGATGTTCCTACTGTGGTCACGTGATCGAACGAGAAGATATCCTTAAGCAATTCTAACACTTCCAATAGAGTTAGGAGTCAGGTCGAACGTGGGCAACATCGCCGTAATTGCAGATCGAACAACCTCCAGTTATTTCAAAGTCAGCGGCGTCAAGAATAGCTTCGCCGTTAAAGATCGTGAAGACGCTGAGAGATTATTTCGGCGGCTACATTCAGATGAGTCGATTTCCCTAATTATGGTGACGGAACCAATTTACCCATGGATATTGCCTGTACTCGAGAGGACTCGGAAAGAGTTTCCACTCGTCGTTTCGATTCCAACTCGGGAGGGCCCGAAAGCCCAAGTTGACGCTCTCACTGAGCTTATCAAGCGAACTGTCGGAATCGAATTGAAGATGAAGAAGTAGGATTCGTTCTCGAAAACCGAGGCTCACGCTAGAAATCTAACAGAACCACCTAGTTCCGAAATGGTAGCCCGGGGGAGATGTTCGGGTTAAACCATTCGAACTCCCGTCGGCGGGTGACTTCGGCAAGCTCCAAAGCCCGCTATGCTTTTGTGGGCAACGCTGTCCACTACACCACCGGGCTACAGACTCGTCCAAAACAAGCAGAGCTATCTAACCGTTTCTAAATACGGCAATCTGCATATCCGAGCAAAGAGCATGAGCAACCTCAAACTCGTAGGATCTGAACCAGCACTGCTTCTGCGACAAGGAAAAGAAAGAGTGCTTGTCGTAGGAGACCTACACATTGGCTGGGAGGTTACTCTTGCCCGCCAAGGCATTCACGTCCCCTCGCAGACTTCGAAGATGCTGCTTAGATTAGAAGCAATAATCGCGAAAGATCATCCAACTCGCCTTCTCATGTTGGGAGACGTAAAACACAGCGTAACTGGCGCAGAGTTGGAGGAGTGGCATGACGTCCCTGAGTTCTTTGAAAAACTACTATCAAAAGTCCCGGTTGTTCAGATCATTGTAGGAAATCATGATGGAAACTTAGAGCCCCTGACACCGTCAAAAGTAGAATTACTTCCGCCGAGCGGTATCGCATTGTGGGGTGAGTATGGCTTGTTGCATGGACATGCATGGCCTACTCCGGAAATGCTTGGCTGCGAAACACTGATTCTCGGACATCTTCACCCTGCCATCACTCTTCGAGATGCCATGGGCTACAGAATAACGAAGCCAGCGTGGATTACCGCCCCTTGCGATCCACACAAGCTGCTCTTAGGCACACTGAAGGCTGCAGGCGTATCGACAACAAAAGAAAAACCGCTAGAGATTCTGGATCAACGATTTCACGCCAAACTCGCCGTCGCCAGATGCATCTTTGTTCCACCGTTCAATGATTTCCTGGGCGGACGACCAGTCAACTCTGCTAGGCTTGAAGACAAACATGCAGGTGAGGGACTTGGTCCACTAATCCGTTCAGGAGCAGTAGACATGGATGAAGCCGAGGTTCACTTGCTCGATGGGACCTTCCTAGGGCGCGTGAAACAGTTGAAGGCTTTCGGCTAGTCTAACGATGTCCGGGATTATCGCAGTTCTGACAGTACCATCTTCGATGGTTCGCAGAGTAGTACAATTCCTTTCCACAAGTTGGACACTGTGGATTCTTCGGAGGGCCAGCCATAGGCGGCATCTGACCCATACCTGGAACTGGAGGCATCGGACCACCAGGACCCATACCTGGACCCATACCCATACTAGGACCCATACCCGGTCCCGCCATACCCATTGGGACGGCGCCAAGAGGACCCGGCACGGGTGGTGGTACTCCTGCCATACCGGGAACAGCTTCGCCCATGACAGCCACAGGACCATACTTCGCGATGACTTCGCCGAGCCTACCGTAAGTTAGCAGAAAGAAGAATGCAGGTACAAGTGCCACAACAGTTCCACTAAGAACTGAGTTGAATAGCACAAAGAATACTGGTATGATGAAGATAATACCCCAAAACAATGATGCGCCTCTAGCTTTCTCATAACGTCCCTTACTGATAGCACGCACGATTCCGAAGTAGATTGCTCCTAGGAAGATTAGAGCTATAATTAGCCCCGCGACGCCCAATCCAAGATAGACCACATACGAAGGGGTTAGGGCGAAGACTACGAAAGCAAGAAATGTACCGAGTGTCGGAAAGGCGAGTAGCGCTGATGGAATAGTAGGTGGCAAGATTAGGTAACCAAGGGCTGCAGCTAAGCCGAATCCTCCCAATATCAGCGAGATCACTATCAAGGGAATCGATAGAAGTAACGTTATGATCCAGCCGATTACTGCGAAGTCTAGTGCTGAGCCAACCTCAGGTGGTCGAATGACAACCGGTTTGCCTCTTTCCTCAACAATAGCGGGAGCTGGAATTAATGGCGGTGGGGATTCCATAGTATATCCTCAGTGAACATTAACCCTCTCCCCACGAATCACATAACCGTTGTCACCCCCAAAAGACGGCAAAAACACGCTAAGAAGACGTATTTCGGCAAATGCAACCTGCCTTACACAAACATCAGTGAGTCAAAAGCCGTTGACATTATGGTGTTGATTTATTGAATGAAGTGCAAGATGAAATGCATGCGAAAAATGGTTCAGCCCACGAAACGCTTATCATGCCTAGTTTCTATTCTTAAAGCATAATCAGCGGTGCAACCAATGAGTTTCGTATATTTCGTAAGTCCGATATATTCGCCCGTAATCTACCCGCCGACGGCACAGTTCCCAATCGTCTACTACCCCGTCAAGAGTAGTACCTACCAGTTTCCAATCCCCCTCATGTACTCAACTCCTCCCCCGGCCATTCTCTGACCTTATTTAAGGCCAGGTTTAGGGGCGGATGCAACACTACTCCCAAAAACCGAGAATTATTAGTGAGATTCCTCTTAATTACGTGGGCGCGGTTTTTGAAGCGAGAACTCCTACTCCTCCTGGTTGCAACGCTCGTAATCGGACTCTCAATCACACCAATAATAGCTCAAGAAAGCCCAGTAACGTATAATGTCCACGTCGGCTTCTTCTACGCTTATTGTTCTCTGTCTAACCTGCAGATCACATTGGGCGATCAAACGGGTCGCATAGTCGCAGCAACACAAATTCCAGACGCATTTGAAGTCACCTTGACATATGCGGCGCCGACTCCTACGAGTTCTCTAACAGTCACCGTTGTCGCACGAGCTAGTATTGGGTCATACTATGCCGGTTCGGTTAGCGGGAGCCGCACAATAGCCGTGGGAAGCGGCGGCAACTACTGGACTGTAGTCCAACTTCGTTAAGCTGACCTTGGATAAACTGTAAGACAGCTAGGACTGGGTAAGGACCGTGCCCATTTGCTGAATTAGGAACGGATTATCACTATAGTCTACAGGAATATCCACCAACGATGGCTCCTTAAGCTCCAAAGCCTCCTCCAGAATTGAGTGCAAGTCGCCGATCGAGTTTACTTGGAATCCGCGAATGCCAAAAGCTCTGGCCAGCATTAACATGTCCGGATTTCCAAATTCTGTCCCTGTAGTTCTCCCGAAACGAGTCAGCTGTTTCCATCGTATGCTTCCGAATCCGCCGTCTCGAAACACGAGATTTACCGTGGCGGCTTTCTCTCGCAGTGCAGTCTCCAACTCATGTACACTCATCAGGAACCCGCCGTCGCCACTCAGCGTAACTACACGCGTTTCAGGGTGAGCAAGCTTGATCGCTATTCCGCCTGGAATCGCGATTCCCATTGATGCAAGCCCGTTAGAAACAAAGAAGGTCTTTGGCTTGTAAGTCTCGAAGAAGCGACCAATCCAAATCTTGTGCGCCCCGACATCAGACACTAACACGTCATCTTGAGTTAGCGTTTCCCTGAGCTTCTGAAGAATAGCCGGAGGCTTTAACGAGCCCTCACTCTGCTTTCTCCACGAATCCAACCTTGCCATTACCGCTGCGCGAAGTTCGCCTGTTTTGGCAGATTTCACTGATTTTCGACACATCCCCTGGAGCAGTTCAATGGATTCTCTGATATCCGCTACGATCTCAACCTCTGTAGTGTAATTCGTTGAGATCTCGGCTGGCGTGAAATCCAGGTGAACAATCCTCTTGTTACCTTTAGAGTTCCAGATTTTCGGATCATACTCAACATGATCGTATCCTACGCATACAATCAGATCTGCATCGTTGAAACCTGCTTGGTTCCAGTCGTAAGCTTGAATGCCAACTGTCAAGAGGCTGATAGGTGAGGACCAGGGCACCGCTCCTTTTCCCATCAAGGTGTGCGCGACCGGTATGTGAAATTCCTCAGCGAACCTAGTTAGCGCTACTGAAGCGTTCCCTCGAATGACACCATTTCCGGCAAGGATCATTGGACTTTGGGCAGAATCGATTAGTTCTGCAGCCCTTTCCAAACTCTGTCGATCAGGAGACGGACGTCGCGTCCTCTCCCATGCCAGGGGTGCCTCGCCTGTTTCTTCTGAAGCAATATCTGCAGGGATCTCGATGTGTGTCGGACCGGGCTTTTCCGTTTCCGCTATCTTGAACGCTTTTCTCACAATCTCTGAAACTCCAGTATGATGCCCCGTACGCGCGTTCCATTTTGTCACAGGCTTCAGCAAATCCGGAATGTCGATGAATTGATGAGATTCCTTATGGATCTGTGATAATGGCTCCTGAGCCGTGATCGCAACGAGAGGAGCCCGATCAAGGTACGCGTCAGCTATTCCAGTAACAAGGTTTGTCGCTCCCGGACCCAGCGTCGCCATGCAGACTCCGGCCCTACCTGTCAGTCTCCCATACATATCGGCCATGAACGCGCCAGCGCCCTCGTGCCGAGTCGTAATAAAACGGATTGAACTGTCATGAATAGCGTCCATTAATTCCAGATTCTCTTCGCCTGGAATTCCGAAGACAAATTTCACTTCTTCATTCTCAAGGCAATTGATTACTAACTCCGCGACCTTCAGACTCTTCACCCTTGACCTTCAATATTTCAAATTCAGCTGACATTCAAAGTTTCTCGAGAGCACTCCCAGCCGTTATTTCTCGACTGTACTTGGTTTTGAGCGAATCATCACTAAGAGCATCTTGAATCTTGTTATGGCCTTTAGAGCATGCGGTTTGTTAGCGGGCATTGTTATGACTTGACCTTCCTTGAGTTGGAACTCGCTGCCTGAAATTCGGATGTCAACCTTCCCTTCGATTACTATTACCATCGCATCGTAAGAAGCGGTATGCTCACTCAGTCCCTGATCCTCATCGAAAGCGAAAGCAGTAACGGTACCCGCGCCTGTATCAACGATCGTTCGACTTACGACCGCGCCATCCTGGTAAGCCACCAGCTCCTTCATTTCCTGAACTCGCGCCAACTTCATTCCATCCCGCTTTAGCCTTCTCTTGAGCCTCATCCTTCAGTTGAATGTCGGTATAATTATGTGTAGTCAGCGGCCACCACCACAAAGGGTTGCGAACGCTAACCTATAGTTGACTCCTCGGTAATATCGCACTAGACTATTCAATTCCTATAAGTTCTTCTCGAAGAATCACGTGTTTGTTACATGACCAAGCCACCATACTCAGCATGCGGGTGAAGGTAGGTTGAAGGAGGAACCTGAGGTTGCACCCGAAGGTATAGCCACCCTACCACCCGAACCAGCCAAGGTACCCACCCCTCCAGCTACCCCACATACTCCTCCAGCTGGTGCTTCAGGTAAGCTGGAAGCTACTGAAGATACCCCTGAAGATATCCCAGCTAGTGCTTCAACTGGTGCCGAAGCTCCTGAAGATGGTACTGAAGCTCCGGAAGATAGTCATGAACCTTCGGCAATAGAGGTCCACCAGTATGTTCTACCTACCCTAGCTCAGGGCACAACCATGGTGAAGCTCCGACAGAAGATAGGTCACGAGAAAGGGAAGCTATGGACAGCTATGTTGAACCGGATGGCGGCATCGATAGTGAAGCATCGCGAAGATGGTGTAGCTCCCAAGGAGATGTCACGAAGGCTCATTGAAGCATACTCGAACAACCTCGGAAGCCTAGTCGCAGCTATCAACAAGATACCTCGAACCCCTGAGGGGAAGATGGTCGAAGGCTGGGAAAATCGTTTTTTGTGCTCAAATCCGAGGGTATCTGGACCCGGGGCTTCATCGGAGGCTGCCAAGGATACTACAAAGAAGCTTGAAGGTATCATCCCAGGAGCTAGAGGGGATGATATGATAGATCTTCCAGGTACTCCA
>JBEKGM010000021.1:0-38814 GCA_050012795.1 Bathyarchaeia archaeon | reverse complement strand
ATGAAACGGCGACGGACCAGGATTGTGACGCGTAGCCTGGGCTTGACATTGTGAACTGGTATGTGCCTGGTGGTAAGTAGGCTTGGTATACACCGTCGTAGGTGTAGAAGTTCCAGCCTGCTACGCCTTGTGCGCCCACTACGTTAACTAAGCCCCAACTCAACGGTCGGAACTCGTTACTCCAAGTGAACGCTAGGGCGTTGCCTGTAATTAACCCGTTCAAGTCGACTTCGAAGATTGCGCTTGCTTCACCACTGTCGTGAGCGTTGCTGATCTGCCAGACGCCTTCCTGTGAGTATGGACCCAGATGGTTTGGTGCCATCGAGTGTCCTACACTCCAACCTGCACTAGTCCATGCGGTGTTGGTTGCGAGGTCTTCTGTTAGGCTGATGCCTGATGTGGCTGTGGTTCCTGGGATGATGTGGTAGGATTCACCCATCAGTAGGCCTGCTACTGGTGGATAGTACTGCGCGTAAGGTCCTGTCGAACTGCCTATTGCTCCAGTGAGTGTAGACGGGTCGGTTACAGAGTTGGCTTGAATGTTCGCTCCCGCTGCACCGCCGTCCGATAGGGCTTGTGGTGAGCTCGTGTTGTTTGCGTACCAGTTGACGAAGTCTACTTCAGCCGTCCATCCGCCCTGGTAGTCTGGTGCTCCGAGGATACCATAGTTCGGGAAGTATCCTGGACCATTCCAGGTGGGGGTTGGATTGGCGTAGCATGCGATTGAGATGTCGCAGCCTTCCATGGATATTACTGGGTCTTGGAAGAACGTTTCCTTGTTTTCATATGTACCTGTAGGACCAGCGTTCTGTCCTGCCGGCGGTACTGCTGGTAATCCAGACATCAGTACGTGCAGTTCAGTTACGCCGCCTGGTAGGTAGTTGTAGCCGTTCAGTAAGTTTGGCCATGGAAGTGTTCCGCCGTTGCCACCGGTAGTGGGGTAGGCTGGACTGTTGGGGTATGGTTCACCGAGGTTGTCGAACGCGTACTGGGTTGTCCCGTCGGCTGCCCGTGCGAAACCGTTGCCGGTTACGTAGGTGCCTTCGCTGCTCATCCATTCAGCGACTAGGTTGCCCGAGTCGTCGAATAGGCGAACACGCGCAGACATGTTACCGTCGGTTGGTGTGATGATGTGTTCTTTCTTGAAGAGTATGTCCACGGTTACGTTGACGCCGATGATTAGGTTCACTTTCATGTCAGCAACTTGGCCTGAGGACGCGTAGGCTGAGTACTCCTTGTCCGCTATGTAGCCGTAGGTGTATGCGCGCATATCGTATTGTTGACCGCCCGGTAGTGCTGTCGGGTACAGGTTTTGCTCTCCCGTAAAGTATAGTGCGCCGGCTGATCCTGGGATTGGCGTTGGACTCCATTGTGCTGGTGCGAACAGCTTCTTCGCTGTGCTCGTCCACTCGGAGCCACTCGTGTAGCCTCCGACGAACCCTGTACGGTAGAGTTCTAGGCCGAAGAAAGCGTCATTCGCGTTACCGTCGTACACACCGTATGTTTGTGTTGCTGGGTTGAAGTATTGTGGGTTCCAGCCTCCACCGCACATCTCTACATAGGATGTGGTGTCGTTCTGGAAGAGGCAGGTGCTTGGAGTAGTGTCGGCACCCCAGAAGTTGGTTGGAGTTTCACCGTAAAGACTGACTAGTGTACCGTTAGTGTACCAGCCTAGGTCAATCTCCTGTCCAACCATAGCCGCCCAGTTAGTAGGTAGGTCAGCTGTGCTACTGAACGGACCGGGGAAGGTTGCACTATTTTCCGCGGTTGCGTAGCCGTCCATCGTGTATCCGGCACCCCATGGGTAGCAAGTGCCTACTATCCAACTTGATGATGCTGTGAGACTGCCCGGACATTGTCCGGAGACACTGTTCCCTGCTGGAACCGTTATGCCTGGTCCGATGCCCCATTGGCCCCAGACCCAGTTTCTGCTAACTCGTGGTCGTTCCCAGTCGATGCTGTAGACGGTTACGTTGAAGCCTGCGCCTCTGTATACGTGGTCGCTGACGCTGGTTGGGTTGCCGCTGAGAGTTACGGATACGAATTCTGGCGCTACTTCAAGGTAGCCAAGCGCAAACACGTGCGCCTGGTAAGTGCCTGAAGGTATGCCGTAGTTCTCGCCGCCCCAAGTGTCGTTCCAGCCCGCGAACTGAATGTTAGCACGACCAGTCTCAATTGCGCGTGCATTCAATCCCGCCTGGTCAAGCCAATTCCCGTGTACGAATGAAGTGGTCTTGAAGAAAGCGTTTGCTTGCCAACCTGATGCGCCTCCAGCTGTGTAGTGATATGCGTAGCCGAGTAAGGTCTGGTTGTATGACCAGACTTGGCCGTTTGCGTCGACTAGGACTCCGGACATTAAGCCGGCGCCTGTGTCGATCGGGTCTTCCGTAATGCCGTTGATGACATCGTGGAAGTGAACGGTCTTGTTAACCCAGCTGCTCAAACGTAGGTCCATTGGTAGCGTCACGTCTCCAGCCCACTCGTTTGGTGTTACGTCAAAGTAGTATTCTTGGAAGGTTGAACCGTCCAAGGCTGACTGGACGTAGCGGAAGGTCCACGCACGTGCGTAGTACCGTCCTGGGGTTAAGCCGTTAACCCAAGTAGCGTACACTTGCGGCACCATGCCGTCAAGGTCTCTTGGGGCACCGTACTCACCCTTAACACCGAACTCAAAGTGGAACGGAGTAGTTGTACCGCCCTGAATATACCAGTGCTGCGGAGGACCAACACCTTGTGGGTCCTGCATGTAGGCACTGTAGTCTAATCCAGTGCCTAGATTATTGCCAGCAGCGACCTGATAGTAGGAGGGTGTTGTTGAGTCGGGTCCGGCTGCGTCTACTCCGTACCCGTTAGTCGGGGCGTACTCGTGCCATGGGAATGCGACGTTGCTTCCCAGTCTTGGGTCGTTGCAGTAACCTGCGTGTCTCCTAGCGTAGAAGTACTCTTGGCCGCCCGCTACACATGGAAGCGGAGACCATGAGACCATATTCGCGCTCGGGTCAGGAACGTGGTTGAGTGTTGGACCGTCGTATAGTTCGATCTTCATGTATTGACCAGTGATGTCGGTTGCAGGAGTACAATCTAGACTTCCTGATGGACATGGGATTCCGGTATCTCCGTATGGCCATGGCTCATCACCGAACTGGTGCTTCGTGAACACGTTTCCGTGTATCACTGGACCAGGTTGCAGGTAACCATCGAAATGCAAAGATTGCCCTTTCAGCACAGTGAACCCTGACTCGATCAAAGTCTTCGGAAAACCAGCCGCTGACGCGTACAGGTCGTAGACTCCAGGCGCTAAGCCTTCCACTTCATAGTGGCCTTTGGCTGTTGCGTTGAAGTAACCAGCCGCGTTAACGAGTGGTAGATCCGGACGTGCTTGACCAGTGTATGGGTCCAGGCGCGAAGTCATGACTGCCTCAACTCTTCCAGCTTCCTGGACTGGTTGGCCGTAGAGGGATTGGTTGTAGCCCGCATACCGGATGGTTCCGGTTATGATGGCTGGATCAATCTCACCCTTCACAAGCATTACGGGCCAATTCTCGGTCGGGATGAACTGGGATGGACTCATGCCAGTAGCAGCATTGCTGTATGGAGCAGCGTAGGAATAGGTACCTTCGTTTCCGTCAAGGTAGGCATTGTCTCCGTTGCCTAGAAGTACCTTGAAGAAGTATCTTCCTGCTACGCCTGGTGCTGTGACGCCGTTGATTCTGATGTAGTACCATTCACCGAGTGAGGTGAATTGGATACGTTGGTGGTTGTAGTACGGAGTCTGAACGCCCGCGGACGCATATCCGCTCGCGCTCTGACCTGCATCAGCAGCGACGTATACTTCTGTCCATCCTGGTGCATACCGGTCATAAGGTCCCGCTTTAGTGACAAACGCATTTGAGTAGTCATTGGTGAAGCTGGTGACAACTTGTGAAATGTCAGGAACAGTGAAGCCGGGTGGGATCATGATCACTACCCAGTCCCACGCTCCAGCGTATCGAGTGGTAGTGTAGGTGACACCCCCATTGGGGGTGGATGTGCCAGTGAATGCGGTTGCGTTGAGGGCGAAGATTAGGTCACCCGTCGAGTTCGTCAATACTGCTCCGAAGGGCGCGTAAGCGTCTCCTTCAAGCTGATACCAACTAGAACTCGGCGCGTTGCCGAACTGGTTCGTTCCCGCACTCCCCGGAGGTTTCTGTCCCGGGTAGGGGGACTGATATCCTGGCGCATTATTGACGGACGCAAAACCTGGGGAGCCTCCCCAAGTATCTCCGCCGGCTCCTGGCCAGACGTATCCTATGACCCCTGGGACGTGTGGGTCGAAGTCATTTGCATGGTACCTGTAGGTGGGTGTTAAGTCACCTAAGGTGAAGCTAGCCGACACGGGATTTACAATAGCTAAAGTGCTTATTGCGAAAATCGCGATTGTCAGCATTGCAGCTATTTTCTTATGCAATTTTATTATTCCTTTTAATTTTGTTATGCGTACATTATACGTATACGCATACAAGTCGGCATGGCCCATCTGAACGTATATAAAGCGGAATGTTGGTTTCCGACATATCAAAAAAACTGCCAACGTGGAGGCTTCAACTGACGAGTAGGCTCAGCTGAGCCCTAAGATGACGCAACCCAAAACACTAGATGAATTAAGCGTAATCTTCTATTGGTAACAGATTAGCGCCACTCTTACTCCCCACGAGTTTTTCACGAAGTCTGATTCTCATCTCGACTTAGCGTGTTGTCGAGTTGCTGAAATGAGGCTAGGAACCGCGGGTCGTTGACTAGATGATGAACCGACGATAATCCTAATTTGGCACGTCCATATACCACCGCGTGGCCGTTGCGATGCGCCCAGCATTCCTAGTCCTAATTCTACTCATCCTCTTCCCACTTCTTACTCCCCACGTGGGCGCACAACCGACACCGCACTATATTGTCCTGTACGCGCATTCGTACGGCAACACGGCGATACTGAACGCTCTCCCTCAATGGACGCAGCAGAAAGCGGCGGACATCACCAACCCGATAACATTTCGGCTGAGCCCAGCACTTGGAAATAGCTTGCACATTTACGGAGGCATCACCTTCACGCTCTACCTCCGGGCCAGTGTAACCTTTTTCGGAACGATAGGCATCCAAGTCTCGGAACTCTCGCAGGACGGTAAGGAGATACCGGTTCCTAACGCGAGGGCACCAGACAACCCGCTCTCTTTGGACACGAATACTGTTCCAGTCACGTTTGGCGTTGGAATTGTTGACTATCAGTTTCAGCGCGGTTCAACCATACTCCTTCGAATTTCAGTTGATCAGGTCTTCAAGCCTGGTGTTCCACTCCTAGTCTGGGATGGTTCAACAACTCCCACGAACGTTAGATTACCAGCAATCTCGCCTACGAGTGCCCAACTTCAATTCATAGGCCACCCGGGCCTCGGGCACGTGTTCGAGGCAGATGAGGAGGGCAATCAAGTTGTGAGGGTTGACGCGAACGTGAACGATCCAATTGGGGTCTACCGTTTCAGTTCGATACAATTCAAGCTGACGGCACCCAACGGGAGCATCACGACTTCCCAGATTAGCCCGAGCAACGATACGGACTATACGAGCCTCTACTCCACCACGGTTAAGCTGGGTGAGGGAGAATGGCAGATTGGAATCGTCCTTAGTGATGTATCTGGAGACAGCTACGAAACTTATGATAGTCTATGGGTAGCAGACTTCATACCTGTTCTGATTCACGTAATCGGGTCTGATAATACGAGCTTACAACAGGCAGGGTTGAACGTGACGTTTGAAAATCACGCCGCCTGGATCACACAAACAAATGGGACGGGATGGGGAACCCTTGCTCTTCCGTCGAGTCAAATTGTGGGACCCCTAAACATTACCATCAGCTGGCTTGGGACTGCAACTCCATCCGTGCTTGAGATCATGGGAACCGCGGATAATCCACCGCGATTTCTGATCATAATTCAAGTTTACAATCCGTCAATCCGCGTAACCATGAACGGTTTCCCAATCCCATTGGCCCGTGTCACTCTCTCCCAAGTAGGAATCGTTCATGAAATCTACACCGGACCAAATGGGGGTGCAGACTTCAGGACGATACCTGCAGGGAATTATACCGTACGCGTTGACTACTTATTCGCAACATATGAAACACAGTTGAATGTAAATTCCAACTCCCTTTCTCAGCTCTCTGTGCCTTTACCACATAGGACAATCCTACTCGTCTCCACCCTCGCCATCATAGGACTTGCATCAACTCTGCTGGTTAGAAGGAGAAGAACCAAACTCCATCCGCGAAGCTTCGAATACTTCAAGGAGATGACGCATGGAGGACTACCGGACGCCTGCTTCACGGCTATCATCGGTGACTCAGGTTCAGGGAAGAGCGTCCTGTTGAATTCCCTCGCAGGCGAACATTTAGCTTCTCACAAAGCCATCTACATAACCAATACCGAGTACCCTGAAAGGATTCGCGAGAACCTGGTGAAACTCGGAGTATGCCAAGAGGCGAACGTGCAACCTGACAAATTGATCTTTATCGACGCGTACTCCGCAGTTGGAGGAAGCCCGTCGAAGGAAATGTTCTCCATAGACTCCCACACCGACTTAACTAACCTAGGATTGAACATAAGCAAATGCTTAGAGGTCGCCGGACCCGGAGCCGACGTCTACCTAGACTCGCTGAACGCGCTAATTACCGTATTGCGAATGGATTACTTAATCAACTTCCTTCAATCCGTAGCAGCCAAAGTGAAGGCTAACAACGGTAAATTCTGCGTCACAGTCGGAGCTGGCCTAGAAAAGAGTGACCTGACTAAGTTGGAGGAAGTCGCTGACTGCGTAATCGAGACACAGCTCCAAGAATCGGGGGGCGGACAGAGACGACGTATGCGAATAAAGAAACTGAGGGATAGACCGTACAATGATCATTGGGTCCGTTTCCAAGTTCGAGAGGCTAAAGGGATAATACTGCTTACGAAGTCAAAGCCAACTGATTCCTCGAAGGTCTAGACGTCACGCGAATACTGGAAGTCACCGCAACTCGCGTTATTCAAGTCGCTCAGTAAGAAGTGTGGGTCAACGGTTGCGCGCGATCTAGGAACCTGTGGGTCCAGCAAAGCTCCCGTGGTCTTGCCGTCTCCTTCTGGTGATTAGGAGAATTCCGACGCCGAGTAGAATGCCTGTGAGGATGGCTTCGATCGGGAAGCCGGGTATCGGTGGGAGTGAATAGTCAGTTGAGTATGATGCTACGTAGGTTGATGGAGCGTTCACGGTTAGTGGACCAGGGATAGGGGTTCCTGTTGCGTTTGTCCAGCCTGAGAATTTGTGAATCATGAACCCGTCCGGTACCGTTTGATTCAGAACGGGGCTGATCGTCGTGCCTTTCGGGAACCATGTTTGGTAGCCGCCATTAACGGAGAGGCCGTAAGTTACGTTGTTCAGGTTCATCTTGACGATTGTCGAGTTGGGTATTCCGTTAACCTTGAAGGTTATCAAGTATTCAGTGTTCCAGCTGGCGGTTAATGTCTTTCGCGTATTGAGCGGTATGGTTGCGTTGGATGCTGATCCCGTGTAGTCCCCTGTCCAACCTGCGAAGACTCTTCGGGTTGAGTTTGAGTAATCAATTTCCCTCTGAACGTAGATCTTCACGTTTGATCCAGCATCGTACCATCCTGCTCCTTGTGCTCCTCCGTAAGAGGATTGGATACTAAGCAAGTACTGGGTCTTCCAGCCTGCTTGCAGGGTTGTTGGTGAATTCACAGTGATTTGAGCTGAAGGGGTCTTGCCCAGCGTAGTCGAATTCCACCCGGTGAATACGAGTCGTGTTCCGTTCGAGTATTGGACGGTTGATTGCACGCCGACTGTGGCTATTTGGCCGGCGTTGTACCATCCGTTTCCAGTCGGTGAGCCGGTTGGCGAGATTATGGTTACGTAATACTGCGTTATCCAGTTCGCCCTCAACGATACTGGTTTCGTCACGTTAACCTGTAAGAGGGTTGCGTTGGTGGTCATGTCTCCACTCCACCCGTTGAATATCAATCGGGAAGAGTTGGCTGTAACGTTAGAGGGATTCAACGCGGTGACTGCGACGATTGTTTTTGGTTGATACCAAGCGCTCTGCGTAGTCGTGCCACCGTTGGAGCTTATTGACAGCAAGTATTCTGTGGCGAAGACAACCTGGAGCGCAGTGTTCGAAGTTATGGTGATCTTCCGCGGGTTCGCAAGGCTGCCGTCCGACCATCCTGAAAATTGCGCTCGAACTCCTAAGGTCGTGTTGACTACAGGTTGAACTTGCACGGTGACGTTTCCTACTGGAACACTCGTTTGTAATTTTCCGGAAGTCACGTTATACTTGACGCCGTTAATTGCGACCCAGAGTGTACTGTTGGAAGCGGTCACGTTCAACGGGACGTTGATCGTTAGTGTTGGACCAACGTTGAGGTTGAAGGTTGCAACGTTATTAGCCCGGTTAGTATCGTTGATCAAGTCGTTTGGATCGATGGTTATCTGGAATTGGTGGCTGCCGACCGTTGAGACCCACGTGAATGAGGTTTGGGTTGAAGCGTCCGCCCCAACGTTGACTTGAAGGTTCGTGTAAACCGCGTGATCAAGTTGTACTTGCACCTGCACGTTTGTTGCATCTTGCGTACCGAGGTTAGAGATTTCGACCGTCACGGTTACGGTAGTGTTTGGGCTCGTTATGACTACGGGTTGAGAGTTCACACTCGTTATCGCCAAGTCTATGTATGATGTTTGATTCGCGATTGGGGGTGGAGGCGCGCCGCCTCTGTTTACTGTAACCTGATATGCATTGCCCACTTTGCCCGTGACGGTTACAGCAATATTGTTCTTGCTGTCGGTGAACGTTTGACCCACGTACCAGACGGCGTCGTTCAAACTGGAAACTGAGGGATGCCCGTCCATAACGTGAATCTTACCGACGATGGCTGTATTGTCGACGTAAGTAATCAGGACGCCTACTGCCGGTAAAGCGGAGTCGAAGCCAATTGCAGCTCTAACCTCAATCAAGTAGTACTGACTCGGACTCGCCGTACTCGTTAGCGGTACCTCAACGACGTGAACGTTGCTTGAGGCTACTTCTGTCGGGTCGATTGTGTAAGTGTTGGTTGCACCTGGGAGGGCAGTTGTAACCATCGACCCGGATACGAAGCCTAGCTGGAGCTTATCCCAAGCGCCCATCTCTGCTGGGCTCGAGCCGGCCGGATCACCGTTCCATAGTCCTTTGTCCATCAGCTCCCAGGGTCCCATTATCGTTTTGCCGTTAAGCGTGTTGTAGAGGTCGGGGAGTCCCAGCTGATGACCGAACTCATGACAGTACACGCCTATCGGTACCGCGCCGCTGGCTTCAAGTTCGGGTACAATTTGGAACTTTGTGAGCGTCCTCGTATTGGTTCGTACGTAGACTCCGCCCAGATATGTTACGGACCAAACATCGTCCTTCACTCCGCTTGATTCTTCGCCGTAACCTGAGTGTACGAACACGAAGTAATCGTAGTTGCTAAAATTGACACCTGTTGCCTGCGCAGCGAGCGCAGCATCATTTGCTATCTGCCACGACTGATCACTGCCGGAGCAATCAGCGTCATCAATCGAGGTGCAGTCGCGTCCGTAATGGGACTCGGGGTAAGGGAGTTTGTACCAGCCAATCACATCACCCTTGAGCGTAACTGAACCGTATGATATTTCCTGATAGTAAGAGTACCAGGAACCTGTGGTGCCGAAGAACTCCTGCTTCAACGTATCTATGCTGACTGTGTAGTTGATGTCCGTGAAGTAAGAGGCAACGACGAGAATTCGGAGTACGCCCGAAACGGGTGCAGGGTGAGCAATGTACCCTGGCGTAGGTGTTGGTAGAGGCATTGCTGGACTAGGAGCGAAGACTGCAATTGGGCCACTTCCAGCCGCAGCTTGCACGGGGAACACCCAGGTAGGGATGAAGAGAATTGTGAAGAGAGAGAGCGTAAGCAATAATCGCTTATTCACTATGCAGCCAAGCATGTTCTCGTCGACCGAAGCTTTCAAGACGATTCAGGCAAATTTTCATAAAGTGTTTCGATGCACAGAGCAGTGCACGGTCATCTTCAAGCGTTTGGAAGGATTAACAGTATCTCTGCAACGTTACTGTACAGGATCTGGATGCCCCGAATTAAGCCAAAACTCTCGCGACGCCCAGGCTTGTGGCAATTGGGACCAAGAAGACGTTACACAATACCAGCGAGACTTCCGCCGCCAACCCAAACGGTTGGATGGCTGAGTACAGAAAACTGGCTACAAGTAACGCTAACGAAAACAACCATAGACCCGCCACGGGGCTAAGCCACAGGAAACTTGGTCGACGGTGACTCGTCAGAGTCCTTAACACTGCAACCGCGGCGCTTACTGGAAACACGAAGATGAAGCCTACTAGAAAACTTCCAATAATGTAACCGAATAGTCGTGATCCGCCTGGAAGGATGTACTCAGTGAGAGTGTAGCCGAACGTCATGAGGCTCGATGCGATGGTGAGTAGAGTCGAGGCGTATGGGAATTCAGCAAACGTTTCCATGACGCTCCGCACCAGTTGTGTTAGTGATTCGGATGTGCCGATTATGGGAATAGTCGAGTCCACTATGTGAACGTTAACGGCTTGAGAGGTCGACGAATGATCAGAGTCACCCGGCCAGTAGGCTTTCAAAAAGTAGTTTCCTGGTTGCGCGAATGGGTAGGTGTATGAGAAGCTGCCATCTGGCGAAACGGAAACATCCGCCATAGGCTGCCAGCTCACGTTATTCATGCTGTAAAGTAATTTGATTGAGGTTTGTGCCGTGGAAGTACTTTGTACAGAACCAGTTATGCTGAGTGGGTATCCCGGTGCTGCCACTGTTGGTGATACGTCCAATTGTACGTTGACGGTGGCCTTTGGGACGCCGGTGAATATCACGATCACATCGAGTGGTTTCGTGATCGTCAGGTCACCCGTCACTGACTGGTTATCAACGCGCATTCCGGCGTACACGTAATTAGTGGTAGATTGTTGAATCTGCGTGCTTTGAATATTGATTGAAAGAGGCGTGTACGCGTCGACCCATAAAGTGTACGGAGTGGTCCCGTTTAGTGTGACGATTGAATCGTCCACCATGATTTGGGCAGTTGCGTTATCAGGCAGGCCAATTGGCTGTACGTTGACACGGTATTGCTCTCTCCACAGAGCCGTAACCTGCTTTGCTGAGCTCATCACTGTTGATGTTTGATTAGAAGTTGAATTGGAATCTCCCTGCCACTTATCGAAAACAATCCTAGTTCCGTTTCCTGCATCGATCTGGCTCTGAACGCCGAAGGGCGCATTTGCGCCCTGAGGATACCAGCCTGCGCCAATCGCCGTGCCAAAGGGAGTCGTGATCGTGAGCTGATATTCTTGCGTGTAGTTAGCGTGGAGGTCTATTGAGGAGTTTAGGAGTAAGCTCAACGGATTGGCTGTTCCGTACTTGCTCCATGAAGAGAAAGTGAGTTTGGAGGTGCCAGTGTTCTGGATTTCAGCGGGGACTTGGAGGCTTACGCGGCCGTCGGGTGCAGATTGCGAAACCAATCCTTGCTCGTTCGTTTGAAATGGAAAACCATCAATCATCACGGTAAGGTTCGGTCGTCCGGCGCGGACGGTTACTTGGTTGGAGAATTGTCCCTTGACCCATTTCGCGTCGATTGTTCTCCCGTCAAACTTTCTGAAATCATTCAGCCTCAACTGATGCTCGACTATTACGTGGTTTGGATCGTTGTTCTGCATGTAGAGTATTGCGAAGTAGTATTGGCCTGCTTGATCCGCTAGGAGGGACCAAACCTCATTGTATTCTGTGGATCCGCCGTAGAGTTGATTCACGAGGGGGTAAATGCTCAGTCTGGTACTGTCATTGTACAATTGTCCACCTTTCGATGTGAGGTAGAGATCTGGACCAAGTGCGGAAATAGCGTTGGTTACGGTCGGTGCCGCGGGGATCTGCAATTTCGGCATCTCAACGGACGCAGCGGTTACGGTCCTGTTGAAGACGTGCTGCGCGCCTTGAAACGTCCAGTTGCTGATGGAGCCTCCACTATCGTAGTCGAACCACCTAAGTACGAATGCCTCATTCGTCACGTTTGTTAGGTAGAGGAAACCGATTCTGAAATCCGTTTGAGTCACGTTGGCTAGGAATATGATGTAGACTCGGCCCAGCGACCATTGAGCGGTGACGTAGCCCCATGGCATAAGTGTCATTACGCCTAGACCGCTAATTGACAAGCTTGCCCCCTGGGGGGAGGCGCGAAAGGAATATCCTTCGCTTGTGCCTCCAGCGTAGAAATCTATAACTTGATTTCTTGCTGAAACACTGGGTAGAGGAACGGTAACAAAGACTGCTTGACCATGAACAATTGTTACGGTAACTCCAACTCCACCGATGAGCAAGACAGTGAATAGTAAGGTACGGGCAACGCGTCCAATCATTTGAAAGCCTGCGCATCAATGCCTGACTCTTAACAAGTCAAGGGTTCCCTACGCCGACTGTTAAATGCGAGAGCACCCCCTGTTCGATCGATTGCTTCATTCATGTGAAGGCATCTTCCGAAGAACGGTAACGCTAACGTAAGGTTTATTGCAAGTTTACCCCAGTTTATAGATGAGAAGAAATGAAGTCCCTGCGACTCTTATTCGCGATTTCCGTATTCATCGCACTTATGGTATTAGGGAGCAAGACGGTTCTAGCTCAACCCCAACCCAGCCAGTACTACGGGTCAGGGGGTGGAGCTATTCAGGGAACAGTATTAGGGTTCAACATGTGGGATCAACTCGAACCGGTCACCTGGGCTACTGTAAAAGCCAATAACGGTGTGCACAATTTCACGGCTTATTCTGGTGGTGGCGGTTTCTACTTCATGTTCGTTCCAACTGGCATGTACAACGTCACAGTAATCCAGGCTGGATACTTTGCTTACAGCAACGCAGTATCCGTGTCTGACGGGTCCACGAACACCATAAACTTCACTCTGGAACTATCACATGTGCCGGTTCCAGAATTCCAACCGAACTTCACACTGATGGTGATGGTACTCACGCTTGGAGCGGCCCTCGTGATAAGAAGACGGTCTCTGAAGCGCGTTAAACGATGACGTAGCATCCGACGTGTAGATTCAGAAGCATCCCCACTCCCCTCTTTATTACGTTCCTACCCCCTCAACTTTAGAGCACGGAAGAAACAGGCCTTCACTAAGGCCGCGTGAAATCATGGTCGACACTGAAAATCGATTCCACGTTGCACTGAAAGTGGGCCAGTTCTTGGCCGTGGCATCGACCATAGCGATTGCAGCGTACTACCTGCCCAACTACTACCTATACGAGAAACTGATAGCAGAGAATTCCGCTGCCTTAATGCAGTTCATCGGAATCAAACCAACCGTTTGGACTCAAGGCAACCAAGTGTTCCTAAACCAGTTCGAGATTCAGCGCATGTGCACGGGCGTGCAGGTGATGGCCGTCTTCCTAGGCATAGTCGCCGCCGTCCCAAAGGTTCCTCTAAAGAACAGGATCATCACATTCACCGTTGTGGTCGTGTGCGTTCACTTAGCCAACATTGGGCGAATCGCGTTCGAGATCTGGCTCGTCTACAACGGGATTCTACCCTGGTCTCTTGTGCATTATCCTACTGGGCTAATACTCGGAATCTTCTCCGTCGCATTCTTGATTGTTGCTGCTGACTATTTCATCCCGCAGATAGGCGATATGGCCTTTTCACTCGTTGATGGAGCTAGGACCAGGTAAATCGGCACCGCAATGAATGCAATGCTTCCATTCCTTCTCGACAGGTTTCCCACAACTACTGCACAGTGCTGAATCTGTCTCCGGAGTTGATTCATCCGTTTCACTAGGCAGATTCGTCGTGGTTCTCTTACGACGCAGCATTGTGAGGATAACGGCGCCAATGATTCCAGCAACAAGAATAGCGGGGAGGACGAGCGGAAGGTAATCCACCGAAAAGTTGGCATCAATAGACTTGGGCGAATTCATCGTCACATTAACCTGATTCAACTGTGAATTCACGTCCCCCGTCCATCCCTGGAAGACGTACTTCAAGCCGAGGAGATCCAGCGGAGAGCCGAACGGGACGGTACTATTCACTCGCAGAGTAACGTTTGATCCAGCATCGCACCATTTAGAGTATGAATATGCGGGCACAGGTGACCCTACTTGCAGGAGGTATTGGTGACGGTAGAACCCAGCAATCTTGACGTCGCCGTCAAGTAGAACATTTATCGCAGTAACGTTGATCCCGTCGTTCCACCCACTAAAGACTAACTTCGTCGCATTCTTCAGCTCAACATCCGTAGGTACAGATACGTTGTAGGTTTGATCGACGGGCAGCATGATACTAGCACTTCCCGAATCAGAAGTTTGCTGCGTCGAATTTGCAACTGTAATCTGCAATCCTGCCGCCCCCAAATCTATCTCAAGGTTCGCCGTTCGTGCAACCTTCACCGATAATTGTTCGTATCCTGGTCCTTGAAATGAATCATTGTAGTATTGCCACACGCCCCCGTTCAAGTAGTACGCGAACGCTGTTAGCTGCATGACACCTTCGTTGGGTGGCGCAGTTAGACTGACGTTCCACGTTAAGTCGCCACCCCCCGTCACGATGACGGCAGGACTCCGCCAAAGAGGACTCGACTCATTTGTAGCGACCGGTCCGAGGTAAATTGCTGATCGTACCGACGCATTCTCTCCGTGAACCGCATACTCTACGTCGAGGCTCACGGAGAATACACTGTTAGGTGCGACTTGCCGCGGAGGCTGGAAGTTAGCTATGCGGAGGAGCCCTACATTCGTTTCCTCCGCGTAAACTATGAGCGGACTGAACGCAAGCAACAGCAATAGGATGATTATGGTGAATCTGCGAATTGGCAATTGACTCAGGCAGCCACCGAATTCTTGATCGCCCATTCAAGTGCTTTACTGACTGCTTCGTCAACATTCTTAGCCACGTTAAGAGGCGAGATGATATTGCCGGGCAGGTTCCGACACACCGGAATCACATGAAACCTGTTACTGAATCCTCCTCGATCAATTTCATCCTTAAGGCTTGATAATTGAGCTTCAATATCCTCCTTGGGAAGGAGCGGAAGGACTATGTCCGCCCTTAACTCTTCAGAATTCCTGAGAAGTTCAAGAGCCGTTTTCGTCTTGTTCAATGTTGAAGCGTTGAGTCCGACTGACCGCAACACCGCAGCCATAGGCATGGAAAGCAGATGCCCCCACTCGAGTCCAATCGGACCAACCGTAGCGGTAAAGTCAAACTTGCGTTCAGATTTGCCAATTATCGGTTCAAGGATCTGAAGGCACGCGTTTATCGCCCCTTCGGCGCCCGTTAGCCTATTTGGATCTGCTCCTCCCAGCTCGTTAAGATCAAGAAGAATGTTCACGCCTTCGATCACAGCGTCCAGGACTTCATTATAGGTAGCCTTCGCTAGGGCCGCGTTCGTTTTCTGCCGAGTCTGTTCGGGATCACCCGCCAACACGGCGTTCGTCAACTGTTGTAACCGCTGATCGCATTCGGTCAAGGTCTTCGCCGATCTGCACCTTGAGTCAAATTAGGCATTCGGTTACGCTTCTGCGTGCGAATATGGGACGTCAAAGAGCTCTGTTTTGACGGAGTTTGGACATAGATAGTAAGAAATCCATCAACATACGGTGAGGCTTCCTGCAAGAAACTCGACAATCTTGAAAGCCCAACGATGGGAACGCCCCCGATTAGCCTATCGCGAGGCTCGCCCAACGTTAAGAGTATAGGAACTAGTGGAAGATCGATTCGCTGGATTCCCTGTCGCCCCATAATCTCCGGCCTCTCCGCTAGTGCCCGCGCTCTCTCAACCTGCGCTTCAGCAGCGCTTTTCATTCGAGAACGCGCGAGTATCCCCGACCAGTGTTTACAGTCAACAACCAGAATCCACACGTCGCTCCAAGCGAGAACATCAATTTCACGTCTTCCCACAGTCCCCTTGAACACGACATGTCTTACTGAATGGAAACCACTTTGATCCAGCGCGGCTTCAACGAACTCTTCGAATTCTTGCCAAGCAAGTAGACGGGAAACTAGTTGAACATCCTGACCTGCTCTTACCAGGGTTTCTGCTAGCATTACGCGTTGGCGAGAGGTTACTTCGAGAAATTCATGGTCAGCGTTGACTAACCCTCTCTGTTTGAGAGACTGCACCTCTTCCTCAAGGTTTTCTGTTCCGCATTCTTTCTGAATATCTTCTACCGAAATGCGCATCTGTCGTTTCGTCATTTGCAGCAACTTGGTAGCTAAGGTCGTGCCCATAACCATCTGGCCTAGAAGACGAAGAAGCAGACCACTAGCATCATGAGGGCGACTGCGAGCAGGACTTTTCTTGAGGTCGAAAGAGGTGATACGTCATCTAGGGGCGCGACACCTTCAAGCAGTGCGAAACCTCTTCGGTAGCTAATCAGCATGAAGAAGCCGAGCAGTAAGGCAAATCCCCAATATCCAGCAAGGAAGAGGACAGCGAACCCAAGCAGGGCAATCAGCTTATGTCCCTTATCGCCGAATGCGGCGCGAGCAATATGACCGCCGTCCAACTGCCAGACTGGGAGAATGTTGAGGAAAGTAATCAACGCACCTACTTCAGCAGCGAAGGCGATTTGCGTTAGCACCATAATGTGGCCTGAAGGCACGTTCCTGAGCCCCATTCCAGTTATTAACTCGAGTAATAGCGGTTCGTTGGGCCAATTGCTGATCGATAAAAGATTAGCCTGCAGCAGCTGCTGAGCTTGCTGCTCGCTCATTACCGGGGCGGTGAGATAAGCGAAGAGAGCAACGATAATGGTTGCAAGAAAACCAGCAATCGGTCCGCTGAAACCCAGATCGAATAATTGGTCCCGGTTACCCGGTGGACCACGAAGAGAAATAACAGCCCCGAAGGTACCGAACGGAAATGGAGGTGGCGCGGGAACGAAGTACGGAAGGGTTGCGTCCATCTTGTGATGTCGATTCGCCAGCACATGCCCTAACTCATGTATTCCAACTATACCGAGAATTGATATGGCGAGAATCGTTACCTGTACCAGAAGGTTTGAGCCGGAGAAAAGTGCTGACGTCAACCGTGGGTCAACGTCGTAAATAAGCGTGTAACTTGCGTACGTAACTGACGCTATCGTAGCGAGGAAGAGTATGACATTAGTTCTAAGATGTGGCTTACCCAGCTTCGGTTTCGGAGACACTGATACGACCAAGTTGTCTGCGACTCTCCGAATCTTTGCCGTAAGTTGATGATTTCCGAGATCCAGTAGGAGTTCCTGAAATTTCTGCTTGATAGGTTCGTCCGAGACAATGAACGTGGGGAGGCCATTGATGTCTATGTACGCGTCTTTGATGGTAAACCTGTAGTCGAGCATAAATCGGATTGACCCCAAATCGATTGAGAATGTGGGAAGTGAACTAGTTGCGGTTGATTCGGACATGAATGATACTCCTGTTTTCGAGCGGCTAGCAGCAGAACGTCATTTAAACGTATTCCATTACGAACTTCGAAGTGTGCAGATAATGTGATATAGTCCGTTCAAGTAGTTTTTTTCGACAAGCCAGTTGCTGCTACAGAACGAATATTCGCTCCGTGTTTTCACGCCCCCTGACATAGAATCCGTGGTAAACATTAATCGAGTTTGCTTACCTGAGAACTACGCGCCTTATTTTTTCCTGGATACGTTCAATAGCTCACCACAAACATTCATTGTCGCCGAATCGCAGGGGAAGATTGTCGGCTACATAATGTGCAGGATCGAACACGGATTTTCAGACGTGCGGAAGCTTCATTTCGCCAAGAAAGGCCACGTTATCTCAGTGGCCGTGATGCCCGACTTTAGAAGAAGATCCATCGGGCGCGGGCTTGTCGAAGGTGCTCTTTCAGCGCTTTTTAGCCTAAGCGCAGATGAGTGTTTTCTCGAAGTGCGTATAACAAATGGCCCGGCAATCGAACTCTACAGGAAGCTGGGTTTCGAGATTACGCGAACGATTGCGCGATACTACTACGACGGCTCAGATGCACATGTTATGACTAGGCCGATTTGACAGAAGCTTTCTTTCCGACAGGTTCCCTGCGCGTGCACCGAAGCTTCGCTCCTGATGAGTTTTACGCGATGCTACAGCTGAGGCTCAATCCGTCACCAAGCGGAACGATCAACCGATTCACACCTTGGACAGAGTGTCAGGTTCTGCGTCAGTGTGCGCCTTTCTCTTGTTGTTTGAGAGTGGGTTGATAAGGGTTACATGCATTCGATAAGGGTTAATTCCCAGGAACGCAAATTGAAATCTTGTGACTCTCTTGGCGACCCGTTGTATGAATTGTGGCGTCGAGAACCGAGATGTGGCGAATTACTGTTTGAAATGTGGAAGCTCACTCATCCGATCCGCTAATTGGCCAGTTGCGCCCTTTCTGTTGATTGGTGCGTGTAGGAATCATCCGCTGAGACCTAGTCAGCTCACTTGCGTAGACTGTGCAACTCCAGTTTGCTTCGAATGCTCGCACGCACCTTACTGCTTGTCCTGTTACCATCGGCGTGTTTTAGCGAGTGAACTTCGAGTTCCAGTCAAATTGACCACGATGGTTCCAGGCACATTTTACCGCTTATTTTAGAATCCTGGCTGAACTATCGACGCCACTTGGCTTTCGACACGAACGCCGCTAGTCCAGCTATCGCTGTGGGTATGTAGACGACGGTAAGTTCGAAATCGAACTGGAGGAAAGCGTTGTTGAAACGTCGAAGTACAAGGAGACAGATTGAGACGGCCAGTAGAATAGTGAAAGCGTAGGTCCAGGTTCGAGCTTCAGGATTATGGGGTTCTTCCGTTAGGCGGCTGCCTCCTCGCGTTCTCCTTCGAGGAGGATTTTCAACGTGATGTTCATGCTCGTGCCGTCTGGGAGGGCTCTCCTAATGCTGATTGGCAAAGCCCCCTCTTCTAACTCGGTCTCTGCAATCTCAATCGGCGACTTAGCGGCGGGTGAGATGTCGAGCAGCACAGGTGCTCCCATCGAGATTTGAAGTGCGCGGGCGCCTACGACTCTGGCACGTTCGAAGCGGGTAAGCTTCTTGGGGCCTATGAGCGTAGTGGACGCGCGCTTAGTCACCTTCTCCTTCTTCTTTGGCACTATCTCTTGGCCCCTTGGGTCCGCCCGCTCCGTCCTTAGACTTTGAAGCGGCGATAACATCATCGATCTTAAGAAGCATTCCGGCTGCTTCTCCTGCAGATTTCACCGCTTGGATCTTCACCGCGAGGGGCTCGTAGACGTCGAGTTTCGAAAGGTCGGAGACTTTCCCTTTGAATGGGTCGATGCCCGCCCACCTTTGTTTTCCTTGGTGTTTTGCTCGCAATTCCATCAAGGAGTTTATGGGATCCATTCCTGCGTTCTCTGCGAGAATCATTGGAATCGTTTCGAGTGAGTCAGCGAAGGCTTGAACTGCCAGTTGCTCTTTGCCGGATAACTTTTCGCTGTAGTTCCTCAGCATTCTTGCTACTTCAGTCTCGGTTGCTCCGCCCCCTACGACAACTAGTGGCTCCACAACTACGTCTCGGACGACGCATAGACCGTCGTGTATTGCTCGTTCAGCTTCGTCAACGACTCTTTCCGTGCCGCCTCTTACTAGTATGCTGAGCGCTTTGGGGTCTTTGCAGCCTTCGATGAATGTCATCTTGTCATCTGAGACTTTTCTCTCTTCCGTGAGTTTAGCGTAACCGAGGTCAGAGGATTTCAGATCGCTTATGTTCGTTATGATGTGGGCTCCCGTGGCCTTTGTGAGTTTCTCCATGTCAGATTGCTTAACCCTTCGGACTGCAAGGATGTTCCTCTTCGCCATGAAATGCTGGACTGAGTCATCTATTCCTTTCTCGCAGACGACAACGTTCGCGCCCACGGATGCAATCTTCTCCACCATCTCTCGGAGTAGCTTCTCTTCTTCATCCAGAAAGCGTTTCATCTGATCAGGGTTATCGATATTGAGTTTAGAATCGAATTCCGGCTTCTCAATTTCAAGGGGGCAATTGAGTAACGCAATCTTGCAGTTCTCAACACGCTTAGGCATACCCGGGTGTACTACCTCCTTGTCCAGCAGTATGCCCTGAATCAGTCGTGTGTCAACCAAAGAGCCTCCAGGCTTCTTCTCAACTTTTATGTTATCGATATCGACGACGTATCCAGTTCCTGTCTTCTCCGCCACTTCAAGAACTGCTTTCACAGCTATGTCGGCGACGTAATCCTTGTGTTCTGAGAGTAGTTTACTGGCTATTGAGACTACAGCTATCTTCTTCAACATGGCTTTGTCAGTTGGATTTATCTTGATGGCAATCTTTTGCAGGAATTCGACAGCCTTCTTCTCTGCCAAGGAATATCCGTCTATCACTTGAGTCGGATGCACATCTTTGTCCATCAGAGCTTCAGCCTTGTTGAGCAATTCACCCGCCAGGACAACGACGGTTGTGGTGCCATCGCCGACCTCATCATCCTGGGTCTTGGCGATTTCCACCATCGTCTTCGCCGCGGGATGCTGAACATCCATCTCATCAAGGATCGTGGCGCCATCATTGCTTATCGTCACGTCGCCAAATCCATCCACAAGCATTTTGTCCATGCCTTTGGGACCGAGTGAAGACTTAATTGATTCAGCTATTACTAGAGCAGCTTCAATATTCGCATGTTGGGCCTCTCGGCCTTGTGTGCGCGAAGTGCCCTCCTTCAGGATGATGACGTTTTGTCCGCCAACATTAACTGACAATGCTCCAAAGCTCCTGTTGAAATACCCTAGATCAAGCCAAAATTCGACTCGATATAAGCGTTTTGTGCTTTAGTCTCGTCCTTTGCGGTGGAATCCAGACGATTCGTCGCGCTAATTCGGAAGGTTCCATGCACGAGTACCGTTAAGAAATGTTTATGCATCAATCCGTCTCCTTTTCGGTAAATTCTCGAGACGATAACCGTGCGGGAGATAATTCGAATCAATCAACCCTTATTATCGAAGGAGGAAACTGATGCAGTTACTGAGGTTTTGAAGAGCGGAATCCTCACCGAGAAGAGCGGCATGGGACCGCGAACACTGGAATTCGAGAAGGAGTTTGCGCGCTACGTGGGAGCGAAACATGCCGTAGCCGTGTCCAGCGGTACAGCTGCGCTGCATTCAGCACTTGCAGTGACAGGTGTGAAAGCCGGAGACGAGGTTGTTGTTCCATCTTTCACGTTTCACGCAACGGCCGAAACCGTTCTTATGTGCGGAGCTGAACCAGTCTTTGCAGATATTGATCCTGAAACCTACACGGTAACCACTGAGACAGTTGAGGCTGTGATGACGCGGAACACGAAGGCAATCGTTCCTGTTCACCTATACGGTCTACCGGCAGATCTCGATCCCCTCAAGAAGCTTGCTCGCGACCGCGGCGTTGCACTCATTGAGGACGCGGCTCAAGCGCATGGTGCTGAATACAATGGATCCATGATAGGATCGATCGGTGACATGACTTGTTTCAGCTTCTACGCAGGGAAAAACATGACCACTGGAGAAGGAGGAATGATTACAACAAATGATGATGATCATTCAGATAAACTTCGAATGATGAGGACACATGGAGAACGACGCCCGTACTGGCCTACAATGGTCGGCAACAATTATCGCATGAACGAGATCCTCTCAGCTATAGGTCTAGTTCAACTGCGCAAATTGCCAAGCTTCTTGGAAGCGAGAAGAAACAATGCACGTGTCCTAAGTGAGAAGCTTGGAATCCTCGGGAAGGTTATGCCACCGAAGGAACCGACTGGAAGGAGACACGCATGGTACCTTTACACGCTCCGGCTTAGGGGGGCTAACGCTGGGAAGAGGAACAAGGTAGTTGAGAGGTTAAGGTCGAAAAACATTGAAGGCGCGGTTTACTACGAATCTCCACTTCATCTGCTTCCACTGTACAGAGAACGGGCTCTAGCGTCACGCCGACCACTCCCTGAGACAGAAAAAGCATGCCGTCAAGTCTTCTCGGTTCCGGTTCACCCAAAGTTGAGTGACTCGGAGTTAGAGTATATCTTCGAGACGCTAAAGAGGGTCTTAGCTTAACCGGCCTGGTTTGAGTGGCGTTGATCTGAGAATTTCGTCGAGCGTGGGTCGAGTAGTTTCACGAATCTCGTACCGAACTCGTACTGCAGGTCTTTTGATGTTCATTATTCTCCGAAGATCAATGGGCGTACCAAGAACCACTGAATCGCACTTGACGGCGTTAATAGTTCGCTCCAAGTCTCTGACCTGCTTCTCGCCGTAACCCATTGCGGGCAATACTCGTCCAAGATGCGGGTACTTCTCATACGTACGCTTGATTGAGCCGATCGCGTATGGTCGTGGGTCAACGAGGCTCTTTGCCTTGTACCTGCGGGCCGCAATCGCGCCGACCCCCTCTTTCATCTCCCCGTGTGTGACAGTGGGACCATCCTCGACAGCTAACACATTCTTACCGCGGATGTTTGATTTGTCGTCGACGTAAATCTCTGATGCGGCTTCCACTATTTTCGCGGTTGGGGTTACGCGTTTGATGTTATCTCTGACCAGTTTCAGGTTTGCTCGTGGAGCGCTATCGACCTTGTTTATGACTACGATATCCGCTATCCGCAGGTTTACTTCGCCTGGGTAGTAAGCGAGCTCATCTCCAGGTCGTAAAGGGTCGACTACGACAATTTGGAGATCTGGAACATAAAACGGGAGATCATTGTTACCTCCATCCCAGAGGATGACGTCCGCTTCTTTCTCGGCTTCTCGAAGTATCTTTTCATAATCCACGCCGGCATACACGATGGTACCTACGTCGATGTGAGGTTCGTATTCTTCCCGTTCCTCGATGGTGCATTCGTACCGGTTTAGATCCTCATAAGAAGCGAAACGTTCACAGACCTGTTTTTCCAAATCGCCATAAGGCATGGGGTGGCGTATTACAACTACTCGATGACCCATCTTCTTCAGCGACCGTACAACGGCCCGTGAAACAGTGCTCTTTCCAGCTCCGGTTCGCACCGCACAAACGGAAACCATTGGCAAACTGGACTTCAACATAGTCGTTTTTGGACCCATCAGGCGGAAATCCGCCCCGCAGGCAAGGACGAGGGATGCTTTTTGCATTACGACGTCATGAGGCAGGTCACTATACGCAAGCACTGTTAATTCGACATTCTTCTCTCTAATGATCTTCGCCAAGTCTTCTTCCGGTAGGATTTTGATGCCTTCTGGATACCGTGGTCCCGAGAGACATGGTGGGTATGTGCGGCCTTCTATTCCAGGAATTTGAGTTGCCGTAAAAGCAACTACCTCATAATCCGGATTGTCACGGAAGAAAACGTTAAAGTTATGAAAATCCCTTCCGGCGGCTCCCATTATAAGTGTTCTTACAGGCTTCATTTGCGGCCGTCCTCGATTGGCGGCAACTAGTGGAGTGCTAGTTATTCTTTGTTTCCTGATACCTACTGGAAAAGCCCGTAATGGGGGAAAGCGAAACAGAACCTATTTTTAAGAGTATGACAAAGTAATTCCGGCTGTTTCTATCTGGGTGTGAACGTGCTGAATACGGAACTATCTGAATCGAAACCTACAGAGGATGTTTCGCGTTACAAGATTCGACTGATTGCAGAAGGATATGGGGAGGCCGACGCGGAACTGATCCGATTTCATAGTCCTGTTACAGTCGACAACTTGGCGAAAGCTATCCCATTTGAAGGCAGGGTGGCTAGGTGGAAGGAGGAGATCTATTTCGAGACACCCGTAAGGTTGGGTTCTGAGAAAGCGAAGAGTACGGTCGAAGTGGGGAGTATGGCCTACTGGCCGATGGGGGCAGCACTCTGCATATTCTATGGTCCCACTGAGCCATATAGCCCAGTTAACGTTGTTGGCAGGGTAACATCTAACCTAGAGCTATTTCGAGGGATTAAGAGCGGAACGAAGATTCGAGTTGTGAAGGTTTAGGCAGCGGCCAAGCGGTAGATTCGGATTCTGGCATTTCCGCCTTCCGCTTTAACCAAGCGTCTTCTCTCTAGTTCCTCAAGTATGTCGCGTGCGACACTTAGTCGTACGTTGAATTGCGTCGCTATCGAGTATGGGGTTAGAGCACCCATTTTGGATAGCTCTCCTAGGAACTTCTCGTCTTCGAAGTTAGGGAGGCTAATGCTAGTAGTCTTCTTTGCCTCTGAGACAGGCCCCTTTCCTTTAGTCTTCTTTGCAGGTTCAGGTTTCTTGTCTTGCTGGTCCTGCTGCTTCTCCATTTGTGCCATGCTCTTCTTTTTAGCCCCACCCAAGAGAATTCACGTCCTAGGCCGTACCAGGTCAGGTGAATAAAAGTCTTGGTCTTGTATTCGACAGGCAGTGCAATGAACTTGTACTATGCCGTTGCTGAAGTTCATGGGACATACCAACTTTGTTTGCACATCATTTCACGGATTCGTACAATTCTCTAGCGGCGTCTCGTGGGTTTGTCGAAGCATAAATCGTTCTACCCACAATGAGGTAAGTTGAGCCGAATTCAAGAGCTTTCTTTGCATCTCCCCCCTGTATTCCCACTCCTGGACTGTAAATCCCCATGGAGGGGCCTACGAGAGTCCGGACTCGTCTGATAATCTCAGGGCGTGTGGCTCCGACGACTAGTCCATCTGCTCCCCATTCAACTGCCATCTCAGTGAACACCTCGAAAATCGGCTTTTGTCCATCTTCGGTGCTCGTCAACATAGAATAGAACTGTTCTGCGCCAGGATTACTCATGTACACGAGCAGAATAATCCCCCTGTCCCTTTTTCTCGCTAACTCAAAGACGGAATCCATTCCGCCTCTCCATCCAGTTATCGGACTTGCTATTACTGCATCAAATCCCGCGCGAATGTAAGACTCCATAATGAATGAATTCGTGTGCCCAACATCATTCAGCTTAGCGTCCATTATTACCGGTAATGAGCACTCATGCGCCTTTCGTACGATATGATTAACGGTAGGTAATCCAAGCGCGAGGACAAGTTGACGGTTTATTTTAACTGCACAGACGTACTCGGAAACGTTCTCCAGGATCTCGTTGCATTTCTCAACGAGAGTCTGATGATCATCGTCCTCCAAGTCAAGTGCTAACACGATTCTACTTTGAGCTCTTTCGGAGGACACTCGTATGAGATCGGAGAATGGCAACGCAGCACACCCGCGAAACAACTGGTTCGAAAGATATTAGTTTACTTTGGAAAGATGGGCATATCATCGACCGCAATTAGCTTTGCATAGAAGAATTTCGCGTCAGATGTATTGTTTGTATACTCGACTTTTTCTCCGCTCGGTTTCACGGCGATGTACTTTATGAAAGCGTGATGTGGGTCCATGGGTTGATCCATCGTGACGTAGAAGAAAACGGGTAAGGCGTCAGCATCATAGTAGTGCTCGAATGGAATGCACGTGCCTACGATGTAACGGTCTCCGCGAGCGAAGTGCCAGAGTGGAAACAGCGTTCCCTCCCTCAAGGAAAGTGGCAAGAGAATTCTAACTATTGATTTTATGTCCTCGACCTCGGCAAGCATGGGAGGAGATATCTCCGGAAACTTGCCTCTAAGGGCCTCGACAAATGCGTCAGGAATCTTCTTCAGTTCCACGAATGAACCGTAACGGTACCGCGTGTCTCCAGCTTCATTGGAGTACATCCATTCTTCTCCTTTCACAGAATCACTTCGGTATGCGAGGAATGCCTTTGGTGCTGAATCTGTGACCGTGTAGGCTAGTATTGGTAGATCACCGTCCCAATACATGTAGGCAGTGAACAAGCCTAAGACGTGCTTGTCCTTGTACTTGAAGTACCATAAAATCTGGGACCCATCCGTCAAGCCAAGTGCTAGTCTAGAAAAATTGAACATATCAGTTACGTGTACTGGTACTGGTGGCTTGACTGTCTCCATTTAGAACACCGTCCGTGTTAGAAGCACACGTGAACAGTATATAACTTTGCGAATCTCATTATCGAAATAGGTCTTCCTCTTTAGGTCTAATCAACGGCTTTATTGATCCATCATCCTTTACGTAATCTACTCCCCTAATAATAGCCACAGGTATCCGGTCACTTTTTCGCATTACGAGTTCTGCAGCAGAGGCCAATTCATCAGCAATCGCAATTTGAGTGACGCTGAGCTGGTTTCCGAACATGTCACTGGTACCGCGGTAATCAACCACAGGGCTTAGCCCAGCAACTCCAATGGCCACGTTTACCTGACCATTCCTCCACGCGCGGCCGAATGTGTCGGATACGATAACTCCTACGTTAGCACCGGTCAACTCCATAATACGATGCCGAATCCTCTTAGCCGACTTGTCAGGATCAATTGGGAGTAACACTACCGAGTCATTTTTGCCCACGTTTGATCGGTCAACTCCTGCGTTGGCGCAAACAAAACCGTGCGGCGTCTCCACGATTAGGTGAGCTCCACGCATCCTCACTATGCTAGCTGACTCTCTAAGTATCGCTTCCACATGCCTCGGATCTTTCCCAGATGTCTTCGCGATCGTCTCTGCCAATGATGATGGTTGAACTGTGGATAGATCGAGAACATGTCCCTCAGCCTTCGACACGATTTTCTGTGCAACCACAATTACATCGCTGGAGTGGATTTGAATAGACTCAGTCTTCGCTGCTTCTACTATTTGATCACCTATACTATCACCAGGCTTCACTAACGGCATCCCGTTAATGCCGAGGATCTGGATCAAGACTCTGCCTCATCCCGCAAAAAATGACTCAAGCTTCTTGACTCCCGCAAGATCTTCAAACTCCACTCCCAATGCGTCCAGCACCTGCTCAAAAGTCCCGCGAATATACTCGATATACTTCTCCGTGTCGACTTCGTCCAGCCGCGCAAGCTGGACGGGTTTGACGCCGAGCTCCCCTCGAACTTTCACAAATGAAACAATGTCTCCAGACTTCATTTCAGTCCCAGCCTGCTGGAGGAGTCTCGCGGCCTTGACGTGTTGAGGGGTGGTTTTCGTATAATTTTCCGGAGTTCTGCTCATCATCATGGAAAAGGCGAGTTCCGCAAGGGAGTATTGTTTGGTTCGTAACTTAACATAGCATTCCTTAACAATTTCAATGAGTTTTTTCTTTGCGATTTCGATATCTTCCGCTGATTTGACCTCGCTCAGAATCGAAACCATCTCGTAGAAAGCACCATGTAGGAAGCCTGGAATATGCCGTTTCTTTCCGGTAAGACCTTTGATGTCCACACGTCCGTCTGGAAATACTCCGAAGTAATTCTTCTTTCTCGAACTTAATGCCAAGTACCGGTAGTTCTTGTCTATTTCAAGTTCCATTCTTAGACTGGTTCGCGACCATTCAATTAGCTTGTTTAGAGATACGGCGTTCTGGCCTCCAAGGAAGATAGAATCGGTGTCACCGTAGAACACTTCGAGCCCTAACTCCTGTGCTTTTTGCAGAGCTTGAGTAATTACGTGCCTTCCGATTGCGGCAGTTGCTTCAGCCACAGGTGGACAATACAGTGCGAAGTTGTCAGCTCCGAACACACCATAACTCGCGTTGAGCACAACTTTCAACGCGTCCGAGACAACCTTGTACCAGCTTTGTAGTGTCGGAGGAAGCGTTCGGTCTTTCGCTCTCACCTTGTACCAATTTACTCGAAGATCACGCAAAGATCCAATAAGCAGACTTTCCAGCCCGCGCTTCTTGCTGCAAACCCAGTGGGGCGTTCCCGGAATCAGGTTGCGCCTGCAAGCCTCGTCCTTATGCGAGCATCTTACGGTCTCGTAGCCCAAATTCCAAACCTTTATGATAGATGGATATAGTGAGGCAAAGTCCAGAACTGAGACGTTAAAGTGGACGCCCGGTTTCGGTTCAACAACTATGGCGCCTTTGTACTTCTTGCCCTTGATGACCGCCTCCGTGGTGGTCTCCCCCTTCACTTCGAGAATCTCGTCTTTGCGCGGGATTAGATAGCCTCGTTTGCGATGATGACAGAACATAATACTTCGAATCCAACCAGACACACCTTGTCTTGAAACTTCATCAAGTGTCATGAAACTGATTCTTGAAAGTGCAGTCATCAGCTTCATGACGAGGTCGTCATTGAACGAAGTAAGATTGAGTACGATTTGAGAATCACGATAACAATAGGCCGCTAATTCTCTGTATGCGGCCTTTGAAACTGAGTCTATTTCTATCTTGGAGCTTTCGACTAAGGCTTCCCCTACGGCGTCGAGCGTGTTTTCTCGATACTTCTGACCGAAAGCGTAAATCTGGATTGACCGATTGAAGAAGAATTTGTAGAGGTCAATGTGTACGCCGTATTTGAGAAAGGCGACGTCACGTCCCATCTCGATCGGGATCTCATCATTTCTGAGCCCCAATCTCTGTGCCCTATGGTATAGATATTTGAGGTCGAATTCGTCACCGTTGAATGTGACGACCAGAGGGAAGTTGAGAAGCGCCAGGAAGAGTGCGATCAGCAAGTCTTCTTCCTTCGAGTAGAATTCGAGTTTCATGCCAGGAGACAGATTCGCTTGTCCTTCTTCGATTCCTTCCCTTTCGAGCAGTAGCACTCTGCTAGTCCCATCCGACCCCACTAGGCTTACGCAGATCACTGGGTCTTCTGCGGTCTCGGGGTCAGGAATTCGGTTTTCTACACGATTAGCGACCTCAATATCAAGCGCGACTCTGCGGTATTGCGGTACGGGACATTCTAGTAATCTCATCCATTCATTAGCTAGTGATTTGTACTCTGAGGTTTCCTCGTGAAGTATTTGCTCAATTTCCTTGCCGGTTTTATCTGACAATGTGTAGTCTACTTGGCGAAGCTGCTTGGCTTTGCATTCGTACATCATGCCAGGCTCTATACCGCGATCGTAAATGTAGTTCTCAACGTACTTGATGTCTGCTTCCCAAGCGGTGATAGCATCACGAATTGATCCTGTAGCTTTGCCGCCTATCGTCAGTGGATCTTTCGCGACTATTCTTGTAACGTTGACTGTTTGCCCTCTGAGAGCATCGAATTTTGAATCTTCTTCAAAATGATCAAAGCCTGGATTTTTAGCGACATTGACATTCCTTTGCAGCTCAGACAATGATTGCTTGCTATAGCAATACGGTCTGTGTCCGGTATCATCAAACCAGAAGTGAATTTTATGAGAAGACGGATCATACAGACGCAGGAAGCATTTCTTGAGACTTCCGTCGTATCCTATCGATATGAGATATGATGGCGGAAAGTCTTCTGAGGTCAAAGGGACGAAAACAAGCCCTTGACGACCGGTTTGAGCAGGATGACTTGATTGCACTGAACTACCTTTGAAGTAAGTCTCGAGGGTCATTTCCGTCTGTGCGAGGTGAATGCACAGGCTCTACTAAATAGTTGCGTGATGTTAATCTCCACGGTTAATTCAGGTTGAGGAGAAATTCTCTCGCTGTTGCAATCGAAGCCCTGAGCTGGATGGCCTACGCGAGATTAGGCGAGAGAACGGCACTTTTCCGGGCTGCTGATCAGTTAGACGCGAGTCCAGACGAGCTGCGACAGGCTCATCGCCTCATAATGGAGACTACACGGTTCCAAAATCGACTGGAACATTACGTTTCGTTGGTCTCGAATGGTAAACTCGACGAGATGCCGCATGGAGTGTCGGGTTTTCTAAGGATCCTCGCGTTCTTGAGATACGTTGACCGAGCGGATGAGAGACAGCTTCGACTGGCAATTTCATCGGCTAGGCAGATCCTTGGTTGGAAAATACTGCGCCCGTATGAGGAAACCATTGGGCGAATTGTTACTGAAACCTGTTCTTTTCACGCTCAGAATGATTATGAGAGGATCTCGCTTGAAACTTGTCATCCTACGTGGTACGTGCAACGTATCTTGTTGTTGTTCGGTCGCGATGTCGGTCTCCAAATCCTGAATCGAAACCTCAAACCCATTCCGCTTTACATTCGATTAAATCCGCTCCAAACCAATTCGTCATCGGCGCAAGGTACTATCAGTGCTGCAGAAGTGGACGGATTGAAAGGAGTATGGAAATTGAATGACTCCCACAAACTTGTACCGCAACAACTTGAATTCGTCAAGACAGGAAAAATCGTCATTCAAGATCTCTCCGCAATTGTTTCAGGCATTGTGGCTTCGCCTCAACCAGGAGACAGTGTACTATACGTATGTGCGGCTCCAGGCAACAAGACACGCCATCTGGCTGCTCTGATGAGCAATAAGGGAGAGATATTCTCGATCGACGTCTCTAGTGAGAGGATGGCGCATTGGAAGAAAGAGATCGACCGAGTAGGGTGCTTGATAGCTAACGGGATTATTGCGGATGCGAGTAGACTGAAACTTAACGTTGAAGCTGAAGTTGTACTCGTGGATCCACCGTGTTCCAATACGGGGGTATTCGCAAAGAATCCTACGATGAAATGGAGACTTTCTGCCGCAAGCCTCCAAACGCTGATCAGGAGGCAATCAACCATCTTGGATTCTGCCTCGAAACATGTTCGCGCGGGTGGAAGCCTAGTTTATTCAACATGCAGCATCCTACCCGAAGAGAACGAGGACGTAATCGCCTCTTTTCTCCGTAGAAATCCTGACTTCATGTTAGAACACCAGAAGCCGTTTTTGGGATCATCCGGATTAAAGGGACTCGAGCGATGCCAGAGGTTCTACCCTAACTTGCATGAGTGCAATGGATATTTCATTGCAAAGTTGCGAAGACTCTAACTCTTCCGTGCTTTTTCCGCGTTCGCGATGACTTCGAAAATTAGTCTGGAAGACGCTACAGCAGCCGCTCCTGAATCATAATTCGGGCACACCTCGACAAGATCAAATGCAATCATCCTCTCCGCTGCAACGGCGCTAACAAGGTGCGTTAGTTCACTTGGTGTGAGGCCATCAAACTCCGGATTGGCGACACCTGGACAAAACGCAGGATCTAAGACGTCCGAGTCAATGGTCAGATAGGTACGCTGGAACTTACCAAGAAATTCTCTTAGCTTCTCCGCAGCTTTCTCTAGGCCTAGCTCGCGGAGGCCCCATGGAGTGAGATGTTGAATTCTTTCCTTCTGGATGAACTCTACTTCTTCCTTACAGAGAGCACGCACGCCGCAGACGTAGATACCGTCGGTCCCGACCACTTCACTTATCCGCCTCAGAACAGTCGCGTGTGACAGTTTACCACCACCATACTCATCACGCAGGTCTCCATGTGCGTCAAAGCTAACCACGCCCACGCTTTTCGGCAGGCTCTGTACAGCCCCCAGCGTTATTGTATGCTCTCCCCCAATGCAAATCGGCATCTTGCCAGCGGACAAGATATCACCGGCGACACCTCGAAGGCGACGAAGCGTCTCCGCGGCGTCATCAACAATATGCAAATCTCCGGCATCATGGATCGGCACAGATTCAATATCTACGCCCGTGCGAAGACTGTAAGTCTCGATGTTCAAAGATGCTTCACGAATAGCACCCGGTCCGAAACGTGAACCTGACCTGAAAGTACTCGTATGGTCATATGGAACTCCAATAACTACGTATCGTGCTTCCTCGAGGGATTTCGAATAACCTGAAAAGCTGCCAGTCATTGATGTATGTAAGGACAGATTCTCCAGTTTGCCGTGCCTCCTCTGAACTCGTAAGCCTTTTTGTCCGTATCAACTCGTACTGCTTTTAACCCATACTGTTTCAGCTATGACGACACCGTGGCAATCAGACAAACTCTGTAAGGGTTAAATGGAACGGCCTATGACATAGATGTGGAGACGGGCTTGTTGAAAGGGAGTTTGATAACGGTTCTATTATCAACTCTCATAGTTGGTTCCTTTATCGTGCCCGCGATGGCTCAAGGAGTTACAACGGGATACACTGTGCAGGTTACTTTCTTCTATCCTTGCGTTTGTACCCTCACTAACGTCCAAGTTATAGCGAGCGATCAGACCGGTAAGCCCGTTGCTAAGGCATTGAGCCCCGACGGAAGCATGCTTTTAGTAATGTTCCGGACGGAGAATCCCGCGTATTGGCTTATTGTCAGCGCATCTGGAGATGCAAGTTTCTCATATTATCGACCATGGTCAGTACATGGTTTTAGTGTCGTAGCCGTCCAAATTATCGGCGGGTACTACTACGCCACGATATACTTGGGTAGATAGCCCTTCGGTTATTCCATACCGATAACTCGGAGTGCAATCGGAAGTTAGTTCTTGCACGTCTGTAATCATAGGGCATGCTACCCTGTGATCATGAAATGTCAGTGCGATTTCGTATGCACAAAGCTTTATGCCAGATCTATAGGCGTTATTAGACTTCCACGAATTGAGGTTGAAAGTTTGGGCGAAGTATCGAACGAGCGCTCTGCCGGAATTTGGGGCGCGTTAATCATCTACGCACTTGGCGGAGTCTATATGCTCAGCTTTTGGGCACTTGACCAAGCGGCATATTACTTGGCGCTATTCGGCATCATCTCATTATTGATTGCAGGTGCTTTATTCAAGACTTCTCGCTGGGCTTGGTGGTTGGGTCTATTCTCATTTCCGATTTACTTCGTTGATGTAGCCTATGCTCTGCTAACGTCAGTGAACTTAGTGGGGTGGTATTCTGACCTCCCGACGGGAGCGTTTCATGCCTCAATGGTTACTTATCTTGTCTTTCTTTGTGTGGGCTTCATACTATTGCTTGACAGAAGAAACGTCTTGAGGTCGGACAGTATACTCGACCTTCTCAACAAACCCTTGTCATCGAAGCCTGCAACGACAGGAAAGCATGATAGTAAGGTCTAGTCACGAGCTACTCGAATACTCCCTATTTTTGGAGTTCGGTAGAAGTAGGATGTTCTAGAGAACAACCCTTCGATCACCGCACGTGAATTGCTGAAAAGCAATCCGTAGACTATCGCCCCCAAATATCCGAGGTGGAGAATCCGTCTCAGTTTCATTACTCCTACCTGAGAGAATTCTGAGAGAGTTACGCCTGAAGCCACAAGGGGCGCGCTGTAGATCACCAAGGAGAGTAAGAAGGTGATGAGTGCAACTTGATATCTCCAGAATCCCATGAGCCAAAACGATGGTGGAAAGACCGAGTAGTACAATAGCCCGACCACGATTGCGATAATGGTAAGCGGACAAATGAAATATGTTGAGAGGTGCAGGATAGCCTCCATTTTCTGAAAGAAATTCAGCTGAGCACTTCTCAGGATTGCTCCGCCGTGCTTCCTTAGGCATTCAGAATATCCTTTTGCCCATCGATATTGCTGGTGTCTGAGGTTATCGAAGCTCGGAGGTATTTCACCCGGGCAGACGACTGTGGGAACGTAGATATACTTCCATCCTTTGAGGTGAAGGCGTATCGATAGGTCCAAGTCTTCTGCCAGAGTGTCAGCGCTCCAACCTCCTGCGTCCTCAATGGCTTTGCGTCTGAACACTCCGCATGTGCCGCTGAAATGTGCCAACAAATTTCCCACATATCGCGCCCGTTGATCTACAAACGCGTAAACGTCGATCGCAAGCGACATTGCCTTGGCAATCCATGAAAATTGTCCGTCAAGGTAACTCCATCTTGACTGAGCAAACGCAACTCTATCATCTAGGTATAGATGAGGAATCATTTTCTTCAGGAAATCAGCAGGCGGAACATAATCCGCGTCGAAGAGGGCGATAAATTCGCCTGTACTCTTTCGCATTGCAACTTCAAGCGCTCCTGCCTTGAAACCTGTGCGACGTTCGCGATGAATAACCCTAACGAGATTGGGATACTTCGCCTCGAATGATTTTGCAATCCTAGTAGTTGTGCCATCGTTTGAATCATCCATCACTATGATCTCTAGCTTATCAGCTGGATAATCCAGCTTAACACAGGCGTCCAGTAAGCGCCCGGCTACTGTCTCTTCATTAAACAATGGAAGATGAACTGAGACTTTCGGCCAAGTTTCCAAAATGGGAGGCGCAGCAAGTTTGTTTCTTCCTCTGACCGAGAGAAGTGTGAGTATCCACATGTTGAATGCGTAAATGGAGATAAGCCCCGTAACCATGGCAACCGTGAACAGCACGAGCTGTTGAAGGTTGGTTAGGTTCGCTGGGAACAAATACATTCTCTCAACCGACTAGAGTCTAGCGCTCGTAACGGATTTGAGTGTATAAGCCTATCTTTCCGTATTCATCTAGGGCCGGACAGGTTTTTCCGTTTTCTGAATCGATGAATTTATGGTAATCTCTTGTCCTGTACCCTTAGGTTTGTTAATGTAGCAATTCGGGCAGGAGACAACGGGTGGATTCCACTTTCTGCCTTTCCACTTTACTTGCATCATCTGAAAACCACATTCTGAACATCCCTTATCGAGAAATTCTAATTGTGCCATGCGCGTGGGCGGGAGAGGTAGTGAGAACTTGCAGTCTGCCCTAACTTTGTGACCAATGAAGCGCTTGCCATTCTTGCTTGCAATCCATATCAGAGCTTGCCCACATTTGGGACAGGGGACGTCCAACGTAACCTTGTCCATCCACATCTTCCCTATCGTTGCCGTGAGCTCTGAACCAATCTCGTCTTCCTTCGCCTTCAAATCCTGAAGTATCGGCTTCAAGTACTCAATTGTGGATTGTACTACGTGCTGCCTGATTTCCTTCCCAAGCTCTATCTGTTCCATCATCGCTTCGAGCTCACGCGTGAACTTCACGTCCATTATCTTCGGACAATATTTCATCAGAATCTCGCTCACTCGGAACGCAAGAGGCGTAGCCGTCATAATGCGATGTTCTTCCTTGACATAACCGCGTTCGTACAGTGTTTCAATGATGTCCGCTCGAGTTGCTTTGGTTCCTATCTCTGCTTCTTCCATTGATTTTAACAGACTACTTGGATTGAACCGAGCAGGCGGCTGGACGTACTTTTCTTCGAAATGTATTTCCTCGACAGGGATCCGTTGGCTTTCTTTTAGCGAAGGGAGCGTGACATCATCGAATTTCGCATAGCGTCCGTAAAATTCGATCCACCCTTTTGAGAGGATTCGAGCAGCTCGCAGAAAGAATCGGTGCTCACCAACCTTGATTATCGCTTTGTCACTTTGCCTGATCGCGATTTCTCCGAAAGTAGCTAGAAAACGCCTTACGATCAAATCGAATAGTCTCTGCTCCCGAAAATCTTTCGTATTTCTAGGTCCTGCACCTGTGGGGTATACTGCAGGATGCGCTGGATCTTCCTTTTTGCCCTGGATTGGGGCGAGGCGGCTGAAGGTTAGGAGTTTTGCAGTCTCCCTTTTGTATGACTCGAGTTTGCTCAATCCCCTCAGTACTTCTAGGTATCCGATAGTTGGAGGAAGTTTCTGGCTTGATGTTCTCGGGTATGAGATGAGTTGATCGAGGTATAGGTGTTCAGCGATTGCGAGGGTGGTTCTTGGTGTGAAACCGAAATGGCGGTAAGCTTCTGCCTGGAGACCAGAAAGATCGAAAGGAGTTGGTGGTGCCAAATTATACGCGCGTGACTCGACTTTCTCCAGGATTCCTATCTTGCCAGTGCATTCGTTCACAATTCTTTGAGCCTCCTGTCTCCTGTCTATTCGTTCAACTTCAAATTCGGCTTCAACTTTCTTACCGCCAACGTTGACGGTTGCCTTCAAGATCCAGTAAGGTGTCGGAACGAAGCACTGAATCTCTCGTTCTCTCTCAACTACGAAGCGCATGGTAGGTCCCTGCACTCTTCCTGTACTGAGGGTGGAGTAACGGTGGCTCGCTTTCATAGCGGACTGCGTGAGCGCACGAGACAAGTTGATGCCGTATAACCAGTCAACTTCGTGTCGACACATTCCAGCTTGCGCGAATTCAAAATCCAAGTGCGGCGATAGTCTTGAATATGCATCTCGCAATTCCTTGCTGGTGAGAGTCGAGAACTTCATGCGATGTGCTTTCTCATCTGCCCCGTTACATGCGTACTTCAGAATTGTATAGCCGATGAGCGAACCTTCTAAATCGTAATCACATGCGTTGACGAACCGATCGGCATTTTTGGAAACTTCCGATATCGCTCGAATCCATTTTTCCTGTCGTATTTGGCCACGCTCCACAAGGTGCTTAGGTTTCCACGTGAAGTCCCAAACCGGATATTGGGACCTCGTTTTCTCTCCTTCAGCAGCAACTGCGTAGAGATGTCCCAATGCGGAACATACAAGTATTCGCTCTTCATTGTAGAAAACTTCGAAAAACGGAACTCCTTCGACGCTCAGTTTTGTCGGCTTCTTCTCTCTACTTAACGCCTCGGCAACATGTAATGCTGCATCCGGCTTTTCAGTGACAATGAGAGTAGTGTTCGATGTCAAGCAATCGTCCCCTTGTCTCGAACGTGTTTGATTACTTCTTTTACTGCAAACCCAGTTTCTGGATGCTTTTCTAACTCTGAGTAGTACTTCTCTTTTTCAAGACCTCCGAATGCTTCGCTCCAAATAATGTAGGCGTGCTTCAGATTTGCCAATGCGATCTTGTGGAGACTGCAGAATTCTCCCGTCTTTTCTTTGCGTCTTTCACAGAGGGCGCATTGCTCAGACATCTCAGTGACCACTATGAAGTTACTAGTCGCTAGTAGTGGCTAATTTAGGGCTTATTGGAGGATTTGAGTATAGAATAGCTCTTGTCAGCTATTTTCTAATTCGCCGAGGGCCTCGTCCAAAAATCCAAGCGGCGGAGACCATTATGAGTAGAGACGCGAATTGAGATATCGAGTATTGCCATATTTGGTCCAATCCCATCACTGACTTGTCAGCGTTCAAGAATGATTGGGCGAAATCATGTAGTTGTGAGATGTTGCTTGCACTGCTCATTCTAGTCCAGAACCAATCCGAGCCAATTATGTAAGGAATGTAAAGTACACAGACGAAGGCTGCAAGTGAGACCAGGATAACTCGCATAAGACGGAGGATGGAGAGAGTATCTTGCTCTGGTGCAGCGCGTCGAGGAAAAAGCGCGAACGACACTTCGAACCAGACAACGAACGAGACAAGCACAACACCCACAACAGGCAGCCATTGGAGGGGAATCGAGAGTTTGACTGTTCCGAGCATGAATTCGTGAATCTTCAGTTCAAATCCTTTCGATGCTATGTACGCTAAGTAGAACCAATCCAACAAGAATATTACTGCAGTAGTTCCGAGTACAGTCGAAAGTCTTGTTAATGTTGGATTCTTCGGCACACGCGCTTCCTTCTTGGCTGCGGGAAGTTTGCATGGGATGCTATAAAGAATTGTTATCTCATAGCTGAACTAATCGTATGGCGGATAAGGATGACTGGACGCACTGAAGCCGAAATAGTTGGTCGCGGCACCTGGCTAGACATGGTCGCTCATCGCATGCTCTTACGCGAGGAGAATATTGGGAGAAACGCACCGATTCTTAGAACAGAAAGCGGACTGGGCGCGTCTGGGATTCCGCACGTTGGAAGCTTAGGAGATGTCATAAGAGCTTACGGCGTGAAACTCGCGCTCGAAACGCAAGCTCGGAAGTCAGAATTCATTGCCTTTTCGGATGATATGGACGGTCTAAGAAAAGTTCCAGCAGGCATGCCTGACTCGTTGAAGAAATATCTAGGTCATCCAGTCTCATCAATACCTGATCCTTACAATTGTCACGGAAGCTATGCAGCTCACATGAACTCGCTTCTCCGAGACGCAATGGACAAATGTGGCGTTGAATACAATTTTCATTCTGCAACAGAAGATTACCGAAGAGGAGTATTCACAGATCAGATTAGAAAGATTCTGGTGGCTGCTGATCGTATAGGACGCATTGTGAAGGAAGAGGTTGGACAAGACAAGTACACAGTGATACTGCCATATTTTCCTGTATGTGGTTCATGCGGAAGAATTTACACGACGCAGGCTCAGGAATTCAACATTAGCACGGACAAAGTCCTTTACTCTTGCGAAGGATCTGGAGAGATCAGAGGGCAATCGATTGAGAGTTGCGGCTACAAAGGAGAAGTGGACGTTAAGGATGGGCAAGGTAAAATCCCATGGAAAGCAGAGTTTGCCGCAAGATGGGACGCACTAAAAATAAACTTCGAAGCGCATGGCAAGGAACTCACGGATTCAGTGCGGGTTAACGACCGTGTATGCCAGGAAGTTCTAAGCTATCCGCCCCCATTCCATGTTCGCTATGAATTATTCCTGGATAAGGGCGGAGAGAAGATTTCAAAATCGAAATCAGCTCTCGACGTAATTACCCCGCAGACTTGGTTCAAGTACGGGCCACCCGCGTCACTAAATCTGCTAATGTTCAAGCGAATTACTGGCGCTCGAAATTTAGGTGTGGAGGACATCCCAGGCTACGTTAACGAGCTTCACTCTCTCGAGGACGTGTACTTCGGAGCTCATGCAATCTCGGACAATAAGGAATCTGCGAAATTGAAGGGTCTATTCGAGTACACTTATTTCCTTAAGCCTCCTGCGCGCCACTCATCTTACATACCATATAATCTGCTAGTCTATCTTGTGACTGTGGCTCCTCCTGATAAGCGCCGCGAGTATGTTGAAGCAAAGCTTCGCGAGTACGGCTACATCAAAACTGGACTGACATCAGACATAGAAGAAGAGCTGAACTATGCGACTAATTGGGCAGAGGATTTCAAAACAATAGCAGAGTCAACGATTCAACTGACTGGACCTCAACGCCTAGCCGTGGAGGATCTGGTCAGCATTGTAAGATCGGAGACGGATGAGAGAACACTTCAAAATTCGATCTTCAATCTTGCAAAGAAATACGCAATCGAGCCTCCAGATTTCTTCAAGCTGCTCTACAC
>JBEKGM010000020.1:0-73466 GCA_050012795.1 Bathyarchaeia archaeon | reverse complement strand
GCTGCTGACGGGAATTTACTGCAGTGAGCTTGTTGCCCGACTCCAAGAGCTGCTTCGTACAATCATCCCAGTCGATCGCGATAGTGGCAGTTCAGTTTCGGCCGCTACCGCTGTGACGTTCTAAAATACGTTTTATAACGTTTTAAAACACGTTTTTGAGCTGTTTACAAACATTCATCCTAGAGAGTCTGGAGCAGCTCACTTGCCAGTTTTCTTAGCTATCTGGTGGTTTCTGTCCGACTTGACTTTACGATCTAGGGTTGCTAGTTTGTTCAGATCGGTTAGGGAGTTGGTTAGGAATTCACCTAACGTTATTGATACTCCTTAAAGTGAGGTGGTAACAGCGTTGGATTAGAACAGTATGGAAAATAGGAGGGAGGAGGGAAGCGCATTAGACGCGTGCTTCGCTCGTCGGGATTGGCGGTAGCTCTGGGAATCGTTCTTTCATCTTCTGTTCAGCTACTGTATTTGCTTCTTGGAGAATCTGTTGGGCTTCTCCACTCGATGCTGCTGCGTCGAATGATGATTCTGTCGATTCTCCGACCTCGACTACCATTCCTTCGAGAGTGTCGTTTACTTGAGCTAATTCCATGGATACTTCTGGAAGTACGCCTTCAAGTTGGGTCTTGAGTACTCCGACGACGTGTGCGACTGGTTTCATTGTGTATGCTATTTCACCGAAGTCGCGTATTGTTTGTAGTCTGAGGGTTACTGTCTCCAATGCCATCTCGCTGTGTAGTACTACCTTAGCCATCTTTCGCAGTTCGGCACATTCGTTCGCATACATTGACGCAAGCTGATTGTTTTTGCCTTGTGATGCTAGAACGCATTTTCCATATAATGCTTGATCGCGTTGTTGCATGTGGTAGCCGGTTCGCTCCAGTTTTCGTTGTTGAACGTTCAGTTTGAAGAGACATTCGTTGATCCGCTGACGTATTGGTGTAGGATGCATTGCTTCCCTAATTCGTTTCGTCCACGACTTTCTTTCATTGAACAATCTGTCTATCACCCCTTTACGAGCAGTTCTTGCCCTCCAGGTCCGCTACTTCATGTTCTCTGGCAAGAATCTTCAAGAAATTACCGAGCCTTCCATCCTCAAATGTTCTGATGATGGAGCCGGTGTATTCGATCCTGATGTTCAGCGATCTCAGTTTTGACATTAATTTTTCAATTTCGGATTTGTTTTTGCCGACGAGAAATACGATACTTTCTGGTTCGCCGAGTGAGCTTACGACTCTGACTGTCTGTGGGATAGCTGTGATTTTTTCGAGGATGGCATCGCGTTCAGTGTCGTTAGGGAAGCTCGCTCCGACTAAGATTTGCTCAGCGACTCCGAGTTTTTCAAGATCTAGGTCAGCCCGGTAATCTTTGATAACCCCCGTCCGTTCGAGTTTGCTGACTCTGTATGCGACGACGTTCGGGTGTAAACTGAGTTTGCGGCCTATCTCTGCGAAAGAGTATTTTGCATTCTCTACGAGTTCGGCCAATATTTTGAAATCTGTTGAATCGATCATTTTGATCTCTCATAACGCCTTATACGTTTCGAACCATTTGTCGTAAAGGACCAGCATCTGTGAGGACACGCTTGGTTTCCGTTTCTTGATGATCTCTCTGAAGTCTTCCATCGTTATTGGTCTGGCCTGTGGTTTTGTCAGTTCTTTCTGTTCGAAGAGTTCTCTGACTGCTCTCATGTGTGCGCCTTGGAATATTTCTCTCAGATCGCTGCCTGAATAGCCATCTGTTCGTTCTACCAGTGCGTCAACTTCCACGTCTCGGGCCAAATGCAGGTTCTCTGTGAAGATGTTGAACATTTCGCGTCTTGCTTCGGAGTTTGGCAGAGGGATGTAGATTCGTCTCTGGAAGCGACGGATGAAAGGTTCGTCGAGTGCCCATGGTTTGTTGGTTGCTCCGATAACATACACGTGATTTAGTCTTTTCTTGTCTAGTACGTTATCCATTTCCTTCAGGAATTGATTTCGTGTTCTGACTTCGCCCCCTACTTCGTCTCCTCTTATCCCAACTAGCGAATCGATTTCGTCAATGAAGATTATGACGGGTTTGCCACCCTCTGAAGCTTGGCGTGCTGATGTGAAGAGTTCAGAAACGTTCTTTTCAGACTCACCCAGCCATTTTGACATAATTGACGCGGCGTCTATATTGTAGAAAACTGCGTCTATTTCCGTAGCTATTGCTGCTGCGAGAAGTGTCTTTCCGCACCCAGGGGGGCCGAAGAATAATATTCCACGTGGCCATCCCAGCGGGAAGAGGTCTGGTCGTTTCACGGGGAAAACAACCGCTTCTTCGATAGCTTTCTTTGCATCACGCAAATCCGCGATTTCGTTCCATTTGACGTTCGGTTTCTCGGTTAGCACTAAGCGTTCGGGTTTTGACGGTTTGGCAGTTTGTGTCTGTTCGTCGTCGTATGTGCGTCCATCCTTCAGCTCTTGAACTCTGTGCTTGTATGCTTCGACCTGTTTTGCGTACAACTTGGTTTGTGGCTGGCTAGGGTATAAACTGCATAGCTTCAGCAGTATCTCGATGGCGCGATCGTACCGAGAAATAGCTAGGCTCCTTGATCCCTGTTTATCGTGCTGAATCGCTTCGTTGGCATATCTCACTGCCATTTGCTCAAGTTCTTCGGATGCGGAGAGTTGCAAGCAAGTCGCCTTTGGAATCATTCGATCATGAGCTTGCCATTGTCACGGAGCTTGTCTATTGCAAGTCTAATTTCATCAGGTGATCTTCCTAGCTCACTCGCGCAAGAAGAGATATTGAAGGTGCGATGATCCTTTGCGTATCTGAAGACTTGGTCTTGGATGTCACCGTTGTTATTTGGACCGCTTGCGGGCTCTAGGATGAGTGGGCTTTGTTCAGGTATTGATGGTAGCTCGGGGAAGTGTTCCTTCAGCTTCTCTTCAGCGATTACGCCAGTCTCTTCAAGGATTTTCTTTGCTTCCTCATCTGTGGCTTCGGTGGGTGTTGATGACGTTACATCATCTACTCCTCCCTCCGTGGTCATTTCTTCTAGGAGGTTGTTCACTTCGTCCAGTTCGCTGGCTACCTGTGGCACTATTCCCGCGATCTTTGACTTCGTGTCTTTGACGATGCCCAGAACTGGCGCAATGTCTGCCCAGATTGCTCCAAATTCTTTTACGGTTTCCAGTCTGAGTATTACTCTTTCGAGAGCGAGTTCGCTGCCCAATACAACCTTTGCGATCTTTCTGATCTCTGCACACTCGTTCGCGTAGATACGTGCATGTGCCGTGTCATTTGAGAGTTGTGCACCTACGCAGCGCTGGAAGAGGTCTTTGTCTCGTTGTTGGATATGCGCATAGGTTTGCTCCAGCTTATCGTACTGAGCCTGCAACCTGAATTTTGCCTGTTCGATTCTTTCTTTCATGGGGACCGCGTGTATCTTGTCTTCGAAGCGTTTTATTACCGAGAAAGAGACCACGTCTCCAAGTCACTCGCATCTAAGTGAGTTTGTTGAGCTTGATCACTACGACATCAGAGGAAGGATTCTTTAATGGTTGAACTAACGTGGGCTCCTTGGGCACTTCCACAGAGTCGATTCCGTTCAAGTATTCGGTTATGTTTTCGATGTCTTTTCGTTCTTTTCGGGATATCTCAAGACCGGAACGGATTGATTCAGTTACTCCGTGATAGGTTTGTTCGTCGATCTCCGCTGAGGAGTAAAGCATCTTGTTGTTTGTGAGCGCTCCTTGTAGATTGTTTATCTGTTGCTCCAGGTTCGAGTCAACGTGCTTCAGAGTGTCGACTAATGTTTCTCGTTTCTCTTTGATTTGTGTGTCCAGGTCTTCGTAGTTCGATCGTAGTTGATCATATTCTGCCTTTTCGATGTCCCCGTCCTTTAACAGCAGGTCGAGGGCTTGTCGTCTTCGTACGATTATGTCGTGTTTCTTTCTAAGGTCTTCAGCTTCGACGCGCCAAGTTTGCATTAGGATTAGTTTGTTTTCGAGGACTTTAACGAAAGTTATTGGATGCTGTGCAACTTCACCGTCGCTATGCGCGATCTGAATTGCTGTGACTTCATCTTTGATATCCGCCGTGAGGCCAACCAATTTTCCTATTGGTCGTCCCATCGAGTCCTCGATCGGCTTTCCAAGGTATTTACCCACCTGCTCGACGGTTACAGTCAAGACGAATTCTCCTAATGTGAGATGGCTTCGCCGAGTCGCTGTGGTCCGCTTGGCAGGTCTGGGAATTTGTCTTTTAGATGTTGATCAGCGATCGCGTTCGCTTCGCCAAGTATCCTCTGTGCTTCTTCATTTGAGGCGCTTACGTCGTATGATTCTGTGATTGGTTCTCCCGCGTCCGCTATGAAGCCGTTCAGCATTTCGCCAACTTCGTTAAGTTCGAACCCCACTTCTGGGATTACGCCTGAGATCTGATTTTTGACTGACCGTACGACGCTGGCTACTGGACCCATCATTCGTGCTATGTCCCCGAATTCTTCGATTGTTTCGAGGCGTAAGGCCACTTGTTCTAGGGCTAGTTGGCTTTGGAGCGTCACTTTGGCTATCTTTCTGACTTCTGCGCATTCGTTTGCGTACATTGCGGCTCGGGCTGTGTCGTGTGACATTTGAGCGCTCACACACTTTGCGAAGATTTCCTTATCGTGTTGTTGCATTCTGAGAGCTGCTGATTCGAGCTTGTTTTGCTGGGTTTTCAGTCGATAAATCGCAGAAGAAAGCTGTTGTTTGAGCGCAGGACGGTGGTGGAAGGGCATAGCGATCCTGCGGTTATCTTGTTCGCCGTCCCATTGATTTAGGAAATTGTTCACTTTTCGATCTCTCCATTTGTGTTTACAACAAGTTTAGTTGATTCTTGTCCCTAGGCGGACAAACGCTATTCAAATTTCATGAAAGAAAGCTGTCAACTTTCGTCGACTCGTCGAAAGTAGTTTTTCATAATCGACAGTTATGAAGTCGTTGAGCAGACTATTCTGATCTTACGTAGAATGGCAATTGATCAACTGACGTTGACTAGAGTAGATAATTGAAGTCACAACTCTCTTCGTGAAAATACAGGGGAATCCACAATCGCCTTGTGGATCCGACATAAATTCCAGATAAGAACGCGTGATGTGGTGGTACTATGGACTCTTCTCGAGTTTAATCTCAATCGTTGATACGTTCCGTACGTCGGCGCCTTCACCGATTACCTCGGTGCCTACGTTGATTTCTTTGATTGTGAGCTTTCCCGCGAAGAATCGCCTCCGCGTGACTTCAACTACATCAACTGCTGTGCTGATTGCTCTTCCCCGAGCCTTTACGGTTAATTGTTGAGATCCTGACTGAAGGTGCATCATTATTGCTGTCGCGTACGCCATAATTGGTTTCTTACCGATTAAGATTGTATCTGGTGGTATCGGTTGACGTGGCTTGGGTTGCGCTTGGGTTCCGTCTGACATTGCGTCACCTCATCGACTACTATGCAATGTATTGCTTAGTTGGCCACGATGAGTTGATTCTGAAATATGGCGATTTCGGTCGTTCTCCTCAGCTTGGAAAGACTTTGAAGGGGAACATCAAACCGAAACTCACGAGAACCACGATTAGGTAGACTAGCACGATAAGTTTTGGCGGGTTCTGGTCGACTATCATGTATGCGATGGCGGCGCAGACTGCTGGGACTATGGGTAAGAAGTAGAAGAGATATGTCACTCTGTGGCCGAGTAGTACGGCTGGAAAGTAGGGTAGGTATGAGACCATAAACCAGACCAAGGAGAGCAGGGCGATGTCACTCTTCTTCTGGCGAAGGTATGAATAGCCTGAGTAGGCAATCGCGAACAATGTCAAGTATAGGATTGACGGGTTCATGGCGCCTATGAAGTAGATTGAATTAGACTCGGTCGTAACGGCTCCCGTTGTCACTTTAACGTTGACAACTAAATAGGGAATCTGGACCTGATTGACAAGCCACTGCCAAGGGCAGCTTATTATTCCGCTTGGGCAGGCCGATACCAAGGCGGACGAATAATTTAGGACGTTGACGATGTGGGGCCAGGCCCATGGGTAGCCGACCCAGAGTCTATCTAGAATTGACAGTATCACTAGTAATGAAAGCACATACGTTGCCGTGTACTTCTCAAACCACGAAAAGAACTTAGGCCAACGTAACGGTTTCTTTTCATTCATGAATTTCACTGCGTGTACGATCACAATAATGATGAATCCTGCCCCGCCTGTCTCTTTACAGAGAGTACTCAGAGTCATACCAAAGGCACTCAAGTATGGATGCCCATCGAAATACCAGTAGATTCCGAGCAACATGAAGCTTAGTGTAAATATGTCGAGTGTTGCGATTCGGCTATGAACGAAGACGAGATTATCAAATGAGAAAAGGAACGCGCCGAGTAGCGGAATCGATTTGTAGGTTGACAAGCGTTTCAATAGCAGGTAGAAAACTAGAATCGCGAATGATCCTAGAATGACGCTTGGAATTCGCCACCCATACGCGTTATCGCCAAAGAAATGCATCGAGAGTGCAATCAGTAACTTGGCTAACGGTAAATGCTCATGGTTTGGATCCTGCCCGATAGGGACATTCTGATACGGAGGCAATCCATTGGATCCAAGGCTCTGCGGAAGCCCAAGGATAACTCGACCGACGTTCACGTAGTACCATTCATCAAAAATAAGCGAGCCATCTGGTTTATCGAGCCAGATTAGACGCAATACAACATCGACAGCCAGGAGAACTAAGAAGATGCGATCATACTTGTTTGAGAGATGCAGATCGGGCCAATTGAAAGAGATAGATCCGAACGATGCGCGTTGTTTCGTTGACGAGAAGACTCTCACATCCGCTCAGCTAATGGTATACCAAGCAATTGCATTGAATTCCGTAGGACGACCTGAACTCCTTTCACCAATAATGCCCTAGCGTTTTTCACTGGCTCTTCTGCATGTATGACATCCACTTTTTCGTAGTACTCATGGAATTTCTCGGCCACCACGTTTGCGTAGTTGGCAAGTTCCTCTGGCTTCAACTGATCAGCTGCCTCACAGAAGATCATTGGCATCTGAGCAATCTTGAATATAAGAAACCTTTCAAGCGGATGCGTGAGCCGCGTTAGGTCATAATCGTCGGGAGAGGGTGGCAATTTCCTAAGTATACTTCCCGCGCGAGTGTAAGCATAGTTGATGAATGGTGAGCTGTTCTTTTCTAGGCTTAACACTCTGTCCCAGGTGAACGTCAAGTTTTTCACGCTGTTAATGTTGAGCATGGCGAATTTTATTGCACCTAAAGCTATGGTTCGGCTGACTAGTTCAATATCATTCTCTGCCATCGACATTTCTCTTGAACTAACCTCATCACGGACCCTTTGCCTAGCTTGTTCGATTACATCGTCCAGAGCGATGAATCTCGCTCTGCGTTTGGACATTTTTGCTCCGGGCAACTCAACTAACCCGTATGCGTAGTGGACGAGGTTAGTTGCGGCATGCTTCTCGCCTAAAGCATAGAGTGCAAGACGGATTTGGAGTTGAGGAAGCGATTGCTCGGAGGCTATCACGTTAATGACGCGATCCGATTCCTTGAATTTGAAGAGAGTATATGCGATGTCACGGGTTGGGTAAAGAGTTGATCCGTCACTCCTGACAAGGGTGAGAGAGGGCACTTCGTATCCTGGAGAAAGATGGAACTGGTCCCTAAGAGAATATGCTTCAACAATCGGGTTTACATTCATCTTGATGGATGCGCCATCTCTCTCTGTGAACGGTAGCAGGGTTACCCGATCAATAACCTTGTTGACGTCACCGTCCCAAATCAATTTGCTTTCCCAGTCCCACGAATCAAATGTGATGTCCATTTCTGTTAAACTTGCGCGAATTCCATCCAACGCAAGTTGCGCCACTTTTCTCACGAGTTCTGTCGTATTCTTCTCGTTGGCTTCGTACTCTCGACCTAACGCTTGAATGTCGGCTTCTACGTCATTTTGCTTCTGCACGGCTTGAACGACTGTATTGAATATGTCTTTGTGTGTTGAAGAGAGTTCGGCGGCTATACTGGTCCATTCGTCAAGGGCCTTTTGCAGTTGAGCCCTTTCTTCTTCTAGCGTGGTGTTACCGAGTTTTTTCTTGAGCGTCTCTATCTGTACGGCGCAATTTGTAGCAGCGTATAGTCGTCCTAGCCATGTATCGGGTTTACCTTCTGGGGTGGGTTCCCCGAGCAGTTTGAAGCCATATGCAAGTATGGAGACTTGTCTCCCAACATCGTCCACATAGAATCGCTTTTTCACTTGGTGTCCTCGCGCCGTAAGTAGCCGTGCCAACGCGTCGCCCAAAATCGAGTTTCGGACGTGCCCCATTGTTAAGGGGCCGCTAGGATTAGCACTGGTGTGCTCCACTGCGACTTTGAGCGGCTTAGTGGTTTTTTCTATGCCGTAGTGTTCCGAGTCGCCAAGAATTGGGTCAAAGATCAACGGCGCAGCCCTGTCATAATCTAGTTTGAAGTTAACGTAACCGGAAGTCTCGGTAACGCTCGCGATCAAGGTGGTGTCGCTAATTCTCGCGGCTCTGCAGATGGAGAGCGCGATTTCTCGGGGTGAAATGCCTTGCTCGGTGGCAATCTCGTGTGCGATGGACGAGGAGAGTTCTCCGAATTCAAGAGTCGGAGGAATCGAGAATCTAGGTATGCGCTCTACCCAGGCTGGGAATACGCTCATTAGAGCGTCATGAAGTACGCTTCGACATTCATTGTTGAATTGTGTCAGTGTGTTTGTCATATTGATCAGAGGCTCGATACTCTGTTCGCTAGGTTCGTCATTTGACTAATTCATTGCTATGAAGTCTACTGTTTGTTGTACATGATGATTTGGGATGAAAGGTTTGTCTTAGTCCAGCTCATGCATGGAGAATGTATGATGTACGTGTGGAAAGAGCCTGCGCGAGTTGATCGTCCTGGTGGAATCTAATCCAACTATCGTTCTTGAAATCCTAGCCAACCAGGCAATTCATGCTCAGAAGGACCAGGACACCTCCATCGTTGACGTCCTCCGCAATTTCATGCCCACAGCCACCGGCAGCGTTAATTAGACTAAGCCACAGGCGGATCGGGAGCAGGCATTACGTTTCCTCCAGCTTACGGCAGACTTCGATACGCTTTCCGATTTAGCGGTAAAAGTCATTAGCACAACGACCAGCCCTGACCTCCCGCAACCCGACACAGTTCGGAATCAATATTCAGAGCATATGCATTAACGCCGCCCGCTTCCCCAAATACCGCCCCAGATTCTACGACCTCCTCCTCTCAAACCCGCCTGAAACCATTAACAGAGCCCAACACATACTCAACCGCGGCCGGGAACCCTCATTCACCTAACCTCCAACCAATTTCAGCATAATTCACCATCTTCAGGAAATTCAACAAAACCAGCCACCACCAACCAAAAAAGGATGAAAACACGCTCAAAATCGATTTTGCGACGACGAAAGTGAAGATGCTGAAAAATGCTGAATAATACTGAAAATAGGTGAACCTCTTGACAAATCCTCATTGGGCAAGTTTGCGGGGACTTTCGGTTAGGAAATCACGTTAAACGACTGGTTGGTTGGCTTCTTGTTACCAAGAATTAGAACGCTGGTCAGATCAGTCTTTCCGATCTTCTCTAGCATTCTGCACGCTGCTTATCTGTCTTCTGTAGCCAGAGGCCGTAGTTTATTATTTCAGATTGATGTCGGGATAGCGTATGGTGGGCGGGTAGCCTAGCCAGGATAGGGCACAGGCCTCCGGAGCCTGAGGTCGGGGGTTCGAAACCGTGTCAGATGGAAACCGATGAATCGTGATACGGCGAAATTCCCTCCCCGCCCGCCATCAAATCTTTCCAGCGACAGTCAAATAGAGCAGTAGCGCGTTCAGTACGATAATGAATGCTGAGAACACTCCTGCTGCTATCGTCGTAATCCTTCGATTTACGTACTTTCCCATCAGCTGCTTGTCCTTGGTGAATTTCCAGAGAGGTAGCAGCGGAAGTGGGAGGAGGAGGCTTAACGCGACTTGGCTGTACACTAGCATCGCCAATGGGTCAGGCCGATCAGTATGGTAATTGTGGTTGGGACTACGTTGATTAATCTTGTAACGACGCGCCTGGCCCATATATTCGCTTTGTGTCCAATCAGTCCCTCCATAATTGCTTGACCAGCTATCGTGCCGGTTGTGGAGGACGATAATCCAGATGCTAAGAGCGTAATGCCGAAGATGACTGCTGCAGCTTTCCCAAACAATGGTTCAAGGGTAAGATAGGCCTGCTCGATCGTTGCCACTTGAATGCTACGGCCAGCGAAGGCTGCCGCCGCCATAACCATTATCGCTGCATTTACGAGACCCGCGAAGGTAAACATGATTAGGCTTTCAGCCGTATGCAGTTTCAGCGCCTTGTCCTTCGCCTCAACGCTAGGATTCGTGATCTTATCGTTTGCAAGAGCCGAGTGCACGAACAGAGCGTGGGCATAACTGTGGCGCCAATCACTCCTACCGCGATGAGAATCTTCGGAGTTGAGGAAAGATCAGGAATTATCGATCCTGCTATGATGCATTTCCGGATTCCTCATAGAGATTATCACTGATACGGTATCATTGTACCATCAGGAGATGGCCGAGTATTCTGAAAATGGTAGTATATCTTATTTGCCCGACCCCTTCAATCAGAGGCGAGTAGATGAGCATGGCAACTGCGAGACAAGAGTATTCTGACGAAGAATTGGAAAGCATATTGGATATGCAGCCGACGGATCAGATTTCGATAAGACAGCTTCGTGGAACCATCCAAGAAAACCCACTTCTCGTCACCGGACTAGCCTTTACTCTTGGGTTGCTTCTCGGACTTACACTTCGACCTCGACGAAAGCGCTAAGGCATAGCGTCCATGAAACTTACATCCTGAAAGTCTTTTATTCGCAACCGATCTACAAATACGCGGTTGGATTAATTGCCAAAAGAAAGAGAGACCCAACTGCAGGATATTGAAGACATTGTGAAGAGCGTTCGAAATGATATGGATGCGCTACTGGTCGACCTTAAGGCTCAAGTCAACGTAGCCCAAAAGAGAGCTATCAAGACGGTCTCAGAGCGTCCGATGCTCGCACTCGGCGTTGCTTTCGTTGCAGGCATGGTTGTGGGAGTAGCACTCTCAAGATCGTCCGACTAGGGGAAACAATTGTCAAAGGAAGAAGAAAAACCAGCGCTCTGGCAGAAACTCCTCGACATGGTCCTGAGGAAGACTGTAGATAACTTCGTGAATTCATTCGATCACTATTCAAAGAAGTTCGTGAGAGCCGCCGCCATGATCTTGGCAGGGATAGCTATCGCCATGCTGGGTATCGCTATCATTGCTGTCGGAGTCGCGAAATGGGTCGCACTCTTCCTACCATCATGGCTTGCGTGGACAATAGTGGGCATCCTGTTACTCGTAATTGGCGCTGTGCTCGTAGCCGCGAATAAGTAACTATCGGATTCTTCCGCCCGTACAACACACCGGTTACGCGAGGCTCAATTAATCAGTAGTCAATTGACTATTGGAGACGTGAAAATTCCGAAACGGTTGTCATTGTTCTATGCTACTGGACAGAAACTTCACAATCTTGCCAGGGCCAAGCTTCTCAACAACAGTCTTACGTTCATCTTCGGTTAGCGGACGATACTTCAAATGTGTGTCAGTGACACCAACGTATCGACCAGCAACAAGATAGGACCCCGCATTCCTTTCTTTATACACGGTTATCGGCTTGTAGACCGCGCCTGGATCTGACCCTGCGTAGATGTAGGTAATTGCGTCCTCGTACTTGCTCTTCTCCTCAATACTGAGGAGAAGAATACCTGAATCATCACGGCTCATAGAGCTGTGAGTAATAATAAACAGTAAAAACTCTATCGCACTGACTCCGGACAATGCGTGAGGTATTGGCTGTGAGCGCATGTGCATGCAGTCTGCGTAAGGACTTCTTTCACTCATGACCCTATACCTGAAAACACCTCAACTGCTTATCTTGCGCTCAGCCAAAAGACACTAACGTGATGCCCTCATGCCTCTATGTGATTTTTGCGTGAGTTATGGTCGAACGGTCGTTGCCGAGTATGATGGCAGAACTGTATTCGGTTCGTGCTCTTACATGTGCTTGGCGCACTTCACTAAGTTCGGCATAGGACTTGGACAAACAGTGGGACAGAGGATACTCATGCAGCCGGCTTTAGACTACTGAAAAATGGAATCATCTTCTTCTTGCAAATTTTGTTCCAAAAAGCAATCCAGACAATCATCGCAGCATGGTCCAGAATCGATTGACCACATTCGGTCCGAGATGCAGGGCCTGTGACAGACGTCACACAAAGAGATCCATTACCTAATTGGAGTGCCTAGAAGTAAGTGTTTCTTTTCTGGCATGAATAAGATGACGGTACGGAGAGTGATGCAGGCTATTGCGGTAATGTTTTCAACATCAAGTTGTTTAGAAGGCACGATTGGTTTTGGCAGTTTGCAAAAGGACTCTAACGGTAAGTTCCTCATCGAGGCAACAATTGATCGACATAACTCGTGAGGTGACTCGTTTCGTCGAAGACGCCAGCATAGCGGACGGGATACTAATGTTAAGCGTGCCACACGCCACCGCAGCGATAGTAGCGAACGAAAACGAGCGCGGACTCTTGAGTGACATTCTGACGAGAATCCGTGAAATCTTTCCTCAATCATCAGAGTATGCGCATAACCGAATAGATGACAACGCCGACGCACATCTTGCAGCCACATTTCTGGGACATTCACGCACCTTCCCGGTGGAGAACCATCAACTTGTACGGGGCACCTGGCAGAACATATTCGTCGTAGAGTTGGATGGCCCACGAACGAGACGTGAAGTGCATCTTAGTTTAGTGTCATGAATGCGTATGGTACACCTTTGTGTGATCTAGGGACAGCTTTTAGACCTCGTTATGACCAACGTCAACGTCCAGATGAAGACTGGTCGGAATTACTGCCTGCACAGTCGTAGTTGAGGTTACAGTTGTCGTAACAGTTGTTGCAGCTCTGCAGCAAGGAGGGATGAGGTTGTGGTGTAGAATCCTTCAGCCACAGAACTTCGGCTTTAGTGTTTTGGATGCAAAACCGTTGCCCACTTCTCCAAACCCAAAGGGCCAGGCTAACCCTAACAACCACAATGGGAAGGGGTTGGATTGAGGATTAGGTTATGGTGGCGATGAAGTTTACTGTGGTGTACGTTTCTGGGTTGTTTGTCTGGGATGGTTGTTGTTGGGTTGTTGGTGTCGCTGGGTTTGGATTGTAGTTACTGCCTCCGTTGAGTGAGGCGATTATGGTGCCGTTGTACATGGTTGCGAGTCCTTCTAATGCCCATCTGTAAGTGTGGCCGTTAGAATCTGTTGCGTTTCCACCCATCAGTATTCGATCTAATTTACCGATTCCACCCATGCCGCTAGTTATAGTTAGGGTGGTTCCGTTTTCGATTATTGAACCGCTTTTAATAGTCCATAGTATGTCGCCGTTTGCAGTGTCGTTTGTCACTTGAGCCGTCAATGTTAGTGATGCGTTGAACGATGGTGGGCCTGTCTGATTCCAATTTCGCGTTCGGCTTTGGTTATTTTGTGTCCAGCTGTGGCTTTGATTTCCGTTAGACCAGTTACCTTTAGTCCAGTTACCTTTCATGCCACCCATCATGCCTTGGTTGAAGAACGGTATTCCTCCTCCGAGACCGTACACTGACTGGACGGTTACTGTCGATCCGATCGGGAATTGCGTTTGCGGATTGAAGGAGCCGCCAGTGCTCTGTGCCGATGCCAGTGGCGTAGCTGCTAGAAGCCCTGCTAAAGCTAAGAGCAGTATGATTCCTGTCGTAGTAGACTTTATTTTCTGCATCAATTTCACCAATTATAAACAACGACAGATAGTTGAGTCATATATATACATCTATTAACACGGCTAGCGGCGTAGCTTGATGTCGAGATAAAGTGACTAGTCCTTTCCATGAGTTTCGGATGATACTTTGACTTCGCAGCCTTAGAAGAGAAGCCAAAGGAGGCGGACTCCATCTCACTGAGCGTGAATTTGTATTTGGGTTTCTCTCTAGCAATCGTGTATATGTGAGTAGGCTGGTGCGCACACACAATTGCCCAATACGGGACTACGAGTTGGTTCTATGGTGAGATTGAGTTCACGATGATGTAGTTGCCTGGACATGATGCTCCGTTTGGAGCCATATTTTGGCCTTGATGGAGTTGTCCGGTTACAGTCACCCAGCTGCTAATTGGAGGAATGGAGGAGGGCAGATTTTGTAGTGCGTAATACTGGTAGGCTCGAGACTCGAACAAATATGGATTATCTATCGGGATGGCTAGCTCTACACAGCCGTTTGAGGGTTGGTACAAGTATCCAGAGCATTGCACTGTGTTGTTGTTTCCAGTTGATTGGCAGGGAGGAGTATAGTAATTGCCGTTGTAGTTGCCTGGATAGCAGTATGAATACTGGTAACAATTAGCGTATTGATAGCCGGAACCAGTCTGAGAGTGGTTAACGTTCACTCGCAGTGACTGGGCCGCGGTCGCCAACAGCGCTCTAGTTCCACCATAGCCGTTTGGGTAGCCACTGTAGATTGAGACGGTAACCTGCATTTGATGTCCGATTATTGAGGGCGAAAGATTGAACACAAGTTGCCCTGTAAGAGTGTTTCCAGAAGCAGTCGTGAGCAATGTACTCACTGAACCCAGATTCCTACTCGATGAATTGTCATATGCGTTCCCCACTGCGTATAACTGAGTACCCGCATAGGAGGAGCAGGTTGCCGATACAGGCACAGTAATTGCAATATTTGAATTGTAATAGTATTGCGAAGTAGAGAGACTTGAGGTTCCGAGTTGTACGACGCATGAGGAGGCGGAGACTGGACTGCTACTTCCGCTAACTGCAACTGCTGCCGCCAGAATGAAGGTTAACAACATAATTCCGCAATAACGTGACATCTTTTCACACAATCAGCAAACATGGCAAATGCGATATATAACTATATATCAAGATACACATATATAAATGCACAATCATTAAGTAATCTTGTGCGTGCGCACCTACTTGAGTTCTTTCTTTTCCTTCGCCTTTGACAAAACACACCCAACCCGCTGCTGATATTCAGCCGCAGCGATAAAGCTATACGCGTATAACGTTAAATATGTAACCTTATATAACGCAGAGGTCTCTAGCGGGTCAATAGGTGTTCTTTGTTTGAAAACATGTAGATATTGCAATAAGCAGAATGTGGATAATAATAATTACTGCAACTCGTGTAGAACTAGGTTGAGTAACTTTCCTGACCAGCCACCACCAAGAGGAATGTGTCTGATATGCGGAGACCAAAACGCTGCTGACGCACGCTTCTGCGGCCACTGCAGTTCACCCCTAATCAGATACGCCTGAACTCTACCAAACGATAAACATAGATAGCATTGGAGAGAATCGTCGTTGGTTACGTTTAAGGAAATGCGGTTTCAGGGTAAGAATAAGGATCTAGGCCAATTATCTCAGCAAATTTCTGACTATTTGCAGGGCGACGGATACAAGGTGCAATCAACAACAGCGACTTCTGGACCGATTATTCAAGCTCAAAAAGCAGGAATCCTAAGGGACATAATAACTGCGGAACGATGCTTCACAATCTCGATCACAGGAGCCTCCAACGACTTCACAGTCAAAATTGGGATAGGCAAGTGGGTCCAGAACATTGCCGTTGCCGCGGCAGAGGCAGTCATATTGTCCGTGCTGTTCTTAGCGGTTGATGTTCCAGAAATGCTATGGACGGTTCATGTCGAGAACACGATTGCGAAGAAGATAACTCAAATCGTAGGCTAGCCCACTAACTGATACCCAACGAGGCGTCGCGACATTCATTGAGGAAACGGTTAGCTCTCGCAACATAATTCACTGAAACGACTGAAACTAACACTCTAGTGAACGTAACTCATCCCTAAACCACAACGAGCCCTGCAGAATTGTTAGAAGTAAACGTCAGAGATCATCGAAGGATGCAGAGACCTGCATGCAACTATACTCACCATGGCCACGATCCATGCCCCGTCAGCGGTGCTCGACTACTTCAGGCTAATCTTTAATTGCCATCAAGAGAGAGAACCCTCCGTGAATGCTAGAGCGTCGCTAGAGGGCAGAAAACGAGCTTTAACCTTCAAGTTAAATTTGAAGGATTAAGGACCTCGTAAACCTAATAGTCGACATTAGTCTGGCACTCACTTGGAAGGTATAAGAACTGCCTGAAGAGAACAATCTGACTTGGGTCATAGGAGGACCACAAGGCGGAGGAATAAACTCCGTAGCCGAAACTTTCGCGAAAGCATGCACACGCGGAGGACTTCACGTTTTTGCAAACATTGAATATCACTCAAACATCAAGGGAGAACACAGTTACTACAGAGTTCGCGCGTCGGATAGGGAGATTCATTCGCATGTGGATTGGATAGACATTCTGGTCGCTCTGGACAAGGAAACTTTGTTTGGTGACGTTCACAAGGAATACCCTACTCACAATGGCCACCGGAACGAAGTGAGTCCCGGCGGGGCTATCGTGTACGATTCAGCCCTGAAACTGAAGCCTGAGGAGCTAGGACGCCCTGACGTGAATCTCTATCCAGTTCCGTATGTTGACGTTCTGCTCGGAGCGCTGAAAGAATCTGGACATGAAAGGGAACTTAGCAAGTTCCAAGTTATGACAAACACAGTCGCCTTCGGAGCGTCGATGGCGTTAGTTGACTACGACTTCAATGCGGTTGCTGAGGCAATTAAAGAAGGGTTTGCGGGAAGAAAAGCAGCGCTCGGAGACTTTAACGTTAAAGCCGCAATACACGGATACGATTATGTCAAGACGCATTTCCAAGATGGGTTTGCCTACAAGTTGCACGCTGTAAGCTCGGCCGAGAAGCGAATGTTAATTCGTGGAGTGCAGGCAATCGGGATAGCGAAGTTCAAAGCTGGATGCGCCCTCCAAACGTATTATCCAATCACCCCAGCAACGGACGAGAGCGAATACCTCGAACATCACGAGAGAGACTACAATATTGTAGTGGTTCAAGCTGAAGATGAGACTTCAGCCATTCTAATGGCCGCCGGAGCTGCGCATGCCGGAGTTAGAGCCTCAACCTCCACCTCAGGCCCAGGATTCTGCTTAATGGCGGAAGGATTAGCATGGGCCAGTCACACGGAGGCCCCAGGCCCCGTCATAGTCCTATACCAACGAGCAGGACCATCCACAGGCCTGCCTACACGAACTGAGCAAGGCGACCTACAATTTGTCCTCCACGCAGCCCATGGAGACGTCCCCAGAATGGCGATTGCCCCTGGTGACGTAACCGAATGCTTCTACGACACTTTCGACGCCTTCAACTATGCTGACCGATTCCAGATGCCTGTCGTTGTGCTTGCGGACAAGTTTCTAGCCTCAACTTACAGAACCATGCCAATCTTCGAATCCATGAACCTAAAGATAGACCGAGGCCAAATGGTGAATGAATCAGACCTAACGAACGGACCCGACTCCCCAATGTTCAAGCGCTATTCGTTCACGCCGACCGGCATATCCCCTAGATCGATTCCCGGAATGGCAGGAGGAATCTTCCATACAACAGGCGATGAGCATGACGAGTTCGGACACATAACAGAGAATTCGGAGAACAGGATAAGAATGATGCAGAAACGGATGAGGAAACTTGAACTCGCAAATGAGTTAATCCCCGAAGAGAAGAAAGCCAACTTTTTCGGTCCACCGCAAGCGGACGTTACATTAGTCGGATGGGGTTCAACAAAGGGGGCTATACTAGACGCGATGGAGGACCTCGAAGCCGACGGCGTAAGATGCAATTTCCTTCAAATCAGATACATGAGTCCCTTCCCAACCAAGCTAGTGACAAAACGCTTGTCGGACGCAAAGAGGAAGGTACTGGTGGAAGGCAATTACGCCGGGCAACTGGGCGCCCTCGTTCGTGAACACACGGGCATCCCGATGGATAATCGGGTCCTGAAATATAACGGGCGGCCGTTCTCGCAGAACGAAGTGTTCGAGGGTGTTAAAGAAGCAATAAAGAACGGAACCAAGGAGGTAGTGATGGCGCATGCTTGAACTCAAGGATTATCGAACAAAGGTTCACAATGATTGGTGTCCAGGCTGCGGAGATTTCGGCATATTAAACGCAATCCAGATGGCTCTCTCTGAACTCAAACTTGAACCTCACAATGTTGCAATCTTCTCCGGTATAGGATGCTCAGGCAAGACGCCGCATTTCGTAAACACTTACGGATTTCACACTCTGCACGGACGCTCGCTCCCTATTGCTACTGGAGCAAAGCTAGCTAACACCTCACTAACCGTGGTGGCTGTAGGCGGCGATGGAGATGGCTTCGGAATAGGTGCCGGCCACTTCCTCGGCGCCGGAAGACGAAACCTGGACTTCACTTACGTCGTACACGACAACGGCGTCTACGGACTCACAAAGGGACAAGCATCCCCAACATTGCCGAAGGGTCTTAAGACAAAATCAATGTCTTTTCCATCTATTGTTGAAGGCCTCAACCCTCTAGCAACAGCAGTCACCGCTGGATACACATTCGTAGCAAGGAGTTACGCACTTGACGTTCGACACCTCAAGGAGACACTCAAATCAGCCATACTCCACAAAGGAAGCGCCCTCGTTGACGTACTCCAAACGTGTCCAACGTACAACGACATCAACACTAAAGAATGGTACGCTGGCTCAGACCTCCAGACAAAAGCCCCGCGACTATACAAGATTGAAGAATCCGGATATGACGGATTCGTGAAGAATCCAAACGACGAGAATGAGGTCAACGAGAAGAAAGGCCAAGCAATAATCCGATCCTTCGAATGGGGTGACCGCATACCGATCGGGATCTTCTACCGATGCGAACAACCAACCTTCGAAGACTTGATCGCCAAAAGAATGCCATCCTTCAATCAGGTTCCACTCACTAAGCAGGATCTCTACGATAGAGACGTCACCGCACTCTTCAAGTCCCTGACCTAGCCTAACCCCCTCTCTTACTCTGCACTCCCGTGCGCGTTCGATTCATTGAAAGGCTAGTAAACGCTAAACATCAAGCGGCTCTGTCGGAGATGATTTGTTGGGGGTCGACAGCGCTGCGAGTTCTAAAGACGAGCCCATGATACCTACTAACAGTTTTATTCGTGAGCGTGCTGACCCTCTTTACCAGCCGCTGGAGGGGCTGGTTGTGGTTGCTGCTGAGGTTGTTACGGTTGAGGTCGTGTCGGAGAATGGTGTTGCGACGGTGCAGGCGTACCATACGTTTCCGATTCCCTGACCGTTAGTGTCGCCTGGTTTCATGTCGTTACTGAAGTAGTAGAGTGGCCAACCATCAAAAGCTAACTGCTTACTCCCATCGGGGCGAATGATCACTGTGAAACTGGTTGCCCCGAGTCCTGATGGGAGATTCAGGTTAGTGACGTAGAACGCTGGCCATTTCTCACTGCAACCACCCGTACACGCACTCGTCCCACTATTTGGTGTATCAACCCGGAAAGTGTACAACGTGAAGCCAGTGGCGTTCGTCAAGTAAGACCCGAATCCAGGCTTACTAGTAACGTTCACGGAGTACTGGGAGGACGCCATCTGAGCGTACGCAACCATGTTCGAACCCATAAGAAGTAAACCAGCAGATAGTACAACTGCAGCGAGCAGAAGCACAGCCGCACCGATCTTAACTTTAGACTTAACCCGACTCATGAATGATCAAAAGCTACTACATTTGTCGTACGTATTTAAACGCATACCAATCATATTCAAGAATAATTACTTGGTTTCTTCCGACATGCTGGCCCGCTTACTGTGGCATTTGTTGCATAGATCCAAGTTCTCATCTTCCTCCGGATAGGGATGATGAAAGTAACGGTTGGAAACGTCCTCGCTTTGCTTGTGGCAATCCTCACATTCCAGTTCCAAATCGTCTGTGGTTCTAGTTGATTCTTGAAGAGACGTTCAACTCTACCTCTGGGTTCTCACTCCAGTAGTTCTCCGGTTCTACCACGGCCGCTTCAACCGCTGCTGCAGGATCCTCGCCTCCGAGAACCATGCGCAAGTAACCTCCGTACACTTTTCCAGTTTCAGGCCGTAGATTTTTAATCCAGACATTGATCTTTGCGTCCATTACGAAAACGTCAAGAAAACAACAGGTAACTAGGTGAATATCAACGTCTAAGGAAATTGGCATCACTGCTAAGAAGGTTGAAGATCTATCCGAATGGTACACTCAAGTCGTGACGAAGGCCGAGCTGGCCGACTACTCGCCCGTGAAGGGGTTCATTGTGCTTCGCCCTTACGGCTATTCGATATGGGAGAGCATAAGAGAGTACCTTGACGATCGACTTAAGGCGTCAGGCCATTCGAACGCTTACTTTCCGCTCTTGATTCCGGAAAGCTTCCTCAAGAAAGAAGCTGAGCATTTTGCAGGTTTCACTCCTGAGGTTTTCTGGGTTACTCAGGCCGGCGAAAATAAGCTATCAGAGCGACTGGCCATCAGGCCCACTTCTGAAACCATCATCAACGACGCCTATTCGAAATGGGTTCGAAGTTGGAGGGACCTACCCCTCCTCATCAACGTCTGGAACTCGGTGCTTCGAGCTGAGATTACGGCTACTCGCCCTTTCCTCCGAACATCAGAGTTCCTCTGGCAGGAAGGTCATACGGTCCATGCAACTGAAGAGGATGCGGATCAAGAGGTAATGATGATTCTTGGGTTTTATAGGGATCTAATTGAACAACAGCTTGCTGTCCCCGTCCTAACCGGTTACAAGAGTGAACGCGAAAAGTTTGTGGGCGCACTGTACACTACCACCTTGGAGGCGATGATGCCCGACGGGAAAGCAATTCAGATGGGCACATCCCATAATCTTGGACAGAACTTCTCGAAACCATTTGAAATCAAATATCTAGGCAAAGATGAACAACCACATTACGCGTGGACAACCTCGTGGGGAGTCTCGTGGCGGCTTATCAGCGCCATGATAATGCTACATGGAGACGATCGAGGATTAATTGTTCCCCCAAAGATTGCGCCCATACAGATCGTGATCGTTCCGATCCATTTCAAAGACCGGGACAAGGAAGGCGTCAACCTGAAAATACGCAAAGTCACTGAGATGCTCAAGAGTGCAGGGTTCAGAGTACACCTAGACGACCGGGAACAGTACACGCCAGGCTGGAAGTTCAACGAGTGGGAACTAAAAGGCATACCCCTCCGGATCGAGGTGGGACCAAGAGACGTCGAACGCAAACAAGTGACCTTTGTCAGACGGGACAACTTCCAGAAGCTGAACGTGAACGATGACGAGTTGATAGGGGAAGTGCGCAAGAGCCTTGAAGCAATTCAAGCAACTCTCTTCGAAAAAGCATCTCACGCGTTGAAGGCTAGCATACGGCAGGCTGGAAACTACGAGGAGTTCAAGAGGATAATCGAAACTGAGGGTGGTTTCGTGCGGGCTTGCTGGTGTGGTAGCTCAGAATGTGAAGACGCCCTCAAAACCGAAATCGGAGCAACAATTCGAACACTCCCCTTCCAGGACGAAGTGACGTTCGCTGCATGCGTAAAATGCGGCAAGCCCAGCACGAGAGTGGGGTACTTCGCTAGATCCTACTGAATCAAAGACGTCAGTCACCCGTCAATAGCTAATGCCTTAATTTATGGAAGGGCAATTACACAACGTTTAAGCGGGCAACCAACACTAACGGGTTGGGAAACTCATTGACGAAGAAGAGAAAGTCGCGTGGACGCAGCAAAGGCGGAAAAGGAGCCAGCGTCATGATTCAGTGTTCACACTGTGGCAGGCCTATTCCAAGAGACAAAGCGAAGCGTGAGACCAGGTGGACGTCTCTGGTCGATCCATCGCTGGCGCGAGAGTTAAGGTCGCACGGCACCTACATTGCGCGTGAGAGGGTTGTTAAGTTCTACTGCGTCTCTTGTGCCGTTCACTTCGGGCTTACCAAAGTCAGATCTGAAGACGAAAGACGATACTAAACGCTTAACGATTACTAGTCGGAGTCTTCACGAGCGCTGTACGTATCTTCTCCATTCTTCTTCTCACTTCAGACGGGCCCAGCGTAAAGTCTGGACCCACCTGCTCAACCATCAAGGACGACGCGGCTGACGCAAGCAAGGCGGATTCAACGTAATCGTGCGTACGCAGATATTCCACGATAAATGATCCACCGTAGACGTCGCCAGCGCCTGTTGGATCGATCGCGTTCGTCTTGTAGGCGGGAATCCAGCATTCTTCTTCCTCACGGATCAGCACGGAGCCGCGCTCTGCAAGAGTTACGATTGGAAACGCGCTGCCCATCTCTCGAAGCAGCCCCAGCGCCCTCACAGGATCATCCGATCCAGTAATCGTCACGCTCTCAGGCTCGTTAGGTTTCACAAAGTCAACCAGGTCCAGAATCTTGCTAAACCCCTCCCTATCGCATTTATGAATGATCTTCCCGTCCTCTCCAACGAGTCGAATCAATCCTTGCGGGTCCAGAAACAGTTTGGCATCGGAGGAGGCTCTAAGGAATCGGACTAACCCGAGATCAACTTCTCCCAGAATTGGCCCGATTAGGATGAATCGGGCGTCCAAGAATTCATCACCAATGTCTTCTGGCTCTATCTTTCCAGCTATACCCAGCACCTGAAGAGTCCGGTTACCCGTCTGATCGTACTCTAAATGGAATCCACCCGTCCCGCTATTCACAGTATTCAAACTCGCGACCACTCCATATTTAGTGAGGTCAGAACGAAGTCGATCAGCGTAGTCATCACCTATCCTGCCGATTAATCCAACCCGACTAAGTCCCAACCTCTTCGCGGCAAGGCAGCTGTTTGTGCTGCACCCTGAAAGGACTCTTCCAGTAGTCTTCGATAACGGGGTGATGATGGAGTCGTATACAGGGTTGCCTATTCCAACTAAATCAAACATAGGGGTCTTCACTTCCTCCTTGTCTCTTTGAAGGTGTAATGAAGTCGCTGGATGACGGTTGCATGTGACAACGTCCCGACGACTATGACTGCAACCATTAAAGAACCTGCAAAGAACGGTTGTAGGATGGATCCGATCAGCAGAATGATCAACTTCTCCTGCCTCTCAGCGACTCCCACAGTGCAATGCTTGAGTCCACCGACTGATTCAGCTTTGGCGCGGGTGAAGCTTGCCATGACCATTCCGAACAGGCAGTAGAGGACCCAGACCCAGTCGCTGAATCCGCCCAGCCCAATCCCTGCCAAGGCGAACAACTCAGCGTACCTGTCGAGCACATGGTCATAGACGGCTCCGAAACGACTGGCCGACCTCGTAGCCCTAGCCACGGCACCGTCAAGCATGTCGACTATGCCCGACGAAAGAAGACCCAGCGCACCAAGAATAGGAGATCTGAACGCGTACGCCGCGCCTGCGCCAAAAGCAATAATCAAACTAAGCGTGGTCAGCGCATTCGGCGTTATCCCTGACCTTCCCAGCGATCTTCCAACCGGCTGCATGAGTACCTGGTACCTTGCGCGTATTCTTCCCAGCAACGTAAGTCGGCCAAACAAACACTCCAGTCTTAATTAACACCTTTTCGGAGAAGTCAGGGCAGTTCAACCCCGGGAACTCGGAGGTTCTGAACGGGTCACGACAATTTCGTTTTTGCGGTAAGGACGGTTATGCAAACACTTAATCAGAATGAAATGAATACGATTGCGTGATGCGGGCACATGTACGTGAGTAGACCACGCGGGCTGATCCTAATACTTGCTCTTCTCACTTTATCGTTAATCATCATTCAAGCTAAAGGACAATCTGCGCCTGAAATTGCAGTCGGCACGACGACCCCCAAACCTACGATTGATGGGCAATGGCAACAGGGCGAATGGGATAACGCTATTGAATACACGCTAAGCCAAGCATCAACAGGGCCAGCCAAGGTCCAGAGTTACTTCAGGATGATGCACGATTCCAGCAACCTCTACGGAATCATTGATGTCCCATCCGACAACGGCGCCCAATACATCAACTCGAACGGGGACCTAACGGCAGGCGCAGCACTTCTCGCATTCTACACCGGAGCATTCTTGAACCCCAGCAACCTGACGCAACCCTTCACCTTTTTCGCGTTCAGCGTCAACCAGACTACTAAACGGGCCACTGTTTCAGTGATGTGTCGGTGTCGTCAGGATCCTAACATAATTAGTTCAGAATCACAGGCCGCGACCACCTTATCCATAACGGCTCATTCCAGTTCCCCTCATAGGGTTTGGGAGTTTTCTATCCCAATTCACCCTTACGTGATAGAGGCCTCTTTGGACACGAACCCAACGCTAGGCTTCGACCTTACCGCGATCGATTCATCAGGTAATCAACTATCTCTAGTCAATTTGAACCAGCATGCAAGCATCACATTCATCGGTACACCCGTACCTGAAATTATCAGCGGACAAATCACGTTACCTCTCGCCCTCCTAACGCCCCTGATTCTGCTCTTTGCACATCATAGAAAGCACCACTCGTAACTTCGAACGGTGCTACTAGCAGGCACGCGAGATTCCGATTAAGCCTGTAATCCTCCACCATCAGTTCCAGTGTACGTGGCCAAGAACAGGTAGAGGTGCCACTCGATGTGTTCCCCCGCATCTGTCTGCAAATCGAAGAGGAAGGTGTTGAGGGGTCCTGCGTACAGAACGTATCCGGGTCCTGTACGTGAGGGCGAACTCAGGTTTGTGACATTATTATTCGGGATGATTAGTAGCAACTCGTGACAGTTTGTGGAGGATGGGGATTGTGACACGTTGCATCGTGGCCCGGATACGTACGTAAGTCGAAGGTATGGTACGCCGTCATACGCATCGGCTGGGTGGAAAGAGTAATTGATAATCAGGTTTTGGACGGTCAAGTTGCCGTTAGGTTTCGGCAACGCGTCAACGTTCACTTCGATGAGAGCTTCGTATTTGAAGTTCGGATTGTAAGCGTGATACGCTGTAAGAACGTGGATGAGCTCCTGCTGCTGGACCTGGTAATACCCGTAGATTGCAGCACCAATAGCTATAGCGACGAGCAGAGTTGCCAGAACAATTAGTTTAGCTCGGCGCGACCCTATGCTAAAATGAAACTATCTCTCCTCCTTAACCCTCTAACTGTGGGGTAAAACGGCCCGTTTCTCAAGTTCGCAGACATCCTGTCTCGCCTAGGACGAGAGGCTCCTAATATAGCGAATGTTGGAAACCACCTTTTTCAAGAAGGATTCACCATGTTGGCAAGATTCCTATGGGTAGAGTCGACAAGGGGCAATCATGCAGTATCGTCGGCTGCAGCGCAACTGCGATTCGCTCTATCTCAACCGATAAAGTGTCGCATGCGGGCTTGAACATTGGAAACGCGCGCAGAGCCTACCTCTGTAAAGCGCATTACAAGGAGTTCAAGAAGTTGACGCGCAAGGATCGACAGATAGACAAATGGAGATATTCCGCGTGATTCAACGGGGGAGAACGATTCATCAATGAGGCTTCTTCTGCTCCACTGCGAGCGTTTTCAATACACAATTCGGGAAAAAGCTGTCAAGAATCCGGAACCGCTCGAGAATAACGAGCATGGAGAATTCCAAAACGTGCTCGTCGCGTTCTGTACTGTTGAAAAGGAGGATGAACCGGACCAGGATCAGGTTGTGCGCGAAGTAAGCAAATCCATAATTGAAGTGGCAAGGTCTGTTCACACGAACAACATACTCGTGTATCCTTACGCTCACCTATCGAGCAGTTTAGCGGCGCGTGATCCTGCCATCAAGATTCTTCAGGGAGTATCCGAAAGCTTACGCGCGGATGGATTTGATGCTCATAGGAGCCCATTTGGCTACTACAAGAGCTTCCAGCTCCACTGCTTAGGCCACCCGCTCTCTGAACTTTCAAGAACAATTCGCCCTGGCCAAGCTAAGCCTGAGGCCCCAGCAATAACAACCTACTACAAGGTACTCTCACTCGACGGTAACCTCCATGACCCAGCCGAGTACCAGTTCAAACCCGGAGAAGACGAATTCCGAATTCTAGTAGAGAAAGAGGCCCTGAAGAGAGAGCTCTCAGGCGGAGAACCCCGCTTCCTAGGTTACTGCAAGAAGTTTGGAATCGAGTGGGAGAACTTCTCTGACCAAGGCCACATGCGTTACAGTCCGGAGGGAGTCATGCTCTTCGACCTGATCAGCGAATACTCATGGGACGCGATTACATCAATTGGTCTCCCAATTCTGCAAGTGAAGGGAACAAACCTATTCGACCTCTCCGTCCCAGCAGTCAAGGAGCACGCGGACCTCTTCGGATCGCGGCTCTATAGGATTGAAGCCGAGAACAAGAGTTTCGTTATGCGGTACGCTGCGTGCCACCAACAATTCGCAGCAGTCCGGAATTGGTCGTTAAGCTACCGCCATCTGCCCTTCGGAACCTTCGAAGTCGCTGACTCATACCGCCTTGAACAGAGCGGCGAACTCTTACTTGCGTTCAGAGTAAGAAAACTGCACATGCCCGACTGCCACATCTACTGTAAGAACCTTGAAGAGGTCAAGCAAGTCACTTTGGGGCTTCACAACAAGATCTACCAAGAGATAGGAAAACTGAACCGCGATTACGTATCCGTCTACAACATTACTGAAAGCTTCCTGAACGCGAACAAGAACTACGTGATGGAGCTAGTAAAACGAGAAGGAAAACCAGTCCTACTCAACTTCGTGCCCGAAGGAATTTACTACTGGGTACTCAACATTGAATACCACATAATAGACGAGCTGGAAAGACCGCGGGAGATAGCAACGTTCCAAATCGATATTGGCAACGCGAAACGTTTCGACATCTCCTTCGTCGATGACAAGGGTCAAAAGATCTATCCAATAATCATCCACACAGCAGTCATAGGATCAATTGAACGCTACCTCTTCACGGTACTGGATGAATGCGCCATTCTTGAAGCAAAAGGCATCAAACCATCCCTACCCACATGGCTCTCACCCACTCAAGTTCGCCTCATACCCGTGAAACCGGACCTGATTGAATTCACGAAGACCGTGGCGCAGGAGCTAACGCGACTCCGAGTTAGAGCAGACATTGACGACCGAGACGAGAGCCTCGATAAACGGGTTCGAGAAGCCGAGCGCAACTGGATACCATACATTGTGGTAATCGGGCAGAGAGAAATGAGCACACGATCGTACGCGGTACGCCGCCGAAAGGACGGAGCTAAATATGAAGCCACAATCGCCCAACTCGAAAAGGAGATCAGCGAACTCACGGAGGGATATCCGCGATCACCACTTCAACTCCCAGAACTAGTGAGCAAAAGACCCGGTTACAAGCAAATGTGATTTACGAGGCCAAATCTGCTAAAGCTTATATGCAAACCGAGATTTAGCGACCAATCGTGAAAGCTCGTGAGCAAGGATCAGGGATACGGACTCGTCATCTTCCTCATCTCGATCGTCGTTGCAATCGTGTATCTTGTAGCCTTCTTCGCTCCATGGGTAGGCTTACCCGCAGGATGGCACGATTTAGCCGTCGGAATCCCCGTACTCCTATTCGTCCTTCTAGTGCTAGTGATCTCTGGTTGGATTGGCTGGACAATGGTAACGACGCCTCCACCTGCCCCACTCGAGCCGGAACCGTCACTCGCAAAGGAAGAAGAGTCTGAGAAAGAAGCGGAGAGCAAGAAGTAGGAAGAGCAGGGACAAAGCCCCTGCACTGACGTTGCCTCCAGCGGATTTGCTTTAGATTACGGTTTCTCGCGGATAAACCTCGATGCCTGAGCCCGTGATCCTGTAGGGTCTAGGCTGACGATCAATCTGCGTCTCCCGCATCTTCTCTACTTGAATCGTTCGCTCCATAGTTCGACCCGTAGCTATCGTCTGCATAAGGATGACGCCGTGTGTCAAGAATTCTTCGATCTGTAAAACTCGCCCTTTAATTCCGACACGACGAAGCTCGGCGGATAGTATGCAGGTTGCACCCGTCTCGGACAATGCTTCCACAACGTCCAGGAGAGCCTTACGCCTTTGCACGTCGTCAGGGTACTGAGCCATTAGCAACGAGATTGGGTCAAGGACGATGCGTTTCGCATTGATCTTCTTGGCACTGTTCCGCACGACTTCAAGTAGGCTTATCATTGAGAAATCGTGCCTGCCCACCGTCAAGTTTCCCACCTTCACCTCATCCGGAATGGTTCGAATCGGCGACGCGTCTACGAAAGTGAACTTACCCGCCTTCTCAAGACCAAGGAAATCCCACCCAAACTGTGCCATTTCACGAAAGTAGTGACTTCGACTCTCTTCCAAGCTTACGAGGAGACCACTCTGCCCGTACTTCGACGCCCCATTGTACAGGAACTGAGAGCAAAGAATGGTCTTGCCAGCACCTGGTTCACCCAGGATGAGCACGACACGTTCGGGTGGAAATCCTCCACCAATTATCTCGTCAAAACCTGGAATACCCGTAGGTGTCCTAACCGGAGCAGCTTCCACCCTCAACTCGCCAGTCGACGTATCCAAGTGGGAGGCATAAATCATTTGGGTGTACATACTACGAGTGTGTGTGCCTGGAGGGAACGGGAGAAGCGGACTCAACATCGGGATGTACAGCCGAATCAATTCTAAACCAGCTGAAGACGAAGCAGCTTGGAAGAACGCTCATCGTCCTAGACGAGTGTGCCTCCACAAATGACGCGGCACGGAAACTCGCAAGCAACGCCGCAGCTCACGGTTCCTTGATCATCTCCGCAACTCAAACAGACGGACGAGGGAGACATGGAAAACGCTGGATATCTCCCCGCGGCGGAATATGGATGACTCTCATCCTTCGATCCCCTACCACTAGGCAAGTTGAATGGGTCCCGCTCATCGGAGCACTATCCGTCGCTAGGGCAGTTCACAGCCAGCTTGGAATCGACTCCAGAGTCAGATGGCCCAATGATGTGGTAGTTAACGGATCTAAAGTCGCGGGTTTGATCGCTGAAGGCCATCAGCAGGGCGACTCACTTGAGTTCGTTCTGCTAGGCATAGGCGTGAACGCCAACTTCGAATCACGCCAGCTACTTGACAGAAAGGTGGACGCCGTAACGCTAATGGACCTAAACGGGGGAACAGTTGACAACTCAAGCCTGGTTTGCAATATTCTGCTGGAACTGGAAGAACTCTTGTCGCTGGCAGCATCCGACCCTCAGCGGCTACTGGAATTCCTTCGGAGGAGAGATTACTCTGCTGGAAGGAATGTTAAGGTGGTTATGGAGGATCGGATGGTTGAAGGTGTCTTCGTCGAGTACCAGTCACTGGGCGCGGTACTGGTTGACTCGAAGGGCGAGCGGGTGATTGTGCCCGCATCTTCCGCACTCCTAGTTGAGTATTCGGAATAGTTCCAGCACGAGTACGAACTGGAGCATCACCATAGAAGATTTCTCAGAATGTTCTGTGTTGTGCGCTGTCCCGCCCAATAGCTGAGAACGGTTACACGACACTTACCCGGTTCACGCACACTCACTCCATCCTGATGAAGTATGCAGCAGAGTTGGCTGGATGAAATCTGGTCAATGATGGAAACTGGCAAATACTATTCCATCCGCGACTTGGCGAATTTAACTGATCAGCCTAACACGTCGATTACTGATTCTATGAGATTTCTCTCAAAATACGGGTTCGTACGAAGCTTTGGACAACTGGAGATCTTCACCAAGACGGGCAAACTCTCACCCGCCAAGTCTGCTCAACTACTAACTCGCATGCTCCAGCCATCAGTCCGCACTTCGACTAGCACCTAATCGCACAGCAGCCCTCGACACAACGAAGATCCAGCGATTCTAAAACGATAACACGAATGAACTCTAGGCAATTCCTACGCATGTCATGATTGAACTTCGTCGCGTATAGCCCTAAGCCCAATCTCAGACTCGTCCGCGTTCCACGTCCACTCCTTAGTCTCGTCGTTGAAGAGCTCAGATGATACCGTTTGTTTCTCCCTCGTCCCCAAATGTAACCGGGCAGCAGAGTATGATTCGAGGAGGCCTACCTTGGCCAGCCATGAAAAGAAATCGAACATTCTTGGTACTTGGGGATTCAAAGTGAAGGTTCTCACTAGCAGTGCGTTCTGTCGAAGAACCTTCGAGACGCTGACTACAAAGAACAGCTTCTCAGCAAGAGAGAAGAATTTGTTCATTGCTTCTTTGCTAGTGAACTGCAGCATCACTTCATGCAACGCCGCGGCTTCCAGTGGGTAGGGTACAACGTCAAACTGCCAGGCTTTCACTATCCCATTCGGCAGCAGCTTCGAATCATACCGGTGCTTCACAGTCTGCGGCGACACTTTCACGTCTCGCGCAATATCCGTGAAGCTTGCGCGGGCGTTCAACTCGAGATTCTCTAGGATCTGAAGATCAACTTTGTCCACAGCCGCGGCGGATTCTTCCGGGTCCTCAATTGTCCTGCTGGGTGGATTCCCATCATTCAACTCCGCCATCCAACTTTCCCAATCGAAGGTCCACTCGTTCGTGCCAGAATTGTAGAAAGAGAAGTCTGGGAAGTTCGGGACTGAGTCACTCGTCATCAGGATTCGGTAGGACTTGATGATGTTCATCTCCATCATCCTAGCAATGTACTCCTTGAATTGTTTGAGAAAAACGCGAGGAACCACCTGCACCGTGTGATGAGTGAACGCCCCTTCACACCGCTCAATGGCCCTCCAGAAGTTAGGGATCATGAGTGCTTTGGTGACTTCTTGTTCTTCACCCGCACTTGCCGCTGCTAGCACGACCAGTCTCACCATTCCGATTCTGACCACGTTAGGGACTAGAATTGCGACCTGCTTCGATTTGGCTTCGATCTGAGCGATGCGATGGTAAACTGTGGTGAATGGTATACCACACTCCCTCGCAACGTCCAGCAGATTTCGTGGACCGAGCTTCGCCATGGTCGTGAGAATCTTAATGTTCGTTGGGTCAAGTTGCTTTGCGATTTCCCGAATACCACCGTAGGAGTCGACGATTCTAACAGTCTCGGCCTTTAACTCAGCCACCTCCCTTTCTATTCAAAAGTAGCAGCCAACGCTCTCGCGTCAGCGACTAAACGGCGCTTGCTACAACGACTGAATCGAAGTCCGTTCGAACGAGAGTTGCTTGATGATCGTGGAGTTCTGCTTCGTGGCCGTGGAGTTCAGCAACAGTTCGTCTCATTATTACTTGAGCCACTTTAGCTCCGCACAGCTGAGTCAGGACGCCCGTGAGAACGTCGCAGTGGTCGCACATATTCAATTCCTCTTACGTTTCTTACCTAGAACTATACTGAATCTTGTAAATAAGATGCCTAGGTTAGTATCCTGTTGACTTTGGAAGTGACATGCTTGCGCGTAGCAAAGTAATCCTTAACATTAATGAGAAATCAACAAACGATCGTCAACGGAAGCATTGATAAATGCAAGGTCAGCATCTCATTCATGTATCTGGGGATTGCATATGGGAAGGAATGGCGGCGGCCACTTAGGCGATTAAGCCTGCTTTCGTGGCGTGAGTAGAGTAGGGCTCATTAGCCTAGTAGTTTATGTGTTTCAGGACCTCGGTTGCGATGAGGGTCCTTACCTCGAGGATTCCGTCTACACTGTAAAGATGCGCTAGCGTGCGATCCAAGTTCTCCTGTTCAGTGAAGATTGCGAAGTCTGCGTCGCCCGCGACGCGGAAAGCTTCCACTGATGGGATCTTCCTCATCTTCTCCACAGCCTCCAACTGTTTCTGTGGTGCGAAGCGTACGATTAGAATTGCGGGGTTGCGGTGGTAGCCTGCGGCGCGTAGACCATCCTCCGTTACGTTGACGAATCCGCGTCCAACTTGTACTAGACTTAATTCGGATAATCGTTTCAAATGAACGCTCAGGGCTTGGCGGGTTACATGCAGCTTCCTCGCCAACTCCACCTGGCTGATGTGCGATGTCATCATCGTTGACCGGTTTCCGCCTTCGCAGAGAAGCCGGAGTATGTACATTGACTTTCGCGTCATACGATCCAGCGCGAGTTCAAGATGGCCTGGATTTTCTTCAAACGGTGGCTTGGCTGGGTAAATGTCTCCTTTAACTTCTGCAACGGCCGGCTTAACTAACGTCAACGGTTTCACGTCATCAATGTACGCTAGCTGTGACATCAGAGTGCTGTAACTGCATTCACGACCCGGTAGTGACACATGTGCTTTACGACGCGGTTGTCAATTTGTTCTCGAAAACTGTGGATGATATTCTATGGCGTCTGTGAGGCTGGAGGAGCGGCAATGGCTGGCAGTACGAGTGGCATACATCAATTGCGGTGGAAACGACCTGAGCATTACCGGCTCAAATCGACTCACATGCCGGAAGTGCCATCAAGAACAATCCTTCTTCCTCGACCTCAACCAGAGTGACGACTTGATCGTCACCTTCCCAGCCAGATGACTACACTGGCATACTTAGGGAAGAGTCATAAGGGCTAAGCAACTAACCCTCCGACCTGATTACCGTTGAAGGTTGAGCCAGACGTTGAAGGGTTACTTCTCGGTTTCATTGGTGCGGGAGTATCATGCCTCGCACTATTCTATTTGAACTCGATCGTTGGCCTGAACACAAATGACCTGCCCGTTCAGGTCTTCGGCTGGGCTATGCTGATTTTCCTACTCATTATGGCATGCGTACCCATAATGGGATTAGAATTGCGTTCAGCCAAACGCATCATGACGCCGCTTGAGGCTGAGCGCTGACCCCGATTCACTTCAGCAATGTCAAGTTCGCCTATGCTGGATTCAGGTAATTACTCCCAGAATCCTTTGCGAACTCATTTAACTGAAAGCCCGTAACCCAATGGCAGGCTTCAGTATAGGTGCGACACGTGGAGTCCTCGAGAAGAGAAAGGGCGGCGTCTTAGGATATGAAATCCCTCTCGATGGGTCGCCTTTGGCATCACGAGGATTTCATGCGGCTTTGGGTCAGTCAGACGATTGAAGCGGTTGGCGGAGAGGTCACTAACCTGGCACTGCCCACGGTGGCCATACTACTCTTGAATGCGGGAGCCATGGACATGGGGATCCTGAACGGACTCCAAATGCTCCCTGTTCCAGTCCTAGGAGTCTTCGTTGGAGTCTGGGCGGATAGGTGGCGTCGCCGCCCCATGATGGTTGCCGCGAACTTAGGCCGGATGCTTACGCTCCTATGGGTGCCGCTGGCCTTCATCTTCGGAATACTCCAACTTCACCAATTGTTCATTGTTGCAACGTTGTTAGGCATCTTTACCGTATTCTTCGACGTCGCGAACCAATCCTACCTGCCGTCGCTCATTGAACGAGGGGACTTGATTGAAGGCAACTCCAAGATTCAGACGACCCAATCAGGAGCCCAAGTCGTGGGTCCAGCGCTCGGAGGATTCCTAATCAAACTACTCGGAGCCGCCCAGGCCTTCGCGGTCGAAGCATTCGGCTTCCTCTGCTCCGCGCTGATGATCTTCTCCATCAGAAAGCCTGAAGCCCCGCTACATTCGAATCTTGACCGCAACTTCGTACGGGAACTGAAGGAGGGCGGTAGAATCGTGTTCAGCAACCCCGTCCTACGCAGCATCACGGCTTGCACCGCCATGCTAAACTTCGGCGCCGGAGTCTACTTCGCCGTCGTCTACCTCTTCCTGTACGACCAGCTCAGCCTGCCGCCGGAGACAGTTGGCCTCATCTTCACTCTTGGAGCCGTCGGATTCGTAGTAGGCGCGTTAACCGCGTCAAAAGCCGCTAGCGTTCTAGGTTTGGGTCCTTCATTAGCCGTCTCCATAATTTTCCAGGGAATCTGCTTAGCCTTGATCCCTTTCGCCGTGTATGGTCCGACGATACCGCTCGTAGGGTTATTCCTGATGCTTTCAAACGTCGGCATCCCAATCTACAACATTAACCAGGTCAGCCTTAGACAGGCGATAACACCCGATCACATACAAGGCCGAATGAACGCGACGGTTCGTTCGATAATTCGAGGAACACTCCCCCTAGGCTCTTTCATAGGCGGAATCCTGGGAACACAATTCGGAATCTTCTCAACGCTCGTCACCGGAGCCGCCCTATCAACCGTTGGAGTAATCTTCCTCTTCATTGAACCAGTTAGATCGTTACGTGAAATCCCCACCGTTCGAACATGACCGGGAATCATCGGGACTGCTGAATTATTTTCTTGGGTGAGACGCGGTAGATTTCAGTTGGGTACTGCACGTTCTTCAGTTCTTGAGGGCCAAGCAGCGTCATCTCGTAATCCACTTCACTCCACACCTGATCGTAAACTTGGCGTGAGATGCAGACTCCCCCCGGGTCTGCCAGGATTTCAATGCGCGAGGCAACGTTCACTGCTTCCCCCAGGACGTCACCTTCGCGGTGAATCACGTCGCCTAAATGCAGGCCGATGCGAATCTTCATCTCTTTCCCGCCACTCATCGTCAACTTCTCCTTCTCTAAGAAGGTTTGAATTTCAACTGCGCAGTTCACAGCGTCCAGTGCGTTCGTGAACTCGACGATGCGAGTGTCACCCGTCGACTTGATCTCTCGGCCATTATGCCTCTCCAGGATTGGTCGAAGCCTCTCCTTCTGAACCGTTAGAAGCGTCCGCGCTACCGATTCATCTTCCTTCGCCAGGGCCGTGTACCCAACCACGTCAGTGACCATGATGGCTGCGAGTTGACGCCCGTCCTTCGGTCCAGTCGCGGCTGGGGCGGGCGCCTGAACCCTTTTACCCTTTCGCCTTGCCTCGACTCTCGAACGGATAGGCAGGTAGACGAGCGGGAGGACCGCGGCCAGAACGATGGCTGCAACCACTTGCAGTGACGGCGTCTTAGTGATGATTAGGCCTGCAACTGCTGCTGGAAGAACTCCGACCAGGCCTGAAACAAAATACAGCGGACGCTTCTTGGTTGATATGAGCAGGCCGGTTATGTAGCCTGCTAACATCCACGTGATTAACGCCACGTACACTCGATAATCGTTCAGGTTGGCGAGTAAAGGCGCGTAGTAATTCGTCAGGCTGCTCAAGTTGAACGCGTCAACGTTCGACATGAAGAGCGTAAGGTACCATGGAGACGGGATACTCTTCGCAGCGTAGAGACTGGTTGACGGCACGAGGATGAGGCCTGCGTTGCTTAAGCTACGGGTCCAGCTTAGGAGAAAAATCGTAACGCCGGATAATACTCCAAGCCTCAATGCTTCTCCCTGCCGCTCGTAAAGGCCGGAGGCAACCACGGGAAGAATCGCGAGCGACGGGAATGGAGTTAGAAACGTCAGTATCCACGAAGTGACCATTGAAGCAAGATTCCAACCGTCCAGGGGGGACGCGAGCACTAGAACAATGAAGACGGTTAACCCAACCATTTCACCCTGGTACATGGCTGCGATCATGGTGAGGAGCGTAGCCAGCATCAACCCGCTTCGTACGGATTTAACCCCCACAATCCCGAGCCCGAGAGCCAGAATGATCGTCAGTTCAGCTGGGTAGAAGGGAAAGAGCATCAGCAACAGCCAGGAAAGGATTGCGGTCACCGCGAAACCCGCCAAGTACTTTTCCGGCGACTTTGCCAAGGAGACTTCACCTGTTGACAGGTTCACGTTTCGCACGCATTATATGGTTTCTTGCCGCGGAATTTCCCGTTTAGGAGAAGCCTGCGTTACGCTTTAACATTCACAGTTAACATGCTCATGTAGTGTTTGCGCCTTCTTGCGTAGGCTTAATTCTAGCCTCGGTGTTTGAGTAGAATTGAAGGGCGGGACTTGCATGAACCGACACGAAGCCCTAATTCTAACAACCGTCTGCCTCCTAGCCCTTGCCGTCGGCTTGGCCTTCATCCCGTCAAGGAACCTTTCGCCAGCAACGACCGTCGAGCAGTATTCGACCACGACGAGTTCAGCCACATCCACCGTAACCGTGACGGAGACAATTACGAGTTCAACGAAGAGCATGATCACCTTCGCGTACACAGCCCCGTACGCGTTGCTAGGTCCCCCAGTTGGTCCACTATCAGGCTTCTTGCCCCCGAACCAGACCGGTTGCGTCTACATGTACGCAAGCGACCACAACACGTACGGGTTATACAACCTCCCCGCCGCTTACCCGACGGGCCAAGTGACCCTGTACGGTCAATACTTGACCTGGGAGCCGTCACCCCAAGACTCCTGTTCCGGAATTAGAATATACGTCACCTCAATAAGCCAGCAGTAAGAAGCTTAAGCACAAGTTACGGTTGAACTAACCTTGCTCCGGGTGGCGTAAGTGAAGAGGACTCAAGCATTATCCGTAATCCTCATCCTAGCCATATGCTTCGCCAGCTTCATCCCTTCACACGCAACGAGGCAGACCATTAACGAAGTATACGTCACCGTCACCACGATTGTGCGTGTCGCCACAACCATCGAACTGAACGTGAGCTTCGCCTTCCAAAACCAAAGTACCTACAGGATCCCGATTCTCCTCGTGAACGCCACACTCGTGGCCACGGGCAACGGCCTGAATGGAGTAATAGCTGGACAAACACTCAATATCTCCCCCAGCTGGGGTCAACCCGTGAGTTGCGTTACGGATGGCCAAGGAGTCTGCTACCTCACGTTCAGGGTACCCCCACTCGGCGGCGCCAACACCTTAACCGGCCTGTACACTGGAACCACATACTTTGCGCCGTGCGCCGTCACAAGAGTAGTTTGAGTCGAACCCAAATTCTAGCAGGAGGATTCGAAGCTCCTTCCTGTCCCCGCGGTTGCCAACGAACGGTAACACTCAGCTTAGCTTAGCAACTTGACATCCACTACTCGAACATCGACATGACATTCACCAGCCAGAAACAGGTAGCTCAAGACCGAGGTCAAGTTTGGCTAGCTTTCAGAGTAGCATGCAGCAGATGTGGCGGTCACCGGCTTCAGCACGTTCAACGAAACTTGGTCGAATGCTCAAATTGCCACACGAAGCAATGGAGCACACTCAACCTGCACGAGGACGAGAAACCATCACCGCAACTTGACTCGCCTGGAATCATCAAACGCTTCCTGATCCGTCTAGGTTTCCCGCAGCATGCCTTCGTCCAATACATCCCCAAGGCAACTCAATTCTTCTGGTTCAGGTGCATGAAATGTGAGAAGACGTCAACAGACTACCTGCACGGTTACTCCAGATACTTCACCTGCCAGTTCTGCCAGTCAGAGATCAGAGCGTAACCATTCCTCACAACGCGTGCGGATTCTCAGCATAAGTAGCATTATGAATCAGACCGTGCGCTCCATTCAATTCGGCTAGCAAGAATGAAACCGTCATCAATGCCTAGTGAATGGATCCCCGAACGCGTATGGCGACAGGTCAAGCGCTCCATCCCCATCCCTTGCGTGGACATACTCCTCGAGAACTCGAAGGGGGAGATCCTCCTCGGATGGCGCAAGATCCAACCCTACGGTAACGTCTGGGCGACCCCAGGCGGAAGGATGTGCCGAGGAGAAAGCTTACGGAGCGCGGCCGACAGGATCCTGAACGAATACGGCCTCAGCGCGAGCAACCTCCACCTCGTAGGCGTCTTCCCCGTGAAATTTCCAACCCGGGCAGACGTCACCATCTGCGTCGCATCCAACAAACCCGGCGGGCGCGCGACCGCTGACGGCCACGAATTCTCCAGCTTCAAATGGACTAAGAAAGTGCCGCCAAGGACCGGCGCAAACTACGTTAAGATGATACTGAGATGGCGCCTTCTGCGGCGAAGCCCGCAGGCGCTGAGGTTCGCTAGGATTTACTAATTATCAAGTAGCAACCGGAAGCGGCTGAGCGCCTCAGTCACGGACAATTGCATACGCCAGTTACACGAGACTTACTTGAACACGCACAAACATTACCGTAGATGCGAATTGAATAACTCCTTGCCTGACGCCATCTGGTCAGTGATGACGGACGGCAAGTACTACTCCGTTAAGGATTTGATTAGCCTCTCACACCAAGACGGATCCACGGTCGCTGACGTAGTGAGCTTTCTAGCAAGATACGGATTCATTGAGCGGGCAGGCTGGAACGATTCAGTCTACACCAAAAGTAAGATCGTTATTTCACCCGGAAAGTCAGTTGACCTACTGAAGGAACTCGTAAAGAACGCTAATTGAACAGAACTATTCCTCTCGCCTCGGACCGCAACGCTTCCTTCAACGGCTCAAAATCCTTCGCGTCCACGTTATGCTGCTTCACGAACTGGAGGAACACCCTGCAGGTCTCAGCGCACTCCGAACATAAAGTCCACACGTCCACTTCGGCCGGTGATTTACCGCAGATCTCACACGTTACAGCGGTCACGGGAAGCCCTCATTACCTCTAACTGAACGCCCGCGAGTAATGAAGACTTGCGGAAGATACGACTAGAAAACATGTAGACCCAATTCTTGACCGACTCAGAGATTTAGGATAGAACCTTAATTCTCAGAATTTGACTAGTAGGTCAGCTGCGGCTTGTCATAGTTCGAGCCTAGAGTTTCCTGAGTAACCGTTCGCCAGCTGTGTAGTTGATGAGTGGTCCGTTCGCGAGTTGACTGTTGCTTATGACCACCACGTTGCCCTCAGCAGTCTTAACCCAAGTGTTCCTTAACCCTATCTTGACAACCTCACCCTTAGCGCCACTGTACTCAATCAAGTCGTTAACACGGAGCGTGTTATCAAGGAGGAGTAAAATGCCAGAGATCATGTTAGATAACGTCGCCTGGAGAGCCAGAGATAGTACAATGGCGGCGATGCCGGAAATTGTGAGCGCCGTGAATTCGGATGTTAACCCTGAAAGGTGAACAAGAGCTATGATCGCGAGCACAACGAAGACGGAAGCTATGCCCTCCTCAATGAGGCGGACCTGGCCGGGGGTGACTCCTGCTCTTCTGGCTGCGGCCGCTACGACGCGGATAAGAAGTTGACTGGTCAGCCAGAATACTGCAAGCGTCACGGCAACTCTGATCAGTAAGCCGACGAGTGAAGCTTCAGCCAATTTCCATCACGGGGGTAATTTGCTCACGTTCTTGGGAATATGTTTTCCATGAATCTTCTTCGGTAGGGGCTGACGTTGCTTTTGAGAAGTTCAGTTAGTAGGTAGTAACTCGTGTCAAAGCCGGCTTGACTCTCGTTTCTAAACTTCAAGACGGGCATCGTCGTAAGAGGTTCCTCCCAAGCCGCGTCATAGGCCTCGCTTGCTCCCATCAGGTTTCGCTCCCGGTTCCGCCTGTCCAATTCAGGCTTACTTACGACCATGATAACAAGCAATCGAACAACGCCATCAACGTTCGTCCTAAGCAGGAAGTTGCGTGTGGAGTTTCGAGCCGCCGTGGAATCTATAATTACATTATGCCCCTTCCTAAGCGCCAGATCACGCAACGAGGCTAGGCACGCGTAAATGAACTCTTCACCGACTGTGGGTTCAGTTGTTCCATAGAACATTGAGCGAACATCGTCCACACTTAGTCTTATGAAGTTGGGATTCTCAGAAACAAGGCGCCTCGCGAGCACGGTCTTGCCTGAGCCGGGATAGCCACTGAGCACGATATTCCACAGCTTACTTCTAAAGCTCAGAGCTGCCATCTCCGTTAAGCATACTCGTGCCTTCATCCTTCATGAGGTTCAAACTCTTAGATTGATTCCGAATTATTATAACTAATCAATCCGGTTGAACTTGAAAGGCCTCAAATAGCCGAAGAATAATACCGGTCACGGGTAGCGAGCGATCATGTCTGAACGTGTAACCGTAGACCGGAAGGAGTTTGAAGCATTCCTAACAGATAACCAGGCACTTCTTGAAAGGTCACAGAAACTCATTGAGAGAATTGCCTCCCTCGAGAAGACGAATAAACAGCTGCAGAGTGAACTCGAAGCGTCAAAGGAAAAGTTAGAGTCCTTAGAGGCAGCCATGAACGCTAGCAAGAGTCAATCGGACGAATCTCTTCGCAGGGCCCGGGAGACAATGGCGCGTCTTGTCAAAGAATCTGAAAAATGGACTGTAAAGTAGTAAGTTAAGCGCGAAGCTCAGGCTTGCGCCCACACCGATCACAATACTTGGCATCACGCGGTAAGTCGCGACCGCAAGGACAGATCAAAGCGCCAAAGTCAGCCCCGCATCCGGAACAGAACCTGCTTGCCTCCCTGATTAGAAAGCCACACTTCCTACACGCCGCAACCGAGAATCGCGGATATTGGGGTCTCCCAAGTAAGCGGCTGCGGATGGATTCCCAGAAGCCTCGCTTCGCCTTACCCTTCAACGCAGCCTCACCCGGTTGCTTGTCAGATTCCGACCGCTTCACCTCCTCTGGTCTACTCGTAACGGGTTCCGTGACACCTTGATTGGTTGGGGGTGGAACGGCGCCGCCTTCTCGTCGGAGAGCCTCATTTTGTTCGTTAAGCTGCTTGATCTGAGCCTGAGCCTGTTCCAGTCTAGCTAGAAGGGTTTCATACTCTTTTGTTAGCTTCGAGAACTCGGCGCGAAAAGCCTCCCACTCGTCCTTGTCGACTTGCAGAACTGGACTCAACGTTCTCGTGAAGTTGTACGTTGCCTATTACAAAAGCATGGCGCTCTCACCTAATTCTGGGATGAGAGATTTGCTATCTGTAGAACCCTTCTGATTACTTGCATTCCAGTCTCAATCCTGTAGGGTCCAGGAGCGAGCTGATTCTTGAAGTAACGTTCAAACTCAACCTGATAATTACCCTCATACTCGTTCGGTCGGTCACCTTCACCACGATCTGCTATGCGTTTGAGTGCTTAAAAGAGAAGGAAAAGTGAGACAGGTCCAGACGATTTGGGTAGGTCATCGTGGGATGGATCCAGAAGAAGTGCTCGAAGCAAGAAGAACGATCATTGATTCTGTAATTAGAACTCCGTTGGTGTACTCGAAGTTCTTCAGCGAAACCTGCGGTGGTCGAGTGTACTTGAAGCTCGAGAACCAACAGGTAACGAATTCTTTCAAGATAAGAGGAGCCCTCAACAAGATGCTGCATTTAACTGAAGAAGAAAAGAAACACGGACTCGTGACCGCGTCCGCTGGAAACCATGCTCAAGCCGTAGCCATCGGAGCAGAGAAACTTAACCTACCAGTGAAGATCGTGGTTCCAAAAACCACGCCCACAATTAAACTCGAAAAGATCAGGACACACAAGGTGGAGCCCATCCTTCACGGCGAGATATACGACGAGGCCGAAAAGTACGCTATCACCCTAGCAAAACGAGAGCGATTGACATACATCTCAGCCTATAACGACAACTTCGTTATCGCAGGCCAAGGCACAGTCGGGCTGGAAGTCCTTGAAGACCTGCCAAACGTCAGCATGATAATCGTTCCAGTAGGCGGTGGAGGATTGATCTCTGGCATTGGCCTTACCGTAAAGAGCAGCAAACCAAACGTCAAAATCATCGGCGTACAATCTGAAGCCTCCCCAGTCATGTATGAGTCCCTCAAGGCAGGTAGGCTCCTGGATACGGAATTGCATGAATCGATAGCCGATGGCATATACGGAGGAGTCGAAAAGGGATCCATCACCTTTGAAATGATCCGAAACTATGTGGACGACTTTTGGTTAGTGAAGGAGAAGACAATACGGAAAGCGATCTATCTGCTTTGGAAGGAAGAGAAGCAGGTGGTTGAAGGTTCAGGAGCGGTACCAGTCGCAGCACTCCTGGAAAATAAACACGCACTAACGGGACAGATCGTCGCGGCTGTGATTAGTGGTGGAAACATCGACGAGCAACTCTTTCAAAAAGTAATTTCCCGGGAAGGCGCCTAGCGCGAATATTCCGACTGGATGTAGAACTTGTAAAGGTAGGATGCTAAATAGTCCAAACGCTCGCGAGACCTCCGACAAAAGTAGCTGATGAATCTGCCATCTTTTGCGATTTAGTGTAGTTTGGTGAACTCGTTGGTGGTGGGGTTTTGGGTTCCACATTTTCCACAATAAACCATTCCAGTTGTTACGCCTGTTCTTGATGGTTCGGTTGGGGCTGGTTTTCGTCTACCCCGCAACGCGACCGCAATTAAGACTGCCAACAAGACTGCGCCTCCGAGGATCAGAAGTTGGTTTTGTTGGATCATGCTCATCAGGTCGTTTGATGTTTGAGTTGAGGAGGTTGAGGTTTGCGTCGTCATGGCTGCATTAACTGTTAAAACTAGGTTGGCGACGTGGCTTAATCCTCCGCCACTCCCGGTCACTGTCAACGTATACGAACCAGTTGGAACGTCCCCTGGTAGTGTGACTGTGAGTGTTGAAGCAAAGTTTGGAGTTCCGGACGGATTGCTGAAGACTCCGTTGGCGCCCGATGGCAATCCTGAGACAGACAATGAAACCTGCGAGTTGAAACCGTTGAGGGCGGCAACGCTCACGAAGTACGATGCCGTCTGTCCTTGAAGCATACTCTGAGAGGTGGGGTCCACGCTGATTGTAAAGTCAGGTGAAGCGGAAACGGTGAGAGTGAAGGAGGCTTGATGGGTTACCCCGCCGCCTGTGCCGATTATTGTGAGTGTAGACGTTCCAGGTGACGCTGAGGGCACTACTGTAATGCTTAGCGTTGAGGTGAATGGAGGAGTTCCTGAGGTTGGGTTAAATGACGCGGATACTCCTGCGGGTAATCCTGACGCGCTGAGATCAACATTCTGCGGTGGCCCTGCTACGGTGTTCACAGTGACAGTGTAACTTGCGCTCCCACCAGGAGCAATGCTCTGCTGGGTAGGTGATGTGGATAATGAAAAATCAAACGCTTGCGGTGGTGGCGCCGGTGGTCCGACCGTGAACGTTATACTGTTTTGATTGTTACTTGGATTTGGATCGTTATTCGTCGAAACAGACCAAGTTAACGTGTGCGTTCCTGGCGTTGCAGTCCACGGGGTCTGCGCGCTTACAATAGCCCCGTTGCCAGTCGGTCCAGGATACGAGACGCTTCCTCCACCACAGGTCATTCCGTCAATTGTGCATTCCACATCAACACTCTGCGGATACGAACCTGTTGTAGAGAGCGCGGTCAACACCGCGCTGAAAGTTACTGGGTTACCGGCTTGAGGATTGGGTGGAATTGCCGCAACGGAACTAATCGCCCAGTCCGTTGAGACTCCGCCCGAGGATTCTGATATTTCGACCCCAACGGTGTTCCTGCGCACCGTATCCAAGGGAGGTGTTGTGCCGTTTGTCTGAAACACTCCGGGACACGTACCTGAGCCCGTGTTATAGTAAACAGTCCCAGGGCCTGATACTTGCGCCTGTGTAAATGCCACGGTGCTGCCTGATGGCACGGACGCACCTCCGAAGTTGAATACCACGTCCTTTTCGCTTGAGGTCGATGGAAGATTAACAACTACGGTCTGCGTGCTTCCAATAGTAGGCCCATTGTAGGCGCCAAGATTTGCAGTCATGGAAACTGCGTATGTCCCGCTGGGGTTCGCATCATACTGAACGTGGACTGAGTATAGATTTGTGCCCGGATAGGACGTGACATAAAATCCTCGGCTCAGGTCGTCCCCGCCAGGCGCGCCGAAAGGGCAGGTAACGACGACTGAGGCAGCTGCAACACTCTCCGTTAAGAAGAAGGATATTACGAGAACGGCAAGTACGAGCGGTTTAATCGGGCGCATAATCAACGCGCCGAATAATCCATAGGACATATATCTGTTTTTCATCCACCAAAATTCATTCTTTACACTCGTCCGAAGGCCATGGCCCCGTCCTTTCTTTAGAATCCGGGCAAATGAATTCCGTTAACCGGAGCCGTCAGATGGATGAATTCGTGCGCGGTTTCACCCGTGCCATAACAACTGTCCGTTTTCTAACGAGTTTGGTGAGTTCGGAGGCGCATCTTTCAAGGTTTACCATCCACCCGTTCTCGTCGTCGTACAGTTCGTACGAGATAGTCTGAGTCTTTCTTCCCGCGAAGTTCAGTCGTAGGGATGAGTAGGAGGTTAGGAATCCTGCGTTTGTTAGTTGTGAGAGAAAAGTGAACATGTTCATGAGTTGTGTTTCAGGAATGTAGGTTCTAACGAGCAGCGCATTCCGCTTGAGCACTTTTGCTACGCTAAGAACGAAAGGAAGCTGTCCTAGGAACGAGCAGAAACGGTTCATCCCTTGACTACTCGCGAAATTCAGCATGACCTCATGGTAGGCGGATATCTCAACGGGGAAGGCATGAACGTCTAACGCGTACTCTTCCGTTACGCCCGAGCTGACGAGTTTATCATGACGATACTTCACGGCCGTCACTGACAGTCCTAGCATTGGCGAAATTTCCGCTAATGGTTTGCGCGCGTTCTTCTCCAGTTCCTTAACAATCAGCAGATCCTTCACGTCAACGAACATTCGGTAGCTTTCAAGGTCCTCAATCGCCCTGTCAACTTTCTGCTTCTTCACTCCCTCTAACCATTGCGTCCATTTGAAGGACCATCGTTTCGATCCCGGATCGTAGTACTCAAAGTTGGGAAAGTTCGGTCTGGAATCTCCGGTGTAAATGATTTTGAATCGGGTGATCAGACCAGTCTCGACGAGTTTGCGGATGTACTTGTTGAATTGTTTGAGGTACTTGACGGGAACAGCGTGGGCGGAGATGGTTGAGTAGTTTCCTTCGCTTGGGTTGATGAAGCGCCAAAGGTTGGGTATTTGAAGTGCTTTCTCCACGGTCTCTTCGCAGCCAGGGGTTGCGGCGGCGAGGACGACGACTCGCAGTAATCCTAGCTTGGAGGTTTCAGGCATAACGTACGCTACTCGTCCAGTCTTCCCTTCGAGTTTGGCTACTCGATGGTAGACCGAGGTGAACGGTAGCCTTGTTCTTCTTGAGATCTCAAGAAGATTCCGTGGGCCATGCTTCCACATTGCGGTTAGAATCTTAATGTTGGTTGGGTCAAGCTGTTTCCCTGTCTCGGTGATTCCTTTGAAGTAGTTTGGTAATTGAACGTGCTCAGTCTCCAAAATTAGCGCCTACGCTAACTGAAATGCCGCTTCGCCGTTTTATTCTTTTTTACCTAATATTCAGCTGATTTAGAATAGGGCCCTGATTATCGTGTGCGCTCCGCCGCCTCCCCTATCCCCGGCCGCCACCGCAGCCATGCACAACGTTAGTCCGACCAAGACGATTAGGGCGACTAGCAGAAGCTTGTTCTTTGACATGGAATCACCACGGGCCATATATAGGCGGATTTGCGTACTTAATTTTTTACCTAGAGCATGCTCTATATAGGTAAATGAAATATATGGGGTCTCAATTCTAGAAGTAAGAACGATTCTTCCAGGAGGACGCGTGAGTGCAGAACCAGACTTTAGGCCGGCGGTTGCTGGAGGTTGTCTGGTCCAAGTTGTCGGAGCGCCGGTGGCGCCCAATTAAGGAACTTGAGGCGAGCACGGGAGCGGATTCAGTTAAGCTGATGCAAATTATCGATTTCCTAGTGTGCTGGGAGTTCGCGGAGGTACGCCGCTCTCAGGATCCGGAGGTTAGACGTAAGCCGGGAAGTCTGCCTCCAGTGGACGTGGTCGAGATTCTTGACGTCGGCCTAGATGGCGCGTTGACGGCTCAAAAGCGGAATCTCAAAGTGGTGGAACGGGTGGCATGCCGCGCCTGCGGTTTCAGGAAACTTAGCAGGGTCGGATTGAACGAGGTTGAGTGCGTGAAATGTCACGAGCGCCAATGGTACTCAATCGAGATTAGTGACGGTCATTACGAGAAGCGGCCGAACGGTATTCAGAAAGGCCTTGCCCGGCTGGGCTTTCCCCAATTCGCGTTCACCCGGAACATTCCGAAGTCAACACGCTACTACTACTTCATGTGTAACCGTTGCAAGAAGATCTCAAGCGACTACGCACACGGCCACTCAAGGTACTTCACCTGTCCACACTGCGGACAATAAAACGGTTGACCGCGAAACCACAACCAACTCATCGTGTCTAGTTTCAATACGCTTCTTCAAAAGAAGCTAGAATTGATGGTCTGCATCGGATATACGCTGCGACCGAAACGTTAGCAGAGGTTCATGGCAAATTCTGAAAGAACTTGAAAGCTCACCGCTTGAACGAACTTGACACGATGATGGATCCCTTGCGGAGGCACAGGATACCTCCGCAAACAGGACCAGCTCTTACTTGGCTTGCGAGTCACCGGCCGGGCCGACCAATTCCTTCATGGAAACGTTCTGCGGCCACTCTCGGACCCAATTCCGCATCTGATCCTTCGGCGTGAAGAGTGCAGGATCAATTTCCAAGTCACGGACCGACTTCTCCTGGTTGCCGGCAATAGTGTACTTCTGCTTCGGAAGCTCTGTTGGTATCTTGCCGCCATACATGTTCTGAATTAGCCACTGCGGGTCTGGACTCCGGATGCCAGCATAATCGGTGAGCGCGGCCTCCCGGACCCAGACGCGATCTTTAGTGAGGTTTATGACGCTGCCGTCGATGCCGAATGTGAAGAAACCCTTGTAGAACATTCTCACACCCGCCACCATCTCACCCAGCAACTCCCGGTCAAAGGACAAGTGGGTGGCCACAGCCAGCCGGGGCTGCACTAAGTTCGCGAGGTAGCCGAACCCGTAATGAGTCGTGTGGAATATGTCGAGTGTGACGGCGCCGATCATGGGTGGAAGGCCCTGCTTCATGGCCCAGAGGTTGATGATGTCCACGGCCATCTCGCTCACGAACAAGTCCGCTCCCTTCCCATACTTGGCGGTGAGCCAGTCAGGCTTCCCATCGCCCGTATAGACGAAGGAAAGGCCGTTCCAGTCAAGCCGGAATGCGGAAGCGCCGTCCATGGAGTGCGAGCGACGCCAGTGGATCACCTTCACGCCATTCTTATCATAACAGACCCCGCCGTCATCCTCGAAGTCAAACTCGGTAACATCGCTGCCCTCGTGGGCAAAGCTGATGGGCCCCGTGCCGTCGAATGATTGGACTCCCCAAGCGCCGAACTTCTGCATGCCCTCCCACATAGCCTTGGTTCCTAGGTCCGGGGTACGCCCTGAAGGGCCGATGATGTGCAACGGTTTCGCTCGCCCGTTGAACGGGGCGAACGACCACAGATAGGGTAATTCACCGATATGATCCATGTGCAGGTGAGAGAGGAAGATGTTGTCGATCTCAACAACCGGCACCTGGTTAGCGATGATGTTGCGTAGGCACCCGGGACCGAAGTCGAAGAACAACCGCTCCCCGTTACCCAACTCTACCATTATGCACTCAGCGGCTTGAGCAAGCCGCGGCGGCCAAGGCTGACTACCCATGAAGGTGACGCGCATCTCATCCGGGCCAATCGGCTCCGTTGATGGAAAGTACACGTTACGGTTCTTGACGGAGGAGGTGGGCATGTAGTAGGGCGGCATCGAGATGCCAGTACCCGGCGGCGCCCCGTACGCGTTATGATCCTCTAACAGAACCTTCTTCTCATTCGCTACTTGTGCGGACAAAACATCTGCAGTCATACTCTATTCCCTTCAAATGATACAAGTGTCATTGTCTCGAGGGGTTGGCTTTAGACTTGTGAATATACAGTCTGTATCATCTTCTGCACTACATACCACCAAGAAGTACGGGATGACAAGACTACGAAACGTCGTGGCGGCCCCGTACCCGTCAAGTTAGCGTATGATCCGCTTGAGTCCGAAGTGAATGTGCACCGCTTCCTGAATGACAATGATTAGGCGGGGTGAAAGTTGAATGAGCAGTGAAATTGAAAGCAGTCAAAGCGTATATGCCTCATTCATGCATTGTCTTGAAATGGATCCTGAGAAATTCGCTGAAGCAGCATTCATGAAAGACAGTAGAATCCGCTACGTAGGCATTATTGACAATCAATTCCACATTCTCTTGTCGAAGATGCGGGAAGGCGTCCAGAGCATCACCACAAAGGATCAGGAACACAACTTCGTCCAACTAATGCCGCCAATAATCGTGGATGCTGTGGAGAAACTGCAACCGCTTCTTGGAAAGCTCGATAACGTGACAGTACGATATGAGAAAGTATTGATGGTCTTCTTCCGCGTTGAGAACCTCACCGTCATTTTCAGCTTCAATCCAGACGTCTCAACACCGTTCATTAGCGCGCTTTCCGAAACCATGCGAACATTAACCAGTTACCTACGCGGGTAAGTAAAGAACGAGGGCGAGAGAACCGGTCACGATACTTATTCCCTCATCAGGGAAGACAGGAAGAAAACTGAAAGGGACCAGGGGGTCCCGGAAAAATCAATGTGGCTAGCAGTGGTCGATGCCCTCGTCATCATTATCGTCAACGTCGTTAACGTCATCGTCAGGCTCATCAACGTCGGGGTCAACCTCATCCTCATTATCATAATCCACCATGTCTTACCTCACCACCCAACAACCCTATGACTACTGCAATGTACAATTCAAAAACCTTCTGACAACGGACATTCGAAAGCTGAAAGGGAGAACGGATCCTAACAGGTCTCGCCTCTGAAGGCAGGCATCACTTTCTCGGAGAATAATCGTACTGGTTCGAGCGTGGCGACGTCGGGGAAGTTCATTACGAAGCACGTGACGCCTACGCTCGTGTACGCCCTAAGCTTCTCGATTAGCTGCTGCGGCGTCCCTTCAAGTCTCATCTGTTTGGTTGAGTAGTCCTTCACGTTGAGAGATATCGGTTTGAACCTCTCCGCCTTCTCTCTTAATCGAGGTTCGTCTTCAGCTATGACGCATCCGATGCCTAAGGCTTGCTGAATCTGATTGGGATCCCTCCCAACGGTGCGGCAGGCCTCATCCAGAGCCTTCTTCATCTCTTGATGCTCCTTGGGTGTGGGTAGGTAGAGGCTTGAGATCGTCCAGAGGTCAGCGTGCTTCGCGATTACGTTGAGCATCCGCCGTTTCCCATACATGATACCAGTCCAGATTGGTGGATGGGGCTTCTGGACGGGTTTAGGCTCCAGAACCGCGTCCTTCAACGAGTAGTATTTTCCCTGAAACGTGACGGTATCCTGGGTCCAGAGTCGCTTCACAATCTCGAAGCTTTCTTCAAGCCGTTGAATTCTCTCAAGAGGCTTCGGGAACGGTACGCCGAAGGAGTTGCACTCCTCCGAGTACCACCCTGCCCCTATCCCCAAGTTCAGTCTTCCCCGGCTGATGACGTCAAGCGTGCTGCTCATCTTCGCCAGGAGTGAGGGGTGGCGGAAGAGGTTGTTCACGAGAACCGTGCTCAGCCTGATCCGCTTGGTTTCAGCGGCGAGGGCTGACAGGGTTGTCCAGCATTCAAGGTAGGGCCTTGACGGCGTAGTGTCCTGAAAATGGTCCGCGATCCAAACGAAGTCGAAACCGTGCTTCTCGCACTCCAACACGGCCCTCTTCACCGTATCATAATCGGACCCCACTTGCGGAACGTTCGCGCCGAAGAGAATTCTTCGCATGCCCGCATCACGGAGGATTAACCGTTGACGATCAGGGTTTAATGAAACTTAGCCCCCGGCAGGCTAGAGAAGAGGCGCAGTGCATGAACGTGACTAAACGCAACAGGATTTCATAACGGTTGAAGTGTCAGGTTGCTAACGTCGAACTTGCCTTTTACACGCCGATAGAAATTCACCCACACTTCCGGTAGAAGGGTTCCCAATGCAGCGCTCTGCTCTTTTCGCACCCAGAATCACGTCCGGAAGCTTTGAACACACCTTCATGGACGAGTTTCCATGGTTTCTCGTTGCTGTGGATCAACAAACAGGATCAACAAACTTGGTGTCTGGCTCTGTGAATGCTTGTTTGACTAGGATTGCTTCCGGGTTTAGTCCTAGTCCTCGTGCGAATTCTTTCATCATTTCCATTTTGCCGTATAGTTTCCGATCTCATCTCGAATGTCCAAGAAGTTGCAGGAATCACAGATATGTTGAAGTTCGCTTACTGATTCGAACGCGCCTTCCAAGTCGTAGAGTCGGATATTCTGGGTGCAGGCGCCAAGGAGGAAAGCAACTATTGACAATGACTATTTTCGTAGCGTCTTCAGCCCTGCACCGCTAATCCTTGTTTTCCGCATTTTCCTTGAGATAGCTTCTTGGTAAAGGATGTCGTAGGCGTGTACCATTCTTTTCCAGGAGTATTGGGATGCAGTCGCAGTGGCCGCAGTTCCTAGTGAGCTAGCCAGCGCCGAGTTAGTCATTACTTCTATCAGGTGGTGAGCGATTTCATGTGGCGCTAGTGGGTTGACCAAAATGCCGCTTCTATGGTCTTGAATCAGATCAGTCAAACCTCCATCTGTCGAAGCCACAACTGGTTTTGCCATCTGCATAGCCTCTAACACAGTCAATCCCCATGGCTCTCCGATAGCAGTGAACAAATAAGCATCACAGGCTGCGTAGAAGAGGTCTACCCTATCACCAACATCAAGATCATCTACGAAAATGCATCGTTGATCAATACGCAGTCGCTTTGACAATTCAAGCAAATTCCATTTGCAAGGGCCGTCACCAACTATCATGTAATATGCAGAAGGCAACGCTTGGAGGACCAAACGGAATGCTCTGAGGGATGTTTCCAAATTCTTTGCTGGCCACAGCCTGCTTACCGTTAATATCAGAGGCGCGTCTCCAATTCCAAATTTCTCTCTCACGTTACGCCTGTCCGCATCCTTGCAGAATTTAACGCTGTCAGCACCCGGATGGATCACTATGGGTTTGATATTGTAAATACCTCGTAGCATCTCGGCTTCATAATTGCTCAACGCGGTCACCGCGAAAGCTCTGTTCGCTGCAATTAAATCAAGTGCTTTCGTCGAGAATCTGAGTACTTGGAGTGCTCCGAGTTGCATAATGCAGTTCGAGATAGACTCCGTAGTCGCGCGTTTGATGTAACGCCTTCGTTCAGCTCTGTCATGCAGTATCCGGTGGGGCTCATTGCATTGCCAAATGAATGGGATCCCAAGCTTGGACGCAACAAATGTTGCGGCTATGTTTGAAGGAAAGTTGTGTGCATGGATAATGTCATAATTGTCTTTGACTTCATTCGCTATTTCTAGGGCTTGAATTGCAGGAGTCGCCGCAAAGATCTGCCTAAACGAAATTCCTTTGGTTGCAATGACTTTGAGGCCATCGCGTAATTCAGGATAGCAGTGGGAGGGAGAATCCATCAGTACGTAGATATCTACAACGTAACCTAAGTGACGCAGACCCTGGGAGAGTGTAAAGAGTAGCCGCTCTGCTCCTCCACGCCCAATTGTCAACCTATGTAACATGCATACTCTGGCTTTCAACCCAAACAACCCATAGGGGGCTCAAGTGGAATTGCGAACCCCAGCGTTCGTGACGGTTTCAATTGCAGTCGTGAAGTTTGACCTCCGGGTTTTCTTTGGTGGAAAGTTCTAATGTGGAGAGTAAGATTGATGATACGTCATTCGCAATTTCGTGAGCATCGTATTTCTTTACGAATCTACGTGAGTTAGCGATGATCTTGTTGCGGAGATGATCATTCTTCAGTAGTCTCTGTATGTTGGCTCCTAAGTTATCTGGGTCAGAAATAATGACATGGTATCTGTCACGGACATTTAGACCTCGAACGCCAGTTTGTGTAGTAACAATTGGTAGGCCCGCCATCATGTAGACTAGTATTTTGATTTCAGTTCCAGAGCCGTACGTTGAAGGATTAATCGCGATGTCAACAGCTTTGAATATTTCTGATTTTTCGCGAGGAGTAGGATTTGCGTAAGCGATTACGTTCTTCGGCAATCGCTTCTTCATATAGGGTTTCGATAGCTCATCCGCAATAGTTCCGAGTATAAGGAACGTCCACTCCGGATGTTTGGTTACGAGTTTGCTCAATATGAATCCAAGTGATTTCAAATGAGGTGGATGCCAGCTAGCGAGATAAAGGACAATTGGATTATTCCCTAGTCCTAGCTCAGCTTTGCGCTTTTCGCGTGTTTCATCACCTGTCTTATTTGGGCTTTGTAGCGTCTCAATAGGGTTTGGCACGATGTGTATCTTGTTGGAATTGATTTGGTAGAGCTTCCTAAGTCGGACCCCCTGCTCCGCACAGGTCACAAAGATCAGGTCGCTTCTTTGACAGGCGTTTCGCTCGATGTCGTCTGCGATTTTCATAACGCGAGCAGCGTACTTTGTCTCTGACTGCCCTTTGAGTAAGGATTTGAAGAGATCATACTCTACATCTACGCAATCATACGCAACAATCTTTTCTTTAGACAATCTGTTTTCAAGTTGGAAAAAATAAGGATGTGAGAAGATTACAATGTCCGCGGCATCTGACAACTCATCAAATTTGCGCATAAACGGTTCCGAACGCGAGTAGTTGCCTACCAAAGCGACGCGTGTCGCCACATTGCCAATGTGCATTGCTAGAGCTCTTTGGGCTTTAGCAACCTTCTCTGGTATCGGAATGCAAATGTCACGAAGATTCGGTGTTATCTGCGTTTCCAATGCGCCTATTCCCATTGAGAGCGCTATTATTTCGAAGTCTTTTGAAAGATTGGAGTAGATATCATGGGCTCTGAACTGGCCTCCGTGTTTCGGATCTGATATTGGATATGGCAACACGCCCAGAATCCGGCCTTTCAGACGTCGGGCTCGTAGGTGAGTGGTTGTTGAGAAAGTGTGGACTCTAGGCTGAGGATTTGTGGACACAATTTGGTGAGCCAGCAATCTGATAGCCAACTCATGAATCTTAGGTGGAAGATGCTTGACAACGGGTAGTTTTGAGTATGGTTGAACGTCTTTCACAATCTGGCTTAGGATATCATTCACATATTCATAGAGGAATCTTGGCCTGGGCGCATCCTGAATCGCGAAAGTCTGACGCACTCGTTGGATCAATTCTTCTCCGGTAATTTGATTGTCTCTGGTTTCGGTCAAGTACAGATTCACTTTGAAGCAATTTCATTTCGGTTTGAAGCTGCTTGAAGGTCATTCTTAATGTGATCAATCTCCGGTGTATATAGCATGATATGACTCGCTAACTGATCCGACTCGGGACTCCAAGCTTACCCTAGGGTTCAACATCGCCTCGTCAAACTGGATCCGCCGAGGAAACTGAGTCGGATATCGTAGTTCGAGAAATGACTTTGTGGACGAGTCATACCGGAATCTTAAATGATTCCGAATTTGATCAAATCGGAACGGGATAGATGACCGTCAACAAAATTGAAACAGCCGTAATACTTGCAGGAGGAGCCGGCCTAAGACTGAGGCCCCTCACAGACGATATTCCAAAGGCCATGATAATGGTCGCCGGCAAGCCGCTACTACAGTGGATAATTGAGTGGCTGAAATTTAACGGCATCTCAAACATAGTGGTTGGAGTTGCCTACAAGAATGAAAAGATAATTGACTATTTCGGAAACGGAAAGGATTTCGGTGTTACGATAAAGTACAGTGTACACTCAGTTGAGGGAGGGACAGGCGAAGGATTTAGGCTCGCCATCGAAAGACACGTCAAGGATGGCGTGTTTCTTGCGATGAATGGCGACGAGCTTGTCAGGATCAATACGAAGGAATTTCTGGCGAGCCATCTTGCAAGCGGAGGCATTGCGACTTTGGCTGTTGGTCCTCTTAGAAGTCCCTTTGGTGTAGTCGAAATTGACGGGACGAATATTCTTCGCTTTCGAGAAAAGCCAACTCTCATGGCACACTACGTGAGTATAGGAACCTACATTTTCTCTAGGCAAGTTCTCGAGTACCTTCCTCCTCGTGGTGACATGGAGCGTACACTCTTTCCACGCCTCGCGTCCATGCGGAAACTGAAGGCATACGTGTATGACGGTTTCTGGGTCACTATTAATACCCTTAAGGATCTTGACGACGTTGAGAGACTACTGAGAGGAGTGAGTTAATTGTCAGTCTTGATCACGGGGATTACTGGCTTCATTGGAAGCAATCTTGCACAGCGATTAGTCTCTGAGGGGTATGATGTGTATGGATTAGTGAGACACGTCTCAAGATCAGCACTCCGTCCGCTTGAATCCATACTTGACAAAGTGAGATTCGTTGAGGGGGAGCTCGGAGAGTATCATTCAGTACGGTCATCGATCGAATTCAGTGCCCCGGACGTCGTGGTCCATCTAGGAGCACTTACGCCGGTGAGATATAGTTTTGAGAATCCGTTTCCTTACTTCAAGGTGAACTTCGAAGGTTCAATGAACGTCGCTCATGCGATCATTGATGGATCACCGAAGAGTAGACTGATTTTGGCATCCTCCGCAGAAGTGTATGGTTGGCAGGATCATCGACCGATTCTAGAAGAGACGAAACTCAATCCGTCGTCGCCGTATGCTGTCTCAAAGGCGGCAGCCGATTCATACGTTCAAATGGCCACCAGAATTTATGGATTGAGAGCGACGGTTCTTCGTTCCAATAACACGTACGGCAGGCTGCATGAGCATGGTTTTTTTGTGGAATACGTAATTAGTTCCATGCTTGCCAACCGAACGGTGTACGTTGGTGCTCCAGAGCATATCCGTGACTACATGTTGGTTGATGATCACGTTGACGCTTACGTCAAAGCATTGAACAGAACTGACTCAGTGAATGGAACATTCAATGTTTCACCGGGTAACCCAGTTAGTAATATTGAACTGGCACGGAAGATTGGGGAGATTGTGGGCTTCAAAGGGAAGATTGCCGCCGGTAGCTATCCTCCAGGCTACCCTGTGCGTCCGGCTAAATTGGACACCGATTACATAGTGCTTGATAGTTCAAAGATTAGGTCGCATTTGGGGTGGACACCTTCGGTTGGGCTTGATGAGGGAATAGCTCGAGTCGTTGAATCGTGGGGAAGTTCTGATCTGCACTAATCTACGGCATGGAGAAGTCGACGCAAGTCCTCGTCGAGATTCGCTCCCATGATCTAATTTCGCAAGCATGCGAATCGCATTGTCGTCAAGCTAGTGAGCCAAGAATATCCACTTGCGTGCCGCCGGAATGGTTCCAAGCCTGTCTGTAACCGGTGTCATTGATGCCGACTTGGATCGTGCAGCGGCAACTGCCAGACTATTTCACATACCAAACTTCGATGAGTACCGTCAGTGGGATGAGTTACATTCAAAATGTTGATCTCTGGATTCTTCGGCCCTCAGGTTAATCAATGATTGGATTTCTGAGGACAGTTCGCTAAGACATCTGTCCCATGAGAATATTCTTGCTCGCTCCTCACACGCTCGCTTCATAGATGCACCGTAACGATGAAGGTGTTTTACTGCAACCGCCAACGCTTCAGGGGTGGGTGCTACGATAAGGCCGGTCTGTCCGTGAATAATCGTTTCGGTAACGCCCCCTCCATCTGTACATGCAACGCACGGCTTGCCAGCAGACATCGCTTCCACGGGCACTATGCCAAAATCTTCATCTCGCGAAGGATAGAGCACACACGAAGATCGTGAATATATTCTCGCTTTGCTGTTGATCGGGCACAGGCCGTTGAAGAGTTCCAATCTCACATTGTCAGGGGGGCGTAGAATGTGAGTATCGACGGATTGATGGAGAGGGCCTCCAGCCACCACGAATGGTATTTCAGGCAACATACGTGCCACATCGTAAACTAACGAAAGTCTCTTAATGTTCCAGTCCAGCCTTCCGAAGTACAATACGTATTCTCTGGATTCGTCGTAGAAGATGTCTGGCTCGTATCCTCCTGGGTATATGATTCTACTCGCTTGGATCCGCCAATATTTTTCGAGGCGATTTGCCACGTTTCTGCTTATCGCAAAGACAGGAATTCTCCCATTTCTAATCTTAGCAATAACGCTTCTATCGACTAATCTTCGGCTAATGGCGGCCAAGAACAAAGTAATCTTGCCGAAGGTATTCAGGTAACGTGAAGTGTAATCGTAAAGATCATACGCATTACGGTCGTGAGAGAGGAAGTATACCATCATATTGCTATGTCTCAGATACAATGTGTTCCATTGCAATGTGAGTACCAAGTCGTAGTCTAGGTGACGTAGACTTGTGATGGCGAAGTTGAGCCAGACATCTAAGACCGTTAGGATACTCAGCGCCATCTTAGCTAGAACGGATTGTTTCACGAATCTTTTGGGTATGGTCCTCGTAAGGAACGTATCCGGAACCCATAGAATCTCCGCACGAATCCCTTCGGCTTCCAGCTTGCCAAGGATTCTGTACGCTACTGTTTCAGCGCCCCCCGTATCATCATTTTTTATTTTTCTCAGACAAATGGCAACTCTCCGCACACCAATCAATTCCGCTTTGGTTCAATCGAGGCCAGTTCTGCAAGAACTTTTTGGTTAGCACGAGTCTTAACCGCTTGGACTTTACTTCTTCATGGTTGTGTGCTTATTGGCGTTCTCTAACATTCTTGCCCAACACTGATCTCCGAGTCCTCGCGAAAGAAATCAGATCGTACTTCACACGTAAGACCTGACTGAACGGACCAGCAAGTTCCCCTTGAGAAGGCTCAGAAGAAGGGGAGCGGCGGGTAATCACCTAATTGATAGCGAAGGTCTTTGGGGCGGTCACCAATCTTCCTCGCGGGCACGCCAGCGACTACCTCATAGGGTCGAACGTCTTTCGTAACTACTGCTCCCGCACATACCACGGCGCCCTTTCCGATCGTGACACCTGGCAGGATCGTAGTGCGACACGAAATCCATGCATAATCCTCGATGACAACTCTGCCCTTGATTGCGGAGAAGTATGGGTCGTCCTTGTCGTGCTGCTCCGTCCATATCCAGACGGCGTTGCTGAAATTGACATTATTACCGATAACTAGTTCGCCGCGGCCGTCCAATATCGCGCAGCTACCGATCATGGTGTCGTGTCCTATTGAAATCCCGCGTGGCGAATGCAGCTCTGCACGGCCGTATATCGTCGACTTCTCTCCGACACGCAGCCCCAGCAGACGGTAAATCAACAGCCGTAGTCTATGAGACGGTATGTAACCTACCCAAAGAATGAAAACAATAGTGAAGCCCGCACGATATTGAAGTCCCCTATCATACATGCGTCCAAGGATAGCGAATCGCCTCAATTTCGCCTTCACGAATTGCATGTTCATTGCTCGGTTGGGTATCCTTGTATGCGGCATAAAACCGTGTTACGTCTGAGGCTCCATCGCCTGTCTTTACGAACGATTTCCAATCTGTACAACTGTGCACACGAGCGTAGTCAAGAACACGTTCGAAAAGTGGCCGCACTGAATCACGGACCTGTGCTTTTTCTTTTGAGAGAAAAGTATCCGACTACTGCTACTGCAAAGCCGGCGACGGCTGCAACCGTAATTATCTGAGCATACTGAGTCTGTTCGGGTTGTTGAGTTGTGAACGTTGACGTGACTAGTTCGATCGTATTCGTCATGAAGGGCTGATATGTGGTCACGTAGGCTGTAACCGACTCAGGTTTAACGGTCACGGATGAAAGCTCGATGCTCAGGACATTAAGCGTTACCGTCATCAAGCTGTGATTAACGAAGAGGAGAGCAAAGTCATCTGAATAGGGCATTACCATGCTGAGCTGGTAAGAGGTCACGTTCCGCACAACGGCCAGGGCGCTGATTGGCGAACAAGCTGACAAGTTCACCATATCCAGGAACTGCTGGTAGGTGATAACGTAAACGTCAAGCGGTAGACTGGCAACAAATGAGGCTGAGAGAATCTGGCTCGCGTTTGCGTGAAACGACCCCCACTCACTGTACGAGCAAAGATTCGACGACAACGTTCCCGTAATTCCCGCAAAAACAGTACTGACACTCGTCACTGTAACATTCGTGATATTGCTGAATGTCGAAACTGAAGAGTTTGTGGTTGCGTAGCTTGCAGTCATCGTACTTGTCCGTGTGGAAGTAACCAACTGTTCAGGGCTACGGCTCAGAGAAATCGGTGCAAGTAGAGCAACGATTAAGATGATTGAAAGCAGACGGCCGGTCAAGCGATTTCAACCTAAAGGAGAATTAGATAGAATAAGTGATTTTGCATCCGACGCCGCGACTGAATTTCGCGTTCTCAAAGCACTCGACAAGTGGCAAGCCTTGAAATCGGATAGACGATCCATGACCTGTTAATCTAGAGTTATTGAATGGTTTACTTGACTTGGAAATGTATCCTGAAACCCGTTTCTGCTGGTTCCGTTCTTATGATTTCTAGGGCTCCGATTTCCTTGAGGGTTCGGACGTGTGTTCCTCCGCACGGGATTGGGATCTGGCCTTGGATGGTTACGATGCGCAGTTTCTCAGCTTTCGGGAGCCTCGCCAGGTTCGGGGCACCTGCGATCAATCGCTCCGCATCAGCCCTGTCCAATGTTTCAATTTTAACCTTCAAGTCTTGTTGGATGAACCGGTTTCCGAATTCCTGAATCTTCTTCAGGTCAAGATTAGCGGGTTCGCTTCCCCCATAGCCAACGAACGGGTCGTCTCCCAACCAGGAATCCGTTGTTTCAACTCGTATGCGCGTGGAGGTGGCGAGGCAGTGGTCGAGCAGATGCGCCGCCGTATGCCTTCGCATCAGAAGGAACCTGTTATCCCAGTCAATCTTGCATTTAGCAGGGCCCGTTGTAACTTGTCCCTCAGCCTTGCCGAAGTGGATGATGCTTCCGGCTTGGAGCATTGCTCGCTTAACCTGCACGCGATACCCCGCCCCGTCTATTACCCCGACGTCTGAGGGTTGGCCGCCTGATTTCGGGTGAAAGATCGTGCTATCCAAGAGCAGGTAAACGTCCCTCTTCTCTTGAGAAACCTTCACAACGTTCATGTCAAGTGACTGCAAGTATGAATCAGTCATGTAGACGCAGCTTGTCGGCTTAACCGAATCATCTTGAATGAATTTCGCGAGATCTACCAAACACGTTCCGCTACTTGGTTTTTAGCTGCAGTTCAACCTGCCACACTAAAAACCCCACGGCAGATACTGCGAAGGCGGTCATTCCAACCTCGTCCAGTCGCCAGTTGAAAGGAAAATAGTTCACGTGAGAAAAGGGCGCGTAAAGCCATTCAGGGTGTGTTAATTGAATTAGTACGACATAATTGAATTTGGCTAATTTGAGACTGTAACTATTACTTCTTGGTGACACACGGCACAAATAGTATAGCCGCCATTCTGACGCCGGGGGACGAATTAGTACGATCGAGTCAATGGTTGAGAAGGATCCGATGGAGATTCTAACCTCAATGGGCTTGACCGGGTCTGAGAGCCGGCGACTGATGCAAAGGCTCGAAGCCGAACGTAAAGATCAGGCACTGCGGCTCTTCGTTAGCGCCAAGAAATCATCGACCAAGCTTCGCCGCGCGGCGGTTATCCTTTGGTTATACAGCCTCCTCGTCTGGCTCTACGTGATTGCCATGCAACTCCGCTATCCAGACTCACCCCACATGGCGTTTGCGCAATGGATACCAGTACGCATGGATTACCTCGGCGAAGCAGCTTTCTTCCTCTCACTCATCCTAGGAATATTCGTGATCAACTGGACGACCCGCCAGGCACGAGACATCAAGAAACTACAGGAACTCACAAAGTCGTTGTCATGATTCAGATTAGAAAAATGGAAGACGGAAATATGGAAAGTCAGATGGAAAGTGGCTCACCAAATATCTTCAGAAAACAGCAGCGGACCATTCCAGCGACACTTCGCCTACGCGTAGATTCATCGAATTCCCCCACCGCACATTCTTAAGCGCCGAACACCACATACTGCATGATTGCTTTGAGCCACGTAAAACGATTAATGACTCTTACAGCCGCATTGCTGTTACTCGCTGCTGCCGTGAGCAGCTCACTCCATCCGGTGATGGCCACCCAAGGCGCAGGTGCCTTCGCGTTGAATTTGACCGGTTACACGTTGAACGGCAACTTGGAAAACGCTATGGTCAAAGCAAATTCGGTCTCAATGAATATGATCCTCAACGGAAACATCCCTACATCACTCGGACAGGTTCCGGTAACCGCGAATGGAATATGGATTGGCAGTCGTAATGGCACTAGCCTAACTGGCACGATTCAAGACGTCTCGGGCACAATCAACATGTGCATGCTATTCTGGTGCGGTAAAGCCACCTTCACAGGTCAAGGCGAGTGGAAAGGCAACCTAACCGCAACAGAAGGCACGGGAGTATTCGAAGGAACAATCACATTCACAAGCTCAGACTTCTCCCAAATCCACCTAAACCAACCAGCACCCATCTCAGGAACCTGGAACGCCGACTTCCAACAAACCTAGAAGCCAACGGCAAACAGAAAGCGATCAACCACGCCCGCCCAGTCTCGCTAAGAAGAAAGGCTTGAACTGCCTCTCACCGTTCCTGCACTTTCCAGATCAGGGTTACAGCACTCTCAAATCAAATCCTGGCTGTACTCAATTATGGGTCCCTTTACCCAAGCAAGGTTAGAGAAGTCTCCGTTGTTGGCTCAGAAGGATCCTTAATCGTAGACTGTCTTGATCAAACGATCGTCCGACACTACCCGAAGGAATCCTTCGAAATCCCAGTCATTCCCAGTAACACTATTGCTGGCGAGATTGAACATTTCGTAGATCGTGTTGAGTACAAAGCATCTAACTATGTTGACGAACCCTCCGTAAGACTGACACGACGTTGAGTCAATCTCACTAGCAGAGTCTAAGTTTGAGGGGACGCCGCGCCCTCCAGGTGTTCTCGATCATCTTCGTAGTTTCGTATGCGCAATCAGAGGGGAACCTTAGCCTGCAGGATTCACGCGCCCCTCTTCTCCTGAGAAACCTTCACAACGTTCACGTCAAGGACTTGTAAGTGGGAATCATCAATGTAGACGCAACTCACGCTAACTCCACTGCCCTGAACAAACTTTCCGAGATCCACCAAACTCGTTCCCTCACTTCACTTTCGTGTGCAGTTCAATCTGCCACACTAGGAACCCGATGGCGGATACGGCGAAGGCGGTCATTCCAACCTCATCCAGTCGCCAGTTGAACGGGAAATAGTTGACGTGAGAAAAGGGCGCGTAAAGCCATTCAGGGTGCGTCACTTGAATGAGTACGACGTAGGCCCAGACGAACAGCCCGAACAGGAATGCGGTCAACGCTATTACGCGTATTAGGTCGTGTATACGGATCATTGAAGCATCGAGACGCTCCATGACATATTCAGCGATAAGTTCCTTGCGTTGGGATCATCCCGTCAGTTGGCGACGCCGAATTAACATTAAGCTAAGCACGCTAACCAATACGAGGAGTAGATTCTGAAATTCCGGTAAGGCAAGCTCCGAGCCGGTCACAGTTTGGTAGGGCACCTTGGTCGGCAGTAGAACGTAGTTCGGTACTGAATCGCCAGAGGCCAAGACATGAACGGCGTACAAGTCCAGCGTCGACGGAACCGGGAACGCTGAATGCGTCACGGGATAAGGGTTCATCAAATCTCTTTCACAGCATGACACGTGACCCACTCCTAGCACGTGACCAAGCTCGTGAAGGCTGAGAAGAAGCACCGCCTCAGCGGAATTCCTCACGGCAATCTGTACGCTCGCCGATTCCATAGTACCATTCTGGGCGCGATAATCGGTCCACGCCTGAATTGACCCAACTATCGTACTCGAGTTGACCAGTCTCACCTGAACCTGTGCAGAACCATCGTCTGCTTTGAACGTGTAGACTGAACTGTTCGGAAAGTATTCCCTAGCGAACCAAAGTTGCGCCTGGTTCCAAATCTGCATAGCTTCATATGTCTCATTCCTCTGCCACTCTTGGCCACCGTGAACGTGGACGTGAATTATGCTTGAAGTCCATCGTGAACCCTCTAACGGGATCAAGTACGGTCCAGAATCCGCATGCACTAACGGTAGCGCAATGAGGATCGCGAGGGCTACGACTAGGAACCGATTTTTCGACAATACGAACTTTCCCAAGCCGTGATTTCGTTCTGATCGATTCTTGATCCTTGAGGGTTATGCTGAGATATAACCGTGGAAGTTTTCCCCCTTAACCATTCAACACGTGGAGCCTTCTCTAGGATCCTCGAGGACACGGATGGCTAGCATGGTCGGGGAACCGCTGAATCTGGGAGTTGCAAGAGCCGTTTCGTACGGTATCCCGTTTGACAGCCAGACAAAGCTTGGTATGGCATTTGCAATTGCAAGTATGTGAAGAGCATACAAGTCAAGCGTGGTTGGGAGGGCGGACACGTTGTTCACGATCGGGAATGCGTTCATCAAATCCTTCTTGCAACATATGACGTCATCTCCCAGCCCTAACACGTGACCAAGCTCGTGAGAACTGAGCACAAGGAGAGCGTGGGCTGAATTCGAAGCAGCGATTCTTACGTTAACAGAATCAATTACCCCATTCTGCTTGTGGTAATCCGTCCATCCCAGGATATTATCCACGACCGTACTCGAATTGAGCAGCGTCACCTGAACGGGAGCGGAGCTATCCCCCACCTCGAACGTGTAGACTGAACTGTTCGGAAAGTACTCGTTAGCGAACCACAATTGAGCTTGATTCCACAGCTGCATGGCCTGAAGCGTCTGGTTCTGCTGCCACTCCTCGCCGCCGGAGATGTAAACCTGAATCGTGCTCGAGCTCCATCTGGCACCTTCTAAGGGAATCACGTAGGCGCCTGAATCAGCGTGAACAGGCGGAAAGACGATGATGAGGGTGAGGCTGAACAGTAGCACGGCAATTCTCGCACTCAATACCTCGGTCACCAACCTTTCGAGTTGACTTCGATTCAACTTACAGCTCAGAGTGTTCTTATACGGAATGCCTGCACGAATCCGAATATTACGCGTGGTATGCGGAGTCGATTCATGTAATTAGAGTGTCAATACTTGGCACGATTAGGCAACTGAGGATTCGGGCATATCAACCCTGAGAGAGAACTCATGAATATGTGAATTCGATGGAACCCTGGGCCGAGACGAGCGCGATCGGTAGTTAACTCCCATGATTCCCATCGATCGTTTTGAACGGTACCTTGTACCGAAGACGGAGCATGCACATGCAAGAAGCATGAGTGGAGTCAGGTATCCGGCTAAAATCGAATATTGGCGGAGTTGATCAACCGACCCTTGCTGATGAGCAAACCTGGATGTCTTGTTGACGGTTGCAAGTTCTCGGTGATTGTAGATGTGGGCGGCGTCCTTTACTGGCGAATCTAAGGATAAGACGAATCCATTTGCGTTTGTCAAGAGCGTCCACGCGTTCATTAATTGGTACTGATCCGTGTTCAGCACGATGACGAGCGAGGTGAGAGTGACCTCGGAAGCCAATACGTGCACTGCGTACAAGTCTAGTGTGGAGATCATCGGTGGCTGTGTTGCACGAGTAGGCGTGGCTAATGGATCCATAATGTCGTTTCCGTCAATCAGATTTCCTAAACCCAATACTCTCCCCAGCTCGTGGAGGGCTAGACGGAAGGCGTACTGTTTCGCTGTGTCGTTATTCTCCTGGGCAGCGTTGAATACTGTAGGGTCAAGATACGTTCGCGCCGAGAGGATAGTCGTTGATGAGGGGGCGTACGTGTAATCAGTCCAGCCGACCGCCAAGCCACCGCAAGCTGATGGAATTTCAAAGTTGACTGTTACGTTTGCTAGGTTCGATTCAACGAACGTGTACACGTTGCCGTCTGGAAAGTAAGTGTGCTGGAACCAGAGTTGACCATTGTTCCAGGCAAGTGAAGCATTCAGCACAACATCATGTGCCCACTTAGGAGTTGACGGAATCTTCAACGTGATTCTTGAGGTTACGAATCGCCCGTTTACTGGAATCGAATATGTAGTCGCACGTATTGGGCTCGGGATGGATATGACGCATGATAGGATTAGGAGAAGGAGGGGCACGTGTCTTCGTTGCATTTAGGCATCTCAAATATTTTAGTGAGTTCGCCTGGCAAATGCGATCATAGTCAGAAGGAGCACGAGTGAAGCGATTATTACTCCAATAATCAATAATCCGTACTGGCTTGTTGTTCGAAGATAGAACGGGGTTGTGATTGTTACGGTGGAGCTTATGGTGGCGGTTGTGGCGTATGTTGATAGCATTGTTTCGATGCTAGTTGGGTACGTGATGGTTGCCGACTGTTCAACCGATCCTACACTACCATGATCAATTAGAAGGATGACTGCAGTTGGCCCGGTGAAAATGAAGTAGAATATTCCGTCCTCCGGAGCGGTCCAATGCAAAGTGAAATCGGTAAAATTGCCCTCAGCCACTATGGGATTACTCGATACTTTGCAACTACCCGAGCCGACAGATGGATAATCAGAAAATAGGTAGAAGTTCACTGGATTGTTAGCCGTCATCTCCACGTTAAACAGCATTCCTGATTTAACCGAGACAGGAAGGGAGAAGAATCCACACAACCCCCTCGGAGCCATGAACCCGATTACCCGTTCAGGAAACCTGACTGCCGTTTCAGCCACTGTTGTTCCGTTACTTGCGCCGTAGTAAGTGTGCAGGAGGGTGTTCGTGTAAGCCAATGTTGATTCGTCTGTGGTTACTTGCGTACTCACGTTTTTCAGGCCGATTACCTGAGCAACCGGAAGTGCAGTGACCGGAGATAGCAAGATGAGAACTGCAATTATGATTCCGGTGCGACGAACTACCATAAATGGTACATTGATGCACTATACATAAAAAACCTCTCTACACCATCCAGTATGAAATCCCTCACACTTCAGCCCGGGAAAGCATAATGATGGCTGATGGTCGTGAGAGCATCCACGGCGTCTTCATAACGAATTAATAACTCCCGCACGTCTCTCTGCGGGTTGAACCGTATGCTTCAGGGCAAGTTTGTGGTTGTTCTGGTTCTTCTGATGCTTCCCTTCCTAGCGGTCTCACGGATGGTGAATGGTCAAGCGGAAGTCACACAGACGGTTACGACGGCGATCACTAATACTTTCGTCAACACGGTAACGCAGGGATCGATTGTGACATCAAACTCATCACGGTCGCAACCAGTCTTCTCATCCGCCCTAACGCTTCCACCTACACATGGGGTTTGCGGAACATACTTCGTGCAACCATTCAACGCGACCTCCGGATCCGAACTGTCCGGAAACTTAACTGCTGACAACAAGGTTGACTTCTACGTAATGACTGACGCGGCCTACCAGGACTGGAGTCACAAGATAGTTGCCGGAGGCGACTGCACGCCTGCGAGTCTAATGCTGGGCCAGAAAGCTACGACGTCATACAACTTCACGGTTCAGATCCCAAGCGACGGCTTGTATCAGATTGTCGTAAACAATCTCTCAACATCAACCGTGAACGCGCACCTGACGGCGAACATCTTAACCTCTGCACCGATAATGCTGACGATGGTTGCGTATTCCACCTCAACTCAGCCGACCGTGCAGACGCTGACCCTCATAACCCTGCAGCAGGCTCCCTCTCAAGGAAGCGATAATTCCACTTTAATGATCGGTGCGCTGATCATCGTGATCATCATTGTAATCGCGGTCGCAGCAAGAGCGAGACGCGCCAAGCCAACTACAAAATGAACGCGAATTCAACGCGACCTAACAGAATATTCGATTATCCTGCTTGCTTCCGTCGACGGAGGAAGAGGAGTGCGCCAATGGAGCATAAAACTACCAGCGTACTGAAACTGCCACCGAACTCAGGAGTTGGAATTTGAGCAGCTGATCCGGCACTCATGAAAGATCTCGCATCAATCGCTTGGTCTTGAACGGTACTTGGCAATGTTACCGCGTTCGGCGCGCTTCCCAATGCCAGTACGTGAGTGGCGTACAGGTCAAGAGTTGAGAGCAGGGGTGCTTCGTTAACCCGTCCTGGCGTGTTTCTCGGATCCATAATATCGCGGCCGTCAAACACGCTTCCCAAACCAAGAATACGACCTAACTCATGCAGAGCTAGTCGTAGCGCGTACTCTCGTGCTGTAGCGTTGTTCTCTTGCGATGAGCTGAAGACGTTTGGATCTAGGAAGGTTTGCGTCGAGATGATGTTCTTCGAAGACGGAGCGTACTTGTAATTCGTCCATCCGACGGCGAACCCGGAATAGGCGGAGGGCATGCTGAAGCTGATAACAGCACTCGCCTGATCGGATTCGACGAACGTGTAAGTTACCCCGCTTGCTGATGCAGCCTGATCGAACCAGAGCTGGGCCTGATTCCACGCAATTGACGCATTCAACACGATATCATGAGCCCAAGTTGGCGTACGTGGGATCTGAAGCCCAATCGTGAGGGATGAGTATCGATCGATGATGGGCATGGATTCCGATTGCCTTGCATGCACCTGGGCGACTGTTACGAGGTTTATGGTTACGTGCTGCTGGAAAGACGAGTTGCATAGCTATGACATAGAGCCAGACGGCGACTGCGTACCCCCACACGATTAGTAGGAGGCCCTTGACGCGAGAACGTCTTCGCTCGGACCGTTGCATACCGTATTTCATTACAGTGTCGGGTTCGCGTTTGGGTTCGGCTTTAATTTGGCTACCCGCCGCATCCTCAATGCCACCGAGAAACTCTTTGGCCTCATCCGTGGAGAATCCAACCGCTTTCAGTGTATGGTCTGTAAAGCTCATCCGAGTCTTTTTCGGTTACCATTAACCCGTCACTAAAACAGACATGGACCCGCCATATTATTTCACACTTACTGACCGATTGGTTCGCAGGCGACACGTCCGCGATGCTTCATGACGTCACCTGTCTGGCTAGATTTCAGGAAACGAATCGAACATTATAGCCACCTTTCCTTAGCTCCGGCCGGGGAAAAGGCCGGGTAGGCTTACTTTTGTCAGGACTACGGGAGGAAGGTTGTGACCGTAGTAAATTGGTCTTGGACTCCGTTGAGTAATGTTACGAAAGTTGGGGCGGTTTCTTGGGTTAATACTTGTAGTGCGTAGAGGTCGAGGGTCGAGATTGTTCGTACTTGTAATTCTTTGAAGGGTGTATCTGGGTTTCATGATGTCTTTTTCGTCGAGTATGCTATCCAAACCCAGAATCCGACCTAGTTCGTGTAGTGCGAGCCAAAACGCATAGCGTCTCGCAGTCGCGTTACTGCCTTGTGCATCGCTAAAGACTGTTGGCGTCAGGTAGGTTTGGGTTGACACTATCGAAGTTCGCGAATCAGAGGCACTGCTATCTATCTACATATGTAGCACTATCTACATATGTAGCACTATCTACATAGGTACCGGCACATAAGCATATGTCGATACGTGTCACCAGCACATGTTAAGGTCAGTTACACTCACCTGAACTAGGCAGTTTGCCTACATTCTCTTGAAGATAATTGGCCCGTTCAATATGGTATTCATTCGCTCTGTGCATGCTTCTGCTATCTGTGTTGACGGCCTTCCCGGCTGCTCACGCGGATCTGGAGTACTCGATCCCAATAAACGGGCAATACCCGGCGCTAGTCATTGGATTACGAATACAAACCACGCCTCAATGGGCACATGATATCGTGTTGAATGCGTCTCTCGTGTGGAATCAAGCGCAGGTCTGGTATCAGCAAACCAATTCTTCAACGGGAGCGGTCTACACTTTTGTTGAGGCCGGTAACGGGAGTGCTACTGTCAGCTTTAGCATGCCGCAAGCATATTCCGGGATAGCGGTCGGTTGGACCAATTACAAGTTTGCGCCTTTATCCAGGGTCATAATCTCCAGGGTCATAATAGTCTCAACGCAGACCTTCCTCGATCCTAACGTCTTCAACTCATCGCAGGAAAATAATGCAACGACACGACAGTCTGCATTCTGGTTGGCACTCCACGAATTAGGGCGCGTACTAGGATTAGGAAGTGTGCTTGATGGTCATGATATCATGGATCCTCTTTGGACACCTTATCGAGCAACGCCTATGCTTTCCACACTCGACATATACGCGCTGCACGTACTAGCGTCGGGAGGCGTTCCGAACTTCGTAACGCTACCGAGCAGTGTTCAAAATCAATTGTTTGGCGCACGAACTTTCCTCACGCCGGGAGTGAACTCTCCGAATCCGTATCTGAGCCATCTACACCGACCAACTGCACAAAGGGAACATCAAATCAAGAAACGAGTTTACCCAGTTGGTTCGCGACCAACATCCAGTCAAAAAAATGGCCTCAAAAAGAAATCGACCTATTTGGTCAAATACTGTCGAGAGGAAATGAAAGGATCAAGTTTCCAAGGTCAATGTTCGGCGTGGCAATTCCTGTCATATCAGCGGAGTTTTTCCGCACCATTTGCCTTCGAGTTTTCGATGAATTCCATGTGGTCGTTGAGGTCTGACAGTAGTTCCGTCAGTTTCGTAGTTAGCATTCCGATTTCATTGAGCAACCATCCGAGTTCAAGATGATCCGTCGCTCTACCAACGCATGGTATTGCGTCACGTGATTTTCGCGGGGGATGTGTCCCTTTTCTGCTTGCCATTTTACGAAACGAGTGGTCTTGAGATCGTATACCGTGGCCGAGTCAGGTTCGTAAGCGTCTACATACCCGACTATTGTTATGGTTTGATCATCGAGTTCAAATGTCATTTTAACGCGTAGTTCGTTCCATCCAAGCGAACGAGTGGCGTAGTGAAATAGCGAACCCCGAAGTTTTGCCCATGCCGATTCCACTGATTCGTCAGCAGGAGTCGTTTGGTCGAAGTATGACTGAGCGAGGCAGCGGGTGAGTGGGAAGCGATTAGAATTGTGAGTAGGAAGCGTGCACGTTTGCCAGCAACCCGCAAGTGCTTCTAGAAAAGATGAGGCAGATATCTAATTGGGAGCTGTGTAACTCAACTTGCCACCTCCAGGTGACAGGCCCAAGCACGATTATGCTAAAAACTGAGGCTTCTATGTGTCCGTTTCATCAGGATGATGTTATGGGCTGAACGGGGGAGTCTTATCCGAGGCTGAAAGTGGTAAGTTGGTTTTGCGCTTGAAGGCACTGCACGTCGTGCGATCGCTCTCTCTTACGCTGTTTCTATTCGGCTTGTTGACTTGGCTTTACACTATAGCCATTCAGATAATCCACCCTAGGTATCTTCCGTCACCGTTGAGTCACATCCAGGTTTTCCCGCTCAACCTAAGGGTTGATGTTACTGGCATTGTGGGATTCATCGTTTCTGGAGTCAGCTTCTTCGTCTGGCAGTTAACTTTACAAAGATCGAGTCGCCAACGGTGAGTATGTCGAGGTTCAACCATCCATTTTAAATACTAACCGGATCGGAATGAACATTTAAGCACGGACGCTTTCAAGTCGAGACTGCCGTGCGAGGAATCGTCGAAATGAAACGAAAACTTACCGCGTTACTAGTCGTTACTATTTTTATCTTAAGCAGCTTAGCCATAATTAACCCTGCTCAGGCCCATTTTACTCTCGGAGACCTGACTGGGACTTATCGTTATCACGCGAACGATTTCGACCCCCATGTGCCCGGGGTTATTGGTTATGTTTGGCCGGGCGGCGGACAGAATACTTGGGGAGGTTCCCCGAATTTTGCGTCCGTCAACAATGCGCCAGGATACCAGTCCCCCTACCCGGGACAGAAACCTCCGGCGAGTCCGGGGTACAACCAGTTCGGCAACGCGCCCAGTTCTTCATGGTATCAATTGGAAGGAGACTCGTACGCGCCCTTCGGAGCCGTACTAACCGGATCAAGTGGTGACCTCATCTTCGCGATCAACGCAACTTACGGTTTCACGGGAAGATGGACTGGTCTAGGCATCTTGCTTCCACCCGGATTCAGCTCCCCCAACTCGCCTCAAGTTATTTCAACGATCACGAACGATTACTCGGGCACAGCCGTACTTCGAATTTCCCCATACGACCGTTATGCACCAGGATGGACATTGGTCCAAATATTTACTGACACGGGGCAAAGCAGCAACTCACCATTAACCACCGGATATTATGATCATCAGGGCATCGACTTCACATCAGCAGGCGAATGGTACTACGTTCGCATAAACGACGTCCTGGCGCCTGCTATCGCGGGCAGATACTTCTTCAAGATCCTTCTCTGGTCAACTACGCGTTCAATTTGTGGTGAAGAGGGCGTCGGATCAGGCACCGGCGGACTTACCGGACCTAACGGACTTACCGAACGTTGCTCCGAATTCATTCCAACGCAGAACTGGCCCGTCTTACTCGTGAAGGGTGAAATTGACCCAGCCATAATCACCGGAACAATTCGGTATGCAGGTTACAATCAGACGCTCTACGGCCAACCAGTCGGAGAAGCTGGAAGAGTTGATGCGGTCATGACTACGCGATTTGACCCGTACACTGGTCAAGCACGTCTGGATCTACCCACGGTGGATGCGGTTGGTTACTTCAACGCTACAGCCCACGGTCATTATGAGGTTGAGGGTTTAGCGCCTGGAGTCTACGACCTGTACGCGTCAGCGGCTGGTTATCCGAAGACCTTGATCGAATCAGGCTTCACAGTTCTGAAGGGTCAGTCCCTACATTTTGATGGTTACCTGCAGCCTGGTCCAGTGATACACGGTAACGTGTTCACGAAGCACCAGTTCGGTGATGAACCATGGCCAACATCAACTAACAATGGAATCACCTGTTCCCCCACTGCAGTTCTGACGAACTGTCAAAGTGCCGCGGCCGCTCAGTTGGGACAGTACATTAAGATTGAATTGTACGACGCTCCAACACTCAACCACATCCCCGACCCGAGCGCTAACCTGGTTTCATGGTCGCCTCTGCCCTGCATTGCTGGAGGACAAGAATACTACACTGGCAAGTACACGGCAGGTGCATGCAACGACCCGAGATTAGGCGCTAATATCGCGTTCCCGTGGCATGAGTACGTGCCATGGAACGGTTATGGAGTACCCACGCCAGGCGCACCTTCCTTCTACCAAGTTGCCGCCGGCGGACCACTTGGCAGCGGAGCATATTCCGCTCAAATGACGCAGGACCCGCAGGGTGTTGGACCTCCACAACACTGGTTCGTTCAGGGCGGAACAACCACCCCATTCCACTTCGAGTTCGGTGTTAAGGGCGAGTACGGCGCACCAAGGGATCTTGATGGTATGGTTCCGCAGGTTTATGCTACTTGGGTTAACGGCTTGACCCCAGGACGGTACTACGCACGTGCGTGGACCTTCCGTTACGTTCAGTCCGCGTTGGACGGTTCAACCTTCCAAGAGTACTACTTTGACGTAACACCAAACGAGTGGGCTGGCGACGTAACACTACCAATAGACCTACGCTTATCGAGCTGGGTTAACAAGACAGTTCACTTCCATAACGTGATCAACGGCATTACGGAAGACCCAATCGACACGGGCGCTGGAATGATGTCCGGAGTCTTGGTTGACGCGAATGGCATAGTCTGGTCATACAACCAGACTCTACTCGGATATCGAGGCCTGTATAGTCGCGGTGCAAAATCAGGCCAAGGCGCGAATGCATTCTTCGATCCCTCTACGCTCATAGAAGAGAATGACCTTGACAAGGCCAAGTTGAATCAGCACGCAATTGAGACGGGTCGCGGGAACATTCAATTCTGGGGATGGAACGACACGTGGGGCGGCGAAAACTACGGAATCCCATCAGGCACTTACACACCGCACGTATACGTTCTAGGCTATCTTGAAACCGGCCCAGCTGAAGGAGTCTCTGTGACGCTTAGCGGTAACCCAACGAGCATCAGCGACCACCTCTACCGCGGTGTAGGAATCAACCTCACCGTCTACAGCATCGATTGGGAGCGACCACGAGTTAGCAGAAATTGGGTTTGGGGACAATGGGGTTACGGTTACGATAACCCATCGGGCGCCGACAACGGCGCGTTTGGGACATGCACGGAACCATCCAACACAGCCACGCCTGACACGTGGTGCTCAGGACAACAACCCTACTCATGGGGCGCGGGCTACACACAAGAAGGGTTAGGACCACTCGCGAATTCACCACGGGGTGGACCGTACAGCTTCCACATGAACGGAGGCACATTCGCGAACGGGCCGATGGTAGGACAAGAAATTGATATTGGCCTTTACCAAAACGGAACCCTGATGGAGTTCATAGGAGACGAACCATCAAACCTTCAAGACACTACGTTGACAAGCTGCCTCTTCCAGAACGACACCGCCTCATTCGTACAAATGTGCGGTGGAGGCTGGAACCCACAATACTTTGACCCAGCATCACAATCGTACATGGCCTACGATGGTAACGCAAATGACGCCTACTTCGGCCAAGAGTTGAGTGAAGCAGGTTTTGTGGGCGGATACACCGGTGGCGAATTGTACTTCTCAACACGTGCAGTACTCTTCGGCCCAGCACATTGGAGCCCAACCAACCTACCCAACGGAGGAACATACAACTCCGCCGTAATGGGTTACACGAACCTCTACCCCACTTCAATCCCACAAGGCCAGTACGACCTACGCGGATTCACTTACGGTTACGTACAGGATAAGGCGTATTCAGTTTACGCGGCACCCGGCCAAGTTGCAGACATTAAACTCAACCTAGTCATCGGCGTCAACGTAACACTCGACATACTCTTCAAGAAAGAACACATCATAACACCCACAGACGGAAACATGTCCGCTAGGGTACGCCTATTCGATGATTCGGGTAATTTAGTGGCGGAATGGATGAGCAGCGAAGGCACCTACGTAACCAGCAACGGATTCGCACGGGCCGCCGACGGAACCACACAATTCCCGTTCGGACCACTCCACGCAGCAATTCCGTTCCCCAAGCGGCTCAACGGCTACAACTATCTACCAGGCGGCGTGACACTCCTACATGTTCTAATGGCTGGGCTACCACAAGTTCCAGCCTCAGGAACCGATGACGGTCAATTCGCACGATTTGATCCTCAGCAAGTTTACCCCAACGACCCGCTCTTCGCAACAACAACCTGCGGCTTCGAAGTCAACTGCTACACTAGCCCAGGCCAAACCCTAGGTGTCGGAGTACCCGGCTACTTCCCGAACACCGGCATCCTCGGCGCTCCAGACTACCAAGGCGGATGGACGGCTGAAGTGGACTTCGTCAACTGGTACGCAAACAACACTGGATCCGAATGCTTCCAAGGCATCGGCGTCGCAACCTCATGCTCTTCGCCAGCTGTTCCTGATATCGGAACCTTCCATCCAGCACTCCCACCTTTACTGCCACCATCATACACGCCATCTACTCCGTTTGTCACCGTCAGCACAGGTACAGCTATGTCCGCTTTCACGACTGTGAATCAGCAGACACCCAACTACTATCCGCCCGTCGCCGGGTTACTTATGGGTGAATCCTACCACTTGATCCCAGGAACCACAGCAACATCAGGCATCAGCCTAACGGAAGACACTGCCCTCAAGCCGGAACTGATCGGACACACTCTCGCACCCAACCATCTCGGACCATACTCGCAGGAAGGCGTCTGGCAGATCAGCAACGCTCACAACAGTGGTGAAGCTAGTGGAATCTTCGAAGTTGACCTGAACGGGTTAGTGACGGGTAATGCGTTGGCGTTCACTTGGAGTAACGAGTTCCGACCGTTGAGTTGGGGCTTAGTTAACGTAGTGGGCGCACAAGGCGGAGCAGGCTGGAACTTCTACACCTACGACGGTGTATACCAAGCCTACTTACC
>JBEKGM010000019.1:0-43079 GCA_050012795.1 Bathyarchaeia archaeon | reverse complement strand
ACATACGTCAACAGTCTGACTAACACGTACCTTCAGCAGCACCTTACTGTGGACCAAACAGTTCACTGGGCGAACCCACCTGGTCTCGCCATGGATAACCCAGCGGCCATGAAGAGATACGCTGGACCGATTCCGGTAGTGACACACCTTCACGGTGCCGAAGTTCTCTCGGCATCGGACGGAGGGCCTGACGCATGGTTCACCCCATCATATGCAATAAAGGGACCTGCTTGGTCCAGTGGAGTGACGCAAAACTACGCGTATCCAAACGAGCAGGAAGCCACTACTCTATTCTACCACGACCATGCCCTAGGAGCTACACGCCTTAACCTCTACGCAGGCTTGCTTGGATTCTACTTCATCAGGGACGAATACGATACAGGAATCCCTGGCACGGGACTCAATCTGCCCGCTGGACCGTATGAGATCGAGTTAGCCATCCAGGATAAGATGTTTGACGAAAACGGTCAACTACTTTTTCCTAATGGTACTGGAGCAAATGCAGATGGCTCGATACCAGCAGGGTTCAACGGATCGCCACCAAATCCGGATACTCATCCTTTCTGGATACCAGAATTCTTTGGAGACGTTGTAGTGGTGAACGGGAAGTCATGGCCTTACTTGAATGTCGAGCCGCGGAGATACCGTTTCCGCATTGTAGACGGAGCAAACGCGCGGTTCTTCAACCTCACAATCCCAGGGGTGAAAACTTGGGTGATCGGTACTGACGGTGGACTTCTGGATAAGCCAGTACCTGTGGATAACATCTTCCTAGCACCGGCAGAACGGGCAGATGTTATCGTTGATTTCAGCTCTGCTGCTGGACAAACGATAATCATGACAAACGATGCTCCTGGCCCATTCCCACATGGAGGTGGAGACCCTCCCAACTTCAAAGTGACAGTTGGCGAGATCATGAAATTCATCGTGGGCACAAGAGTCACGGGGGGAAGCGATACTAGCTTCGATCCCTCAGCTTCCGGGGCCACGCTCCGCGGAGGTAGCCATCAACCCCCATCCATGGTAAGATTAGCTGATGGCATTGGGGGAATTACTTCAGGAGTGAACATCGACAAATACAGGATGCTGACTTTGAACGAACTTCCGGTTCACACACTTCTAAACAACACCCTTTGGACAGGCATGAGACCATCAGCTGGCACGCCAATACCCGGCTTCGTCCAGGTCGGACCCAATTATCTTTCAGAACTTCCACAGGTAGGCGCTACTGAACGATGGGACATCGTAAACATGACGGGGATGGCGCATCCTATACACTTACACTTGATACAGTTCCAATTGATGAATCGCCAGAATTGTGATCTTGGCGGATACATTAACCTCTACAACTCATCGTTCCCAGGAGGCAAATACATCGCCGACTATGGCCCACCACTAGACTATAACAAACCAAATGCTGCCGGAGCGTTTGGAGGAAACCCCGACGTAACTCCATTCTTGCAGGACACACCAGAGCCCCCGCAACCGTGGGAAGTTGGCTGGAAGGACACCTTCAAGATGCTCCCCGGACAAGTCACTCGCATCATAGTACGCTGGGCACCACAGAACGTGACTGTTGACGCAGCTTCGGCTGGTCACAACAAATACTCCTTCGACCCAACTGTGGGACCAGGCTACGTTTGGCATTGTCACATAGTTGACCACGAAGACAACGAGATGATGCGCCCCTACAAAGTTCAACCCTAGATGACAACACTACATCAGCCATACTTCACCGTCGATGTTTTCACTATCGTTTCGACAATCTATAGAGAGTCGAAATGTCAGACTTGGCATGCGACTAATCAGGCTTAGGATTGAGTGACCACATGGCAATGCGGGACAGTTCTACATCGGATAGGTTGCGGACGTTTATCCGTTCTTTTGGTCCTGCTTGGGTGGTTATGATTGCTGATGTGGATGCTGCAAGCATATTGACTGCGGCAGCTGATGGGGCTCTGTACGGGTACTCGCTTGTCTGGTTCCTACTCCTATTGGCTGTACCATTGTTTCTGATTCAGGAAGCTGCTGGAAGAATTGGGGTGGCAACGGGTAAGGGGTTGGGTGAGATTATCAGAGAGAATTATTCTCGGAGAATTGCGCTGCTGACTAGTGTTCCGATGGCTTGTACGGATGTTCTGAGCTATGTTGCTGAGTTTACGGGAATCGCCATCGGTTTTCAACTTCTGGGAGTTGCACCAATTCTCTCCTTGCCTGTGGTTTACGTCGTTTACCTTGCTATTGTTTGGAAGAGAGGGTACACGACTGTGGAAAGGTTTCTGGTAGTTTTTTCTGTTGTTCTCATTGTTTCGTATGGTGGTTCCCTGTTTCTTAGAGGATTGCCGCCAGTCCGTGAGTACATGTACTTCTTTTGGAGTTGGAAACCTGATTTTCTTTACCTGATGGCGGCTACTGCGGGGGCAGTTGTGATGCCTTTCATGCTCTTTTACCAAACTTCAGCTACGGCTGAGAAGAAAGTCAAGAGTTTGTGGAGTTCGCGTCTGGAGACGTTGCTCGGCGCCGTAGCGAGTGAGGTTGGTATGGTGGTGATACTGTTAGCCACGATTGGTTTGAATGGAACTCTGCTTGGATCAAATTCTCCTGAGAAGCTTTCGCGGGCTCTGTCATTCCTTGCTGGACCCTACGCGCCGTATGTTTTTGCGTTAGGTCTGATAGCGGCGTCGTTTCTTGCTCTTGTTGTGATTTCTCTTGGTAGTGCGTGGGGGGTGGCTGAGACAATAGGGTGGGGTAGGCAGAAGTTCTTCTGGATTTATTTGATTGAATCTCTTCCAGCTCTCTTTGTTCCTATGGTCTTCCCAGACTTGTTCCATCTAGCAATCGATATGATGGTTTTGTTCGTGTTTGTTCTCCTTGGACCAGGTGTAATGGTTGGGTTGATAGCGAGGAACAAACGGCTTATGGGAAATCTATCGTCTAGTTTGGGTTGGAGTGTTGCTTACTGGTTGAGCTTGGTGCTTGTTGTAGCTTCTGGCTTCATTGCATTGGTAGCCATTTTCATTTAGGTCAGAAGTCTCCAATCATGTAAATGTGCGCTCACACACGAACCACGTAGCTGTCTTCCTGTGGGTCTTTCATCTAAACTGCGATAGTTGAAAGCTTGAGTTGTGTTACGCCACGCTTCTTCATGATGTGTTTCGCTAATGCCTGAATGCGATCAATTTGCCTCTGACAGATATTATCTCCATACATCTGGATTCGTCAAGGTGAATGTGAGTTGTCGAGTTTACAACGCTCCGAAATCTGTGTTGAATATCAGTCAGGGCTTCTTGAAGGCCGTCATCAGGCAGTATTAGGAAGCTGAGGATTACTTGACTGTATACTAGGAGGACTAGCGGATTAAAGCCCAGCATGATCATTACAGTTGCTGGTACGACGTTGATCACGCGTATTACGATCCTTCTTATCCACGGGTTGACGTGAGTTCCGATCAGGCCTTCGAGAATCGCTTGTCCAGCTAGCACTCCGCAACAAGAGGATGACAAACCAGAAGCGATCAGAGTGATTGCAAACACGGTACCCGCTAGAAACCCGAAGAGTTTTTTGTGCATACAACTTTCAATCTTTCTTGGCACTCGTCAGTTCAACTTCGATCTTATATAGAATGTACAGTGATGTATCACAGATGTTTGTCCGATGCCACTCTATTTGGATACTCATAAGGCTGTGAAGGGAGTTACGGCACAAGCGGTTGCTGAAGCGCACAAGAAGGACCTGGAAGTTCAAGGTAAGTACGGTGTCAAGTATCTCAAATACTGGGTTGATGAGAAAGAAGGAAACGTTTACTGCCTAGTCGATGCACCGAACGCTGAAGCCGCTGCCAAAGTACACAAAGAAGCTCATGGACTTGTCGCACAGGAAATTCACGAAGTGAAAGAAGGACAGTAAGGATCATAACATCTCGCGATTCGGATTACACCATACCGATCTCGTGCTCCAACGCGTGAGAAGTTTCTCGGTTACAGACTAGCTTCCCCAGATTCTGTTTAATTTTCTGGGGGGTGGGTGGGTCCAGTGGTGCGCACACACACGAAATGATGAACGACGACGGGTGTGGGAGCTCACTTCGATTCTAGGATTGTAGCGAGTTCCTTTACAGCAACTGTTCAGACCATGAACCCACGAAAACTGCGGACGGAAGCATTAAATCACAAGCTCCTCATAGAATTCTTTGAAGTTCTTGGGATTGAGACATTGAAACTCAGGCGTTCGGAAAACGACGCGGTTGTTGAGCTACTCAAGAAAGCTCCTTTATGGTCTGGTCTGAATGAGAAAGAACTGAAATCAATGGTGAGAATCTCAAAAGAACGTAAGTTCGAAAGCGGGTACACTATCCTCAAGAAGGGAGAAGGAGGGGTCGGATTCTACTTCATCCTAGAAGGAACGGTAGAGATTAGATCAGATGGAAACACACTCTCAACGCTCGGTCCTGGACAATTTTTCGGGGAAATGTGTGTCTTGGACAACCAGCCTAGGTCAGCTGATGTGGTAACCATTCAACCGTCACGGGTTCTGCTTCTTACCGCCTGGGATTTTAAAGGACTAATTTCAGCGAACCCCAGAATAGCGCTCAAAATGCTGCAGGAGCTAGTCGGTCGGCTGCGCAACGCTGACTTGTCACTCAGCGAGTGAGCGATATTTCGGGCACAATAATCGCATTAAGAACAGGCTGCCTCGACAAACGGGCGATCATTTTACCACCTTTTGGAACGCAGCTAAGAGACACGGGACAGTTTTCTTGACCGCTGCAAGAGATTAGAAGATGATTCCGTGATCGTGCATCTAAAGGCTTTATCCAACCGTCCCACCCTTTTCTATCGTTTCTATCTTGACCGAAGAGCTGAGGAGACTAGCGGCCATAATATTCACGGATATGGTAGGCTACACTACTCTCAGCCAAAAAGATGAAGCACGCGCACTCCATCTTCTCAAGGAGCATAATGACATCGTTCGCTCAGTCTTATCTAGGCATCGTGGCATGGAAGTCAAGACGATAGGAGACGCGTTTCTACTGGAATTCGAAAGCACTCTTGACGCCACTCTATGCGCAATCGATATACAACAAGAACTGCACGAGCGCAATTTGAAGGCCACAGTTAGCGACCAGATCAATATACGTATCGGAATTCATGTTGGAGACGTCGTACACCGTGGAGCCGACGTGTTCGGTGACGCCGTGAATGTCGCATCAAGAATCGAACAATACGCGGACTCTAATGGAATCTGCATGACTGAACCAGTCTTCTTCCAAGTGAGAAACAAAATTCCTCATCCAGCTGTCAGATTAGCCGATCAGAAGCTGAAGAACGTGGAGGTCCTGATGAACCTCTATCGTCTCGTTTTGCCTTGGCAGGAGACTCCTACGATGCAAACTCAAGTCCAAGGCGCAAGAACTCGTATAGCTGTTCTGCCATTCGAAAACATTAGCCCAGACCCCAACGACAGTTACTTTGCTGACGGGTTAACAGAGGAACTCATCACGGTTCTTTCGCAAGTCAAAGGATTACGTGTCATCGCCAGGACTTCAACTAGTCGTTACAAGGGTACTGACAAAGGAGTCAGTCTGATCGGAAGCGAACTGCAGGTAGGTTCGATTCTTGAAGGGAGCGTTAGGAAGATGGGGAATAAGATTCGCGTTGGAGTGCAGCTCATTGACGTCGCAAGCCAGGAGCATTTGTGGGTGGACCAGTACGATCGAGATCTCAGCGACATCTTCTCTATACAGAGCGACATCGCGAAACATGTTTCGGACGGATTGAAAGTCACGTTAATGCGAGCAGAGGAAAAGCGGATAGAGAAGAGAGAGACGGAGAATGTTATCGCGCACGTTGCGTACTTGAAGGGAAGGACCCTTCTTCACGACCGGTCGGAGAAGGCCCTCAGGAGCGCGCAAGAGCAGTTCGAGGCGGCAATAACACAGGACCCAAACTATGCACGAGCGTACGCGGGCCTTGCGGACGTCTGCGGTCTCCTTGGCGAGTATCGCTTCGCTCCATGGTCTGAATGTCGAGAGAAAACCAAAGCTTTCTTGAAGAGGGCACTCGATCTTGACCCAGACCTTCCTGAAGCGCGTGTGTCCCTCGCCGTGTCATATGCGGATGATTATCGATACGCGGAAGCAGATGACGAGTTCAAGCATGCAATTACGCTTAATCCTAGCTATGCGACGGCTCATCTGTGGTACGCTGACTGCCTGCGTGATCAAGGGAGGTTGGAGGAGGCGCTTTTCGAGATATTACGCGCAGAAGAGCTGGACCCGCTCTCACCCGTCATTAGCTACGTGGCCTCTGATATGTATCTCTGCCAAGGAAACGACGAAGAGGTTCTCAAGAGGGTGCAGAAAATTCGAGAAATTGATCCCGAAAGTCCATTCGCCATTCGCGCCCTAGCAGACTATTACTTGGTTAAGTCTGACTACACGCAGGCTCTGACGAGCTACCGAAAACTGAAACAACTCTTCTCCAGCAATCGTGGGGAGAATATTGATTCATACCTCGGCTACATTTATGCTGTTACAAACAGACACGAGGAAGCAATCAAGATTCTCAACACATTGCAGAGTAATATCACAACGGATTTTTCGATTGCGCCGATGGACATCGCTTGGGTCTATATGGGACTAGGTGACCTCGACGGATGCTTCAAGTGGCTGGAGAAGGCTTTTGACGAGCACGCCTTCGGAGATATCTTCGGCTTCATACGATATTTTCCGCTTCCATCCTTGGAGAAGGTTCGTAGGGATCCAAGGTTCAACAATATCCTGAAAAGAGCAAATCTTCCACTTGAACAAATCACCTGAGATTGGTTCATGGTTCTGATTGTGTTGACCCGCAGTGCGAATCCATAATGAAAAAGAGGGTTCTCTACACAATCTGCATTCGACGGCCGTGACCATGTTTGCGCGATACCTTTACTCGCAGATGTCTGGCAAGGCGCCTAAGTTCCTCTTCATCCAACCACGTTACGTTCAAGTAGTTAATTATCTCCTCATCAGTCATCCCGAGCCTGCGTGCTTCTCTTATTGTATGCCTGTATGCTTCGAGCTCAGTGGGCCTATCAACATATTCAAACCTCTTACCGAAATTTAATGAAAGCTCTCTCCCCTCCCTGAACTGCTTTACATGAACGAGTTCGTGAATCAGATCCAGATAGATTGCTCGCGTCTCTCCATCCCTCAGGTAATTCGCATTAGCGATCAGATGTCCGTCTTTGTCGCTGACCCAGATGTAGTCAGATCGAGCATTGAGAAACTCCACTCGAAGGTTGCCCAGAACTTCATCAGTTTCATGCCCAAAGATCTCACGAACCGCTAGAACCTTCGCGAATCCTCTGAAATAGTAGTTAAACCTGTATCTCGTCTTGGAGCCGCGTTTCGACATAGGAACTTGTCGCAGAATCCGAACGCTGTTCAACACTGATATTCGACTTCTTACTGGCTTCAAAGTTTGCTTACCCTAGCCACATTACAGCCGGCATCCCTTCCAGCTCTCAACCACTCTCTCGCGATTTTCAGGGACGCCCGGTACCATTGGGATGCGATATCATACTCCATTAGGAGATTTGACTCAGCCGGCCAGGGTTCGCTTAGCAAATTCTCGATCAATGCAAGACGCATATTTCACTCGCCGGCGCCCTCGTTTTGCGTGCTGACAGAGAAGTCTTTTGAGGTCCGAAGTTTCCAGTTGTTTGGCCTTCAAGGAGACATGTTGTCCTTCTGGTTTTATTGATTGGGGAAGTGTAGTCCTTCTCAAGGGCGGCCACGTATCTATCCCACATTTGGTCGGTGACTCTTCTATCTTCTTCTCCGGTGGGGACATCAGTAATTTTGTACTTTTCTGTAAACGTCATGTCGAGCCTTGTTCTTTCTGATTCTACCCGTGTTAATTTGTAGGTACCAATCGCGTCCTCATCTTCTCCGACTTGATCTAGGCGCCAAGCTTTGGGCGGGAGTAGCGTGACCATTTTCACGCCGATCATAGTCCTTCCATTCCGCTCACATGTTCTAAGATATATTACTCGACGGTTTGTTTTGTGTGGGATCTTGAACTGCGCCTTTGACCCCGTTATCTGGTTGTCGTCCTCTCTATAATCTGTACACCAATCATAGACAAATTTGAGGGGTGCGTTGATTGTCTTCGTTAAACGGTATGTGTGACGCTTAGAGTAGCGAACCATGAATAATGGTGCAAATGCCTCAGATTATGTGAATTGCCATTCCGTGGGGAGGTGGTACTGCTGAGGTAGGCATCGTAACTTGAACTGTTGCTGTTCGTCGTTTGAAAGTGTGTGTGCGCGCACCAGTATACCCACCACCAGAAAAGTGGCAAGACGATTGCCTAGACGCGAAACGAGGACATCCTCAGTCAGAGTCTCAATCTGATATTAATCTGGTTCAACGCAGTATTCTGCGTAAGCTTAACGGGAATTAAAGCTGTGTGAGCAACCTTCACTCATGGACCCATGATCTCTCAACCGCCGACTTCCATAGAAAGAATCCGATCACTGAAAAAGTGATAATGGGCGAGACCCATTGTGGAATTTTGGCCCCGAAGCTGTCAGCCACCATTACCAACCCGAGAAAGAGCACGGAATACATAGCGCCGTTCTTGAGATACTTGTATTTCTTGACCGTCTCAATATTCCGCACTGTGAGTTGGGTACTTGTAGGAGAGAAGACACCAGCATTCGATGATGATGTTTGGGAACTCTACTCTCCAACGGACTGGACGCAGGCAGAGGACATATCGAAGACGAACCCGCGGAAGCTTCATGAACTACAGCGCCAGTGGCTGATCGAGGCCGCACGCCACAACGTACTACCCTTGGATGATCGGAAGGCCGAGCGGATGATGCCTGCGTGGGTTGCCACCACAAGTTCGATCAGACCTTGCATGCCCGAGGCAGCCAGGTTTTTCATGTTATTCTCGAGCACGGCCTTGAAGGGCTGTGCATCTTTCCACTCAGGATGCTGGGGCGCCAAGGCACGAATGCGGTCAAAAACGAAGAGTCCCTGGAAATAGAATGGCTGTTCGGTCCAGAGCGTGCCGTCATTATCAAACACCGCGATGCGCTCAGCAGGGGGAACAAAATCAGGCGAGCCGTTTGTTGCAACTCGTTTCATAAAATCTATGATCGCCTGCTTTGCAACCCCGTCATTCCACGACGGCAACAGCTGTATCATTCACTGCTCTCCCTTTTCGATATGATTTGGTAATTGTTGTTACCTACTATAACCCTAGGCTGACTTACTTGAAGGTTTGAAACACTACCTGATCATACCACCAGAGTCGTTCAAAGAAAGTGCGCTCCACATCGAGTTGCGATTTTGTTTGTGAGGATGGCAACGTTTTTTGTAGTATATTGCGGATGCTACTGGTCCCGTCAATGGCATCAAACAGGCGTTTTTCTGTAGAGTTTATTGGCATGATCAGATCCCTGTAGGTGTGATTCTGGTTTATCAGGACACCCGCGGCCCCGGGAGGCAGTCGCTGTTGAACACAGATCGTGTCTGACATTCTAATGGGCACATAGCCAAGCCAATCGTCGCCGGCAAAACTGACCGGCTGCGGATCGTCAGGATTATCGTTTCGGTAAAGGACCATGCTGTGGGTGACCATCGTGCCCCGAAAGAGTTCGACGGCGGCATACTGTTCTGCTAATGGAAGTTGTGCGATCTTGGAGGCTTGCGGGATCTTTGCGATGGCTCCGCAGCGAGGGGTGTAGGGTGCTTGTCTTACCCACCTGCCGAATCTCAATCCTCCTCTCTCAATGAAATCGAATAGTTGCGGAACTGAATACGCGCGGTCCTGCGGGTGGAGAAGAGCATCTGCAAGCGCTGCCTCTTCCCGAAAGTCCGGGGCTTCGCGCAGCAAGTTCTCGAGCGGATGTCCGGGTGGCAAGGCCCCGAGCGCAGCGACGAGATTGTGAATCTCTTCGTCGGAAGCGTGAATGCCGATTCGTCTGCAGAATTCTTGCAGCAAATAGATGCCGGCTCGTCCGTAAGGCGCATACAGCATGAGATGCATTGCTCCGTCCGGTTTAAGCACGTCGCGGAGAGCTCCGAGTCCTGCGTCAGGGTCCGCAAGGTGATGGAGAACCCCGGTGCACACAATCTGATCGAAGCTTATCTCCAGCTCGTTCACCCGTTCGATGGGAAGCTGGTGGACTTGGAGATTGTTCAAGCTGTATTTTCGCTTGAGCTCATCAGTACAGCGAACACTCGTTGCGCTGAAGTCGACGCCGACTACCTGAGCCGCAGGCCAACGCAAGGCATGCTTGGCCGCCTGAGATGTTCCGCAGCCGGCAATGAGAATTGAGTGGTCTTCCCCGTAAGGTCTGAAGGGCCAGAATAGGTGGTAATCAGCTCGGCGCCTCTGCCTGTCTTGCCAGAGACGTCGATATTTCTCAAGACTATCGATCGGCCGAGGATATGGATAACGTTCGTAGAAATCCCGGACTTCATCTGTCACGCCAAGTGTCGATCTGTGTTTTTCTTCTGGTGGGCTCATGGCGAATTAGCGCCTCGGTTCATGAACGATCGGCCTACGAAATGTAGAGGTTTCGCTGGTTATTACCTAGATTGCTTCGCCAATCAATATTAGAAAATCTTGAACGCGTTCTATAACTTGATTATCGGGTGGAGGGTATCAAACCTCGATTGATCAGTGACTTGACAAGGTGGGCGTATTCGTCTTGTTCCTTGTACAATTTCGCTCCGAACGTTGAATGAGGTATTCCTAGGGCTCGAAGCGCGTCTTTCTCCTCCTTCGAGAGTCTGCCAGCGTGGCCGCTAATTTCTATATGCTGATCCTGATCCTTCACTTGAAGCGTTCTACACCGATTCTTTATCGCTCGTTCAATGAGTCGAACTCTCTCGTTCACGCTTTCTGGAATTTCATCAACCATGATAATTCACCTGAGAATGTCGGGGGTCTGACATGAACCTAGCCGGCGCATATAGGGGTGATTGCCACTTTTTCGTGCATAATTGATCCTGTGTGAATCCGCGTGTTAGGTAATGGTGCGAGCACACAGAACCGAAAGGCTGTCGGTAACTGGTGATAAATAGGGGAAAAGCCGGATTACAAAAAAGCGAATCATCATGAGCACAAAGATCAGTCGGCGTTCAATGTTGAAGTGGGCGGTAGGCCTGACTGCGGCTGCTGCGGCTGGCGCCTTTGCCGAGTATGGCTCAAGCCAACTCCTGACGTCTAATGAGTTATCCGGTAACGCTACGCTCTCTCTGTGGAATGACACGCCTACGAAGCAGACGATCTTGGACTATGTTGCTACCGTCACCGATCCGAAGAACAGCAACTTCGTTCCTGAAGTTAATCGAATTGCAACCTTGGATAATGACGGCACCTTGTGGTTAGAGAAACCTATGTACATGCAATTTTACCACCTAATACACCAGATAGGGGTAGTGGCTGCTTCAAATCCTGCGCTGCGCAGTCAGCAACCGTTCAAAGCCGTTTACGAGGACGACCAAGCATGGTTCGACCAAGCAGCCATCGACTTCTCCAAAGGCGACCTCACGGAAGTCAAACTCATAATTGACGGAGGGCTCGAAGCATTCGACGGAATGACAATCGACGAATTCAACGCCAACGCATATGACTTCCTCACCAACACCATAAATCCCCGCTTCAACGTGCCCTACAAGCAATTAACATACAAACCAATGGTCGAGCTGATCCATTACTTACAGAATAACGGGTTCATGGTCTACATCGTGTCGGGTGGAGGGCGCGATTTCATGCGCTCCGTCTCCGAAGAAATCTACAATATCCCGCGACCGAACGTAATCGGAAGCGAAATCGAGTACAAATTCACGGTAGATAGTCAAGGCAAGGCCCAAGTGGTCCGTACCAGTGAAATCGAGCAGCCCATAGACAACGGCCCTGACAAGTCCATCAATATCGCTCGGGGTGTCGGCCGACGACCCGTCTTAGCGGCGGGCAATACAGACGGCGACATCCAGATGCTCCAATACGCCAAGAGTAACCCAGGGCTCTCCCTAGGCTTCTTAGTGCATCACGACGACGCTGACCGCGAATACGCCTACGACAACGGCGCAGAAACCGCTCTCGAACAGGCATCTGGAAGCGACTGGATTGTGGTCAGCATGAAGAACGATTGGAAACAGATCTTCTAACCAGCCAACGACGTCAGATTCTAGACAAATCAACATTCAACGTTCTTCAGTCAATCTCACTTGCAGGAGCTCACTTACGGCGTAACCAGCGAAGATCCATTTTGTAGCCCTCAGTAGGTAGGAATAGCCGGCGATCGTCTCACGGCGTGATTCTTTCTGGGGGATGGTATAGCTGGCGCGCGCAAGTTCGTTTGGCTTATGGGTGTAAGCGTTGATTTCGTACGTGACATAATGAATTCGGGGATGACGAAGTCCGCTGGAGATCGGGCGAGTCCGATCTTATAAGATACAAATTTGCCGTTCGTGTTCAGTTGGTCCGCCGAGTAGTAAAGCATGAAGCTTCCGCCCACTTGCAATATTCCTTGGTTGTCAACAGAATCATACGAATCCCACCCACCAGAAGAACTCGGCGCAAGAATCGGATTTCCTGAAGCACGTGTCCACGTCATTCCGTCAGGAGAAGTGGCATAACCAATCTGACATTTCGTCCCCGCCGAATTACAGCCCGAATACCACATGCCGTACGTTTTCCCGTCATAGATGATGTTAGTTGAATAAACGGTGCCGCCGTCCCAATCGGTTGCCGCCCCTGTTCCTTTGAAGATTGGGTTCGTGTTCTGAGACCAGTGAATTCCGTCAGACGAGCTCGCGAAACATGTGGCGGTCAAATAAGCCGGTTCATAAAGTCCACAAGCGTACCACATCTTGAATTGGCCCCCAATCTTCAATACCCAAGGATAGCTGACGTAAGGTCTGCTAGACGATTCCGACGTGAGGATTGGATTTTCCGCATACCTAGTCCATGAGAGGCCATCGGGCGAAGTAGCAAGACCAATACCGAATTTGCAGCAGTAGCCATCAGGCTTCAGCTGGGCGCCCTCATACCACATCAGATAGCTAGAAGAATTCTTCAGAACAGTCCCAGCATAAACGAGTAACGAATCCCATGACCCAGCCATCCCAGGTGTTAGCACCGGATTAGCGTTCTTAGTCCATGAAACCCCATCACTTGAAGTGGCGTAGCCAATACTACCACCTCCGGCTTCTACGGTGCCGTTGTCTCCAGAGTACCACATCTGATATTTCGATCCGTCATAATAGAAACGAGGAATGAGGACCTCACTAGAATCCCAACCTGCAGAGCTCGGGGAGAGAACTGGGTTAGAGGAGTTACGGGCCCAGCTGGTTTGCGCGTTTGCGGCCTCAACCAGCAGACTTAGGATGATTATGAGCCATGCTGTAATTAGAATCTTAGAAAAACGAGAGAACAATGATTCTCGATCTCCGTCGACTACGTTATGAAGATTAGATTCTTCTGAATATGTTGAGCTGGAGGAAGTCACGATCTGGTTAATCCTACTAATCTTCATTGCCATATACGTGACATATAATCGGTGACTATCTCAGGAGAGGAGTGTTGACATCCAGAGTTGGCTAACCTCTTCTAGGAGATAATCTCCAGCACCGACAGATTCTTCATTACCGTATCAGTTTCGCAGAGTTCAGGATGAAAACGAGTTCCGAAAACACTTCTACCTTTCTCATAATTCGGTCGTTTCTTTCTCTGGTCTCAGCGACCATCCAACTACCCTGGCTTTTCCATCTATCTTGACAACGACCCCTTGAGGTCTCATTCCTTCACGACTTGCAAAGTGGTAATTGCCTCGAACAAGAAAGTATGTTCCGTTGAATGCTACGCTAGTAACGTGAACTTCTCCATTTACCTTGAATGTCTTCTTGATATAATTAACAGCTACCTTCGCCGCTTGATCAGCCGTTCTTGTTTCCAACCGTCAACACACAGATGATTCAAATACTAGAGGCTCTTGACCTTTTCGCTTTGCAAGTCGAACATCAGGCGAACATGTATGATGATAAACCCGACGAGACGAAATACATAGAACCCGGACGTTGTTGGTCCAATATCGAGAAGAAATAGCATTGAACGCCTGATTCTTTCCTGGTGGTGGTGCGCACTCTTGATGGAATGGGCACCTACGGAACAAGATGAATCATAACTGTCTTCCGGATATTCGTCCCTTGAACCGTTTGAACCTTGCTCCTACGCGCCAATATCAATTTGCGCCGAATTACACCCGGCCAATAACCCAGGCCATCTAGATAATCCATACGGTCCTGGAGCGCATCTATATCTTCCCTATCAAGGACGTGCTCGTTTACGCAACTTTGCATATTCTATCTATCCAGTTACTAACTCTAACAGATAACCGTAGAACGAGATAACCGTTCAAGCTAGAAACATGTCAATTTGACCACAAGGCGCAAGAACGAAGATCTCGTTGGTATCCTTGCAATGCGTGTAAGTCGAATTCATGTCGACAGAGCTCTATATGTCGCGTTTTAGGGCAGGTTATGCATATTAACCTATATGTGACTATGCTGATAGATAGTGTGTTGGCCGTGCGCAAACATGGTCGGCCTTGAGAGATAGGCAGAACCAAGTTGTTGCACTCGGGAGTGCCTTGTGGAATGAGTGCATTCGCCTCCGGTCAACGTTTACCTTTCACTGATTAGAGTAATTCTCGCATTATAGCTCCGCCATGCAACTCGAATCACGCTTTAAGAAAGTTTTACCGCCGAGTCTTTCTCTAGACGCGTGAAGAAATCGTTAATCACAGCAACGAACCATGTCAGTGTACCGATTAGACATGTTCTGATTTTGTGTGTCGATTAATTAGCGAGTAGGGCGGGTTGCATATGTGGTATCAATCGTGCGTACCACACACAAAGTCGATTGTGTGTTAACCAAATAACTTTCGTTCTCGTCTTATGGTTACTGCAACTACGCTTAGGCATAGTGTGAGCGGTATCGCCAAGCTGAAGATGGGGAATTCTGGAGTCGCAGTAGTAACCGACATCATGGATGAATTAGTGCTCGTTGTGAGTGTTATGGATGAAGGATAGCTCAGGTCGATTGTTGCGTAGCCGCTGGCAATTTGAGAGAAGCCGTTGTTTCGGTAGACGAAGAGTATGTAGTATGTCCCGGTGGTGGGGATGGCAGCGTTGTACGTATTGTTCGATCCGCCCACTTGTTCATACGTGAAGAGAGGATACGCGCTTTGAGGAAGAGAGCACGTGTTCCCTTGTACAAACGCGTTGAAATCGTTTTGAGAAAGAATATAGAAATCGACGGTGACGTCCGCTGTGAAGTATCCTTGAATCAGTTGACCCTTCTGTGCTGAAAACGCGAGGGGGAGCAACGCACACTGATGTGGCGGAGGAGTGTTAACTGTCACAACTGTATACGCTGCGCCTGTTTGGCTATTGGCGTTTGGAACTGTGAGGAATGGGATGAAGATTGCGACGAGTAGAAGAACGGAAATTACGATTTTGCTGGTCATGTTATCACAGGCAATAATGTGTGGCGTCTGACCTTCAGAGTAGGTTATTAAATTGATTTCCTTGACAGCCACCTTAATGCAGCGTTGATTGTCGTTCTGTTCTTGCTGAAGCGTGGGGTCCCCCATCTCAGTTAACCGACGGGAACTGAGTCACTTTGTGGTGGTTTCGGTTCAAACACGATAAGAGGTTAACACGTCTGAATTGATTGAAACTGCAAGATTAGTGGTGCTACGATTGGGTGTTTCACTGCATAAAGTCACTTAACTCTACTTATCGGATGTAATCTAAATATGAAATCGCTAAGAGCGCCGTAGAACTAATTAAAAGAGACATTGTAGTGAAATAACCGATGACCAGCAATAATCATGGTGTTGTGAAAGCCTGTGTCCTAATTAGAGTTCGACCCGGGCAACATTACGAAGTAGCCAAGAAGATCTCCGCCTTCAAAGGCGTCAACTCCGCGTTCGCAGTGATAGGCGGCGCTGACGTTGTGGCACGAATTGAAGTGGAGAGTATGAATGCGTTAACCAGGTTGGGGATCCAGATAGGCGACCTCCCCGACGTTGCTACCACCGAGACGTTGGTTGCAGCCGAGGAATGAGGAAATAATGATTCGAGCAGTTATGCTGTTTAGGAGCGGGAGCAGAGTTCCGAAGGCCATAAGCTTGGCAAACCAACTGAAAACGTTGAAATGTGTTACAGACGCTTACGCCGTTTACGGCAGGTTTGATATTGTCGCCTTCCTGGAAGGCGAGAACGAGAAACAGCTTCTCAAATCATTCTACGAAGCCACCAAGTTAGAAGGAATTATGAGTTCGGAAACCCTCATCGATCTCGCAGTCAACGACGAACCAAAGGATTATGGAAAAGCTTTCCTTTCAACCTGAAGCAACGTCGTCGTGATGTGACTATCTAAGAGGGATAGTGCGCTCACTACTGATTCCCACTCAATCTTAATACGAGCGCAGGATCAGATGGAATCAGATTCCAATATCAGATCAGGTGGAATTGTGTATCTGTTTCAGTTCACTCTCATGACGTTCTTCGAAGTCGTAGCGATTATTGCCCTTGCCTGGTTGATAGGTCATGTTCTCTCCTGGAGTGTCGTTAAGTTCACCAGGAGAGCGGGAGTTTCGCAGCCCCAGCGAGTTACCATCAGCCGATGGGTAAGAGCTGTGATGATTTTGATTGCAATCGTGGGCATCCTGAGCGTTATCGGGTTAGAGTCGGAAGCAGAACTGCTTACAATCGCAGGCATAGGAGGCCTTGTAGTTGGCATAGCGTTTCAAGGTATCTTCGCCAACATTCTTTCTGGTCTCCTCACTTTCAAAGAGGATACCTTACGGGTTGGGGATGTTGTTGAAGTCGGAAGCGAAAGAGGCAAAGGCCATGTTGTGAAGGTGGGACTGAGAAACGTATGGATCAAAACTGAAAATGGAGCACTTGTAGTATTAGGTCACGCAACGCTTGACCACGGACGCTACTGGAATTACACGGCCGCTGAACGTCTCAAAAAGGAATTTGATACGTAACCTGTCAAGGATCGCGTCCGACGCAATGTGATGCAGCGTGTAAGACTATTCGTGGGTAAGCGCTAAATATCAACAGCCAGTCATCCAGTCAAGTTGTAATGTCTATGAAAAGCGTTGTTGAGAGATCGGCGGATCCTGTTAAGGTTGAGCGTAGTATACTGCCGATTCCCGATCGGCCGCATTTTGGTTTGACAACTTATGATGCTAAGGATCCTGATACTAAGTATCCTCCAATCAAAGAGGTGCGACCTCCAGTAGGAGCACCCAACGTCCTCATCGTACTGATTGACGACGCAGGCTTTGGTTCGTCGAGCGCGTTTGGTGGGCCGTGTTACACGCCAAACTTTGAGAAGCTCGCATCGGAAGGGTTGAGGTATACTCGTTTTCACACGACTGCTCTCTGTTCTCCCACTAGGCAGGCACTTCTGACCGGCCGGAACCACCATTCAACAGGTATGGGTGGGGTCACGGAGATAGCTACTTCGGCTCCCGGCTACAACTCTCTATGCCCGAACAATAAGGCGCCGCTGGCTATGACGCTGAAATTGAACGGTTATTCAACCGCCCAATTTGGTAAGTGTCATGAGGTTCCTGTTTGGCAAACATCCCCGATGGGGCCATTCGATCACTGGCCTCCGGGAGGAGGAGGTTTCGAATATTTCTACGGCTTCATAGGTGGCGAAACTAACCAATGGAACCCAGGACTATACAACGGTACTGTCCCCGTCGAACCTCCAACGACGCCAGAGAAAGGTTACCATCTGACTGAAGATCTAGCGGACAAGGCTATCAAATGGATGCGTCAACAGAAGGCGCTCATGCCCAATAAACCGTTCTTCATGTACTTCGCACCCGGCGCCACACACGCTCCACACCACGTTCCGAAGGAATGGGCTGATAAATACAAGGGAAAATTCGCGCACGGTTGGGATAAACAGCGGGAGTTGACGTTCAAGAAACAGAAAGAGCTGGGAGTGATCCCGCAGGACGCTGAGTTGACGAAGCGTCACTCAGAGATTCCTGCTTGGGACGCCGTGGACCCGAAACTCAAACCAGTCTTGGAGCGGGAGATGGAGGTTTACGCGGGGTTCATGGAACACACGGATCATCATGTTGGCCGTTTGATTGACGCGATCAAAGATCTTGGAATCATGGATGACACTTTAATCTTGGTGAGTATCGGTGACAACGGCGCTTCCGCCGAAGGAACTGTTCAAGGCTCGTTTAATGAGATGATCCTACTGAACGGAATAACCTCCGTTGAGACTCCTGAATTTCTCCTATCCAAACTTGACAAGTTCGGTACACCTGACGCGTATAATCATTACGCGGTTGGCTGGGCCTGGGCGATGGACACCCCGTACCAGTGGACAAAGCAGGTAGCTTCCCACTGGGGCGGTACCCGGAACGGTATGATTGTGCATTGGCCGAAGGGAATTAAGGAGAAGAATGGTGTCCGCAGCCAGTTCTGTCACGTTATCGATGTAGCTCCAACAATCCTAGAAGCTGCCGGCATACCCGAACCGACCATTGTGAACAGTGTTATGCAGTCACCTTACGAAGGTAAGAGTATCCTGTACAGTTTCAATGATCCGAGAGCTCCGGAACGGCACGAGGTACAGTACTTTGAGATGTTCGGCAACCGGGGCATCTACTACAAGGGCTGGAGCGCGGTGACGAAGCATCGCACACCTTGGGTAACTGCAAAACCGCTCCCGTTCGATCAGGATAACTGGGAACTTTACGACGGCAGCAAGGACTGGACTCAGGCACACGACCTCTCCAAGCAAATGCCGGATAAACTGCGAGAACTACAACGTCTCTGGCTGATTGAAGCGACTAAGTATAATGTCGTTCCATTGGACGACCGGTCGTTTGAACGCTTCAATGCCGATATGGCTGGCCGTCCCCAGCTGATAAAAGGTAATTCGCAACTACTCTTCGCCGGCATGGGACGTCTTACCGAGAACTGTGTCGTGAATATGAAGAACAAGTCGTGGTCGGCTACGGCAGAAGTGGAAGTCCCCACCACGGGAGCGGAGGGCGTGATCATTCATCAGGGAGGGAAGTTCGGCGGCTGGAGCCTCTACACAAAGGCAGGCAAAGCAAAGTTCGCTTACAATTTCCTAGGCCTCAAACTCTTCACCACCGAAGCCACGAACCCGATACCGACAGGCAAACATCAGGTGCGGATGGAGTTCAAGTACGATGGCGGCGGACTAGCCAAAGGCGGTAACGTAACTCTCTACTATGATGGCAAGAAGACTGGCGAGGGCCGCGTCGAGAGTACCGAACCGATGGCCTTCTCAGCCGATGAGACGTGCGACATTGGTCATGACACTGGCACCAACGTGACCCCTGAGTACACTACGGAAACAAGCGAGTTCACTGGGAAGATTAAATGGGTGCAGATTGACTTGGGCGCGGATAGCCATGACCACCTCATCACACCCGAACAACGTCTTAACCTTGCGATGACGCGACAGTAAAGTGATGAGAGAAATCGTGTCGCGACTAGAAGCATTGAAGAAGTGAATTTCATGGAAGAGGATAAACGAGTTTGCGTGCATACGGAATTCACTATCACGCCTGGGAAAGTTGACGAGTTCAAGACAATTGCCCAAGAACTTATAGAGATTGTAAAAGAAAAGGAGCCAGCGACGCTCAAATACCATTGGTACTTCAATAAAGACCAGAGCAAATCATATGTCGTAGAAGAGTACCCGAACACGGAGGCACTCCGCGTTCACACACTCCATGTGGCACTAACCTTACGAAAGCTACTGAAGATTTCAAAAATCGCGAAATCCACCGTGCTCGGCGAATTAAACCCTGTCGCCAGAGAGGCCCTCTCGATCATCGGAGCTGAGAATTTCACATACTGGAACGGTCGGTACACCTGACGATTCAATTTCCGGTGCCCGCAGTTCATCTTGGGGCTCCATTCGGCGACGATGAAGGGGCTTCGTCTGGTGGTTCAATCCCAGTCTCCGCTCTCCAACTCATAACGAAACTAGGCTAACGTAGCACACGTAGTTTGATTGTAGTACGCGTAGTTGAATTGTAATACGTGTAGCGTGAATTGCAGTACGCGTTGTTTACGGGACTTTGACTTGTATGATTCGTCCATTGAGGTTATAGGGGACTACATGTCGTAGTTAGTTGATGATGAAATTTGACCCAAAAATTCGCGGAAACGCGTAACTACGCCAAGATTGCCGTTGCATTAATCGCAGCAATCAGCGCAGCGGAAAGGGCAGTCACTCCCTCAGCGAAAAGGCAGTCTCAAAAGCGTCGTCTCCGTACCGTCTCCAACGCTCGTCTCTCTCGCTATTGATTCCGAAGTGCAACGGATCACGTTTAAAGGAACAGTAAAGGAACCTGTGACGACCTTTCCATGATCATCTCATTGATCAGTTCATAAACCTGCACGTAACTGTCTCTCATGAGGTAGCATCATTAAGATTGAGACTCGATGTGGCACATGCAGCCTTTGCTGTGGGATACATGCAGTTCCCATTAGCCGCGTTGACGTGTTGAAGAGAGAATTATCCTGCGGACACTCAACATGCGAAATCTGTCCTTGCTTTTCTGTGTTTGTGCGCACCAGCTATACCACACACGAAAACGATAATCTCATGCGTCACAACTAAAAAACGCTTTATATTGCCTAACTAATGAGTCAAGTTGGTTCTTAGAGAGAGATTGCCCGGTTGATTGACACCACCCACGCGCATGTGTTACAATTGCAGCGGCTGCTTTGTCTGTGACTCTCATTGACCATTTGTATGGGTGCTAATTCCTGATAGCCGCAGTATTCCACAATTCGTGCAATTTCTCCGATGCAATTCCTTTCCGTGTTCCAACCAAGATGTACAATATCCTTCTCCCAGAGACCATGCTACGGCATCTAAAAGAGGATGTGCGAATTGAAGAAATTACTCATTGCCCTATTGATGCTCTTATCGCTATCCGTACCCATGGGAGTCAACGCTTTCGCTCCTAATGTCGTAATCCCAAACCAGAAACAAGCTCTGGTCATTTCGCCCCTTGATGCAATAGTTCCATTCGGCTCTCGCGGCAGCACACTAAACAAGATCTTGAAGAATGCCGGTTATAATATTACGTCACTTGCCGATGGAGCAGTTGACATAGATTTTCTGCTAGCAAACCTGAACAACTACAGTATCGTCATCTGGCGCACGAACACCTACGCTGAAGGACATATGGTCTACTGGTACCTCGGCGAGCACGTAAACAGCTACCTTCAACAAAAGTATTCTACTGATTTTGCGGAAGGATTGCTGAATGCTCACGCGGGCATTCTCGGCATGAGCCCTGACTTCATAACACACCACTTCAAAGCAGGCAGTTTGAACCGTGTGAAGCTTCTCATCTTCCTTTCAAGCTATGGAGCTTCCATCGCTCCGCAATTCCTTACAGCCGGCGTTTCTACAGTCATATTCAACAACGGAGTCATCTCGCTTCAGGCCGGCTTGCTCGACGACCTAACAATTTCGATAGTCGGTAATCTGCTCGTTGGCAAACAGAGTGTGCAGGCAGCAGTCTACGATACGATCTCCCCATTCAATCAAGGCCAACAACCAGAAGACCCGTATGATTCAACATATGCGCCACCGTTTTGGTTCATTGGCGATGGCATCCTGACATTGAACTGAGAAAAACGCTAGAGTTCAAACACATCAACTCCCTACCTTCTTTACTCCTTGAAGAATGCGTGTTAGGTGCGACTAGCCCTCCCTGCCTCTCTCCCTCCCCCTCCTCCTCGCCTGCCTCTCTCTCCTGCTCTCGTCCATTCGGCCTCTCCCTATCTTCCCTCTCCTCCTCTCGACTTTAGCCCTCTTCTTCCTCAGAACCTCAGGTTGCACAAAATACAAGTCAAAAAGCGATTCAAGCACATCTAAGTTCCATTCTGCCTCTCCGATTTCAACCGGCAATATTTCGCCGCTCTTCTCGCTCTTGATGCGATGAGCTCTAAAATTACCAATGTTCCTTACTGCGTCAATCGCTTCAGCTATGTGAGTGGGTAATGTCTTGTTGTTGATAACATGCTGAATCTCGTCTGCGAGATTCCCCGGTTTGACTTTCGCTACCTCGCGCAGAAGATTCTGTAAACACCGTCTGCTTAGAGCAGCCGAGGCTTTCGGGCTTTCAGGAAGCACTAAGCATGCTTCGACGTAATCTTCTGCGAACTTTTCAGGTACCTCGATAGGTGGAGGCGGACGCATGTTCGCTTCGGGTTTCACCATGCGTTCCTCTACAACCTTACTAACGTTTACAAGAACACCTCGCGCCCAAATCGGAGTGCAATTTACCAGGTGCAAGACGATGCGCTTGCACGCCGCACATTCTCTGCGTACAAGCACCCAGTCACCGTCAACGTCTTCTCCAACATCCACGTACTGCGGGTCGTCGGGAAATTCAACTCTACAGTGAGGGCACTTCATTCGTTCTCACGAGAAATATTTACCGAGAGATGAGGGTTTAAGCTTTGCCAGCCCAACAAGCTAACTCATAAGCTACAAATATCCCCGGAAGCAAAAGAGATTCTGTGCCCGCGCATCCTCGATGAGCGCATCTCTTCCTCCAACCTCTCCTAACCCTACTGCGCAAAGCAGTTGGGTGAAGAAGCTGAGCATTATGATCCCTGACACGCGACTTTCACCCTTCACCATTAGCGTTCTCATAGTCCCGCTTCAGCCGACAGATGAACTACCATCGCAGCTACCACCAATTACGCCATTGGCGAACTGATAAGAATGCGTCGTCGTTTTAGTGTGTGTGCGCACCATTGACACCCTCCCCCAAAATAACGTAAACGACAGTCTGTGAATTGTTGCTGATTCCTGGTGTACATCGAAGATGAGTGAAAAAAATAAGGGGAGCGTGAGTCTAGTGTGTGTGGGTATGCTGGCGCGGCCGACCAAATTGAACCCTAGAAGAAGACAGCGAAGATTCTAACAATACTTCGTTGTTTGAATCAACTAGTACCGTTATTAGCTCAGAGTTGGTATCTCGCGCTGGCCATCCACGCGAGGTGAAGTGGGCCTATATCCTTCTTTATGGCGTTCATTTAGCCGCGTAATAGGTTTCTTCGCCACTAGATGTCTTAACTACTCTGCCGGAAATCGCCAGTTTTCCTATCAATGCTTCTAATGCAATGCAGACTAAGTCATAACCTGCACCATGTTCGACCACGGGTGGATGAAGAACTGCTTCGTAAATCTCCATCGCGGTGTAGGCCTGCAAACGGTTCTTGCCGACAAAGATGAGGATTTGATTTTCTAATGTCTGAATTGGTTCTCCTTGATCAAACTGAGCTTTAGGAATCGGCAACTTGACTCGGAAAGCATACGGGTTTGTGGCTTAAGAATTCTTGCATGAAGGATCCTGTAAAGTCGCTGCTTCTGAAGAAGATCGCAAGCGGCGGAATATACTTGGGTATGAAACAAATCTATCTTATTTTCTTGCAGGCTCGTATAGGACGTTTAAAAAAGGGGAATTTTCGGGTATGTTGTGCTTTGAGCTTAGGACTTGGGTGGGGGAGGTGGCGGACTCCAGGTTGTTGGTGGGGGTTACTGAACCCTTGATAGACTGCTGGGTATTACGATATGGTGCGCACACACATCGTTCGTTATTTTTCTGGGTGGATTGGGCGGTTTGAAGCATTTGTATCTTCAGGACTGTGGACCTCTGTAGCATATTCGCGTCTGCCCCAGACAAACGCGCCTATCCCTACGACTACTGCGACAGCCACAATCACCAAGGCTACGGTCAAGTAGAGGACTGTCACGTCAGCGCGCCATGTGGCCGTCACCGACTTTGGACCATCCATTAAAACAGTAGTTGATTGATTGGTCGACTGAATATCACCATAATGTGACCGCGATGTTCTTCTGCGTGGTGTTCAAGTGATGGTGCGTCAAGCACAATAACTTACGATATTATCACGTCAGATGAATTTAGTTGAACCAAAGTCGGAGTAGGGAGAGTCCCACGATGAGTCTTCACTTTGAGACTAGGGCGTTGTCGCCTTCTACTTGGGTTGATTTTGAGAGGTTATTCGAGAAGCATGGTGGGGTACAAGGTGGTTGCTGGTGCATGTTTTATCAAGTCGCGAAAGGTTGGAGGGATAAGAATCGAGCGCAGAACAAAGAAAAGAAACACGCACTAGTGATGCAAGGGAAAGCGCACGGAGTAATCGTGTATCACGGCGGAAAACCTGTTGGTTGGTGCCAGTTCGGTCCAAGCGAAGAATTGCCACGTATCGAGAACATGAAGGACTATAAACCCACGCACCAGTGGAATCTCTGGAGGATAACATGTTTCTTCACGGACCGCGATTACAGGAGGAAAGGCGTAGCGAGAGCGGCTTTGGAAGGTGCTCTTCACTACATGAAAGATCACGACGCGGAAGTGGTTGAAGCTTACCCGGTAGATCCTAGGAGGAGGCATTCATCGAATCTGCTTTGGAACGGGACCCCAGATCTCTTCGCTTCCATGGGCTTCACCAAGGAACGCAAGCTGGGCAGTGAACGATGGATCTTCAAGAAGACCCTGTGAGGAAATTTCACGCGACTATTTTCTTGTCAGGTTGTCGATTGATACCGTGAGATTTCTCTGTTGTTACTTTTCGGTTGACAGGTAGGTTCTGTTAAGTTAGCATCGGACTAAGAGATGTCGTGTTGCTGTTACCTCGCGTCGAATGTTCGAACTAACGGTTCGTAATTATGAGGTTTGACTCTTCAAATCCGTAAGTCCTCAGATTGATTCGTATTTCGTTCTCACGAAGGAGTTCCACAGTGACATCCTCATAACCTTCAGGAACATAGAGGTAGAAAGTTTCGCAAAGGGTTGAGTATCTTAGCCATTGGAGAGTCTCATCTTGATTAATGCCTGTTTCAGTCTCGACCTCTGCAAGCATGACAATTCTTTGATTCTCTAGAACTACAATGTCTGGATATACAGGTTCATTCTCATTCTCGGTTTCAATACCCAAGTCTATCAACCTATTTTACGCATGGCTACACGGTTGTGGACAATATTCTTCCCGAACCCGTCTCAGCAATCTTTCCAATAAGGTCAGGTAGGATTTCGTAGCCACACTTTAGTTATCGAAAAGGTCAAGTTGAACTTCTAGTATCTGAATGATCTGTGTGGTAGCAAGGTTGTCTTATTGAACTGTCATTCATGCGGTAGTTTGGTTGACACAAATTCTAAGTTCTGTACAAGTTGTGGAGCCAAACTCAACATGGCCCAAACGCCTATGGCTTCCACCCAATCAGTTCTCTCCGGGAAAGAATACATTATCGAACAAAAGATAGTAGCGATACGTAAGACTTACAGAATAAACGATCGAGATGGGAAACGGCTAGCCTACGTAAAGAAGAAGATCATCAGCTGGGGCCCGCAATTATGGTTTGAGACACCAGACGGAACACGGTTCGGTGAGATACGAGGTAAAGTCCTTACCGTCCGATCAACCTTTGAAATCTATGATACGCAAGGCCTCGTAGCGGTCGTCAAAAAGAAGATTCTGAAACTGGTCGGCTCAGAATGGTGGCTTGAAGACAGTTCCGGGAAGGAGATCGCTAGAATCAAAGGAAACATTACTAAGCATAACTTCACAGTTCACTCACCATCAGGATTGGAAATTGCCCACGTTCACAAGAAATGGGTCAGCGTCCGAGACTCCTACGCAATCGAAATACTAACACAGGATCTCACTCCATACGTTGTCGTGGCTTACGTCATAGCTATGGACAATATCGAACGAAAGTTCTGGAAAATCCTCACTCTAGGACTCGGAGGAGTAGCCGTAGGAGACATGATAGATAACTTCAGTCACAAAAGGTAACTACACAAAACAACGAAACACACATTTTCGTCATCAGTATCCATGATGCGTATCGTCGAGTCGTCGTCTGTATAGTTGCTCGTCGTCTCTCAGTGTGTCGCTCACGATGGCGCGAACCTACATGCCGGGATCCCTGAAGAAGTTCTGAAACTATTTTTCTAATGGCAGAGTGGACTCTAACCTGAGTTCGTTGAGTTTGTCACGATAATCGTAGTAACCGTAACAGACGAGAATTGTGTAATGGTTGTGTCCGCAACTGTCGTAGTTGTTGTTTCAGAAATAGTGCTGTTAGCTACCGTACTAGTTACATGGACAGTGATTGTTTGATTATTGAATTGAGTTGTGGAGTTCTTCTGTTCAGACAAGGCGGCAGACGGGACGGTCTGGCCAAGGCTGGTAATGTTAGATACACTCAGTGTTGTGTTTTCGGTGCTGACTTCGGTTTGAGAGGTGAAATTTGCGATCGATGATGAGGGTTGCGTGAGACTCGTGGAATTCACACTGGAGGTAACGCTTGTATTTTCGACCGTGCTTGCCACATTCTGAGTCAACTCTCCATTCATTACTGACCCGCTCGCCGTGTCACCCAGCGTCATGCTTCCCGAGAGAGCTAAGTAAGCAAGTGTTGACAGCCTGCTCAGTGGAGCGTCAGCAGTCACAGTGCTATTGTGTTGAATTGTGCCATGTAGAACAAGCTCTCCGGAGCTGGACTCACCCATCATCACAAGTTCACCTAACCTGTCAGACTTACCGTCACCAGTAAAGATTGAATAGTTAGCAGAACCGATTTGGAGGTTTCCCGTCAAGTTCTGTATCATCAATCCGCCTTCTCCATCGCCGAGACCTCCGCCTGCTAAATCGAGTATAGCCAAGCCCAGTGAGCCGACGGTAGCGTTCATTGAAGTTGCCTGACCAGTTAAATGAAAAACGACAGTTCCAACTTGACTTTGATCCTGATCAGCCCGTGCAGGCGTCAGGGAGAAAAGAGAGGCTGCGAGGAGGACCAAAACAAACGCATACCGATCTAACTCCTTTCTCTTCATGTTCTCTCTAGACCACGTGTTGCACACGTCCTAGTATATCAATGTTCGGATAACGAGACATTAGCGTTCCGAGAGTACTAGCAAACCATTAGCGCCTAAGAACAGGTGCCAGAATACTCCTGATTCACCTTGAAGAAAACGCACTTCAACTTTCCATGAGCTAGCCCCACACCAGAACTTATGCTGCTGGTTGCTTCACTTCACATCTGCAAACTGCGATCGAGGATTTTAGTCGTCCGTCGAGCACAGTTTCAGTGTGTGCGCGCACCAGTTATACCCCATACAAAGCAAAGTTGAAGATCGTCGATGTCCCAACAGCCAAATTAGCGCATGATGATCGAATATGCTAACGCTCGATGAACCAGCTCCAGACTTCGTGGCAGACACAAGCAAAGGTAAGATCTCGCTCTCGGATTATCGCGAACAGTGGGTAGTCCTATTCGCCTATCCAGCGGACTTCACGCCCATTTGCGAGCTGGATATTATCGGTTTCGCGAGAAACAAGTCTAGGTTTGATGATTTGGGAGTTCAATTCATTGGATGGAGTCTTGACGCAGTCACGACCAATCAATCTTCTTCAAGACTCGAAGATACAAGAACATCACAAGCGGAAACACGAATGTTTCGCTCGTCATAGACGATTTGGCGTCGATAGACCCGTGGAGAAATCAAAGTGAGCGGAACAGCCGAAGTCTTAGAGCATGATGGAATGTTCGGGAAGGGAAGTTACATACGCATCACGCCGCGAGTTACAGTGTCTTGGGGAATTGAACCTATAATGAACGGGCAATTCTTCTCCAAGAAACTCCACTAACAATAGAATACAGACATAGTCGTACTACTGATCAAGTAATAATAAACTCAGTCTATGATGGACGGATTTCGAATAACCCAAGAACCAAGATGGTGTCAAGACTCAGCGATCAGGCAAAGCTTCTGGAAGAACTTTGGTTTAACAACCATAGACAGCGAAGCTAAGTCGATTGTTTCCTTGAGAAGACTGCAGAGGTGCTTAATGCTTTCGGGTCTCGCCTAGGCCATCGTCCGCAGTCTACCTGAGTGATGAAGTCTTGGACGATGGTATTGAACAAGAGAGGTTCTTCTAGGTTGATAGCATGTCCTGAGTTTGGGAAAACCGCTACGGCGGAGGTTGGAATAGTCTTCTTCAAGAAGATGTTGGCCTTCAGGCAAGGCCAGTCCTCATCTCCCGAGAGGATAAGGGTAGGTAGTTCCATTTTCTTTAGGTCGTCTGCCAGATCGTATAAAGAAGGACGAGCCGCTTGGATTGCCCGCATTGTATTGGCGGAGCCTTTGGCTGAGTGGGCGAGGAGGTTCCGCACAAACTCGGCGTAGCCGCGTGGGTCCTTTCGTTGAAATTGCACACGGGTAGGCCCCAAAGCATAGATCTTACCGATCTTCTCAATTCCCTCGCTTTCAAGTCGACGAGCCAACTCTTCCGCATCCCATTGGAAGGCCGTGCGTTCTTCGGGCTCAGAGCCATAGCCGCAGCCTGCGACGACGAGGGAACGGGCAACTTCAGGATAGCGTAGTCCGAGATGAAGAGTTGTGTAAGCTCCCATTGAGAGCCCTACGACATGGGCTGGAGATAGCTTCAAAGCCTTGATGATTCCTGCTAGATCGTCCGTCGCGATATTCTGACCGTAGCTTGATGGAGCTTCCGGTACCTCAGAGGGGGGATAGCCGCGAGCGTTATAGGTCATCGTCTGGTAGCGGCGAGAGAAAAAGCGAATTTGAGGTTCCCAGCTGGTGAAATCTCCCGCAAACTCGTGGACGAATATGATCGGCGTGCCTTCTCCAGTGATCTCGTAGTATAGGCGGACGCCGTTAACTCGTATGTCTGGCATCCATGCTCACTTATCTTTTGGTCGAGACTGTGATTTATTTTATCCTTTCAGATAGTAGAGACCAGAAACAGACCGCCAATCTACGACGTAGTCCTTCCTGTAGTGGAAAATCGGTCTGTTCAGCATTCGGGTGAATTTCAGGAGGCTCTCCTTGTTAACAGTCCTTCGTCTCTACATTGATCTGTCAAGATGAATATGGAATATTCACTGTTCGAAAGAAGAGTACCCTGCCACTTTCATGTTGAACGATAAGTTAGGACTCGACTAGTGAAGCACTAACCATTGTCAGAAGGCTTTTGAATTGTACATTGCAATAGTCATAGGTTGTTAGGTGGTGAAGTAAGACATGGTGGATTATGATAATGAGGATGAGGTTGATCCAGACGTTAATGAGCCTGACGACGACGTTAACGACGTTGACGACAATGATGGCGAGGGCGAAAACCACTGCTAGTCACATTGACTGTTTTCCTCCACGTGTTAATGACTAAATCTCCCACCGAAAGCCATCGGGTCCCTTTTCCTACCGGACCTACGCGTAGGATTACGCTTTGGTTATGAAATGGAGAGCCAAGAGTTCCCCCTTAACGCTGACGGGGACAAGTATAACTTTGGTATTCACCTTTCCGCCAGTAAGCGTTGTTTCTATCTTGTTCTAATTCACTTAGGTTTCTATCTTGTAACATGCGGACACCACCGACAGCGAGAAGTAGGTCAAGGCTTCGATGAAGACGGACGATTGCTGAGACTGGCGAGATGCCAGAAATGCGGCCTAATTATGCGCGAATATGTGCCAGCGCCGTAACTAGCCACAACAGGAAGAACAAACAAAAGCACGAATACTGACGGCTAACGGATACAGTCGAGAGAACCCCCTTCAAAGTGCGCCGGCTCGCTCGGAAGACGCGAGCCCTACGAAGAACTTATCCTCACTTTGGAAATTGCTAGGAATTGCTCGAAGGCGCGTAAACGACCTCAGTGAAAGTAACTCACACTGGCAAAGAAACTGGGGGGTTACGGTCATCATTAGCGATGTCTATTTGAGAAGTTTCCAAGTAAGGGAATCTTATCTGTTGACCGTCCATGTAAGCAACTAATCCTAGTGGAAACGTGGTCCGCTAAGCTTCTTTCTATTTTCCACCAAGTGGAAATACGTTTAACTGATCTTTGATTGAAGGTTTCATCGCTGTTTCATATGAGTGAAAGTAGTATGCCTCGCCATAGTCCTCAGTCCAATAAACCCCGTCATAGGTACGTCGCAGTAATAGTAGTGATAGTGATTGTTATCGTGGGTTTTCTTGGTCTTCTGTACTCGGCGAATAGCCAGTTAGCTACTCGTGGAATGACAACCACCCAGCAGCAACTTGTAACGAACGTACGGGACATCTACAGTACACAAACGGTTACTGTCACTAGTATCAGTTCTGCCAGTAGTGCTGCAGTGATCTCTAGTATCGCTACCACTGTCTCAGGTTTTGGCAATGGTCCCGTTTACCCTCCGTATCTTGAGTACCAGACTTGTCAATACAATTGCTTCTACCCCGCACCTGGCTACAATAGCCTCTGTCGATCGATCGTAAACGGCGATGTGGAGTGCTCAGGATACGTATATCATGATACGGGTGGGTGCGTGGAATTAGCAATCCCTTACGTCAATCCAGATTACTTGGAAAGTGTGGCGTACCAGTATTATACGCTGCGCAATCTACCAATCTCATTTGCCACTTCAGGATGGGTGACAGTGACCGGGCAACTGCACCAGGGCTTCAACGTTAGCCCGAGTGGTGGATTGTGTCCCGCGAACTACATTGAGGTAAGCGCAGTATCTTAGCGTGAGGAGCAAGGTGTGGTAATGAAAGTCTCTACAACGACGGTGATTGGTCTACTTGCCGGTTTTGCCATCGGTATAGTGGGACTTGGTCGAGTCAGTAGCATTAGTCCCGATCTAGCGAATGTTGCGTCCAAGATTCATCAGTACACGCTGTGGATCGTGCTTCTGACTTCGCTTGTGCCGTTAGCTGACTATTTTGTGTCTACAGTCTGCCTGCAACAATTATTGGCTTCGTGGCGCGTCAACCGTTTCGTCATCTGGCCGGGTTCTTCACGGGGATCGCGGTAGGCTTACTTACATTAATTCTCGTTGCGTCTCACATGTTTCAAACACTTTAGGAACGAAGAGAGAAACAGTCAGTTCTAGGATCGTTCAGCCTTGGGTTTTTCGTGCGCACCAACCAGGGCCTTTGTCATGACAGTAGCAGTGTCGGGGCACAAAGTAGTGAACTCCACTGAACGCCGGACGTTCTCTGGCACGTCGGCTCGTGAGATTGATTCGAAACCGAGTTTTGAGAAGAACATATCGGCGGAGCTTGTGAGCAGGTACACATTGGATACCTTATACTCGCTGGCAAGGTCTAATGCAGCTTTAGTTAGGCGTAGTCCTAATCCTCGGCTCCGATATAACGGTTTGACTGCGACAGACCGAAGGAGTGCATATTCCTCGTACAGTTCCAAGGCCGAACATCCGACGATCTCACTCCCGTTTCGCGCAACAATCGTTGTAGAAAGATGTGCGGTAAGCCCTTCTTTGGGGAGTTCGCATTCATCAAGTAATGCTAGGATGTCTGGCAATTCGCTCTGACTGGCGTTGTGAAGAGCGACATCTGGCGTATACTCGTCCTTCATATTCACCATCTCTGTTCGCTCCTCCACAGTCTACTAATTCCTGCCCCACAGAAAAATGTGTCTCGGTAGATGACGGTTTCTGTTGTGTGTTACTGGTTACATGAGGGGAAGGCTCAAAGACATGTGAACTGGAGGCGGACAGGTGTATCGTGTTATGCTAGGGAATTTAGTAGCAGAGGACCGAGGAAAAACTGTAGGCGTTCGAATTCTTCCTGACGGAAAGATAGAGCAAACAGGTCAACGCAGCGGAAAATGGTGGGGGATGGAGGCTACGAACCTATCCACTAATGTCGCTACCATCCGGTTGGACGGCACCTTCACAAGTGAAGGTCAAGGCCTGATAACAACCAACGATGGGGAATCAATGTCTGTGAAGATCTACGGAGTAGGCTGGCCCATTGTAAAAGGGTTAGCGATCAAGGAACGAGGAGCAGCATTCCCACAAACAACCTCTCCGAAGTTCGCCCAAGCGAACAAGCTCAATTTCGTCTTCGAATTTGAATCTGACGAGAAAGGTGACTATCTGCTCAAGGTATGGGAATGGAAGTAAACGACGGTTAGTGTTAGATTATGAATCCTGTAATCCATTTTGAAATGCCCGCAGAGGATAGAAAGCGTATGATTCGCTTTTATGCGAACGTATTTGGTTGGCAAACCCAACAGCTGGGCCCCGAGATGGGAGAGTTCGTTCTTGTTACCACCACTGACTCCGACAACAACGTTCCAAAGAAACCCGGCATGATCAACGGAGGTTTTTACCAGAAGACTGGTGATGTGTCCCAAACTACCACTGTGACTATTGAGGTGGATAACATCAAGGAGCATATGAAGAAGGTTGAAGCAGCGGGTGGAAGATTGTCTGGTGAACCGATGGAGATACCCGGTGTCGGATGGTTTGTTTCGTTCTTTGACACTGAAGGCAACAGAGTGAACATGCTCCAGCCACACTGATACTTCGTTCTCTTTCAAGACTTTAGATGGTTCAGTCTCTTACACCGTCTAGTGATTGGAGTATTCAGGTTCAGGGAATGGCTCAGGTGAGGTATTGAGCGCTATGCTTCTCAAACGCTTCTGTGATCCGATTGAAGAATGGAGTTGCTACCTCCGGTTGGAAGCTTACCATGACGATCAGGTTACCGTATTTGTAGAACACTAGTAGAGCCTTCTCGTAGTGGGCGGTTATGCCTTCAACTTTTCCGAGAAGACCCGCAAGTTTATTCACCGACTCAATGATTATCTGTGGGACTATTGAGACGAAGTTTCGCTGCATCTCATCTGATATGAGCGGAGGCACTCCTTCACGTTGCTCAGAAGCCAAAATGTGATAATCGTCCGTCACAACAGCCACATACCGAATCGAAGGATCCGCTTTCAGCATCTCACGGGCAAAGGCTACGGCGTTCATCTGCATCCTCACGACTGTGCTCCAGTACCATACCGCCTTCAGCTTTCTACCTTTCCTTCACTAGCTCGGCTCCTCACGAAACAGCACGCACCACGACGCGTGCTTTTCTAAACGACTTCTCAGTACTTCATAATCCCCTTCAGGTTACCAGCTGAGAAGCTCTATCCATATCCCGTCAGGGTCTTTCACGTATACCTCAGTTACTCCTTTCGCTTCGGAAGGTGAGACCGCGATCTCAACTCCCTTAGACGTGAGTTTCATTAAGGCGGCCTTCACGTTGCCAACGCCGAAGGCGAGGTGGTCTCGCTTACTGTTTTCGGTGCTATTTCAGCAGGATTTGTGAGTTGGCTCTCTTCCCGAGTACACGAGACACCGGTTCACCCCACAAACCCTGTGTTTGACCCTGGCACCCGGACGAGAGTGTCGTAGCTTGTCACGAAATCTAGCCTTTCTCTCGAACTCTTTCAATCAGCAGTAAAGTTGTCTGACTGTTGTCAATTCCATTAATTCCTGATTGTCGATCGTACGGTTTGTTGTGTCTCTAAACACTTTATGACATTCAGCAGATTGCGCTCCAGGTTTTGGTCGACGAAGAATGAGGCTAGGAATGTCAGAAAGATATGCGCTTATAGTACTCATTTTCTTCCTTGCGGCTACGCCCAGCTTCTCGTCGACGGTGGGTGGACAGGGAAAACACCCGCTAGCCTCTTTCACTCCTCCTGTGTTTTCCTCGAATAATGCGTCGATGCCACTTCCGGCTATCGGTTATTCGCCACAATTAGCACCTGTGTCTGGTGTTATACGGGTTCTCGTGATTGCTGCAGCATTCTCAGACATCAATTACACATTGAGTATCGATCAGGTGAAGAGCAATTGGTTTGGAGCGGTGGGCGCGTATTACCATGAAATATCATATGGCAAGCTGACAATTGAGGGCGACATTTACGGCTGGTACAAGCTTCCGTATCCTGAATCGCACTACGGACTGGATTGTAAAGCCGTAGATGATGCTGACTGCAGCGGCTCAGACGGGTCATGGCAAATTGCCCAAGACGCTATTCACTTAGCCCAGAGCCAAGTTGACTTCAAGAATTACAACTATTTCGTTTTCATTCACTCTGGCTATGGAGAAGAGTCCAGTGGAGTGAAGAAGGAGGTGTGGTCGGTTACTTACATGTCGAGCGTCGACGTACAAACCCCTTCACGAACGCTTTCGTTATTCAGCATTGTCCCAGAGCTCGAGGTCGGTGGTGTCCCTAACGGTGTTTACTGTCTCGAGTTCGGTCACGACTTAGGGCTCCCGGATTTGTACAACACGAAGAACGGTCAGACAATTCTCGGCCCGTGGGAGCTGATGGATGAGGGTTCATGGAACGGTGACCCGCGAGGCTCAAGCCCAGCCCATACGACGGCTTGGGATAAGATACAACTCGGCTTCATCAGTGGATCACAGCTTGCAACCGTCAATCCTGGCGTGACGTCAACGTTTACTGTCGACCCAACTGAGATTGCTTCAAGTAATGTTCATGCGATTGAGATCCCGCTCAGTAGCAGCGCGTTAGGCGCGAATGCGAGTCAGTACTACTTAGTTGAAGTAAGATCACTGACTGGTTTTGACTCTGCTCTGCCCGCGGCTGGCGTTCTGATCACGTATGTCGATAATAATGCAAGCGTAGGCAAGCTGCGCGTTATCAATGGTCATCCTGACACGCCTGGTCTAATGGATGCTGTGTGGAACCTTGACCAAACTTTTACGGACTCCAAGAACGGGCTGTCCGTCACGATCACCGCTAAGGTTGGAATCTCATATCAAATCACCGTGAAGAGGGACGGGGCTCAGCCTCCGCCAAAAATCCAGAATCAAACATCGTACGTTGACTTAGTGATAACGAGTATCAAATCTCAACCCGCAATCATAACGAGCCCGAAGACTACGGCGACGATTAGTATAGAAATATGGAATCTTGGAGATGAGGACGTAAATAACGTTCAGGTTCAGGTCACCCTTGATGGTGCCGTTTACTGGAATACGCATGTGAGCGTCCGAGCAGGGGCTTCAACCCGAACCAGCTTCACGTGGTTTTCAACCGTTGGTAGCCACGTCTTCCAGGTAACCATCGACCCGAACCATTTGCTCAACGAAACAAATAGAGCCAATACTGTTGCAACATTCAAAGTTTGGATTCACCATTAAGAGGAGGAATCAACATTGAAAAACGAGTCGACGTCGTGAGAAGCCTATTCATCAACGCTCAATTACGACACTTCAAATTCCACGTTAATCTATGCGAAGCGTTTTCCCAAACGTTGTGTGAAACGGTCATAATCGGATAGACTTTCAAGACGAACATGACAGTCATATCCCTGTGGAGATTATGAAGGACGACATTGAGACGGACGAAACATTTGCCCGAAAGCTCGACTTGGAAGACCCGCTAGCGAAATTCCGGGAAAGGTTCTACATTCCTGATGGAAGCATCTATGTGGACGGAAACTCGCTCGGTCTCCTTTGCAGAGATTCAGAAGTTTCAATTCACAGCGTTTTGAACGAGTGGAGAACGCTCGGTATAGGAGGTTGGCTCGGAGGGAAGCGCCCATGGTTTTATTTTGCGGAACAGATCGGCGCAATGTGTTCCAACCTCGTAGGTGCAGAGCCTGACGAAGTTATCCTTACGGGAACAACCACAGTCAACATCCACCAGCTTGTGAACACATTCTACGCACCTGACCATAGTCGAAGGAAGATTATCGCCGATGAGCTTGATTTTCCTTCAGACATCTATGCTTTGAGAAGCATCCTGAAGCTCAGAGGAATGGATCCGGACCGGGACCTGATTCTTGCACCGAGCGTGGATGGCCGTTTCTTGGACGAGGGTGATATTGTTAAGTTAATGGACGACGAGGTTGCGATCGTTTTCCTTCCGTCAGTCCTCTACCGGAGTGGACAGCTTCTTGACCTACGTTATCTCACTGAGGAAGCACACAGCAGGGGGATCCTGATAGGGTTCGACTGTTGCCATTCGGTCGGTGCAGTTCCCCACAACTTCGATAAGTGGGGCGTGGACTTCGCGCTTTGGTGCGGTTACAAGTACCTGAATGGTGGCCCTGGAAGCACAGCCTTTCTGTATGTGAACAAGAGACACTTCGGCCGCGAACCAGCTCTTGCTGGATGGTTTGGTTACGTAAAAGAGAATCAGTTTGACATGTCCTTGAAGTTCGAGCATTCTAAGAGTGCGGGGGGCTGGCAGATATCATCTCCCGCAATTCTCAGCGCAGCACCACTTGAGGGTTCTCTGAAGATTCTGCTGGAAGCAGGAATAGACGCTACCCGAGCCAAATCTCTCAAAATGACGTCGTACCTCACGTCTTTGGTCGACGCAGTCCTCTCCGGGAACCCGTACAACTGTTCGATCGGAACGCCAAGAGAGGAAGCACGGCGAGGCGGCCATGTCGCGATTGAACATGAGGAAGCGTTACGCATCGGCGAAGCACTTCGCTCACGAGGAGTTGTTCCAGACTTTCGCCCACCGAACATACTCAGAATCGCGCCCATACCACTATACAATACATACCTCGAAATCTGGCAAGTCGTACAACATATCAAAGAAATTATTGAGAAAAGAGAATACGAGAGATACTCTAAACAGAGAAAGGCGATATCATAGATATAGGAAATTGCCCTACCCTCTCAGACCCACATCACCACGAAGAATTCAACCGTTAGAAAACCGCCGTGGGAGACCTATCAGGCCGTCAACTATTGCCGAGGCGCGAGGATAGATTCCTTCGACTGAAATCAACCGCGTTTAAATCAGAATCACTATTCCGCGGTCGACTTTGGAGCGTGGTTGCCGTTTCTAGATCCCTTGTGTGCGTTCATCACGATGGAGGTTACCGTGCTCCTTACACCCTTAATCTTCAGAAGCTTATTCTTCAAGACGTCTCGGAACTCCTCTATGTCTGCCGCTGACACCAGCGCAACAATATCGAATTCCCCAGTTACCTCGTAAAGTTCCACCACATTAGACAATTGAGAAAGAGCGTGTACCACATCATCCAGAGTGGGCGACTCGACAAAAATGTTTACGAAAACCAGAAGTCGCGGCAAATTTGATCATCGATCCTAGGCTCAATTGAAACTGCATCGAACCCAGCATATTAAGCGTTGTCGAAGAATAAATCGGAATTCGTCAGATGGGGTTAACCGTTGATTAGTTATTTTTGTAAGCACTAACACCTAATTATCACGAATGAAGACCACTTTAATCATCGAGGCCTTGGAAACGGACATACTTCTTCTTAGAATGATGAAAGAGGAGATCAAGAATGAATTATGTTAAGAAATTCAAGGTCGATTCGAACAGTAGAGTAAAACTGGATGAAATCGACGCCGGCTATAAGGGAGAACACGAAGACAAAGATTCGGCTCAGGCTGAACTGGAAAAAGATGCGCTACGACTGCATGATCTACAATATTTAATGTACGCAGAAAACAAGCGCTCGCTCCTCATCATACTCCAAGGAATGGACGCTGCGGGTAAGGACGGCACAATCGACCATGTTCTAACCGCGATGAACCCGCAGGGATGTCGAGTCTACGCCTTCAAAACTCCATCAGCGGAGGAACTGACACATGATTATCTCTGGCGCATTCATCAAGCGACACCTCGGAAGGGTTACGTGTCGGTATTCAATCGATCACATTACGAGGACGTGCTCGCCGTGCGGGTGCATAATCTAGTTCCCAAGGAAGTCTGGCTTAAACGATATGGTGAGATTAACGCCTTCGAGAGACAATTATTCGACAATGGCACACACATCCTCAAATTCTATCTACACATCGACAAAGAGGAACAACTCGCCAGATTCAAACAGCGCCTAGACGACCCGAACCGACACTGGAAGATCAGTGAATCAGATTATGCAGAACGTGAATACTGGCAAGAGTACGAAAGAGCCTACGAAGACGCCATCAGCAAATGCAGCACTGACTATGCACCATGGTACATCATCCCGGCCAATCACAAATGGTTCCGTAACCTAGTCGTATCCCGAATCCTGGTGAATACACTGGAATCATTCAACATGAAGTTTCCACCACCTATCGTGAATATCGCAGAGATCAAGAAGAAGTACCACGCAGAGATCCAAGAAGAGAAGAGGGGTTAGTCAGCATCATGAAACATCGAGACGCGTCTCTGAAAGACTAAGCGCTAAATTAGGGACGTTATCCCCGCTAGTATTAGCCAAATTCCCATTAACACTGAAAGTCCGCGCGGGTCTGCCGCGTATGAACCCAGGATAAGGTAGATTATTCCGACTAGTATTCCTACGATTCCAATTTCTCTTGAGAAGCGTGTCCTAGGCTTGAAGACGTGCACAAGCCCTGCGATGATTAGGATGAACCCGCTCAGGTAAAGTGCAACACCCGCCAGTGCTGCTAGGGCGCCTACGTTCCCAAACATCCCGGCACCCGTGATCAATCCAAGAATCCCAAGTATTAGTAATGCTGCTCCGGCTATCTTACTGGCATGGTAAGTGAATGCGCCGAGGACTAGCAAGCCCACGCCAATTAGAATCAGGATGAATCCTAAGATGGCGGTAAGCGTCCATAACCCGAACCACGGAAAGATCAGCAAAATTAGCCCAAAGATGACTGATAGAAGTCCATTCATCCGGATTGACATAGCGATCTCGTCTTCCGAATCATCTATGGTAAGATAAATCACTTTACGGGTATGCTCAAGGTACAGCTACTGTTCCTACTCCGCGTAGAAAGTGTCACACTCGACGGACGTCACATTCAACGGAACCGATACTTACTGTCGCAAGATGCGCTCTGCTTAAATACGAAGCCGTTAGAAAGCAATCTTGATCTAAGAATGTCCGAGTCGGAATTGTTCTGCAAATCATGTGGAAAGAAACTGGAACCTGATGCTGAATTCTGCCCGAAATGCGGCGCATCAACGAAGGGGCTTTCATCCGCCACGGGTAGTACGGGTGGCAAAGTTGGTGGGGTCGATAAGCGGGTTATAATTGCAATAGGCGTAATCCTACTGGTCCTATTGGTGCCGGTCTTCCCTAGGGATAAGATAGTTTACGTTAGCGGCCAAACAATGACCACAGAACTCTATCAGTCAACGTCATTCCAAACCTCCCTTCAGGCTTACTCGACTATGAGTCAGCAGAATGTTCAAGTGTACACTGGAACTCTTCTTTACGTTCAGAATCAGTACTACAGTTACTACGCCCAGAATCAGTACTACACAGGTTGTTTTCGCGGGCCCTACGGGTACATACGTTGCGGTGGCTACAACGGATGGCCCAATTACAACACGTACACTTCAACCGTCACGATCAATCCTAGTGATAACGTGGTGAAGGTCCAGGATACGCAACAACCGAACGGGTACCTATCGACCGTGATCTTAACCAAGGCGGACGGTAGCACGGTAACGTACTCTAACGTGTTCAACGATAATTTGTCTCAAACGGGCACATCAACGGTTCAAGTAGCCGTGACACAAACGAGCACTGTAACGCAGACCATGATGGTTCCCGCTACCACTGCAATGAATGTACCTTGCGACAATTGCATACCACAACACGTCACGGAGTATGTCAGTCTACTCCAGTTGCTTCTAGGGCTTTGACTTCCGAAAACTAGCAACGCACGTATGTAACGTCGTACATGCGTGCAGCTGAAAGGTTACTTGGGGAGTCCGTCCTGAAGCCTAATGCTGGCGAGGGGATGCCGCGGGCTGTGATTTTCTACTCCGATTCTCTCTTGGGTTCTTCAACCTTTGCCGGCGCTGTGGTGTCTGTCACATTGTCTTCTTTCCGGCGCGATACCGTGAAGTATGTTGCAACTGCGATCGCCGCTAGGACAGCGGCTATGGTTGCGTAGAGGACGGTCGCGTCAGCTCGCCAGGTCGCGGTCACTGTTTTGGGTCCGTCCATGAGGACGGTTGTCGATTGGGTTGATGGCGAATTTACGGTGCCGTTCCAGCCATTGAAGACCATGCTGATTCCGTAGGCTGGACTTGGAGGTGTGGAGGCTGAGATCTGAGCTTGGGCGCCAGCATCATACCATCCTGCTCCGGACGTGGGGCCTTGATCGCTTGCGACGGTTAGGTAGTACTGCTGTTTGTATTGTGCGTTGACGGTGTGAGGAGCACTCATCTGAACGGTCAATGTGGGGCTTGTCGGACCATTAGTCCCATCCACGTTCCAGCCGTTGAACACGACTCTGCTCTCTGTATCTCCCACGATTAGGGATGGCGCGGTGAGTGTAGCTGAATCATTTGCATTGTACCATCCACTTCCTTGAACTGATGGGATGTTCGATGGTGAGTTGACTGTCAGGTAGTATTGTATTTGGTAGACGGCAGTGACTGTCTTGGCGGAATTCATCGTTACTGAACCGTTTAAGCCCTGGCCGGAGTAGTCGCCTGTCCAATTCGAGAAAACGTATCTTGTGTTCTGGGAGACCTGAATGACGTTCTGGGAGGCTGAAAAAGTGGCTGAGCTTCCTTGGTTATAGGCGCCTGCCCCAGTGAGAGCGACAGCGTTTAGCAGACTCGAAGGGTTAACGTTCACCGTTAACTGAACTTGCGTGGGCTGCGTGTAGTATGAGTACCCGTACGAGTACGGATAAGAATAGTATCCGTAGTAAGGGTAATTGTAGCTGTAGTAGGGACAATACCATGAGTAGTAATACGAGTAGGGGCAGCCCCAGCTGGATCCCCACCAACTGTACGGATACGCATACACTTGGCTAACGCTTGATAATGCAAAACAGAACCCTCCGGCCAACGCAAGCACGATTAGCGCGGCTTGCAGAAACCGATAATTTCGCATGAAAACCGAAGAAAATACGATTTATGCGAACAAAAACCTATCGAAAATTCCTATACTCTTCTTAAATTCGCCACAAAATGAACTTGCCTTCCTCAGCTGGTTGAGGTTTACGCGTCGTGGTTAAGGCTCATGCGTTATGTTTGTTCTGCCTCTGTTTAATGAGAACTACTATCATTACCAGAAGAATGAGAACTAGTACGGCGGCCACTCCTCTGTACACATCAAGTGACGGTTGTGCAGTTTCAGTGGTTTGGTTCGGAGCTGTGATCGAGGTTAGTGCGGTTGAGATCATGACGGGAGGGGCTTCCGTCTGAGTTGTGGTGAGGCCGATTGAAGTGGAAGTTTGAGCGGGTTGTGTTGTTCCCACTTGTATGGTTACTGGTTTGAATGCTGCTGAATCTAGTGCGCCTCCACTGCCGACCGCAGCGAAAATGTACACGGCGAACTGAATCTGCCATGAGGCGGAACTGGTTGGTGCAGTAACTTGATTCTGTACGTTGACCGTCCAGTTCTGGCCCTGACTGAATCCGATTGGAACGGATACGGCCGATAGGACGAAGCCTGAAATATCGTTCAAATCCGATCTGACCGAGTAATAGTTAGCGTCGTCAGGAGCACAAACGCCGCTCACAGTAACTGTCGTACTGAAACTCTGGCCCGGCAAGACCTGTTGAGGATAATTGTACGATATGCTACTGATCTGGCAGAATGTCGCGAAGGCTGGAGTCGTGAACCAACTCCCTATTAGAACCACAACTGTGAACAAGCCAACAGTCAAGCTCATTCGTCCGCTCATTTACCTTACACTCGTAGTCGCATCATACGGTTCGACCTGTATTAATTCAGTACGGAAAACGCAACGACCACGTGCAGGCTGCTTATCTCCTAGATATCAAGGCCTAGTTAGGAAAGGGAGAATCTACCGAAAAGTCGCTAATCTGAACATCCGTATAGAGCAAGCCTAGTCACGGAGAGTCAATTTTCATGATGCTAATTCTCGTTTTGAGACTATACCTAATTAATGGGCTCCGCTACACGTCACAAAGTGTGGGTTAGCAGATTTGGAGCAGACTCCTACCGGAATCAAAGGACTCGACGAGATATTACACGGGGGCTTGCCTAAGGGTAGAACCATCCTCGTCGTGGGAAGTCCGGGCTCGGGGAAGACAACTTTCGCAATGCAGTTTCTAGCCAATGGAGCAAAGTCCGGTCAATCGGGATTGTATGTTTCTCTTGATGAGAAGCCTGAGAGGGTTAAAGGAGACTTGTCTGGATTCAACTGGAACCTTGAAGCCTTAGAGCATGATGGAAAGCTTACGTTGATTGATGCGACACCGTTGAAGAGGCCGGGACCTAAGATTGATACTCGGGTGTCATCTGAGAAGGGGGTTGAGCTAGTTCTTCCTGAATTAACACTAGGCTCGCTGGCTCGAACGATTCGACGGATCGCGACGGAGGAAGATATTCAACGAATAGCCGTTGACCCGATCACTTCTCTAATGCTACGTTACCCGGAGGAGCCGAAGCGTAGGCGATCTTTACTCCTCTTCTTCGACGCACTGGAGTCAACGGGATGCTCTTGCCTCGTCACGAGTGAGTTGCGGACATCGGAGCTAGCGAGACGGTTTCAGATTGAAGAGTACCTGTCTCAGGGCGTAGTGCTCTTGCATACGATGGTGCATGAAGGGAATGTGATACGTGCGTTACAGGTGGAGAAGATGAGGGGAATTGGGCATGATACTCAACTTCGTCCATATCAAATAGGCCCATCAGGAATAGAGGTCTATCCAAAAGATCGTGTCTTCTAGGTAACTGTGAATGTCTCCCCTGCCGAAGACAACTAGTGACCTAGTGAAGAGTCTGCGGCGAATCAGCGGCCGTGATGTCCTCCTAATTCTGGCAGCGGTGCCAATCCTATTCCTCTTCATGGTCGCTCCGCAAACCTTCGAGCTAAGCTGGGCGGGGTTCGGGAAGCTAGGTAGAGGCGGCCTATTCTTCGTATTGTTCTTCCTAGGCTTCGACCTGTTAGACTTCAAGAAGGGTAAGATCTATTGGACGAGGCTACGTAAGGTTGTGGTCGCACTTACCGTACTGGGGGCAACCGTCTACTTTGTTCAAGTCGGCCTAGGTCAAGACGTGACAAATTTCATCTACTCCGTCGGCAGATCATTGGGTGCGTCAGGTGACGTAAGCAACAGTTTCCTGATGGCAACCGACTACATTGCCATGAGCATCTACCTCCCCATCCTAACGACAGTGCTCTTTAATCTGGGGAC
>JBEKGM010000018.1:0-86625 GCA_050012795.1 Bathyarchaeia archaeon | reverse complement strand
AGCCGCGTTAAAGTTGATGTGCACCGAATTAGAGACGAACATGAGTCGCATGATGACGGAAATCAAGTCACTCCAAGAAAGCGGTACCTCATCGACTACTATTTCACGCGATTCAGATACCGGACGGGCGCTCGGTTTACTCCAGCGTCCGGACGCAACGTTTCAGACTGGTGTACTGAACGCGGGTGCTCTACCATCATTCTTCACGAATAACCCTTGGTTAGATGTCCTCTCGAAAAAGGGACGGGCAGAGGGGCCTCTACTTGCCGGTTGAAACGATTATCCGAATCCCTATTCGGAAGATCCATGTGGTGGTAAATTCTAAGGACCCGCTCTCGCCCGAACTTGCTCTCGACGATTTCAGAAAGCTATTCGGAAAAGATCCTGACCCCGAAGAATATCGAATCGTAAATATCGAGGTGATCACTTCACCAGACGACCAGCAACCCATGCTCGTGACCGAGTGCGGGAGATATTCCCGGTTCGTCCGTCGAGAAAGAGATAGCATCTACTTCAGGAAACGAGTCGACGTAGATTAGCTGGTCTAACATGGTACTTCTTCAACGAGAATAAACAATAATCAGCGATCGCAAGTCAATTACAAGCCTTATCAAGTCGATATGTCGCAAATCATGCATGCGGGAGCCATTCTCGTTGAAAACAGCCGATTTCAAGCCATTCACTATCGAAATGCTCCTCTACTAGGAAAGACTTAAATACGTTGACATCTACATTATTATAGCTTTCGGGCCGGATAGTGTTCTGAGGCAGAACGACGAACGTTGTTCTACTGAAGGGATGATGGCTCGAGCGTAAAGCATCGATAAGGATGAAGAAAAATGAGTACGATGACGAAGAAGATTGGGAAAGTGACTAACTGCCCTGAGTGCGGCAGCGCTAACCTTGTAGAAGATTATGATCTTGGCGAAATAATCTGTCACGATTGCGGTCTAGTTCTGAGTGAACACGCGCTGAATCAAGGACCTGAATGGCGCGCATTCACTAAGGAGGAGAAGGATGAGCGAGGTCGTGTTGGAATTCCTACATCGTTTTCAATTCATGACAAGGGACTTTCAACGGTTATTGACCGAGTTAATAGGGACGCGTACGGTCGTCAACTTCCCCTTGCGACTAGGCTGGAAATGCTCCGTCTGCGAAAGTGGCAGATTAGGACGCGGGTTCATTCATCTGCTGATCGCAACCTTGCGCAGGCAATGGCAGAGCTTGATCGATTGACCGATATGCTTCATATTCCGGCCTCAATTAAGGAACGGGCAGCAATAGTCTACCGAAAAGCGCTTGACAACGGGCTTGTCCGTGGTAGGTCCATAGCAGCAATAGCCGCTGCATCGCTGTACGCGGCTTGTCGCATGTCCGAGACCCCACGCACCTTAAAGGACGTTTCAGCCGCGAGCCGAATCCGCAAGAAGGATGTTGCTAGGTGCTATAGACTTCTTGTTCGTGAACTTGATCTGCGTATGCCCGTTGAGGATCCTGTCAAGTGCATTTCCAAGATTGCTACAAAGGTTGAGATTTCCATGCCAACTCAACAGCGCGCCATTAGAATAATTAACGAAGCGAAGAGGAAGGGAATCGTTGCAGGGAAGGACCCGATGGGACTCGCCGCAGCATCGCTTTACGTTGCCTGCGTCCTTGAGGGCGAGAAGAAGACGCAGAAGGAAATTGCAGAAGTAGCTAACGTAACAGAAGTAACCGTGAGGAACCGCTACAAAGGGCTTAAGGAAGCGCTGAAACTAGACATTTAGATAGAAACGGAAATTCTTAACCCTTCTCTTTTTTTCCTTTATTTCCGCCTACCCCGTCCTCGGGTTCAATCTCGAGAATTACGCTCCCTACATATCCGCATTCTTGGCAAGCGTAGACTGGCGGAGTCATCCATCCGCTCAGGGAACCTGCCGGCCTTATCTTCAGACTTCCGCATGACGGACACGCAAACGGGCTATGCCCAGTGTATTTCAGGCCTCTCATCGTTTCAAGGAACCTATTCGTAGCCAGACACGCTCGTTAGTGAACTTCAATTGAGGTCTCAGGAAAACCAAACTGGACGAGCAGTTTCTTGACCTTGCCGCGATGATCTCCTTGTAGAATTATTAAACCATCCTTTGATGTTCCACCGCAAGCACAGAACGTCTTCAACTTCGCACCCAAGTCGCCAAGGTCAACGCTTTTGGAGTTAATGCCCTCGATGATAGTTGTTGCTTTTCCCCATTTCCTTGTCTCGAGGCGGACCTTCACAAGCTGCTGTTCCATGCTGATGGTACCGCACACGCACAGATCCTTTGGAAGCCCGCAGGTGGGGCATACTTCCGCCATTATTTCGGTCCATTACTCCTGTTGTGGTGGCGTGGTTATCGGCTCGAATAGTATTTAAATTGAGCGCACACACGAACCGAAAACCAGGAGGCTCCTGGAGGTTGGTTGAACAGGACGAGCATCGAGAGGTAACAATTCAGACATTGAGGACACCGCCTCTCAACATTCGACCAGCACCCTCGGCACGAAGGTTTCTTGCAAGCCTGATGGACTCCGTGATCGTCGGCATTAGTTGGTTAGTTATAGCGCACGTTTCTGTGCAATTCCCTCTTCTCGGCCTCTCACCCAGCAGCGGCTTATACTCTTCTTAATCAGCTTCCTTTACTATTTCGCAACGGAAGGATTGTTCTCCGCCACGCCGGGTAAACGCGTAATGAAAATACGCGTCGTCGGGGTCGACGGCGATCCGTGCACCATCACAGAATCCGCCGTTAGGAACCTGTTCAGGGTGATTGATTGGCTTCCGTTCTGTTACATTCTGGGCGTCGGATTCTTGTCAATCACAAATAAGAAACAGAGAGTGGGCGATAAAGTAGCCCACACAATCGTCACTATAGCCCCAGAATGAGACAGGAATCCGCCACCAGCACCCTTCCTCTTTCATTAGAGAAGTGTGCAGTGCAATTCGCACATTCTTGCACGTGATCGCGTCAGATTCTTGCTCGTCTACGTCGCCGGAAGTTCTTGATTCGCCAAAAACCGTTGGGGTCTCGATAATACTCAAGTGCCTCCATATGTTGATTCACCAACCAAACTATTTGATGATCGCCTGACTTAGGAATTAGCGATGGTAAATCGCACAGTTTTCGCACTCTACACCCCTAAAACCGCACATCAAACTGCAAGTTTCAAGCAATCAGCTGGCCGCTGTGTTTCATGATTGATTCCAATAGTGAAAATTAGGGACCGGGTAAACCGATCTGGTGAAAACCTATTGATTCGACTAGCTAAATTCGAAATAGTTGCTGGACACTTTTCTTACATTTAGGTTACCGAAAACAGCGAGAGGCATCTGCAATTAGGAATCTAGTGATAATTATCAAAAATATTCGTTATGGCTACCGGTTCAGCACAGCCAAGATGCCGCCAACAATTCCAAGAACCATTCCGGCAACGAAGCCTCCGCCAACGATCAAGCTAAAGACGGCGAACGGGAATATTATGACATCGGCGAGGGCGCCGCTTCTCAAGATCATAACTATGGATCCCATGATCAGCGTTAATCCAATCACGAAGCCCAGCGTGAACGCATAAGTCCGGCCGAGAATCGGTAACCAGAAGAAGAGCGAGGACCAGAAGCTGTAAAACGATGGGCTGAGGAGCGCAGCGCTATTCAACAGGACTAGAATTCCTGAAACCAGTGATAATACGAATGCGATGATACGTCCCCGTGTCAGCCGCGGCATTGCAGCGGCTCGAACCTTAGGAGGCTTCCTCGCCATGATTACTTGTGGTCTGCCGCAATATGGGCAATAGACAGCGGCCATCGGCATGAGTCTTCCGCAGTTCCTGCACTTGATCGTAGGTAGAGGAAGAACGTACATGAATCTAGCTTTCCTCCTAAGCCCCTTCCGAGACAAGCAAGCAGCGAGTAAACCTATTCCTAATCCGAGCAACAGGCCCAATAGGATGATTAGGTAAACCAGCCAATTCAAAGGAACGACCGCTGGCGTTGGAATCTGAAGCACTATGTCAGCGGAATGAGTGATGCCGCCACCCGTACCTATGACCGTCATAGTGTAGTTCCCTGGAGGAGCACCATTGACCGCACACGCCTCCAACGTTGAGAAGACTGTCGCACCAGGTGAAGGAGGCGTTACCGGATTAGGAATAAACTGAGGCTTCAAGTGGTCATTTATCTGACTTGGAATATTCGATAACGTAAGGTTGACCGAGGACGTGAAGCTACCGATCGACTGCACCGAGACACTGTAGTTCCCGCATTGACCTGGTTGAACAATCTGCGGTGTGGGTGCCGCCGGGTTCACGGATAAGGCAAAATCAGCAGACGGGGTAGGAGAAGTAACCACTATCAACTGTACGGAAGTTTGACGCACCAAGCTTGGCAAAGTGGAAGTGCCCGTCACCGTCAAGTTATACGTGCCAACAGGCGTATCCGCTGCAGTTGAAACAGCAAGCGAGCTGCTTGTGGACCCGCCAGATGGAGGCGTAACCAGAGGCGGCGAGAAGCTGCCACCCGAGTTGAATGGAGTCCCGCTCACCTGCAACGAGACGGGGGAACTGAAGCTCCCAATAGAGGTAACGCCTATCGTGTAGGTTGCTGTCTGACCTTGATTAACGGTAACACTCGTTGGGCTAGATGAGAGCAGGAAATCATTTTGTGGACCGTGCACGAACTTGTTGCCATAAATCTCGTAAGTGGCGTAATATCCGTTCTGGTCCGCATAGTTCGGGAAGGTCTGTTCATACGGATGAAAAGCTAAACCTTCAACTATTCCATTGCCGAATTGGAAGTAGAACCCTAGAATTGCGTGCCGGTATGGCACGCCGAACTTGTCACTGTCGATTATTATTCTGACGTCAGATGCGTGAGCAGGCTGGATGCTTGAAACAACTCGTCCGCCCCCCTCAGTGAAGAGCTTGATATTGTTCGGATTGGGTCCTGCGTTATAGTACTGACTTGGAAATTCTGGGGGGAACCCACCCTTTGGCGGGTTATAGACCGTACTCGCCCAGGAGCCAGCTCCTCCCGGGGCGATGTTCAAATATCCTGGGAAAGTCGAGTCCATGTCAAGTAGCGCTATGTCCGTGAAGATGACCTCGTTTCCTGCCTGAACATGCGTCGAGATTGTGTTGTACACCGTCTGAATCTTCGCGCGCCTATCCGGGCTGTATGAGGAAGGATTACCATAGAAGCCTGGACAGTCGACAACTATCAGCGAGTATTGGTTTATTATTGAAGGGTTGTTCAGAAGGACGTCTGGATCGATCAGCGTATAGTTAATTCCCATTCTATTTAACGTGAGGTCGGTTCTGCCGAAGACTCCGAAGACTACTAGGATCTTCGTTGGCTCCGTTACGAAGAATATGTTGTTCGACGTGAAAGGCGCAGTGAGTTTAGTCACTGTAACACCGTTGAAGATAGGCATCGATAGTAGGCTATTCACCTGAGACGCGAACTTCGGGTCAATTAGAAACGGGCCACCTTGGTACAGCGCTCCGCTCGGCGTTAGAGCTGTCTGAATCGTTACGTCAGGGGGTTCGATAATTCTAGCAATGCCTGAATTCGGGGTTAAGCGCAGAAACTCGTGAATGAAACCATAAACATGTACACGATCAGCTTGTTTACTATCCATCGGAACAAGAAACGTGCCGCTTGGGAAAGTCCCCGCAGATAGCGGTGGGAGAGCACCTACAAATGACAGAGCTGGAGCGAATAGTACTACGAGTAGCAGGAGGCACGCTACTAAGTTCCGATATTTGATCATATCAGTCGCTCAACTATTCATAATCCGCCGATTTCCCTTTTCCACGAATACTATGTAACGCATGCGTATATTACTTAAGACTTCGCAGTCCTTGGAACCCTCGGACTAATTAATGGACCGTTGTCGGAGAGAAATGGACCAAAACTCGCCATCTTATTCGTTTAAACTTCCCACAACCGCATCCCTGTTTTTTGTCACGTAAATGCATGACCTGAAATTGGCGCTGTATTGGCACATAAACCATCACGACACTGATTATGATGTGAACGGAGACTCATTAGGCCGTTCCCTCGCTCGGTCGACGCGGCAGATATATCCCCCACCTGACCTTCACAGATTAGGGGTTGTTGAGTGAGTCGACCCTCACTTCCGGAAGATCTCGAGGTCTTCATTGAGTCATATGATCCGCAAGGTAAAGCCAGCTACGCTTCAGGATACTTCCAATTCATGAAGGCCAGGATGAATTTCAACTGCATAATGATGGATGAGTACGGTGGTCCAAACGTCGCGGTCGTGCTCCCGGAGGAGACACAGACAACGCTTAGGGAGCTGGGATTGGATAACGACGCCATGGATGACGTGATTGCCGGCCTACAAAGAAAGATCATGGAGGGCGCAGCTCACGTGCAGCTCCGGGACGAAACGAGCAAAGCCGAATAATAACTAATCAGCCGCCTCATGCTGTGGAAGACTACAGTTAGGACATTCTGTTAAATCGAGAGGGATCTGTGTCATGCAATACCAACAGAACTTCTTGCCAGGTTCAGGTTCTACAGATGCTGGTTCAGGCCGTATGAAACCTAAGATGAACATTATCAGCCCGATACCTAGAATCGGGATACCGAAGCCTGAGACACCCATGGGTACGAAAATGTCAGTAACAATCAGGAACGCCCCGAAAACTGCGAGTATACTTCCTGAAGCTACGAGACCACGATACATGTGACTCGAGCATGAAGTGGAAACTGCGCGAATAAGGGCTTTTTCCGGACACAGATTGTGGAAGTGGAAATATGAAAAAGATATCAGAACTGACAAGAAGAAATGATTCAAGCGGCAACCCTAGTGCATTCTAATCATCATTACCGTCTCCACTACTTCCAGAGCTACTCTATAGTAGTTCAAGAGAGAGTACTCGGGCCCGACAGCCACGGGATTATTCACTCACGCTTTACCGTGTGAGAGCCCTTGCGACCACGGAGTTAACCATACATGAATTCGCTGGCCTTGAGTAAGGTTCCGCTGATAAGAGCGCCACCAGACGATGGAAAACATGTTCTTATTCGCCTGTCCAAACTGGGATTTACTGAAGATCTTCGGTATTCAATTATGACGAGAACCTAAGCCTTGAACCATCTGAATACGAGGTAGTCTGATTTCCCCTGACGTTTTGGAACAGCGATTGTAAATTGCTTACGTACCGTCGTCGCTAAACGGCCTGCTAAGACTACCTCAAATGGCCCCATCGTATCCTCCTGCCTTTTCACGGTCACGATGAAAGGTGCATGATCGATACCTGGACCATGCTCGTATATTGCAAAATCAGAACCAAACCTGATTCCGGGCGTAACTATCAGGCCCTTGTTTCTGAGATCTTCATAAGCTGCGTATCCGAGATCGAACTGTTTGTACGTCCCATTCGCCAATTGCAGGATCTTTCTTCGACCTACAAGCTTGCCGTTGTGAGCGTCCAAAATGCGAATTATCTTTCGATCAAGCAAGTAGACTGCTTCCATGAGGTCTAGCATCAATGGCGCTTTGAAGTCCTGTTCCGGTTTTGGTTTAGGAATACCAACAGGTTTCCCAAAGAAACCCATTCGGTACAGGGCAACTCCCTCTGCCGGATTCCAGACGATCAAGCGGGTTCCGATCAGTTCAGCAGTAATAGGATCTTGGACCAAGCGTATGCATCCTATGTTGTCAGTGCGAGCACTCGAATATGGTCAACGACGTCGAGTCCTATGTCCGCAATCTTCTCAGCTCTATCAACCAAGTCACGAAGGAACAGCATCATCGGGAGAGGAATCCTGCTATTAAGCAGCTCCAGATCTAACTTTCTGGATGCGACGTCTATCTGTCGCTCTAGCTCTTCCACAGCTTTGGCAGTCTCCATGGCCTTGTCGGCGTCAAAGGATAACGAGTGAAGCGTTTCTCTAACCTTCGAAATCTCCTTCAAAAGCAGACTCATAAGTTCTGATATTGCTTGCAGCTTTTTCGAGTCTAACTTCCACTTGAGTTCGGTTACGGCAAGTAACCGACCCGCCATAGATTCGCAGTAGTCCGAAATCTCCCCTAACCGAAACAACAGACGCAAGAAATCTTCTCTGCTGATCAATAAGCTCCCTACTGAAGCCACTTCAACGAGGAAAGTTGTTTTGTTCTTCTCGTTCTCTTCAATGGATTTGGCGATATTCTGATAGTTCTCCTTTGCCAGTTTAGCTTTCCCTTCCGCGACATTGTCCACCAAGACGGCTAACTGTCGCGCAATTTCAACAACGTTCCTTGCATGTGTTTGGCACAGGTCAAGCATCCTTCGCTTTATGTTCGCTTCGGTCTCCATCGGAAAAGTCATGCAAGCGTCACATTGGTATACTAGGCAGTTGAGGACTTAAACCCTAGCCCAGCACTTTACTGTTCGAGCTTAGTTCCGACCGGCGTGCCGAGTTGAGAGAAAGGCAATTGCCCTGCGAAATATCCGCGGGCAAGCTCTGGGATATACTCTAAAGAGTTGCGAACCTGTGTCCAAGTATCCCTGTCACGTAGCGTAACGGTGCCGTCCCTCTTGGTCTGGTAGTCCACGGTTATTGATAGTGGAACGCCAATCTCATCGGCTCTAGCGTACCTTCGACCAATCGTACCAGATTCGTCGTATTCAACGTCAAATCTGTGTTGAATCAGCGTATCCACAATTTGCAAGGCAGTTTCGTCTAAGCCGTCCTTTGGCATTAGTGGAAAGACCATAATCTGCATTGGTGAGAGCGCGTGAGGTAGTCTCAGAACGACTCTATCATCAACTCGCGTGTAAGCGTACTCTAAGGCTGAGTAGACAAGGCGCTCCGCACCGTAGCTTGGCTCTACGACGTGAGGTACCACACGCCTTCCTGACTCACGTACGTTACGTTCCTCGAACCGGACATGCCCCGGTTGCACTTTGAAGCCGTTCACTTCAAAGTATCCGACTGTATCGAATGCCTTTCTGATATGATCTGGCTCGCATTTCGATATTTTATCTGTAACCTCGCGGGTCTTCTCCCTGAGCAGCGGTCCGAGTTTTGATTCAAGAGGGATAACTACGACGGTCCTTCTTTCAATCGGAACAGGGAAGGACTTGAAAACACTCAGGTCAGATCCTGAATGTTTCATATGGGCGTTCAAGTCGAATTCAGTTCGATAAGCGTGACCCGCTATTTCCACCCAGCCCCACCTGTCGAGCAATATTTGATGATCAAATGTCTGGGCAGAGTAATGCGCCCGTTCAGAAGGCATCTTCTCCTCGAATCTCTGCTTCTCCTGCGGAATACCTAGGTTCTTCGCGAAATCGATTGAAACGGCCATGAAGTAGGCGGACCATTCGTTTAGAACATGTCCTTGGGTCACGGCTTCTTTAGCACGTACGCGAACTATCTCGTCCTTACCATCTTCCCTGGTTTTGGCCAGCAGAAGTGGCAGCTCAACGTCTTTCACTCTATCCAGAAATGTGCATTGTGGTTCAGAAGGATCAAAGAATACTTCCATCTCCATTATTGTGAATTCGCGTAGTCGGATGGGGCCCTGTCTTGGCGAGATCTCGTTTCTCATTACGGTTCCAATCTGGGCGATTCCGATGGGTAGTTTCTCCCTTGTTGAGTCATATACCCTTTTGAAATCGGTGAACATTCCTTGGGCTGCTTCAGGTCTCCCGTAGCCGATCACATCGCCGTACGGTCCGATATTCGTCTTGAACATGGTAGAATAATACTCGGTTTGCCCGAGTTGTCCTCCGCACTCGGGGCAGCGTACGTTGTTTTCCTTGACAAACTGGTCGATCTGAGCCGGAGTCATCGCTTCAATTGCAATGTCTGTTCGCCCGGGCATTGCCTCCGATACCGCTAGGTCTGCTTTGAAGTGTCGTCCGCAATTGTTGCACGTGACCATCAGGTCTTTGAAGCTTTCTAGGTGACCGGAGGCGGAAAATACTTGCTCCGGAGTGATGACGGGAGTTGAAACGACCACGAAGCGGTGCTGTTGAACAAAGAGGCGTAACCATAGCTCCTCAATTCTGCGCTTAAGGCGTGTTCCGAGTGGACCGAGATCGAGGTATCCGCTGACTCCTCCATAAATCTCGAAGGAGGGCCAGAAGAATCCTCGCCGCTTAGCTAAGTCTGATAGTAAATCGTACTTGTCTACTCCATCCATCTCCAGTTACTCCCGTTCTCTTTGCTCTGCCGCTATCTAATGGTTTGAGAGAAGAACCTTGCCATTCAACCGGGGGGTAAGTCTGCTGGGACCACGTTCGTGTACGAGCCGCTTTTTTCACAAAACAGTCAGACCTCGTCGGCGACGCATTATCATTCTGATTTCGTTTCTGAAGGATACGTAAGCCCATTCGTCACGCGTGTACAGTCTCAGGGTTGACGCGCTTTGGCATCAGTGGTGCGCCACTCTTCCGTCTTCGCAGCATTGCCAATCGTTTAAGGTGCTGGATACCTAGGGCAGGGTCTACACCTTTAGGACAGACGAAGCTGCAGGCGCCTGCGAAGTGGCATCGCCAAACTCCATGCGCAGTATCTATCGCCTCAATTCGATGAATTTGTCCTTCGTCGCGTGAATCTGCACTGTACCTGTATGCTTGAGCCAGGGCTTGGGGGCCGGTGAAGAGTGGGTCCGTTGCTAAGGTTGGGCAAGCAGCGTTACATAGACCACACTTGATGCAGTATGAAAACTGAAGAAAATCATCCAGTTCTTTCGCGTTCTGCTTATACTCTGATTCGGAAGTATCCTGTTCTCGAACGTTTCGCCTGATTAGAAAAGGATGAATTGATCTGTGAACTTGGAAGAACCCGTCAAAATCCGTAACCAGATCTCTAACGAGTGGGTAATGGTCCAACGGCTCTACGGTAATCGTCTTGGTACCATACTCCGCGACTTGAGTATAACAAGCGAGTTTCGGAATACCGTTTATTTTCATTCCGCAAGAACCGCAGGACGCCATTCTACACGAGTATCTGATAGCGATGGAATGGTCAATCTTCTCTTTTGCGTGGAGAAGCGCGCTTAGAACAGTCATCCCAGATTCAAAGGGAATCTCGAAGATGCTGAAGCCTTCGTTGAGTCCGACGGCCGGATTAGCCCTGCGAACCCGTAGCTGAATACGCCGTCCCAGTTCTGGATTACTCTGCAAGAGATGTACCTTCTCAGTAATGACGTTCTGTCGGCGTGTATCTTGTAATTGTTACGGGCGAGTATTCAAGTCTAGGGCTCGGTCCGTTGGGGGCAAAGTAGGCTAGGGTGTGCTTCAACCATACCTTATCATTCCGGTCTGGGTAGTCCAGTCGTGAATGCGCGCCTCTTGATTCGGTTCTAGCGAGAGCGCCAGCAAGAACAACTTCGGCTATGTCAAACATTGATTCCAGCTCCAGCACGTTCACGAAGTTAGTGTTGTATTCACTCGCTTGGTCATCCACGTGTCTCCACGACTTCGCGCGTAATTCCCGCAATTCTCGTAGACCCTTCTCCAGACCGTCTCCAGTTCTGTAGACGTACGCGTATCTGTCCATTAGAGTTTGCACTTGATTATGGATGTCGTATGGATTTTCGTCTCCACTTCCGTGAAATGTATCATCAAATATCCTTCGCTCTTCTTGCGCAACTTGATCATGGGGAAAATCATGTGAATTGTTCGTCGTGGCGTAGTGCACTGCCTCGGCACCAGCCAGTGAGCCGAAAACCAAACACTCTGCGGTTGAGTTAGCGCCGAGTCGATTTGCCCCGTTTATGCTGACGCAAGCTGCTTCTCCCGCCGAAAAGAGGCCGAAGATGGGTGTCTCCGTTTTCATGTTAGTTTTGATCCCTCCCATCGTATAGTGGCACACGGGTCTTACGGGCAAAGGTTGCTCGATGGGATCAATGCCCTTGAATTTGATTGCGATCTCTCGAATCCCCGAAAGTCGTTCCTTGATCTTCTCAGGCCCCAAATGTCGCAAATCCAGAAGCAAATGCTCCATGCCTGTTACTGCATTGGTAAACCCATTTCCTTCCTGAATTTCGGTGATCATGCCTCTGGAGACTACGTCCCTGGACGCAAGGTCCATTTTTTCCGGCGCGTATTTCTTCATAAAACGTTCTCCCTTCTTGTTGATCAAGATCGCTCCATCTCCTCTCGCCCCCTCCGTAATGAGCACTCCTGAAGGAATCAGCCCTGTCGGATGGAATTGCACAAATTCCATATCCTCAATTGGCACTCCTGCCCGGTAGGCTAACGAGAGACCGTCAGGAGTGGACGAATATCCATACGTTGCGAAACGGTATAGCCTACCAGCGCCACCCGTCGCTATGATGCCAGCCTTCGCTCGGAAGGAGTGAAATTCACCGGACTTGAGGTCAATTGCTGTCAGCCCCCTAAACGCGTTGTCTTTGACGACTAATGACGAAACGTACCATTCTTGAAAGAATTGAATGTTGTCGAATTTTCTACTGGTGTCGTAGAGCGTCTGCATCTCGAAGAATCCAACCCTGTCGCCGGCGAAAGTAGCCCTTGGAAAACTGTAACCGCCGAAGTTGCGTTGTGCTATCCTTCCATCTTCAGTTCTCGACCATGGCATACCCCAATGCTCAAGCTGGTAGATTTCAGATGGCATCGAGTTTACGAAAAATTCTACCGCGTCCTGATCAGCAAGAAAGTCGCTTCCCTTTATGGTGTCGTAAATGTGCGACTCAAGCGAATCTCCTTTATCAGTGTAAAGGACGGCAGCCGTTCCACCTTCGGCTGAAACAGAGTGCGATCGCATTGCCTGAACCTTCGTGACAACCGCGATACTCACTTTACCCTCGGACACCATCGCAGCTTCGATTGCCGCTCTTAATCCTGCAATACCTGAACCCACGATCACAAGGTCATAGGAATCTGTCTCTGTCAAAGGTAACCTTCCTTCAAGCACACCAAACCTCTCTTTCGCGCACAGACGATGAATATAAGGGATAATCCTGATCTAACCCAGGAGAACGTCGAAGCGAATATCCTGGTAATTTCTCAAGACTTTAATCGTGAATGAGAGTACGGCAGTTGGGCAGCAGTGACGTTGCTGTCGATATGCCGGTGTAATCCATTAAACGGTCCACAGTAACAAGTATCTTCAGCTTGGTTTTCGGGTTACTGGTTCTGGTAGCCTTTCTCGACTACGTCGGTATCGGGTCTGTCGAGCGAATACTCCTGAGCGTGAACCCAATCACTATCGCGGGCATGGTAGCATTACAGTTGCTGAGCTTCGTATTCTACGCGTCGGCTTGGTATTTTTTGATTACCGCAACTGAGTATAAAATGCCGTTCTTCACATGTCAGGAAATTACCCTCGCTAGCATATTTGCTGTGTACACAATGCCCAGCGGCATCTTCCTTGAAGCTGCAAGATGCATTCTCGGTTCAAAAGAAACCGGCATGAAATTAGGTGAGTCAACTGCAACGGTCATTCTCCACCGAACTCTATACATCATCGGCTTTCTCGTTAGCACTGCGTTAGCCTTGGCAGCCCTCCTCAGCCTAGGCATGATGAACAGAATCATCTTGGTTGAGTTGGCGGCGATTCCAATAGTCACTATAATCGGCTTGATCGTCCTACTCTTCCTCTCATTCAATCCCAAGAGGGTCGGACCTCTTCTGAATCGCGTGTTGAAACTCTTGCAACCAATCGTTAGACTCGTCCAAAGAGAAGCCAATGTTGAGGGAAAGGCAGATCAATTTCTTGACGAATACCACTCAGGGTTCAGAAAGATTATTTCTTCCAGGCGGCAAATGATTTTGTCATTCGCCGCCAGCATGGGGGATTGGGGATGCTCTGTGACGATCCTCTGGATAGTTCTGACCTCTATGGGAGCGCAAGTCTCACTCTGGGTTGTAATTATCACGTTGGCGTTTGGAAAGATGATTCAGATGACGCCCATCGCCATTCCTGGCATGATTGGCGTTTACGAAGCAGCCATAACGACCATCTTGGCATTGTTTGCTGTCCCAGTCCCAATTGCCGCATCGGCCGCCTTACTGTCCAGGATCGTCACAGTTTGGCTGGAGCTTCCAATTACGGGCATCTTTGCATACCATTACGGGTTCAAAATGTTAAGCAACCGTACCAGCAGCCTTTCGCAACGATTCGGAGCATAAGCAGGAGCCCCAATACAGGAACCCAGAGGGGACATTTTAGTCAGCATTCTTATATCAAGCCGAATGCATGTTTTTTGCGTGGAAACTAATGGCTCTAGTTGGATATGAGTGGCTAATTGTTGTTGGTATCCTTCTAGTCGTGTTCCTGTGGGGCCCACAGAAGCTCCCAGAATTAGCGAAATCAATAGGATTAGCTAAGAAGGAATTTGATAAGGCAGCAAAGGAAATGTCAAGCCCGTCAGTGTCAACATCTACACCCGAGTCGCCTACGGATCCGCTAATTGTAGCCGCAAAGAGCCTGGGAATAAGCACAGAAGGAAAAACCAAAGAGCAGATTGCTAAGGAAATTGCAGATAAGAGCTCCAAGTAACAAGTCGGTTCACTTCATCTCAGGTCTCGAACATCAACCAAGACACTAGCCCTTCCACGATCCTATCAGACGGCGCAACACGGTCATGACAAATGACGTAGTCACACCCTTCATTAACCACTTAACGGAGCTCGCCTCACGACTCAAGATAATTCTATACTCACTCCTTGTAACCACGACAATTTTCATGGTTATTCCTGCCCACTCTGATTTCCTACGCCACCCGTTTGCCTTCTACTATCCGCTGATTGGTTTGGTGCTGGGGCAAGTCACGAAGGACGTGCTTCCATCGGGCGTTCAACTGATCGCGGGTGAATTCACCGCTCCACTCGAAATCTACCTGATCGCTTCTCTCCTGATGGGGGTAGTTACAAGTGCGCCAGTCATCGGCTATGAAATCTATCGGTACGTCGACCCGGCTTTATACCCTGAGGAACGCAAAGCTGTCTATCCTTTCGTCATCTCATTCACAGCCCTCTTCATCACTGGATCCATATTCGGATACAAGATTCTCGCGCCGTTCATGCTCTGGGCGATGATTCCCTTCTTCACGCTTACAGGCGCGGTTCCGATAATCTACGTAATGGATTTCTATAGCCTTGTATTCATCACCACACTCACATCGGGCTTCTCCTTTACAATGCCCGTATTCTTCGTACTACTCGTGAAATTTGGGATCATCAAAACAAGTTTCGTGACAACCAGAAGAAAGTACATTTACGCAGCCCTCTACATAATCACTGCCGTAATCACGCCGGACGGCGGCCCAATCGCGGACATCGCTTTGTTCGTGCCGATGGCAATACTTCTAGAGGTGGCGGTGTACTTCGGAAAGCGAATTGAAAGGAAGCAGGGGGTTATGGGACTGAAACCAGCCGCTAGGAAACTCGTGTACTTGAAATGCAAGTTCTGCGGCGCGTTGCTCGATCAGAAAGCTAGTTTCTGTCCGAGTTGCGGAAAATCACGAATATAGATGACTTTCCACTGGAAATGGATAATGCTACTTTTATCATAGACAACAGCATATCGCCGTGGCTAACGGTCGCTAGCTAGAGCCTAAAATGCCGCTCCCACTTGTCGAAAGATCGGAAAAGGAAATAATACAACTCCTACGCTCGAAGATTGAAGAAATTCCAGCGGTCAAGGGCATCCATGACATAGCAGTTAGAATGACCGGTAAGAGGCTTGACATCACAGTTCACGTCCTCCTTGACAGCACACTAGAATTTGAAGAGGTTCATAGGATTGTTTTTGAGATTGAACGCGAAATCCGCAAGAACGTACAGCGATCCGCCAGGATCACAGTCCAAACAGAACCGGTCGGACACGCACACCACAAGATGGCGGTGCGTGTAGCTCAAATTGCGGAGAAGGTTCCCGGCTCTAGAGGGGTGCATAATGTACACCTTCAGAAGATTGCTGAGAAATGGGCAGTCGACCTAAGAGTTGAGGTCAGTGCGAACATGACGGTGAAGCAAGCACACAACGTTTCTGCGCGGATAGAGCATGAACTGAGGACAGCGATACAAGATCTAGGAGAAGTTACGATCCACATGGAGTCAGCATCAGACCTCATTGCCAGTGAACTCGAAGGACGCGGAAGTGAACTGAAATGGTTCGTTATTCACGCGGCCAGGCGTTTTCCTGAGATAAAAGCCATACACGCCCTCCGCATCAGAAGGACGGGTGATAATTACTCATTGGCCATTAGATGCAAATTTGACTCAGACATGACTATTAAGCGGGCACATGAAATTTCAGTAAAGTTCTCAGCGGCCATAAAGAACGCTTACCCTAATGTGGACCGTATTGACATACAGGAAGAACCAGCCTAATCTGAATTCACTTCTGAAAAGGTATCATAACTGCTTTATCCACCGCGATGAGCGCCGCTACATATCCGTGATTATGAGGCGAACGCAGGACGCCCGACCAACCAAACACTGTTGGCACGCGAGCCAAGAGTGACTATTGGTCAGTTACTGCGGACGAACTGTGCAATAATCTGAGCACCACACCGAATGGATTGTCAGAAGCTGAAGCGGCATCCCGCCTGAGCACCTTCGGCTACAATGAGCTTCCCACCGCCAAATTCAGCGGTCTGAAAATCCTTGTGCGACAATTCAAGAACCCACTCTTCTTCATTCTACTTGCCGCAGCTATCGTGTCCGGATTCTTCGAGATCAGACAGTCAATAGTAATCATCATAATCATTCTGCTCAGCGTCATACTAGGTTTCTTCAACGAATACAAAGCCGAGAAGATCATCGACGACCTGAGGCAGAGCGTTTCACTCAAGGCTGTCGTGAGCAGGGACGGCAAAACGAACGAGATCGACTCCAGACAACTAGTACCAGGCGACTTGGTTTCTGTTTACGTTGGAGACATTGTCCCAGCCGACATTAGAATTCTCGAGTGCAAAGACCTGGAAGTAAACGAAGGAACCTTGACGGGCGAGTCGTTTCCAGTCGAGAAGAATTATGACGCCATCAGCCTCCAACATCCAATTCCTCAAGATTTGACGAATTGTCTCTTCATGGGAACCGTCGTCATGCATGGCAGTGGACGCGGAATAGTTGTCTTAACTGGAAGACAGACCGAGTTCGGTTCCGTCTCACATTCACTAGTAAGATCTCGGCCTGAAACTGAATTTCAAAGAGGAGTTAGGAAATACGGAAACATGCTGATCACGTTAACACTCGTGCTTGTTGTGGCCATCTTTGTTCTCAACGCTCTCATTGGCCGTCCGATAATTGATTCACTTCTATTCTCTCTCGCAGTCGCAGTTGGGTTGGTTCCGGAGCTTATGCCTGCCATTGTAACAATAAGCCTGTCACATGCAGCACGCGAAATGGCAAAGAAGAAGGTTATCGTGAAACGGCAAGTCTCCATCGAGGATTTCGGAAACATGGACGTGTTATGCACCGACAAAACGGGGACACTAACCAGCGGAAGGATTGCCTTGAAAAGCTATCTTCCATTCGGTGAGGATAGACAGTTACTGGAGTATTCGCTTCTCTGCAACGCTGCCGTTGTAGGAGATAAGATAACCGGAAATCCAATGGATTCAGCAATATGGGAGTACGCAGTAGAAAACGGCCTACAACACACTATTGATAATTACACCAGCATTGACGAAGTGCCGTTTGACTACCAGCGAAGGATGATGTCGAAGGTCGTTCAGAAAGATGGGCGCATTACTCTTATTACAAAGGGAGCTCCGGAATCAGTCATTCCAAAATGCGATTATGTCTCTGCGTCTGGGACAAATGGAACAAGTAATGAAGGCGAACCAATAGATCACTTCCGAAAGGTTCTGGAAAAGGACCTCGCTGAGAATTCCAGAGCCGGGTACCGTACCTTAGCTGTTGCATACCACCCCGTTATCGAGACGAAACAAAGATACTCCGTCGAAGACGAAAAATCGCTGACTCTCCTCGGTTTTCTCGTCTTCACAGACCCACCAAAGGCCGACGCCCGTCTTGCGCTTGACCGCCTCAAAATTCTGGGGGTGGACGTCAAGATACTCACAGGAGACAACGAGCTTGTGGCAGCGAAGATTTGTGAAGATCTCTCCATAGAAATGAGAAAGATTCTGCGCGGAAGCGACCTGACCGAAATGAGTTCACAAGAGCTCAGAGAAGCTGCAGAAGAAGCCACAATATTCGCGCGTATTACCCCCGAACAGAAATTGGATATCATAAAGGCGTTGAAAGCAGACAAACATGTCGTAGGATTCATGGGGGACGGCGTAAATGACGCGCCCGCACTATTCGAAGCAGACGTCGGAATCTCCGTAGACTCCGCGACCGATGTGTCAAAGGATGCCGCTGATATTGTTCTGCTGGACAAGGATCTGGTGGTCCTTGCAAACGGTATCGAAGAGGGCCGGAAGATTTTCGGAAATACAACCAAATATATCCTAATGGGAACAAGCTCGAATTTCGGAAACATGTTCAGCGCCGCAGGGGCATCCCTGTTCCTTCCGTTCCTCCCAATGCTCCCTATGCAAATCCTCTTCATGAACCTGTTCTATGACGTCGCAAACATGACACTCCCAACGGACACCGTTGACATGGAGGTGACAGAACTCCCTCGACGCTGGGACATCGACTTCGTAAGAAACTTCACACTCTTCTTCGGACCATTCAGTTCTCTATACGACTTCCTCACGTACGGCATTATGCTCTTCATATTCCAAGCGTCACCGGCTCTCTTCCAGAGCGGATGGTTCGTTGAATCATTCTGGACTGAGGTACTAGTCATTTTCGTAATTCGAACTAGGCGAATCCCATTCGTAACCAGTCGTCCTGGAAAATGGCTGACCATCTTGACGTTAGCATGTGTGGCAATTGGCACCATTATCCCTTTCACCCGCCTAGGGGCCTTCCTAGGTTTTACCGCCCTCCCAATCAACTACTGGATACTACTGGTGCTGATGGTTGCAACGTATCTCCTGCTCGTTGATGCTGGAAAAGTATTCTTCTACAGAGTCTGCAAATTCTGAGGATGATGAACATGCATTACTCAAGCCTCCTGACATGGTGGATGATCAGTATCAGTTGGTGTGCTCTATTCCTCATCGCTGTGAGCACCTACCTCTACTTGAAAACAAGAGAGCCGTCGGGTTCGTCTGGCATTTTAGGTAAGGCTAAAGATTTCATCTTCGTGTGGATTCTGGCTTGTCTCCTAATCCTCTATATTTTAACCATAAACAATAGTTCAGCTATAATATTCATCGCGGGCAACGTAATCGTGGAGATCGTTCTAGTAGTTTACACCATGCGGAACCGAGGCAAGAAGACGTAGCCTATCGAGCCTTGATCCGTTTAACAACCGGAGGCCTGGCCTTCCGAAGAACCCTGTAACCGCAGAACGGACACTTAATCTCAGGTGTCATGGCAAGCTGGTCAGCAGTAAGTTGCTTACCGCAGCTGATGCACTCGTACATGAGTCCGGATGGACGTTCTTCTCCCTCGTCTGACAAGGTTCTGATCACACACTCCCCCTTGAATGACATGGAATTAAACTTGTAGCCTCAGACGTGCCGGCTCATGAACTCTTCAACCGCATCAAACGCTCGGCTCAGCACATCTTCCGGTGGCAAGAATACTGCCCTGAAATGCCCCGTCCCGTACGCTGGGTCAAAGCCTGACCCGTTCACGACTATGACGCCGGTCTCCCTCAGCAGGTCCGTGACGAATTCCTTGTCATCCCTCCATTTCGAGTTCAGTTGAATTCTAGGAAACAGGTAGAATGCGCCTGACGGTTTGGCCGCGCTCAAGCCTGGAATCTCGTTGACCCGCTTCAGTGAGAAGTCACGCCTCCTCCTCAGCTCTGAGACCATCTCGCGCACATGTTCTTGTGGGCCCCGCAATGCTTCCACTCCCGCGACCTGGACCGGGGTTGCTGCGCAAAGCCTCACCCGCGCCATTCTCTGAATAGCATCCCAAACTTGTTTCAACTCGCCTTCAGGGTCCTGCACAAAGACGTATCCGAGTCGCCAACCGGTCATCAAGTATGCTTTCGAAAAACCGTTCAATCCTATCAACGGCACATCCTTCGCCAGTGAAGCGACACTTGTGAAGGAACCATCAAATATGATTCGATCGTAGATTTCATCAGACGCAACCGGAATCTTACGGGTCGCCGCCAAGCTGAGGATCTTCGAAATCTGTTCTCCCGAATATACTGACCCACATGGGTTGTTCGGATTAATGATTACGATTAGTTTAGTTCTGTTGGTTATCTTGCTTTCCAAGTCAGCTAGGTCGGGCGCCCAACCTTTCTCCTCGATCGTTCGATATGTAACAGCCTTACCGCCAAAGAACTTCGCGTACGTCAAATACGGAGGGTAGCATGGCCCAGGCAGGAGTACCTCATCACCGGGATCAATAATCGCTCCCATCACAAACATGATTGCTTCCGAGATGCCCGAGGTCACTACCACGTCGTCCTGTCCGATGTGCGCTCCGTTTACTCGATTCTCCTTCTCAGCCACTGCTTCCCTTAATTCACTGATTCCTTCTGACGCGGAGTAATAGTTGAGCCCGTTATTCGTCGCTCTTGTGAGGGCCTGTCTGATGTGGAGGGGTGTTTCAAAACCGTACTTGACGGGATCGCCGATGTTCAGTTGGATTAATTGCTTTCCAGTTCGTTGGACCTTACCGGCTTCTACCATTACGTCACGGATGGCATATTCAACGCCCTGACCACGAACTGACGCGGATAACATGACATATCGTGTCGCGCGTTTACGGTGGGCAAGTTAAAAGATGTTGATTCCAAACACAAAGGAGAAAATCATGTTGAACCTAATGTAAGAGCGCAAGCACGAAGAGGGGTGCCAGTGCGAGAGTAATCGTGTTGAGCAATTTCACGACGACGTGCAGCGAAGGTCCAGCAGTGTCCTTGAGAGGGTCACCAAGGGTGTCACCGATAACAGTCGCTGCATGAGCGGCAGACCCCTTACCCCCTAACGACCCGGTCTCGATATATTTTTTCGCGTTGTCGAGCGCCGCTCCAACATTATTCATGAATAAAGCCATCAGGACGCCGACGATCGTCCCAATCATCAGAAGCCCCCTACTGCTTCAGAGCCTAGGAGAAGTCCCACAGCTATCGGTCCAATCACAACGAGCAGACTCGGCCAAACCATGTTCCTGAGGGCAGCCTTTGTACCAATATCGATACATCGTGAATAGTCTGGAAGGGCCGTTCCCTTCATAATACCCGGTATGGCTTTGAACTGGCGTCTGATCTCAATTATCATGACGGCCGCAGTTCTGCCAACAGCTCGGATTGCCAATGAGCTGAAGAGAAAGATGAGCATTGCCCCGATCATCGCTCCGATGAAGACTTCAGTGGATTGTTTCCGACGATGTCTTGGCGTGAAGCACGGGCTTCTTCTTCGAGGGGTACGTCGCGTTTGCTGCGCCAAAGTGCCCAAGAAGCCAGAGCGATCAGTGCGACAGCGGCAATCACGGCTATCGGACTAGACTTCAGAGCTACCAAAATTGGTGCAATGATTAATGAGATGAGGTTAACGACTTTGATCATTGGGTTCAGAGCGGGCCCTGCGGTGTCCTTGAGTGGATCACCCACGGTGTCTCCCACGACACTCGCCTTGTGTCGTTCGCTACCCTTGCCAGTATTCTCAGCAATGTTTCGAGGTTCATCTTCGATTGATTTCTTCGCGTTATCCCATGCGCCTCCTGCGTTAGCCATGAAGACGGCGAGCAATTGACCTGATACAATGATGCCAGCTAAGAATCCGCCAAGGGCTTCCACTTGTAACAGTAGGCCGACGATTACTGGAACAGTCATTGCGATTACAGCTAAGGGCACTAATTCTTTCTGGGCGGCTGCGGTGGAAATCTTAACGACAGTACCATAGTCGGGCTTCACTTCGCCCTCCATGACTCCTGGAATTCGGAATTGTCGACGAACTTCTTCCACAATCAACTTAGCTGCTCTAGAAACTGCCCTGATTGAGAGAGAACTGAAGAGCCATGGTAACGCGCCTCCCAACAGTAGACCAATGAAGACTGGAGTGCTGGAAATGCTGATAGATTGCAGGCCTGTTGTGGTTATGTAGGAGGCGAATAGTGAAACTGCTGCGATAACTGCGGATGCTATGGCTATGCCTTTCGTGATTGCTTTCGTAGTGTTACCAACAGCATCGAGATCAGCCAGTATTTGGCGTCCGCGTTTCGTTTCTTCATCGTTCAGGTCATGCCAGGACATCTCTCCAATGCCATTAGCATTATCACTGATTGGCCCGTAAGAGTCCATAGCCACATTATTGCCCGTATGACTCAGCATCCCGATACCTATCAGTGCAATGGCGTACAGAGTGTAGACCGCCCCTCCCGATAACGGGAACAGTAGTAGTGCGAGCTCGAAGCTGATGACAATGTACAGTAGAGCCCAGACCGATGACTCGTATCCACTCGCTAATCCAGAGAGGATGGTTGTGGCTGGTCCGGCACGTGTGGATTTGACAATCTCCTTCACAGGCGTCTTCTCAGTTGAGGTGAAATAGGATGTGAGAGGGTTGAAGCTGACAGCCAATGCGACGCCTATGGTGATTACGGCACCAAGTCGCCAATCATTACTGTACAGCCATGCGACGATAAATGCCCAGAAGATTGTGTTGACACTGGACACTTCATAGGACCGAAACATTGCATCCTCGGCATTTTTCGCACGCAGAAAACCTATGGGAAAGTTGGTCCAAATTGGTACCGTGAAAGTTCCTAGGATTGATGACACGACACCAATTCCACGAATAAGCAGAGGAAAGAGAATCCACATCAACCGATGCGCTGGGTCGATGGCCATCGCAGCGAGACCAAGAATCAGCGCTGCAACTATCGTAACCTCGTATGACTCGAATATGTCCGCAGCCATTCCTGCGCAGTCACCAACATTATCGCCAACCAGATCTGCTACCACTGCAGCATTACGAGGATCATCTTCAGGAATATCTTTCTCCACTTTACCCACGAGGTCGGCGCCCACGTCAGCCGCTTTCGTAAAGATTCCTCCCCCGACTCGCATGAATAGGGCTAGCAAGGTTCCTCCGAACCCGAACCCTAACAATGCGTCTGGTGCGGCTTTTCCGAAGATTATGAAGATTGAAGTACCGCCGAGTAGGCCGAGTCCGTCAGTGAGCATCCCTGTAATTGTTCCGGCATAATATGCAATTGATAGGGCTTCACCAAAGCTGCGACGTGAAGCAGATGCAACTCTGACGTTAGCTTGCACGGCCATGCGCATCCCATACTGGCCGACGATCAGGCTGAATGAGGCGCCTAGGACAAACGCGAGCATTCGTCCTACGGCTACAATAATCTGCGCGTTGGCTCCGAACCGTTCCAGAGCTTCGGGTGTCGGCGCGACGACATATACGGTGAAGAACATCGCGACTGCGAGTAATCCGATCAGCGGAAGAATCGTGTGAAGTTGCTTGTTCAGGTAGGCATCTGCACCAATTCTGATAGCGTTCCAGACTTCCTGCATCTTCGCAGTTCCCTTGTCCTTCTTGAGAACGGTACCGCGAAGCCACCAGGCGTAGAGTAGACTCAGAATGGCTATGCCGATGATAGCCCAAGGAACGAGAGCTTCGAAGGTTTCTAGGTAAGGCAACGATGAATCACTGATAGCGCAGTGGCCGGATTCCGATCAATTTAAGCAACAAGGATAACTGTCGTAGCTGAAATTCAACATTGAGAAGACGCGTCTCGGTAATCTGTCTCCTGATTCCGCCCTATACCAAGAGTTAGAGAGGGATTAGATGTTCCCTGACTCCGCGCTTTGATCATTTCTTATCTTGCACGTGTGGGAAAGGTCTTTATGGTTTCACATGAACCTTCTCGTAAGCTTGTGTTTGGCATGAGCGGATCACCAGCGGACTCACCCGTACAAATGGGTGAAGACGACAAATATTCAGTTGACATAATCACGCCACCAAAAGCCATTCCAACTCCTAAGAGCGCTCTGGAGGCAATCAAAGGCGCTGTCAAAGGCAAGATGCTCGCCAAGATGAAGAAGGAAGCCGTCGACTGCCCAGTCAAGTTGAAGGCAGTATCATTCGTCGAATGTTTCACGTGCCCAAACTTCAACCGAAGGGTTCGCGGCAAAGTGGGATGCAGAGGACTACCGCTGACTCAAGACCTCGTTAAAGAGTAGAGCACATTACTGGAAAAATTCCACGACACTTTTCAGTTTCAGGGTTGTCAAATGCTTAATACCTGACTTAGAACAGCAGGAAGCCCAAGTGACTTCAGCTTGAAGGCGGCGATTCTGGCGGGTGGCGCAGGTACTCGACTGTACCCTTTAACCGCCTACGTTCCTAAAGCGCTCATCCCGGTCGGCAACAAATACGTAATCGAGTACATCATACAATATCTGAGACGAAACGGAATTCAAGAGCTCATAATGTTAGTATCCAACAGCGAAATCAACCTGCTAAAGAATCACCTTCAAGATGGTTCTCGTTTCGGCGTACGCATTGAATATTCAACTGCTGAAAGAGTCGGGACCGCGGGAGCGTTGCACGTAGCAGAGGGCATGTTGACTGAGAGATTCATCGTGTACTATGGTGACGTGCTAACCAGCATGGACTTGAGCGAGATGGTTAGACGTCATATGGCTAAGCATGCCGCTTGCACACTTGCGATGAGCACATCAGTCCCCATCGAGTACGGAGTGGCCCGAGTCAACGGGAATGGGAGAGTCACATACTTCGAGGAGAAGCCTGTACTCAAGGAGTACCCGGTAAGCATGGGAATTCACATCTTCGAACCTGAAGTCTTATCATACTGCAAACTCAACACGGACATCGCACAGCATGTCATTCCAAACCTTCTAAAAGACGGAAAAGGAGTCTACGCGTACATGACCGATAAACGCCACTACGACATTGGGACATTCAAGAGCCTAGAAGAGGTCCGCCAACTCGCGGAGAGCAACAATCTACTCGCTTAGCTCACGCTCCGATTAATACTACGACGATCGATTGCGGAATTCAACGCGACTACGCGTCTGCCTCGGCTTTACTCGTGCTCCCTGCCGGCTCGGCGACTTCTGGCGCCGGTTCAGGTTGAAGTGGCGCGGGCGGCGGCGTTGTCGCCATCGTGTACCCAATCCATGCGACTATCAGAAGGACCCCCGCGACCGCTACGAAGGCTGTAATCTGTAATGTGAGTAGTGGCCAACCGTACACGAACCAGCCATAGAGTACAAGTCCCAGGATACTAATTACAAAAAGTACTAAACCCAACCCTTGATCTTTGCTCAAGAGGAATCAACTACGATCTATGATCAGGGAACAGAGGCCGATTGCACGCTCTTAACATTTTTCATTGGTGGAGCTTGCAAACGGACTGTCGGATTGATGCAGAAACCTGTCATACAATGCCTCCAACCGGGATATCGCCGGATGTTGTGGTGAGCTTCATGGTTCGCGATGTTGCACTATCCGCGAGTAGAGGCCTCCGTACAATCTATCTCTACGTACGGGACTTGCCAAGAAAGAGTGCGGAAAACCCAAGTCAATTCTGCTTACCTCATCTAGTCTGCGAAGATACGGATTGGGGAGTGTAACGTCGAGGCAACTCATGTTGTCACGTATCTGATCCAAACGGCGAGCTCCAAGTATTGGAACAATTGAGCCAGGGCGCGTACGCAGCCACGCTAGCGCAACTTGAGATGGGCTGCAGCCAATCTCCTTGGCAACCTCTACGACTACGCTCGCTATTCCAAGATTACGTTCGTTCACCTTCTCGTCATTGATCGCGCTAGCCGCGTCAAGCCTTCGCTCTGCACCTCCTTCACTGCGATTCGTGGCTGGCGGTGCGTTGTTATATTTCCCAGTTAGCACACCCGATGCTAACACGCCCCACGGGGTCACGGTCATTCCTAAGCTGCGAGCCATAGGTAGAAGATCTCGTTCGGGCGTACGCTCAATCAGATTGTACTCGATTTGAAGCGCCACGAACGGTGACCATCCGCGCAGATCAGCCAACATATTAGCTCGACTTACGATCCATGCAGGAGTATCCGAAACGCCTACGTAGAGCACTCTTCCTGAGCTCACTAGATCGTCAAGCGCCCGCATAACCTCTTCAATCGGCGTCGTGAAATCCCAAGCATGCAGCCAGAATAGGTCGATATAGTCTGTCCCAAGCCGTTTCAAGCTTCCTTCTAGCGAACGAATCATGCTCTTACGGTGGTTGCCGCCGCTGTTGGGGTCACCTCTCGCTGTGGGAAAGGAGTATTTTGTTGCAACCACGAATTTTTCACGGTCAGGACCTATCAATTCGCCGACGATTCGTTCGCTAGTGCCATTCGTGTACCCGTTCGCCGTATCGATGAAGTTGCCGCCGCAATCCACGTAATGGTTGAAGATCGCTCGGCATTCCTCCTTCGAAGCACCCCAACCCCAATCCTCCCCAAACGTCATCGTGCCAAGACATAATTCTGAAACGCGAAGTCCACTTTGACCAAGAAGATGAAATTTCATTTTGTCGGACAAGCGATTCACCTAAGTCGTTAGATCTGAAATTGGGTCCAATATAAGAAGCTGTAGAGTTAGGCCGATAGAGCAACGAAATCCATTAAGCTTCCCCCAAGCCGTCGTCTTGTTGGAGGTGCAAGCTATGGTGCGTAGCAAGGTGGCGCTTGTTAAACGGTTGGGGCATGAGACGCCTCAAGGAGCAGTGTGGCGAGCGCTCGACCTGATTGATGCCCCCGCATACTTGTCTCCGTTTGCATCCTTTCTCCTCAAACCGAATTATGTTGTTGACAAGTCTCCGATGAGTGGCCTCACGACCCGTCCGGAGTCGCTCGACGGTATCATAACATACCTTTTCCGGAAGGTTGGGAAGAGACCAGCCCAGGTCTTGATCGGAGAGGGCGGTGATCCTTCTAGCACAGAGTCAGCGTTCACGACATGTGGGACGCGAGATCTCGCAGAGAAGCATGGCGTGCGGCTTGTGAATTTGAATGAGGATGAGAAAGAGAGAGTCACGCTGAAGGCCTCCTTATCGCTTAAGGAGGCTAATGTGGCTCGCACCGCTCGTATTGTGGATTGTGTGATCTCAGTGCCAACTCTGAAGACGCATTCCATGGCGGTTACAACGCTGGCGATGAAGAATTGCATGGGCTGCATCTTGCCGAAAGGGATCATGCACTCATCCCTCCACAAGAAGATCGCTGACCTGGCAGGACTAATCAATCCAAGACTTTCTGTGATTGACGGCATCATCGGAGCGGAAGGTAACGAAGTGTCGGGTGATCCGGTGCCCATGGGACTAATCATCGCGGGCACGGATTACGTCGCCGTAGACACTGTAGGCTCAGCAGTTATGGGATACTCTGCGAAGGAATGCGAATACCTACAATATGCCGCTCAGAAAGGTCTGGGCACGTGCGACCTGTCAGGAATCGACGTCGTGGGCGCTTCCATTGAAGATGTGAAACGCAAATTCCATCGTTAAGTGTGCCTCCCAACGAGCGTGAATTCGAGTCATACCGTTAACAACGACATCGTGTAGTATGCAGGATCACACGCGAAAAACCCCACTGCGATTACTGAACCCGGTGTGCGCTCGCATCATCATACCCAATAACATCGAGACTATAGCGATAACTAAAACCCACACTCACTCAAGGTGACTCAGCATCTTCCACATTTACGGTTACATCGTTTCCATCCGAAACTTATTACTGTAACAGGGACAACGACGGAAGGCCAAACACTCGTGCACGCACACGATAATTGTCTCATGAATGATGGTGCGGTGATCAATCCTTCGGAATACTTCTACGTCTTAGGGTGTAATCGCGACTTCCATGCTCTCCATTGAAATGCCTGTTTTCACGGCACGTTCGCAGTCCTCAATTTTGAATTTGTGAGTTACCATCTTATCGATCGGAATACTTTCCAAGAATCTCTTAATCAGCCGGAGGGAAGCTGCGTATGAGGCTGCTGTTTGTCCGTTGACTCCAATTATGCGAGCGTTCTTGCTGAGAATCTGCTTTTGCGGGTCGAACCTCTAGAATCGGACCCGAGAGTGGCGTCTGCCCAAGCCAAGTTGTTCCTCATGAACGAGCGCCAGGCTCTTTCTGGAATTGGTGATTACATCGATTGCTACGGGTTCGGATATAGTCTGGGGTATAAGGAGCTGGATGTTGGTCAGTATGATCAGATCATTGGAATTTTCAGTGCAAAGACTGCATGCGCTGTAGTTAGGAGAGACGTCTTCAAGCAGGTTACTGGATTTGACGATGATTTCTACCTTGAAGCAGAAGACGTCGACTTGGGTTGGCGAATCAGGCTCCTAGGATACAAGGTCGTGCCTGCCCCGTTTTCTGTAGTATGCCACTTTAGTGGTGGAACACGAGAGAAGCAACACACTTTTTCAGTGTATCACGCTACAAAAAACCATCTGGCAATGTTGATCAAGAATTATTCTAGTAGACGCCTAAGCAGAACTCTTCCGTCGGTGGTAGCGATCTACTCTATGATTTTGCTCTGGAACCTGAAACAGAAGGACACAAAGACATCCCTGGGATATCTCCGAGGACTACTGTGGCCCACGCTGCACGCAAAAACCTTGTATAAAAAAAGGATGTACGTCCAAAGTACTCGACAAGTTCAAGACGCCGAAATAGCCGAGATGCAAGTGCCATCGAAGATACTCAGAGATCTCATCCTCAGATTGGAAGGAATATTGTTTACGTGGTTGACCAGCGCTTATGAACGGCTCCGCGGGTAGTTGCCCTAACAAGAATCGTATCGCTAATTCCGCTCCTGATCACTATTCAGAGTACTCGCGCAAAGAACCAGAAAGTAATAGAACGCGTCAGTTCTCTATTCGGGCTGACAAACTAGTTCGGCGACATCAATGAGGGACAATCACATTCTGCATAACTTGGATGTGATCGTCGTCCTCGCTCAGAAGGATTTCAAGCTCAGATACAGAAATTCATCTCGATAAGGCACCCACTGCTCTTCTATGGAGGATTTTCAGCTTCGATGTTCTTGGTCGCGGTGATCTTCGGAGTACAAACACTTGACTACTACACCAAGTGGGGTCGGGTAATTACTAACCTCGCTTTAGTTTCAATTGCCGCCGGAATCCTAGGCTTCTTCTCCTTCTTCACAGGAGTGATTCTGTTCACGTTGATTACGATCGTTAGAGACGAACAATTCCGCTAGCTCGATAGAACAGACGCATATAGTTTTTCGGTACGCTCGGCCACTACTGACCAATCGAGATTCTCCGCAAACATTCTGCCATTCATCCCCATCTCAATGAGCCGTCGATCAGGTCCACATAGAAGCTCCTTCAGCTTACAAGCTAACGTTTCTGGATCATTAGGTGGAACTAGAGCCCCGTTGAAGCCATCCTGTATTACGCTCAAAATCCCTCCAACACTAGTTCCAATCACTGGCTTCCCACTTGCATTTGCCTCCAATAATGTCAGGCCAAAACCCTCAGAACGATCTTTACTGGGCAAGACCAATATGTCCGAGCAAGCATAATACTTGGGTAATTCCGAATCTGGGACATCACCAGCGAAGATTACCCTGTCAGTGATGAACAAGGCTGAAGCCAACTGTCTGTATTCTAACGCCAATATTCCGTCCCCTACCACCAGCAATCGAAAACGACTGTCGTCGATCAACGAAAAAGCTCGGAGGAGGATATCAAGTCCCTTATACCTATGCCACTTTGTAAGAGCTCCGACGAAAAGTACAACCTTGCATCTCTCTAGCCCGAGGTTCGCCGTAATATCGCCGCCGCTAACCTTTGGGTTAAACCTGTGAGTATCTACTCCATTTGGAATAACTGTGACTTTGGCCTTAATTCGTTCAAGATTTCTGGAAGTGTGAGCATACACCTCTGAAGTCGCGATTACCTTTCTGAACCACTGCAAGTAACTAGGAAGAATTAGACGATCGTGAAGAGCCACAAGAACACTTGCTGTCAATGTAACGGGCGGAAGATCGTTATGCCAAGTCAACACGGCAGGCTTCTTCCTAAGCCTAGCTGCGAGTGCTGTCGCGAAAGCGACGTATGGGCTTGGAAAATTGGCGTGCAAGACATCAGCAGGCTCCCTAAGAAGGATGGGTAGAAGCTCTGGCATCACAGGAGTACCATATACCATTCCAGGCATGCGAAGTCGATTGACCTTCAATCCGTCAGATGCCCGAATACCCGGCCCAAGTGGCGGGTCTCCGCATACGATAGTAACATCATTCCCACGATCTCGAAGATTTGTTGCCAGATTATAGACATACGTCTCAGCCCCTCCGCGCCACGGTGGAAAGAAACTGTTCACGAGAGTAATCTTCATGCTTCGCTCACCACTGGCGCGGCGAGTTACGTAGCAATCGCCCACCTGTAAGTTATGCTATAGTCTTGAAATCGCGGAACTTGCTCAGGCATTTTTCCTGAAATTCTCGATCCCCGACGGCTAATGAAAAGCATACGAATTCAAAGCCACTCACTCGGCGTTGACTAATCAGTCTTATGTGCGCAGGTCAGCTAGTAATTTTCACTACTGGTATCACCAATAGAAGTATGTAGCCAGTACCGTGAAAATCGCTGGGACAACTATTGCAAGTCCAGCTGCGAGAATTATCGGGAAGCTGGGATATCCCGCCCACGCCCATTTCTGAATCAACAAGGAAATTACGAGAACTGAAACGATAACCGCAACGCTACTCACAGCCAGCATTCGAGTCAACAAATCAACCATCCACCCTTGGATCGCGAGAGAAATACGCATCCCCAATTCGTACGCGTACACACCAGCGGTCCATCCGCTGTCTATAATCACGTCCGATGCGATTTCCATATCAGATTTCATGTCAGCGCACTCACCCAGGAAAACGAGAGTTAGATCCCGGATGCGTGGACGGTGTTCTCCTTGATGAATTATGGATGAGTTGCTGATTGGTTGTTGAAACCTCGTATACTCGTTAAGCCAGGTACCCTTGTTTCTTCAGTTTTAGTGTTGGCACCAATAGGCAAATTTCCCAGTTCGCGTTAACACTAGTCAAATGTTCATGTATGGTGAAGCTTGAGAATCCTTTGGAGAGTCCCTGTTTCGGTTGCGGTCCGCGGCATCGCAGAGGCTTAAGACTCTCATTTGAGCGTCATGGGAACGAGGTCTGGTGCGTTTATAGTCCACGTAAAGACGAGATCGGCTGGCCAGGCTACTTGCATCCGGGTTTGCACTACCTGATCCTCAGGGAGACAGGTAGTTACTGGGGAGCTCTCACACTAGGCGGAACACTCCATCATTGTGGAGTGACCTCCGTACTCCGCGAAATTGACTCGCCCCCAGTGGGAGCTCGTTTTCGTGCTAGGTCGAGGATAATGAAGCGCACTCGACGCGGACTCAACCATACGGTAGGTTCGAGGCCTTCTATCTGCCTGTGAAAAGGTCTCATGTCATGAAAGCTGGCCTCAAACTTCCCAACTACCTACTCGAAGACATGGAACCCTAAGATATTGACCCGTTCACGATGAGCCTCAGGATCTACGGTAATCTACCTTTAGGCAATCCTAATGGCATCACCTGTAAGACCCAAATCTTGGGCGAGTTGGGAAGTTGGAACAAGTATTAGGGAAGATATTCTCCTCAGAAGGAGAAAGGATGTTAAGTGTAGAGAATATGAAGCTGGAACGATATCCTAGCGCATCTCAACAAGTTGTACGCGGAAGTCATAGTAAATGACAGAGACCATTAGAGTCATTTGGGTCGCTACGCCATTCAAGTCTGTGCTGTACGAGTCGGTTGCGAAGCATTTCCCTCCGAACATGGAGTTGAAAGTTGTTTCCGCGGTTCTTGGCTATGATGGAGATATTCCGCTTCTCAGGTGGTTCAGGCGATACAGGCATGGACTTTGGTTCGTGCCCAATGGAGATCTTTTTCGGGAAATGCGAGATTTTCAGCCTGACATAGTCTTCACAGACTATCCCGGCTACCCGAGTTGGTATGCGAAGCTATACGCATACCTGCGCGGCCGACGCATACCTCTGATTGCATGGTTGCTAGGTGAGTATTGGACGGAGTATCACGCGTTCGTACGAGGACTTAGATTACAGGACCGTTGGATAGGCCCCGTCTATCTGTTCACTTGGATGACGGGGATGAATCGAGCAGACCGACTCCTGACAGTTTGTGAGTGGCTGCAGAAAAGGGTGGTTGAGAGGTTTCCGAGGAAGAGGGTATCAGTGCAATATCAGGGAGTTGATCCAGAACCGTGGCTGACGGATGATGGCCGTTATGATTTCAATCACCCGGCCGTCGGCCTGCTTCAGGATAACAATATCCAACCCAAAGTCATGGGGCTCATTCGATTCTCTGAGGTCATTAGGAGGATGCCTGATGTGAATTTCTACGTTGCCGGAGGAGGCCCGTACACTCCACTTGTGGAGAAAGCATTTTCGGGACTCCGGAACGTTCGATTCCTCGGCAGACTGCCATACCCTGTAGGTGTCAAGAAGTTTTACAAATCCTGCGACGTATACGTTCTTGCTTCAGGATTGGACTGCTGCCCGACCACGGTGCTGGAAGCCTCTCTCAGCTCTCTCCCCGTAGTGGCATCGCGAGTAGGAGGAATACCGGAACTCGTCAAAGAAGGCGAAACCGGCTATACTATACCCAATGACCGGGTGAACGATTGGAGCGCTAGAATTCGAAATCTCCTGGACGATAAGAAGCTGGCCTCTAAGATTGGGGCGCAAGGGAAGGAACATGTTCTGGCGAATTTCACATGGCAAAAGCAAGCGCAGGCACTTGCAAGTGTTTTCAAAGAGGAATTGATCTGCTAGAGACATCATATTTTGTCCGCATTGGAATGCTCGCAAGTATCGAGTTCATGACTTCTGCCTTCCGCTCTATCCATCCTTTCCAGATGTCCATCTAGAAATCTGCTTATCAAAGACTAGTCATGAAGACATAAGTTCTTGAAGAGCGGTTTTTATCGCCAAATCCTCTGGAGAAGTACCTAACGCCTCGATATATGATCGTAGACTTGCCCGCCTAATGGACTGTTCGGTCGGCGTGGAAACGGCGCTGAGTTTAGGCAGTTTTCGCAGGAGGCGGACGTCGATCTTGTGCGGAAAGGTTGGACATCTCGTGAGTGCTCCAACTATGTGCAGGGCGATCATAGTCCGCAAACATTTCTCACATTGACCGCAGTTGTACATGTCGTCTGGATTCATGAAGCAAACACGGAGTGCGTTTAATGCGATTGGAAACTTGGAAATGAATCTGATCTTTTCAATTCTGTTCGCTTCGCACCCGTCATGAATGAACTTCAGGGATTCAGTGGACCATAGTGGATCTAGAGCAGGGTGAGAGCCCCAAGGCGTAAGAAGGTCGTATGTCAGACCACCTGAAATGTATACAGCGTCAAGCATGTTGTCCAAAGCAAGACCAATACTGGCCAAGGCGCTGCCAAAGTAGAGTGACCCCCAATCCACAATGGGATCGGAGAGATCCCTTATGTTGGTCGCGACAGGTATGATTCCCACGTTTAGCTTACTGGCTACTTGGTTCGCAGTCTTTAGAACCTCTGCGTACATCTTGGTGTTCCATTTCCCATAGTATATGTCGAAGCCGTGAATAACAATCAGCTGGGTTATGCCTTCAATCCCTTCTGCATGCGTCATTTTCTTCAAAAGGCTGTAGAACGAGTCAGCCCCCATTGAGAAGAAGAGACCAACTCCCTTGTTCCCACGATTTTGCTCGGGCTCAACTATTTGCGTGGGGGCTCTGACTTCGACCTGGGACAGTTTCCCATTCCAACTTCTGAGCAATTCCTGAATCTTGTTGGCCCCCTTCAATAAGCTGGCAGAGACCGGCGCTGCAACCTCCAGCGCCTCCCCTGTTTGCATGGCAACGACCAAAAGAGCAGCAAGAAACGGATTTCCGTTTTGAACGTTCAGGTATCTCTTCAAAACCGAAGGGAAACGATACCATAAGAGAAAGGGATCGGCAAACGCAGCACTTTGAATCCGAGCCTGCAACTGGCACCCGTCCGAAACATCAAGGAGTTTTATGTCAGAAACAACGATTGTCAATCAGTGACCTTCCTGCTCTCATATCATTGTTGGTCGCAATTCGGCTTGGTGGCCCATAAAGAGACCGTGTATGCTCCGGTGTAGCTCAATTGTCCTCAACTGAATGCGAGTCTTGGTGTTCATTATAGAACAATTTTGCTCAGCCAGAGCGGTGAGCGAATCTTGGAATCGAAATCCCTGTCAATGACCTTACCCTTCATCAGTGGTGGTATGTAGATTGTGGTGTTGTAGTTTATCCTGTTGTACATTCTTACTAGCAGGTTCAATTCGGTGCGAGTTATTCGACTCGGCATGTCTGGGTGTAGAGATGATTCGACCAGATGAAGTGGATGTTTACGAGGATAGAATTTAAGCAGATACTTCTGAAGGAGCAAGTACCTTTGCGCAGTGTTTCTTCGCTTGAGCGTGATGATGACGGACCCAAATGACCCCACACCGAATACTAGACAAGGAACCGATGAGTCTATCTTCTGTCTGAACAGAACCAATCGGTTGGCTTCAAAGATTTGAAGCCCCTGATCTAGGATCGGCAGTCTCAAATCAGCTAGGACAGTATCCAACGCCGAGAGAGATGGCAGGATCTGAACTTTAAGTCTCTTTGAACTTGCCTTCTGAAGAATTAGTTGAGTGATAGTGTCGAAGATTATTGGATGACCATATGTGGCATAGCACGCTCCGGGTTTCTTCAGAGCTCTATCGACTACTAGAGATGAGAACTCTTCATACACGTCATATGCTTTGCGACTTTCCTTGTAGAGCTTGAATAAGTTGTGCGAGTTGTGATTGATCCTCTTGAGGTACTCCGATACGACGGGGCGGGGGTCCATGTAAAAGACTTCTGTGCTCTGACGGAGAATTCGCTCTGTTTCGGGAGTGATTTGGGATACGCCTCGGATACCCATGCCTACGATGCATATACCGTATCGCGACAATTGATGAAGCCTTCTGCCTACCGGCACATTGATGGCATTAGTTTTTCTGTATGCTGACAAGGACACGGTTCGCGGGACAAAGGCTAAAATACTACTACGGAGTCGTATTGATCAGGGAGTTGCTATAAAGAAAATGAAGCGCGCTAAGAAAACACGGCATTATGTGATGTTTACAATATCTAATGTGCGTTAGAGCCACGTGACGTACCCAGTCTTTTTTCCTGCTTTTTAATGGTACTTCATGTGATGTTATCACGAGCGTTTGGGCGTTTTGCCACACTAATTTTTTCGACTGTAGAACGCGTATCGGTTAGTTGTGTCCCAATTCTAAGGTTAGAGAATCGTGTGGGACCACAGGAGCGCGCATCACTTCGGCTTCGGCCAGAGAAACGCAAAGACAAATGCCAGGAACCTAAAATTCCATATTTACAAGTCTGATCCTAGTCGGCACAGCCAATATCAAAATTCTAGTCGCCCTTGGATACTGCACTCACAGTCTTCTACTCACTAAGTAAATGAATTGAGATGAGCTGCAGCTTATCGCTATAGGAACGAGAATTCAGGCTAGGTTTCGGGAGGCCAATCAGCGAAGAGCGGACTCACAGTGGATGTTTCATTATTCCCGGCAAAAGCCTCACAGTACCGATTTCAGGAGCTCTTCGTACAGCGTTACGGAACTACTTATGCTGAAATTTCTTGCGTAATGGATCCCAGCTTCAATCAGGTTTGCTCGGAGACGTTTGTCCCACAAGATTCTCAGGATGGCCTCGGCAAGCGCGTACGAGTCCCAAAGTGGCACTAAGACGCCTCGCTGGCCGTCTCCGAGAAGCTCCTTCACGTCGTCGGTCGATTCGGTTGCAACCACGGCGCAACCTGAGGTCATCGCTTCAAGCAAAACATATGGAACACCTTCAACAACCGAGGGAAGAACGAATAATGTTGCAGCACGCATATATTTGAATGCGTTCTCGACGCGCCCCAAGAACAATACGTTTGAAGAGATACCTAATCGCTCAGCCGTAGCTTTGAGCTCGTCGCGTTGTTCGCCATCCCCCACAATTAGGCACCTGAATTCTTGGAGTTTTCGTGCCAACGCAATTGCTGGTAGCAGATACACGAGCCCTTTCTGAGGTGCTAAACGCCCTACGAACAGTATCGTTGGAATCTGGTCATGCAGAGGCTTTTCCGCGGTCAAGTTTTCGCGTGAGAGGCGTTCCACTTCTTCGAAATCAAAGGGATTGAAGATCACTCTTGTCTGATTCTGTCGAACTCCGAAGTTCATGATCAAGTCATTGGCAACACTTTTGCCTACTGCCACGACTGCATCTGCGTCCTGCAAGCACTGGCGAAGCAGTTGCGCATAAAAATCGCCTAAATCGATCTGCTGCAGAAAGACGGAACAAAGGATATGGACGGTTCCGACTATCTTAGGAGCCGTGCGCGTCGATTTCTTCGCAATCAGAGCAATGATCGTGGCGTAAAAATCCTGAGCCAAGATTACGTCAGGCTGCATTTCTGTAACTAACCTAGCGAGCTTCGCAGCCACATTCTCCAGCCAGAACATCGCATCGCTATGTCTAATTGTCGTGAAGCCTGATAGCTGTATATGGAGTCGGGTGACAGTCTCCCTAGGCATAGTTTCCAAGACGTGAAGTCTAACGTCGGCGGGGATTGCGAAAAAGGGTGGGCGGTCGAAGATTGTGACCAATTCCAAGTCGAAGTAATCGCGACTGAAATGCTCGAGCAGTAAGGATGTGCAATGTTCCATACCTCCTGCCGTCATTGTTGGGACAAGAACCATCAGTCTAGTTTTAGCTCGCTTCATGTGATCTTGCGACCTATCTATGAGTTGAGCCATCGAGTTCTCGCTCGTAGCATGAAGATTGCTGCTCTATTAGGTTGCGGCATTTTTCTTGTTTGTGTCCCTGTCATCTGCGATTCTAAGAAGTCGTGAAGTCTACCCACGAATGATTTTACGCGATTAGCGACAAGTCTGAATTCGGACAAGTCTCCACGGTCGATCTTCTTAGCAGTCTCAACCGCTTGACTCAATCCGTCAAAAGTGAGACTGCTCGATTTTGTTCCAATCATGTCACAGAATGATTCAATCCGCGTATCAGGGGCAATGAACACGACAGGGCGACCGAAGGCGAGGGCCAACATGCCAGCATGGAGACGCGTCGAGACAACGAACCGTGCTGTCGACAATTCCGAGACAATTTCATTAAAGTCGGTAATCGTTGGTTTGTCGGAGAGCAGGCCGAGGTCTGCTCGCTCCTGGACAACGCAAGACCCATTTGGATATTCTTTGAAGAACCAATTAACGAGAGTCCGCTGTGCCGGCCCCGACTCCTGATCAGGATTGTGCAAAAGAATTCCTCTAACAGCTAAGACTGGCCTGCCCTCCCCCAGCGAAATGCCTGGACGACTATCCGGGTACGCGAGGACAGGACACCCAACTAGTTCCGAATTCACCCCGAGCAGTCTGAGCCACTGAGCCGTTTGAGGGTCGCGCACACCCAAGGCCATCGCCTTTCTTGACCAGCTTATCAGATCTCTCGTCTCTCGACACACTTGCAGAGGCATGCTGCCAACGGATCCACTATATCCCACCCCCCATAATGAATAGGGAATCCGAATTTGTTTCAGATCTTGAGTGCGCCATTTCCATCCGACCACGTTAGCTTGGAAGATGTTTGTACCAACGAACACCGCCCGCTGGCATGCATTGATTCGGTCCAGCTCTTCTTGATGAGGAGCCTTCAAGAATGAAAATTCCTCAATGTGGTACTTCATAGGAAGCCGGCTGATTATCCGTCTCGTCGCTTCACATATCATTTCATTGCCAAGATTAGCAGAAGGCATCTCGTTGCCCAAGCTCTCAGCTGGGAGCAATAGCGCGATCTTATTATCCAAACTTGTTATTGTGTCGTCCCCTCCCCACTCCTGTTGGTTGTGCCAGTCACAATGCCTCTATTGCTGATAGTGCGCCGCTGTTCCGTGATTCCTCAAGAGCGTGCGCTCTGGTTCCGTCTTTTCCGAAAGCCGAAAATGAAGTGATGAGTTCTTCGATAAAAAGCCGTTCTTCAAAGGAGATCAAGACTGGTGGGATACTCTTAGAAGAGTTGCATAACTCCGCGACACTGCTTTGTGAGTAGAACATTTCACGGAGTGGTAAAAGCCTGAATTCCGCTTGTCACACCAGATGTCGAAACCGAGAACTGTGATTAAGTGAATAATTTGCGCGGCTTTTCTGTGGTTGTATTCTCATGGGAGCATTGAAGCGCGGCAAAGACAGTCTTGACTTCTTCAGACAAGATGTCTTCGTATTTTGCTAAGATTCAGTGGTAAATCTCGATGAGTGTGGTCGTTGATACACTACGTGGGATAGTAGTGTTGCATCTTAAAATAGGCCCGAGCAGCAACAATCGTTATTTTCTTGATAATGCAATGCGAAATCCTCATGGGTTGAGCGAAACTGGGAAACACTATTCAAAATAACCTAGACATTGTAACTGTATTAGCACAGAAAGATTTCAAAATCAGGTATCGAAACTCCATCTTCGGTTTTCTTTGGTCGCTCCTTCATCCACTAGCCTATATGTCCATTCTAACCCTGGTTTTTTCGCTCCTAATTCGGGTTGACATTCCCAATTATGCTGCTTGGGTCCTGTTGGGTCTGATGGTCTGGAGATTTTTCTCGGTAGGTACAGCCCAAAGTTTGTCCTGCATAGCTGACAATCCTTCACTTGTGACCAAAATGTACTTGCCCCGCTACCTCATCGTCATATCTAATAATCTTGCCAACCTGCTGGGCGCTTCTCTAGAGTTTGCAGCCCTACTCCCATTGATATTCCTGTTGGGTGTGAGATTCACACCACTGGTGTTGCTGCTCCCTGTTATTCTGATCATGGAATTTTTACTTATCCTCGGAATGTCCCTCGCTCTTTCTGCGTTGAACCTCAAATATCGTGACGTCTATCAGCTCTGGGATATCGCGCTGCAGCTGGGGTTCTTCCTTTCGCCCATCATCTACGACACAAACATAATCCCAGCCAGATATCGAACTCTGTATTCCTTGAATCCAATTGCCTGTTTGACAGACTCGATTAGGAGTATCTTTCTATACAACCGTTTACCATCACTACTCGACACTTCTTCCTTGTTATCAGTTATCGCAATTCTCATAGCCCTAGGAGTCGTGATCTTTCGGCATTACGAACCACGGTTCGCAGAGGAAATCTGAGTTGTCTGTAGTTCACGCAGTAGAGTTATGGAAACAATTCAGGATACCACACGAAAGGCTAGCCTCAATTTTTGAGCATATAGCGAGCGTGCTCGCCATACTCGAAGGAAAGAGGTACGCTTACGAGGAGTTCTGGGCGCTCAAGGACGTTAGCTTCCGCATAAATCGAGGTGAATCGTTGGGAATAATTGGGCCGAATGGTAGCGGAAAGAGCACTTTACTCAAACTAATGGCGCAGATCATGAAGCCAGACAAAGGTCGAATTGAAACGAACGGTAGAGTCGCGCCTCTGTTAGAGTTGGGAATTGGATTTGCGAGCGATCTCACCGTGAAAGAGAACGCCCTCGTATACGGTGTTATTATGGGAATACGCCGGTTCGAAATGAAGAAACGAACTAACGCGATCTTGGACTTCGCCGGGCTAACTAGGTTTCAGGACGCCAAACTCAAGAATCTCTCTTCTGGGATGCAGGTCAGGCTGGCATTCTCGATAGCGCTTCAAACTGACGCTGAAATATTTCTGGTAGACGAAGCTCTCGCCGTCGGCGACATGGAATTTCAGCAAAAATGTTTAGCTAAATTCCGTGAATTCAAGAAACAGGGAAAATCCATTGTGCTCGTCTCACACAACATGGATCTGGTGAACGCATTTTGCGAGAAAGCGTTGTATCTGCAAGGAGGAGAAACACGAGCGTTCGGCCCAAGCGAAGAAATAACCAGTCGATACATCGAAGACATGAAAACCTCAGCCGCGCAATAGCGAGTCAAGCAACGCTAACTGCTTAACTGGCTGTTCATAGTTGAAGCAGACCTTCACAGAATATTCTCAACTACAAATATGTGACCCATCAACGCAAAATTGTTTTTGAAACAGTGCGTCAGTGTAAGCCCCAGGACAAGAGATGTTGTGACTGACCAAAAATCTTCGATTCACCCCCTAACGACACGACTTTCCGGAATTTCGGTGTTGACACATTCAAATTCCGAGATAGCGGTTACAGGTATTTCGCGAACGTGACGACCACTCAAACAAAATAGGTCACAGACGCCTTAATTGCAACAAGTGACAAACTGCTATGACAAACATCTACGACTCCAATGGTTCTGAAGGTAGAAACTGGAGACGGAAAGTGAAGCTGTATTAACTCCGAACAATTCAGACTAGTCCTCGATGCGAGGGAGACCATGGAGCAATACTCTAAGAAATCAAGAAAGTTCCTCAACAGATTGCTTCCAGAAGGAATACGACGGGACCGAACCTGTTGGAATGCAGAGATCCCGAAACATCTCTCAGCGAGATTTAGAGAGTTAGATGACGACGCATTGAGCCGGGTAAGAGAATCCCTACTAGAACACTACTTCAAGAAGCACACTGCGATCAAAATAGAAAAGAACTCCGAACTTAGAAAAGACCTAGAAGACCATCTTTTGGGCAGATTGATCACATTCAGAAAAACAGTCATTCCGTGGCTTGATAACGCGAAATCGCTAGACGGCGCTAGAATATTAGAGATTGGTTGTGGGACTGGAGCTTCCACAGTGACTCTTGCTGAACAAGGAGCTTACGTTACCGCGGTCGACATCTCTGAACCAGCACTCACTGTGGCGAAAAAACGTTGTGCCGAGTATGATGTTAAGGTACAGTTTGTTTCAGTTAACGCAACAGATATTCAGGCGCAGTGTTCCGACAGATGTTTTGACATGATTATTTTCTTCGCTTCTCTAGAACATATGACGTATGATGAACGGATAGCAGCCATGAAGACCACTTGGGATATGCTGCCGGAGGGAAGTTTGTGGTGTGCGGTCGATACTCCGAATCGTTTATGGTATTCTGATCTTCATACCTCACATCTACCTTTCTTCATGTGGCTCCCCGATGATCTCGCACTCGATTATTCACGATTCAGTCCGAGGGACTCGATTCGGGAAATTGATAGAGAAAAGAATGATAACGCGATGCTCTCTTTTCTACGTCGTGGCCGAGGGGTTAGTTTTCATGAATTCGAGATCGCAATAATGCAGGTGGATTGTTTGGATATTGTTAGTTGTCTGACAGAATTTCCATATGAACAGAAACCCACGAGGCATCCATACGAGCATCCATACGAGAAGTTCCTGAGAGATACATGCCCTCGTGTTCCAACCTGTTTCTATCATCCATCTTTGGATCTGATAATCCGAAAGCATTGTCCCTCTTAACCTAAAAGGACTCACATTTCAAGCCCAACTTGCTTCGTAGAGTTAGCATGTAGATCACGCCAAGCCACAAATTCAACCGACCTACATCTTCCGAGTTACGTCATCAAGTACATCCTGAAGGAGCTGTACAACACTCTCCCAGTTATGTCGAATTGCTAAACTGCGTCCTGTCTGACCAAGTTGAAGCATCTTACCATGGTCCCTCAGAATAGTCTCACACCCCTGAACCCAATCGTCTTCTGAGTTCTGAGGGAGGAACAAGGCTGCTTCGCCTGCGTATTCTTCAAGTCCAAGTCCACGCGAAACTAACAACGGCAGTCCGGAAGCCATTGCTTCGAGCAAGATGAGTGGAACACCCTCATTCGTGCTTGGCAATAAGAATGCAGTAGCCTGCCTTAAGAGCGAAGCAATTTCTCTAGCATTAAGCAATCCTGGAAAGCTTATTGAATCTGCGAGATTTAGATCCCGCGACAAATCTCGAATATGATTGCGCTCTGGGCCATCGCCCGCTAGAACGAGTCTCGCGTCAATCTTCCTGCGTAGGAGAGCAAACATCCTGACTAGGAAATCAAGATTCTTCTCCGGGACAAAACGCCCAGCCCATACTAAGAGCCGAGCATCCCGAGGAGATCTACCTGGCTTGAAAAAACCGCAGTCAACACCTTGATGGATACGCGCGATCTGATCTTCAGGAATCCCTAACGAAACGAGCCGGGTCGCCTCGACGCCTGACATCGCAACGATTCGATCCGCTGCTTGCAAGATTCCCCTAGACACAGTCGATAAGTACGCGCCTTCGAGCAGATTGAACAATACCCCACGTTTGACGCTGAATCCATGACTAATCAGCACGAAAGGAGTCGAGGAAAGAGACGCTCTGCACGTCGCGATCAAACTCGTTAACATCAGATGTGAGTGTGCTACGACTACGTCGAACTCTTTGTCAATCGTACAGAGCATGTGACGGAACATAGATACAGGCATTGGGTTGTCCGTCAACCACAATGCTGAAGGGAAACGTCTTATCAAGTATCTAGACGTTTGAACGGCGCGGGGTCGTTCATCCTCAAGAGTAGTCCAAACTTCTACGTTATGTTCTCTCGATTGAAGTTCACATATTCTGCTGACATATGTGGACAAGCCTCCGCGGCAGGGCGGATTGAACCTATGGACAACATGCAATATCCGCATGCGATTCTTTCCTTGTCAACCACATTCGCACCATGATAGCCGTTTCACCGTTCTTCGCGAATAACCGTAATCAATGTGGTTAGAATGATCCCTATGAAAAGTGCGAGGAACCCCAAGATTCCTGCCGCAACGGAAATCAACGCTAGATTAGTCACTACAACCCCCCATTTTTGGTAATAGTCTAACGTCCATAAGCCAAATACTAGCGACACAGCCAAAGCTAAAGTCCCGAACCCACCGTAGAATAGTAGCGGATGCCTAATAGAAGTGAATCTAAGTAAGCTGAAGACCACATCCATCGCATGCATTACTGGGTTCCGCGCAGACATTTCTAGATTATCATATGTGACGGTTACGGGCACTTCGGCAATTTTCATGCCCGCATTCCTTGCACGTACCAGAATTTCAGCATCAACGCCCATACCGTACTCGGAGATCACGAGCTGCGTAATAGCTCTGCGTGAATATGCTCTGAAACCGCTTTGAGAATCAATAGTTCGCCCATCTACCTTAACTGTGGTCGCCTTATCGAGCATTCTGGCTCCGACCCATTTGTAGAGTGGCATGTCAGCAGGCCGCCGCACTCGCCCTCCAATGACCACATCTGCCTCTCCATTCTTCAGGGCTTTTAGTAGAGCTGGTATTTGTCTAGGATCATGTTGGCCATCTCCATCTAAAGTGATCAGAACATCTGCAGAATTCTGCTTGGCCCAGTCAAAGCAGTCTCTTATTGCGGCCCCCTTTCCCAGATTCTTGTGATGATTGATCACAACCGCGCCAAGGGCGGTGGCTATGATCCCCGTATCATCATTGCTCCCATCGTTTATCACCAAGATTTTGTCCGCGAATGACTGAGCCCTAATGATGATCTTAGCTATCGCTCGCTCCTCGTTCAGAGCTGGGATCCCAACTACTATCAAGTCCGGATCTCCATAGACAATGGAGCATCGATGAGGAGACACTCCTCCTTAAAGCCATATGGAATCTCTAACACATATCCTATCAAAGTGCAAGAATGACCCTATCGAGAGCACGAATCAATCGAAGGGACGCGTAGTTTGACCCCTGCAAGAACTTCTCACGTACTGTTTGCTAAAACCAATATTTTCACAATGCTTCTCTCGCGACTGAAATATTCAATTGAGACACTCAACGCTCTCTGCAAAATTTGGATAAGGAGAGTTATAGTTTCGCTGGTCTCAGTACTTAGGCTTAAATCAAAGTCACGAAGACGCCAGTATCGAGATTAATTGGCTAAGAGAGCTAGTCTCATCAAGGAGTTGTTGATTCTTGTTCGAAATCGTACTGCGTTTATTGCTGTGATAGCAGCAGTTGCAGTTCTGAAATTGGCGTTCTCTGCAATGGCACCGGCGAGCAATGATTTGCAAGCCATCACTGTATTCCCCATATTCAATAACTCGCCCTGGGTGATCCTAGAAGGCCAAGTATTCAATTTTTGGAGGTGGGCCACCTCATCGAGTGTTGCAGACCCGAGCAATTGGGCGTTGACGGCTCCCTCGAAAATGAGCCTTAATTTGAATCTGCTGTCTTTGCTGCTTCGGCTGCCTGCATTCGTGGCTGACGTAGGCGTGGCATTCATGCTATATCTCATTACAAGGAGACTGACCCGGTCGACTGAACTTTCTAGACTCTCGAGCATAGTGTGGTTCTTGAATCCTTACAATTTTCTGGCTGCAGAGTTACTTGGCGTTCCCGACATCGTTGTTGCACTTCTCGTAGTAATTACCGTGTTTCTGTTACTTTATGATCATTTTGTCTTTGCAAGCATTATTCTCTCATTTGGGATTATTCTAAAGCTTTATCCGATTCTCCTTGTTCCACCGATTATTCTATACGTCGTTCATACGACTGGGTTTGATTGGCGGAAAACAATCGCGCTGATAGGGTTTAGTGTGGTCGGCGTAGGGGGATACTTAAGCTGGATCTTTCCGCAGAGTGTTGCAGTTCTGAACGCTGATTATACTCCAGTGTCACAACCTATGAACTTGACATTAGTATCGTTCTCTCCAGGGCAGGGAGCGACTATCAGCTTCACGCTTGCCGGTCTCGTTTTAGTTTATCTCCTTATGTGGTCGAAAAAATTAGCGCTAACTTCCGGTGTTGCGCTTACACTTCTTTCATATTACTTGTTTTCAAATCCGTATCTGCAATACTTTATTTGGGTAACCCCATTCCTCACACTAGACATCATTCTCGTCAAGAAGAAAAGAGCCACATTATTCTCACTGCTCATGATATTCATCCTCGCATATTGGTGGATGCTATCGCAGGGTTTCCCCACACCAAGCAGGTTTAGCCTTCTCCTTCTACCACTAAGTCAATCACTAACCGCAGTAATGAATTCAGCAGTTACGCAGGAGCTATTGATACCCCTTCTTAATGCTGGAGTATACGCTGTGGTTTTCGCATATATCCTCGACATGATACGCGATGCCTTCATGAAAAGAAACATCGTCATAGAGGGAGTGTAGTGCCGATGTTCTTCCTATCCCGCAGATGGACTGTAGTCGTGACTTTGGCGACCGTCGTCAAGATTGTTTTGATAATATTGACTCCGCCGGCTAGGGAGTGGGGGGATTTCTACAACTGGGTGCTAAACTCGCAACAGGTCCTTCTTGTTGTCAGTTCGGGCCATTTGGCTTCTTTATGGGGAATGGGAGCCTATCTGGGGTTGAGCGTTCTAGTCTCTCCGTTACTTTGGCTGTGGAGCGCGTTGCCTACTCAACATATTGCGCTTGGAAACATCGCAGCTCATCCATCGCTCAGTCATTCTTTCTTGCTCGTGATGAAATTGCCAATCCTCGCGCTTGATATAACCACCGGGCTGCTCGTGAGAAAGCTTGTTCACATTCATGATCACACATTGACGGGGACGAGGGCATTCCTCGCGTGGTACCTGAATCCGTATACCTGGGTGTGGTTGTACTGGTATAGTACTTATGACATAATTCCAACCGCAATTGTTACGCTGAGCGTGTTAGTTGCAATGAAAGGTCGATGGTTCCAAAGCGGCATTTGTCTTTCAGTCACTTGCTTACTCCGACTCTTTCCAGCCCTAATCTTCCCATTTTTCCTAGTCTTCGCGAATCGAACAGGTCGTCAATCTGTGCTCAGAGTTGTCCTTGGTTTTATTGCTCCACTTATCGCGGCGTTAATGGCGTTATCAGTCGCAACTGGATCCACCCCGTTTGGGCTGCTTTCTGAATCTTTGGGTATCCCGCTACGTCAGCCGTGGCTTCTGGATTTTTACGGTTTTTCAGTAACAGATTCCTCAATCAGTTTAATGCCGTTTTTCTTGTTGGTTCAACTATATCTCGTCCTTGTTTGGAAGAACAAGAGATATTCGTTAATGCATGGTACTTTGGTCTCCCTCCTAGCAGTCTTCGTGGGTGCCTATCACCATGGCTACCACTTCTTATGGGCCTCACCGTTTTTGACCTCGCATCTAGATCTTGATCGTGCCACTACCCCCTTGTACGTACTCACATACATCCTCGCTTTCTTCTCACCCATATCGTATGAAGGAGGCGTGATCGTTATCTTCGATCCGCACCTTTATCCACTGTTAGCGTTAGGTTTGACAATTACCGGGGGAGCATTCGTCGCATGCAAAGCATTCTATCTGTTGCGAATAAACACGAAAGCAATTTCAGTAGCTTGACATACGACTAGTTCATCTAGATATTTGCAATCCTCCGATCTTCACGAAAACTTCATCCATGACGAGATTGCTGGTTGTCCCTTCGCTGAGCGCTTCATAAGAAATGAGTTACCTGGGTCCTCGCGAATGACCTTCACTACGAATAAGCCCTTAAGTTAAGGTGTTTAACTCAAGGCCTATTCTTTGCGTATTTCCCAAAACTCATTGCCAAGAACGTTCCAGGGTAGTCGCCACTCGTCCGGGTCCGAAGGAGAGAAGTTCTGATTCACGAGATAGATTACGTCTACAGGCTTTATGTCGAGAGCCATTCCACCATGTGCGACGCCTCTTGGGATGTAGAGCATCCCACATTTGCCTGCTCCCATGACCAATCGCATCTGCAAACCTTCTGTCTCCGAATCCTCGCGTGCATCAACGAGACCAACCAGTAACCTGTCTAAAGGATGGACTGCCCAAATCTCGTCTTGTTTCAAATGCAGGTGGAATGCTTTGATGAGGCCTGGATTGAATCTTGAGCGATTAATCTGCTTCAGATCAAAAGAGCCGAGACTATTAACAAGTCCATTTGTGAGTCTAGCAATTTCGTAAAAGTCCCCTCCTTCGTCGGAGTGAAATTCAAATTCGATCAATCTGACTCCGTCAATCATTTTGGACTGTTTGTATTCTTGACGCCTCAACTGCCCACGGAAGCTAGAACTGACATCGTCCCTATTCATGAGAAACCTCTCACTATTCATGCACAGGACCGGTGGTAAATTGCTTTGCTATGTCAGCCGAGTGAAGGGTTAGCGTTTACAGGAAAATGGCTATTTACATCATGATAGAGAGGCGGCGATTGCACGAAAAAGCCATGACGTTCTGCAAGCAGGTGAAAAATAGTGTGCGTGAGTTCTTGAACTTTCAAGGCTGGAGGCTTGGCGAGGTTGGTCTTTCCGAGCTTGGGTCTTCACCATTCTATCGCCCTCTCTAACTCTTGAATCTCTTACTTCAGTCTGTCAGATTGCCAGTTCGTAAACTTGAAGCACTCGTTTGCAAGAAGCTAGACGCAAAAGGCAGATTAGGCCGCCCAGATGAATCAGAAGATTGAATCACATGGTTAGACTAGTCGTAACTGGCGGCTTGGGGTTCATTGGCAGCAATTTCATTCGTCATCGATTTAGCAGATTCCCCGAGTCATACGTTATCAATCTTGATTCAATATCGTATGGATCCAATTTACAAAACCTGGCAGAAGTGGAGGATAATCCACGATACCATTTTGAAAAGTGCGATGTTAGGAACACAGAGAAGGCAACTAGCCTCATCCGCCAGGGTGACGTTGTCGTGCATTTTGCTGCGGAGACTCACGTAGATAGGAGCATTGCCAACCCCTCGGCGTTCCTTGAAAGCAACGTAATCGGAACACATAGCCTGCTAGAAGCAGCGAGGAAGTCCAACATCAAGAAATTCGTGCAAATCTCGACGGACGAAGTTTATGGCTCCGCCTCTAGTAACCAAAGCTTCTCTCTATTCTAAGGTGCACGAACAATTTCGGACCGTATCAGTTCCCTGAGAAGTTCATTCCAAAGAGCATAATCCGCGCTGTGCTCGGCAGGCAGATTCCCGTTTATGGTGACGGTTCGCAAATCAGAGATTGGATATACGTAGGAGACTTTTGCGAAGCAATTAGTCTAGTAATAGATCGCGGATTACCGGGAAGTATCTATAACGTCTCTGCAGGAAACGAGCTTGCCAATCTCGAGATAGTCAAGACGATATTAGACCTTCTCAAGAAATCACCTGATCTAATTCAATTCGTGGAAGACAGACCTGGACATGATATCAGGTACAGCCTTGACAGTCACGTCATTAGAGGAAACCTTGGATGGACTCCTCAGCTCACTCTTGACGATGCTTTGAAGAGGACGGTTACGTGGTACTTGTCGAACCGGAATTGGTGGGAGCCTTTGCTCAACGAGAAGACGTTGTCTGGGACACCATGGAAAGAGAAATGGTAACTTGAAGCTACTGATTACGGGCGCCAGCGGGCTGGTGGGCGCGAGACTGAGCGAAGCTGCCTCACATGTTGGTCACGAGGTAATTGAGACCTACGATCAACATGAAATAGACAAATCAAACGCGTTCCGAGTCGACATCAAGAACAGAAAAGCAATGGAGAGGATTATGAAGAAAACGTCGCCGGACGCGACTATCCACCTGGCATCAATCACTGATGTAGACCTATGTGAACGAGAACCAGAACTCGCAAATTCAGTCAATGCAAACGCGACACGTATCTTGGCCGAGGAATGCCTCAATACTGGCAGCCATTTTGTGTATGTGTCAACGGACTATGTCTTCGACGGCAGACAAGGCAACTACACTGAACAAGATCAGCCTAATCCGATTAACACCTATGGTCTTTCAAAACTGAGAGGAGAAGAGGCCACACACGAGGCTTCGGCGACGTTTTGTGTCGCGAGAACAAGTGTCGTTTATGGATGGGGTCGCAGATCCCGTCCGAACTTTGGATCCTGGACATACTCAGAGTTAAAGGCAGGCCGACCCACCAGAGTTGTGAAAGATCAATACTGTTCACCCACGTTGGACTCACAACTCGCAGTGATGCTTCTGGAAGTTGCAGAGAAACAATTAGCTGGAACGATACACTTGGCAGGCGCATCTAGGCTGAGCAGATATCAATTTGCTTTAGAAATGGCTGACGAATTCCATCTGGATAAGAAACTAATCATTCCAACGAATGCGAAATCATCATCATGGGTAGCAGAGAGACCGTTAGATTCTTCATTAAACGTGGAGAAAGCCCAGAAACTATTGTCAAATAAGCCAGTTACCATCAAAGATGCCTTACGTATGTTCGCTCAGGAGACAGAAAGTTGAAAGGAGAACTGCCTCACGGAGCTCATGGAACTCATTTGATGCCCCCTCACCCAATTCTGGATCTCGAGCATTGTTTAGCCTTCATTGCGTTGATGGCAACGATAAGGATAGTATCTGGCTGCGCATCGCTTCCTCATTATTCTACGGAACATGTAACCAAAACTAAGAATGAGTTTCTCTATTTATGTCACCCTAAAATTGCATGACACCTAAATTCTTGAGACCGCGTGCCAATGCGTTGGATCGAGAGCTTTTATTGTAGGATAAGTCAACGACTATGCTGACTAATGTGAATTGGTTTGCAGAAAAAACCCCTGCACTATTACTGCGTCCCAGCCGTAATCATCATTAGTTTACTGGAGAGTCTGACCCACTTCGACAAACTTTTTCCTGATTCAGCTGACTACTTAGCGATTGGTCAGAATATTCAGCGCGGAATTTTCCTCGGTGATTTTCGTCTTCTCCGTCCGATAGTTCCGCTACTTGCAGTTGGATTAACGGAATTTACTTCATTGAAGGTTGCTTTCGGCTTGGTGAATGTGGGCTTCTGGGTTGCTTGTACTCTTCTGTTCTATTATTTTTCTCTTCATATGCGCCTAGATGCGTTTGGATCGTTCATTTCTGCATGTTTCTTCACGTGCTCAGTGCCAATGTTACAGTATGGTGCTGGCGTTCTTACCGACACGCCATCATACTTTTTCATTCTACTCATCATCTGCATGATGTTCATCTGGAACCTTAATGACGTATCAATCGGTAGGTTATGCCTCTTCACCTTACTATTCGTGATTGGCTTGTTAACCAAGGAGACTGTTCTCTCTTGTTTTTTTATCTTATTATGCTGGATCCTCGTCTCAAGGCGACTGTTGTGGAAACCGCTGATCGCTATCGGAGTGTCTGGCGTTCTCGTACTTTTGTGGTCACACTTCGTAAGTGTGAGTTACCTTACATTGGCTTCAGTACAGCTTAGTTACGCCAATGTCAATCAACATTTCTCAATGTTAGGTAAAGCGGCCTTCTGGCTATACAGTATCCGAGTCGCCTTCACGATACCTGTTATCGTCCTCACCTCGATCGGCATCCTGGCACTTATTAAGCCTAGACCGAGTGGAGTGATTCTGAAAATGCATTTGGCTATGTTGCTTGGCTTCTCAGGATTCCTATTGCTGATCGTACCAGTTGTCGACTACCGCATATCCTTCATAATGTTTCCAACCATTCTAACTTTAGCCGCTGCAGGAACAATAACATTGAGCCAATGGCTGGGAGCATTAACTGACGCTCGATTTACTCGATTCTTTCAACTGGCCATCCTATTCTCATATGCCGTGATGACAAATGCGATGATTTTAAGAATTCCGTAAACCTTCGCCTCTCGAATAACATGAAATGACTTGGATAGAATCAAACTTCAGTAGTCTTCCTGAGCAGTGATGGAAACGAGATCACGCATTTGAAAAATCGAAGAAAGAGGCGTGACGCCCAATATGGCGCGTAGATTGACACAAACGACCAATCATCCGAACGTAGTTGCGCGGGTTGCGAGGAGAGCTTCTCTGCTAAGTGAGAGAATCAAGCTTGACATCAATAGTTATCGGACTAGGATGCGTCAGAGAGAATTGCTGAATGTGGACTATTCTCCTGACGTGCAGAGGCTGATAATGTTTCTTACGCCGGGATACGACAATGTGAACGGGGGGCTGATTTCTATTACGTCGCTTTACAATGAGACTTTCAAAATCAGAAAAACCCTTGGCGCAGAGGTCATAATGTGCACTGCACCGGGTGAACCGAACCTACTCCGATTTTCTAAATTTGACAATCAGAACTATCTATATGATATGCAACATGCTTTTTCTTATTTCACTAACCTGAAGCGTCTAATGATTCACATCCCAGAATATGCGGTCGGTAAGTTTGTCGCGGCGATGGTGAGACAAAGGCGAAGACGCTTTCAGGAGATAGGGGACATCCGATTTAACATACTGTTGCAGAATATCGGATTTGCGCCCAGAAGTCGAGACGTCGGCGAATTGAAGAAGGTCGGTAGGGTCACCTGTACTACTGCACACGAGAGCTATTCGAATGAGGAACTGCAGAAAAGTTTAGGCATTAGTCTGCGGTATCTTTCGTGGTACGTTTCCCTTCAAGATTACGCAAAACAAGGTTACCACGAAAAGTCGAACCTGCTCCTGGTATCGAATGACCCCCACCCTCGAAAGGAGAGAGTCTTATCCCTTGTTGGTTCAACTTTCCCCAATCTAGAGGTCAGAGTCATCGAGAATACTCCATACGCCGATTCGTATCGGCTCAGCTTAGATGCGCCCGCCAAGTGAATTGTTCCAGGGGTACGTCTCTCTGCGACCTCCAGTAGCATTCTAGCGAGCTGTGAGTCCAACGTGGGTGAACAGTATTGATCTTTCACAACTCTGGTGGGTCGTCCTGCTTCTAATTCGGTATAAACCCAAGAACCGAAGTTCGGGCGGGACTTGCGCCCCCAACCGTACACTACACTGGTTCTCGCTATACAGAACTTTTCTGAAGCATTGCGTGTAGCTTCCTCTCCTCTTAATTTCGAGAGGCCGTACGTGTTTATTGGATTAGGCTGATCCTCTTCATTATAGTTGCCGAGTTTGCCATCGAAGACGTAGTCTGTTGAAACATATATGAGATGAATGCTAGGAAAGCATTCCTGTTGCGAACTAAAATGGAGAGGCCCATTCTGTAGAGATCTCCAACCTGATCGACCACTATCTGAATTTAAGATTGCTCGCAGAGGAGAGAGTTTACGGTCAGCGCCGCGCGGATTGAGTATACAGGGTCTTAGCAGTTTACAAGTACGATAACAGCGATGAGAAATGAATTAGCGTTCCGCTGGTAAGCATTTCTCAACCCTGTATCCCGCATTCAAAATCTGACTGAGGATAACGCTTTATCTAGTGTAACTGATCCAACCTTTCATTTAGACGAGGTACGAAACGAAGAATTCGAGCATCGTACACATCGTTTGAATGAATATCCACTTTGAAGAAACGCTCTATGGGCCATCCACGAAAATCCCATCGATTCACACCCGTGAGCCCTCGTAAGATCTTCTCTTTGAAGTCGGAATACGATCGCAGGTAATAGTGGTTCAATTGGATCAAATCGTGTGAGTTCTCAGAATACGGACCCAAAACCAGTCGCTTTTTTTCGTTTACACAATAATACTTGAATCGATACACGAACGCGTGCGGGTTACCCGCTGGGGCAACGGTATGAGCAGTTTGTACAATCACTTTGACGTGTTTGTTCAAGTCGTAATTGCTTTTGGAGCGTCGTAGGTAGTTTACTGTTTCTAAGCCTGTAGGTCGAGTAATATAATGAGAGGACCCGAAAGTTAGCCAACTAACGGCCAAGCCGCCGTAGGATTCATAGTCTCTTAGAATAGTCTTAACATCATCAGAGGTAATGGGCACAAGAAATTCGTCCGCGTCTATGAACGCAACCCATCGCGAATGATGGGCTAAGTTCTTCAGAAAATGCGCATATGCATTCTCCTGTGATATTCCAGTTCTAGCGAGGACTACTTCTACGAATCCCTCCTGTATCTGACGGGATAGGATAGACTGGGCGGGGATAACACTGTCGTCGTAAAGGTATATTTTTTGTACACCCACCAGTCGGTGGTATTCAACCCACTCCAAAAGATAACGCTCGTCCTTGACGAACCCACATATTGAAAGATATTCACTATAGTCAGAATCATCACTTTCTCGGCGCGAGCGTCTGAAATATGATGGCAACTGATGCCGAAGCACGTAGCTTATTGGCCCTCTACCCGACGCATCCAATAGGTGATTAAGAATTCGTCGAGCAAATCTCGTGAATTTCTTTCTTACTTCCACAGGAAGACTATCACTACTCCGATAATTATGCCTACGAAGATTGCAATTCCTGTAACCACATGTTGTCGACGTTCACGTCGATCAATATCAGATTCTAACTGCTGCATTCGAGCGTCAAAATATCTTCGTAGGTCTCTTACATACTCCTCGATGGTGTGAATCTGACCTTCCAAGTCTGTGGACGTACTAAGACACCTAAAGGGAATTACGTATTACGAATAGAAGAAGCTTCCCAAACATGACAGCCGCGATTGGCAGCGCGACAATTCTAGCTGGCCCCCAATCGATGTTTATCTGCGTTCTAATAATTCTGAGGTTCGGGTGAAGGTGTTATGAATTTGCCTAGCTCTGTTACGAACTTGATTGCATCCCTTTCAAGAACTGTATGAGGATTAATTATCAGAACACAATCACCAGTAGCGTGTTGGACGCCTCTCACGTTTCCGCCTGGATAACCTTCATTATCGTTTGGCACGTACACATACCGCTGTTTGCTCTTGGTTCTGAGGGATAGAACATACTCTCGAACTTCATGATTTCTGCCGTTGTCAACAACAATAATCTCCATGTCACGAAACTTCTGTTTCCTGAGGCTCGGAATGAGTCGTCTCAGATGGTGAACGTCATTATATGAGACAACTACAACGCTGACTAAGACCGTTTGACACCACCTTTTTCCTCTCTCACTCTGAAAGTTTTTCGTAAAGACAGGTTTTCGGTAACGACTAAATGGATGTATAGATGCCGTATTTATCTATGAAATGATTCGTTCGGACTGTATTCACAGCGTTCTCTGTACCTCTCTGGGTTTACTCTCACATTTTGTCAGTATTTTTCTGTCATGCGATGCGAAAGAAGTAAGGTGGCGAGCGCGCTCAATGCATTATACGAACTCGCTCGTTTGACGATCATAATGTCTTCAGTATCGGCGACTAAGGTGCGTGCGTATCCATCAGGCCCGAACTGTCGAGAGCGCGATGATCTGTAAGTGACTTTTCGATTGAAATGGTCGTCGTAGTTTCTTGTACTTCTCCACAACAAGCTTGAGGGGGGAGTTCGTCCGGTTGCGTGGGTGAGGATACTTACGACGTCGCGGCGTTACGGTCTGTAACAAACTGGTTGGTCAATCATTTCAAGAACTACAAAGATTCACTATGCTCATCACAGAGTCTCTGCTTTCATTCACCTTGCTGTAGAAATCATTGCATTGAGTCCCATTGAGAAGCTTGCATCAGTAAAGTGCGGACCCGTAAGTCATTTTATCTGCATGTTCTCAGATGGTTCTCAAGTGTCGGGTGGAATTTTGGCCGCAAAGGAAAAACTGCACAAATATCTCTCCTACTTGAGGAATCTCGAAAGAAAAACCCTCTCCTCTGAAGAATTCAGGGCAGCAGTCAGGCTGGTTAAAAGAGCGCGTTACGCGTACAGTCACCGGCAAATTGAAGGCATATATGGAGTCTCACCAGGTACGAAAGCTCCAGATTGGATGTGGCGCAAATTTACTGGACGACTGGTTGAACACGGATGTGAACCCTACTCCGAGAATCATATTTCTTGACGCAACGCGTCGCTTACCTTTCGCCAACAGCACGTTCAACTATGTATTTTGCGAGCACATGATTGAACATATAGAATACCAGAAAGCGGCACAATTTGTTCGAGAAGTATACCGTATCCTTCGGCCAGGCGGAAAATTTCGTGCAGCCACTCCCGATCTTCGATTTGTAATCGAACTCTACGGTGAAGTCAAAAACGATGCTCGTCAAGAGTATATCTCATGGATGTTTAATCAACTGCACGACTTTGATGTCGAACTGGACTCGGTTGTGATCAACTATTTAATGCGAGGCTTTACACCAGCACACAAGTTCATCTATGATTTCAAGACACTGAAGATGCTGTTAGTGAAAAATGGTTTTAGCGATATCATTAGCTACGGTCCTGGAGAGTCTGATGATGAGCAGCTTAAAGGCGTAGAGGGGCACGGTCGAATGGTACCAAGGAAATTCAACGATATGGAAACTCTGGTCGTTGAATGTACCAAGCCAGAACTGGTGACGTGAAGCCCCCAGGCGATTGGTTGCACTCGGTGAGATCAACGAGAATATTCCGATCACAGCCAATCTACGAGGCTCAAAAAAAGCCCGATAGATCGGGCACCTTTTCATACCATTCCGGAATCTTTCGCAACCTTGATGGACACCGTATAGCCAGCCAGCTCGTGTTTATCTATGAATGTGTGCAAGCTCAAATGACATGCAATACGACAACGCGCTCGTCACCGGCGGGGCAGGATTCATAGGCAGTCATACAGTGGATGCCCTACTCGCATCGGGTGTTGAAACATGGGTTCTCGACGATTTATCTTCAGGCAGCTTGCGAAATCTTTTACTCTACAGACATAACCGTCAACTCCATTTCGTTCGCGGCAGTATATCTAATTACAAAAAAGTGCGGACACTAAGCAGAAAGGTTGATGGCATTATCCATCTCGCGGCTCAAATAAGCCCGTTTGTTTCAATGAAATATCCTGAAACAACCAATTCGACGAATGTTGATGGAACACTTAACGTCTTGAGAGCTGCGGTGAAAGAGAAGATACAAAAAGTCGTATTTGCGTCCTCATCTTCGGTTTACGGCGACGCTAAATCCCGATATGTAAGCGAAGAACTACCCACGAATCCGATTACACCTTACGGTGCCTCGAAATTAGCTGCCGAGAAATATTGCGGAGCATTTTACCGCGCTTATGGCATCCCAACAATATCGTTGAGGTACTTCAACGTGTACGGACAGCGACAAAGCTCAAACCCGTACAGCGGAGTAATAGCAATCTTCACTCGCGCGTTAGTTGACCATCGTAGACCCATAATCTACGGAGATGGGTATCAGACACGTGATTTCGTGCACGTATCTGACGTTGCGAAGGCAAATGTGAAAGCACTGGAGAACGAAACAGGATATGGAGAGGCTTTCAACGTTGGAACAGGAAAAGCTACGACAGTGAAACACCTCTTTGAATTACTCCGTCAAGTGACCCGCCGACCGGAAATCCAACCCATTCTCAGGAAGCAAAGAGCAGGGGACATAAGAGACAGCTGCGCGGATATGATGAGAACTAGATCCCGCCTGCGCTTCGCCCCTAACGTCGATCTGAAAACTGGCTTAACACAGTTGATCGAATCACTAGGCTCGTAGAAAATGGATTAAGTTATTTGCAGGTTCAGGTTAGACCTGCGGCTCAGGAGCTACTATTGCTGTCACTACGGAAGGAACTATTGGCGGGACGAAGCAAGCTTGCAGTCTGGGGAACAGGATACATAGGATTCTCGACGATTGCGAACTTTGCCGCTGAGGGAGTTAGATGCGTCGGCACCGACGTATCCGAATCAATCGTGGAGTCCATAAACAATGGAAAAATGCCTGTTCCAAATATGGAGTACTGGCTCGGATTTGACACCAAATACCTAGTCACATCGGGAACGATGAAAGCCACTACTGATTGGAAATCTGTACTTCAGCCAGAATTCGCAGTGCACATGATTGCTATCCCAACGGAGAAGGCGGATAAGCCTTGGGATGGAGCGCTGGAAGATGTGATCACGAAAATTGCTACTAATGTCGAAAAACCTGAAAAACCTCCTCTGGTCATAATAGAATCAACCTTAACTCCAAACAAGACTGATAATTTGGTAATTCCCATATTCAACAAGAACGGACTTGAGGTTGGCAGAGACATCCTGGTAGGAGTAGCTCCCCGAAGAGACTGGTTCATTAGCCCAGAAAAGAACCTGAAGTCGCTCCCGAGAATCGTCGGCGGATCCACTCCCGACACAACCCAACACATGATCGAAGTTCTCAGCATAGTATGCAACAAGTTGATCCCAGCACCTGACCATAGACACGCCGAAATAGTCAAGAGCGTAGAAAACGCATTTCGACATTCTGAGATTACACTCGCAAACCAACTCACCCTAGCATACCCCCATCTGAACATGACAGAAGTTCTGAGATTAGTGGGAACCAAATGGAACGTCGGAACTTTTCATCCGAGTTTCGGAAGTGGCGGATATTGTCTGGGAGGAGATGAATATGTTGTTGCCGCAACCGAGAATAAGATTCAGTTCCTTCCCATAGCACAACTGTACGATAACGTGAAGTTGTCACGCACAGGCATCGTCAAAGTCCTTTCCCACCATCCAAACGAAAGACGCAGCACTTTCAGAAAAGTAACAGCTATGTCAAGACGCCCTGCGCCTACCATGAAGTTCACAACGGTGGGTAACCATGACTTGGTGGCAACACCAAACCACATTATGTACGTGAAAAAGTCGAAGAGACTCTGGAAACGACGTGCTAGTGACCTGAGATGCGGGGAAGAGATGCCGTTCATTAGCGACTTGCCGTACTTCAAGCCATCTGTTAACTATCCACCTTACGTCAGGAAGGGACGCAGCCGCAGAGGACACGTGATCGATCTGCAGCACTTCGCCGAAACAGCAGATGCAAAAATTAGACTTGGAACGGGCAGTCAGCGATTATCAACCGGCATGGGCAGGTCGTACCAGACTATCCCGCGATTTATCAAGGTGGACTCGAAACTTTCGTTTCTCCTAGGACTTTATGCAGCCGAAGGATGTGTCACATCAGACAGCGGAACACTCAGGACATACTTGTCATTCAACAGATCAGAAAAGGAGTTAATTCAAGAAGCAAAGCAGACACTGTATTCGTACGGAATAGATTACATAGAATACGATGACAAGCTTTCAAAAGCACACCACATTCGCGTATCAAGCAAGATCTGGGGCGATTTCATTCGAGAGATGACTGGAGGAGGATCGACGTACTCTAAACTTCCTGAGTTTTTGATTTTCTGGCATAACAAAGACGTTAGAAAAGCCCTCCTATCTGGACTGCTTAACGGAGACGGACATTTCAGCCGTGCAGGAACAATAGAGTTCTACACTAAAAGTAAGGTTATGCAAGAACAGGTGGTTTTCCTTGCACGTTCCTTTGGTCTCAAACCTACATTGAACAGGAGCAGGAACCCGCCCCTAGTAAGAATTGCAGGCAAACAGGCAAGGAAGTTCGCAGAGTCCGTCTTTATCGGTGACAAGCTTGCTAAAGCTCGCGACTACTCGAATTCCTCGAATAACAAGAAATCGCGCGGTACGCATAGCATACTTAGACCGAAGCTAAAACGGATCACCTCAAATGGTAGCGAACTTGTGTACTCGCTCGAGGTTGAAAAAACCCATAATTTCTTCACAACTTCAGGGTGGCTAGTGCATAACTGTATCCCGTTAAGTTCGAAGTACGTTCTTGAAGGAGCTGAAAAGCCAGAATACCTTACAATTCTTAAAGAGACAATTTCAACTGATTCAACGCTGCCTCGAATTATCGCTGATAGAGTCGCAGCTTCGGGAATGAAAAGCGTGGGGATTCTAGGGTTATCGTACAAAGGCGACTTGAGAGTCCATATTCTAAGTCCAACCTTAGGATTAGCGAAGCGCCTTCGCGAACGCAACGTCAAAGTCAAAATAAACGACCCATATTACACAAATGATGAGATTAGAAGAATAACTGAAGCGGATACTTTCTCATTCCCTGATGGATTATTGGAATTTGATTGTATCCTAATCGTGGCGGGGCATAGGCTTTACAAAGCAATACCAGAAACAAAATTGAAGAGTCACCTAAAGAAATGCAAACTAATAATCGACAACCTCGAAGAAACATGGAAGCACGTAGACTGGAACGGCACTGGAATCAAGTACTTCGTTGCAGGAGACAGCAACTGGTTGAATTAATCCGCTACTGGATTTTAATGGTTTGCAAGGTTGGTTGAATTAATTTTTGGTCGCAGCTTAAGACCACATGATATAGAAAAGAAAAGAACAAACTCTAATTCAAAGTCGTCGGAATTCTAAGATACGAACCGGTTCTTGTGTCAAGATTGTGACTCTACAATGAGCAAATTCTCAACCTGACATGCGATAGTCTTCCACGCAAACTTCTGGAGAACCCAAGTTCTGCCCTCTTCACCAACCCGGTTTCCCAGCTTGGGATCCGCAATGATTTGATTAATGCGATCCACCCACTCCTCGGTCGAATCATTATTGACAGTCCATCCGGTCTTTTTGTTGAGAATAGTTTCTGGAACCCCACAAACCCTGCTTGCGATTACTGGGAGGCGCATCAGCGAAGCTTCGAGAACGGTAACTGGACAACAGTCCAAATTTGTAACTAATACGTAACAGTCGACAGAGCCTAGCAGCCCCCTTACCGACGCTGGATTATGAATACCGCCAAGAAAATGCACATTTTGACAGGACGAGAATGTTTCCTTAACTGCTCCAAGAAATTGCTGACGAGTTGACTGACCCTCCGTGATATAGAAATGAACGTTGGGCAACTTGCGGACGATTGTTTCAAAATTCATCAATGCTTGGGCTTTTGGAAACACATTATGATTCTGAATGATCGCCACAGCCGGCCGCTTGAGTCGATATTTGTGGTCTGGATAGAATTCGTTAGGGTCGACACCCATGTAGACAACTTCAGTTTCCGCCGTGGGCAGATAATGGTGAGTAACATTCTCGAGCCACCTACAAACCGGCAGCACTTTTCTCGCTAGACAGAGGGAGACCCAATTGTATGCGTATTGTTGGGATGATTGAAAACGACCCCTCCACGTCGTTCTTGAAAACCATGACCAGTACTCCTGCCACCAATCGCCGTGTAGATGTAGAACTAGAGGTGTCGATCTGCCAGCCAAGCATGCCTGCAGCTTAGCATGAGCTCCATACAACATGGTGTCTGTAAAAACCACGTCCGGCTCGAAATCTTCGATTCTTCCACGGAGCGCTTTGTCTCCAAATACTTTATCACTGATAAGCCGAGCAGCGTCGGTTCGAGTTGGATGAGTGCTCGGATAAGTTGGAGTGAGGAATTCGTACACTATCCTTGGAGAGAATTGCTCGGCCATTCTTTCGTAAGCCGACCGTTTGATGGGACCAACCAAGAATAGGATTCTAGTCAACCTAATCATCAATGACAAGTGATTTGAAGAGACAGTCAGTATGAAGACACTTTCAACCAGGTACTCTTAAAATCGCGCTCCCTGATATCTGTGACGGCATCAATGAAAATTACTGCTAGTGTAGTGTGCGTGACGTTCAATAGTGTACACCATGTTAGGCGTCTCGCCTCGAGTCTCCAGAAACAGACATTTCGTAATTTCGAAGTAATAATCGTAGACAACTCAAGAAACAGCCTGATCCAACAGTATGTTGAGTCACTTCAACGAGAAGGCGATGATCGCTTCATGTATCTTCCCAACAAAAATGATGGATATCCAGGCGGGAACGTCAAAGGTGTGAATCATGCTCGCGGAGATTTCGTGTTCATTTTGAATCCTGACACCAGGTTGGAAGAAGACACGATCGAGATATTGGTCTCCCAATTCCGTCACCTCAAGAAAGACGTCATGGTTCTTGTCCCAAAAATAATGATTCGCGACAGCAAAGTGATCAACTCAGTTGGAATGAAAAGAGTGCGCGAGATGGAGGATATCTATATGAACATCGGGTTTCTGGAGGAGGATATTGGGCAATATGATACGCCACAACTGATCAGGGCATTTGACGGATCCGCATTCATGTTTAGGCGAGAATTACTATCACATACATTCCTGTTCGACCCCCATTTCTTTTTTGGAGAGGAGACCACCGATTTGGCGGAGAGAATGTCGATGCTTGGCTTCTCCGCCTATACCTGCCCTAATGCACTTGTACACCATGAGCTTCGAGGGACGGTTACCTCACCGAAGCAAAATGATAGGATGGCGTCAATAATTGTGAGGAATTCCCTGATTCGCACAATGAGGAACACGCAAACAACGATGTTCTGGCGGACGCTACTCATTGGGATATGTTTCAGGAACATAATCGGTCGACTCATAACTAGAAACAATTCGAGGGCAGCAATAATCTACATGAGAGGTCTTGCCATGTTCATACTACAGGTTGGCATTTTCATCCGTAATAAACCCACATTTGGACAGCAAACAGAGATTCGCCTGAAATGAATTTTGAAGCAACGAAGTTTGAAATCCAGTGTCACATCAAACACTTATGTGAACCTACGAAACGAGAACACACAACAATTAGCGGAAACAGAAATATGTCGCCCGTCATCATAGTTTCGGCGAGGGTACATTGAGGAGGATAGACGTAACAGTAGCCACCAAGAATAATGAGAGAACGTTGGACCGGTGTCTGAAGTCAATAACTGAAAATATCCCCCTAAGGCACCTCATTGTCGTGGACGGTGGATCAACAGACAGGACGGTCGATATTGCCCGAAGATACAACGCACGCGTGGTCACCGAAGGAGGACTACTAGGCAAAGTAAGATACAGGCAAGGAATGGAATGTTGTACCGATTGGATCGCATTCGTAGACTCCGACATCTACGTCTACCCCAGCTGGTGGCCAAGAGTCAGTATCCACATGAAAGAGGAAGTCGGCATGATCGTGGGAACTGGCGAAGGCGACAAGATGAAACCAAGCAGACCTCAGTTCTACGAAAAATACTTCGAGTACAAAACAAAAAAATATGGTGCGGAGGCTTTCAGCAATACACTGGTCAAACGCCACCTACTTCTTTCGTGCAAGCAATTGCTGCGTAACGTTCACGCAGGTGAAGACAGCGTGTTTGCGAGACACGTTAGAGAGATGGGAAAGCAAGTCATAACTGTGAAAGACCCCAACCCACTGTGTTTTCATGATCATAAGCAAGGAGAATTGACGTCAGCATTCTTCCGATCTGGCCAAAGCATCGGAATCACACGAAACCACAGACGGCTATTTCAGACATTCGCCAGTACTGTGCGAGATTGGTACGAGTACAGTAGCAATATTAAGAATTATGATCCGCGACTCTTGGTGTACGTTCTCTGTCTGTGGGGTTATCTGGCCAAAGGCTACGTTATGTACCAAGAATTGATTCCTCAAACTCGCCAAAAGAGATTCTTGCCGAGATCAGACACTACAGCTGTATGTTGAAAATCCTCTGATGTTAGAAACGCAAGAGTGCTGCAGGGGTTTCTTCGTAGTCCGACCATCTTTCCTTCAATTAGACTTTACAGTTTCGTTTCTATATTCGTGATGCGAAATTCACCTTCCTCGTTCACAGATTTTGGGGCCCAAGGAGCTTAGTTAGTGGACCTCCGCCTTAGATTATTGTCCCACGACGGTTCTTGAGGCGTAACTCATGGGCAAGCCGGTGATTGCTAGTCGAATTGGGGGCGTCCCAGAAATAATTCTCGAGAATGAGACTGGCTGGACCATAGAGAACGATGATGTTGAAGATTGGGTGAATAAGATCAGGCTCACGGTTACAGATTCAGGGCTCAACAAGACCTTAGGGGATAAGGGGCGAAGTTGGGTGAAAGAGAAGTTCGGATGGAATACCGTGGCCAGGCAGGTTGAAGATATTCTGATAGCAGAAGCACGCTAGTTTAGATCTTCCTTCGTGGATTCCCGACCATTTTTCCTTCAATCAGAGCCTGTAACTTTCCTTCAACATCATTAATACGTGACTCGTCCTCTTCACTGAGCAGATTCTGCGACTTTAGAAGTTTACTGACCAACCTCAAGGTTTCGAGATAGCTTGGGGCGAACGCTTCTGCCTCTTTGCCAGGAGTCAGTTTCCATGAATACGGGTTTGATTCAACGGTAATATCTGCCTCCGAAGTGTACGCATGCGTTCTCTTCAGATGCAACCATCCTATAGCCACAGACAAAGGCGCACCGATAACGATGCCAAGAAACGAGAACATCCAAAAACTAGGAAACAATTTCAACAAGAAGGGAAGATTCTTGATCGCTAGATAATACACAGTGATTAGCGTAGTCACTAATCCCAATATGAAGGTCAGGTATGTGCTATAACCGATTCTGAAATAGTACCAAAATCGAGTGACTAATTTCTGCCTCATCTTCCATCCCAACCGTTTCTCATTCATAAGTAGAATCTATTATACATGTGCCCTACAATCTTGCTCGATGAAGAAATCAAAGGGCAGAACGATTCGAGGATCGACCTATGACTAATCCCTCAAGTATTCTGATTGTAGGAGCTGGATCGCCTAACGCAGACATGGTAGCTGAAGTTCTCAACGCTAATGGATTCAACGCGCAGTGGACGGACAAAATACGCTTTCCAAACCCTTTCTATATCCACCAGTTTGGTCTCGTGTACGGCATCTACTTACAAACGAGCAGTCGATACATCATCATAGGAAAAATGCTGCGGAAGAAGACGATCATCCATTTTGTCGGAAGCGACGCGTACTGGTACGCGAGGGAACGGTCGATTTGGAGACGGGTATACTGGAAGATGGTTTTGCATTGCACGGACTTGGTGTTGTATGTTTCTCCTCATCTGGCCGAGTTTATTCGAAGAAAAGGTTTCGTGCTTCCATTTCCAATAGCCTCAAGTGAATTTCAATCGCCGACAATCCGTAAGATTACTCCGGTTCGTGATATCCTATACTATTGCCCAGGTGGAGACCGGAATGCTGAGATTTATCGACTTCAATGGATTACGGAGTACGCGCGACAACATCCAGACGAGAAGATAACCATCCTAGGCAGCATCACTCATCCTGCGGATTACAAAGTGAACCTACCCAACGTTGACGTAGTCGCTTCTGTCGAGAGGAGTCAAATGCCAGCCTTCTACAGGCGACATCGAAGACTAATTCGAATGACAACAGAAGACGGTTTGCCCCGAATGCTCTCTGAAGCATTACTTTGCGGGCTCGCAGTCACCTTTAACGGTAAAGAAATCACCGATATTCCCAAGGAAAGAGATCCGAAGGAATTCGCCAAATCCGTCTTCAACGCTCTTAACGAGAAATTCGGATCGAAAGAAGTGAGTAACTACGTCGAGAGGAAATGAGCGTAGAAACGTCCATAGCAACGAAGAACAGTGCGAAGACGATAGCTAGGTGCATCAAGGCAATCCGAGAAAGCATTCCAGTCAGCCGTCTTGTAGTCGTCGACGGTGGGTCCACCGATGATACTGTGGCAATTGCCAGATCCCTAGGTGCACATGTAATTTTGAACAAAGGATTGCTTGGGAGTGTTCGTTATTCTCAAGCTTAAGAAGGTAGCACCGAATGGATAGCAATCATCGATTCTGACGTCTACGTCTACCCTTCATGGTGGTCAGAGCTCTCCCGATACACGGAAGAACCTGATGTTGGAATGATTTTAGCGATCGGTGATTCGCCGAAAGATCACCTGCGAATCTATGAAGATTACATAACACACAAAGCGATTTGGAAGTGTAGCCTTCAGCAATACGCTTGTTCGAAGAAGACTGATTCTGTCCTGCGACGAACTACTCCAGAACGTGCACGCAGGCGAAGACACAATTTTCGGTCGCTACTTAAGCAGAATCGGAATGCGAGTTGTTACGGTACGGAAGCGGCTAGTGTATCACGATAAGAACATAGTTGACGAACATCCTGGAGCTTTCCTTCGGTGCGGACAGAGTCTTAGAATTCGCGGCGGAAAAGAGGGCGCGAGAGAACTATCAAAAACGCTCAAGAATAATTTGCGTAATTGGTTGATTTTCACTGAAGAAACACGCAGATTCAGCATTGGTCTTCTGCTATTCTTACTGTATCTATGGGCGTGGACTTTTGTTGGGTATGTTGGGATAATCAAAGCAGCAACACCAAAGGCTTTTGTTGATCGACAAACCTAGCCATGTCGATCTTAATTGCCGCGCGTCGCGATGGCGCAGATAAACGCCACAGTTGGTGACCTAACTGGAAATTCGCAGAAGATCATTGAGTTTGGAAAGAAAGCAATAAGCGCTGGCGCCGATATCGTTGCTTTTCCCGAAATGGCCATAACAGGTTATCCTCCTCTTGATCTCTTACCACCACGAGAGATGAGACCTCCATCAGGAAACAGGCGGCCAGCCCAAGAAAATTTCGTCAGACTCAACAAAGGCTGCGTTCTTGATGTGGCCGCTCAACTACCGGGCATTACTGCCGTGGTGGGTTTCGTTGATTATGATGAGTACAACCTCTATAATGCAGCGGCAATCATCAGGGAAGGAAGAGTTGAACACGTAGTTCACAAGAGCCTACTTCCGACGTACGACGTGTTTGACGAACACCGCTACTTTACACCAGCCATCGCGAATGAACCAGTGTCCATAGAGGCGAACGGAGAACCCTTGGAGATTGGTGCCTCTATCTGTGAGGACATTTGGGATGAAGAGGTAGGCTACTCCGTTAAAGTCGTAGACCATCTTGGCGAGCAGGGCGCGAAGATCATCGTAAACCTGAATGCTTCACCATTTCATGACGATATACGCAAGGTTCGGCTCCGAATCCTCAAACGTAAAGCGACGAGGCTAGGCGTTGCAGTCTTCTACGTGAATCTGGTCGGCGGCCAAGACGAACTGGTTTTTGACGGACAAAGCCTGGCAGTCGATCGTAAGGGTCGAATAATCGGAATTGGAAAGCAGTTTGAAGAGGACCTCGTCATTGTAGACGTAGACACGAATGGAACTGGCCTGAAAGAGGTGGCTGAGCCCCTCTACAATAGGGAGGCAGAGATGTTCAATGCGATTGTCCTAGGCGTCCGAGACTACTTCAGGAAGACAGGATTCAATCGCGCGTTCATCGGGTTGAGCGGAGGCATAGACTCGTCGCTCGTGGCAGTTATCGCCGCTACAGCACTCGGCAAGGAGAACGTGACAGGTGTCTCGATGCCGTCACGATTCTCAAGTGATCACAGTAAGAGTGACGCGAGCAAGCTTGCGGAAAACCTGGGCATAGAGTACATAACGATACCTATAGAACGCGTTTTCGAAACATTTGAAGCGGAACTAAAACCGTACTTCAAAGGGAAGCCACGTGACGTTGCAGAGGAGAACTTGCAGGCGCGAATCCGCGGAAACATCCTGATGACGCTCTCCAACAAGTTCGGCGACCTAGTGCTCTCCACAGGGAACAAAACTGAGCTAGCACTCGGCTACGCCACGCTCTACGGAGACATGAGCGGTGGACTAGAGGTTATCGGAGACGTAAGCAAAACAGAAGTCTACGCCCTCTCGAGATACTACAACAAATGGGCTGGTCGCCAAGTTATACCAGAAAACTGCTTCAGTAAGATCCCGTCCGCAGAACTTCGTCCAGACCAGTTTGATCCATTCGATTATTCAATCGTCTCGCCACTTGTCGACGACGCGATCGAAAACAGATTAACGAAGGGAGAGCTGATTCAGAAAGGCTACCCCAGGGAGGTTGTGGATGATAGTATTCGCAGAATTCGCGGAGCAGAGTATAAGCGGCGTCAAGCGGCACCCGTCATTAAGATAACCAAGAAAGCTTTCGGGTTGGGTTGGAAGATGCCTCTTGTCAACCAATTTCGTGACTGAGTGCAGAAACGGTGACGCGACCGATTTCGCGACGCTGTTGGATGGAAACGAATTTCCTCAACGAAGGATCGAATGGAGCAACGAAGGGGTCAGAAGACCCTAGCGCCGCCGCTAAGTAACCTCTGAGGAGCCCCAGAGGAGCATTCAAAGAAGTTAGTTTGATAAGACTCCGCGCAACTCGCCCCATAGCGTAGAGGGGATGATAGCCTAGGGTGTACATGGCCGCCCCCCAGTAAGTGAACTGGTGGCTTGTCCCTCTAGGACGGACATGAGCGTATACGAATTCACTGAACAGTTGTGTCTCAAATCCCTTCTGGGCGGCCTTGAAGAGAAGCCAAGCTTCCCAACCTGCTCTGATCGGGAACTTGCCACCCAAATCTTTCAGGAATGATGCTTTCACTATTCTGCCGCTCCCGGAGGGTGAATGCTCCTGGGAAGTCAGTCCCGATTGACTAGGACGCCCGCTAGCGACAGCAATCTTCGTATTCTCGCTCATTAGGCTGATAAGCGATTCTACGTAGTTAAGTGGATAAGTGCAGTCGTCGCCGCTAATCATGAGATACTCTGTCTTTAGGTCGCTGGTTGATGCTATCGCGAGGTTAATGTTCGACGGAACTCGTCGGATGTCGTAACCCCGATCCGGCAGAGTTAGAACGCGAATGATCGGATTCTTGTAAGATACTTCAGTGAGGATCTCACTAGTCTTGTCTGAGGAGCCATCATCTACGACAACTATCCTGACTGGAGGAAGTGTCTGGTGGAGAAGTGAGGTTAAGGTGGATAGAATATTCGGGGCCGCGTTCCTTGCCACGACCGCAACCCAGTAATCCAATGCTCTAAGCCGCCAATGCGTTGATCTCTAATTGGGCCGTTTCAGGTCGGTCGCTGTCAATGAATATTCTGTGCCAGAAGTGGAAGCCGAGGAGTTGCCACAGGAGTACTTGATACCGGCGTTCCATTGATGACGCAGCCCGGTCCATCAGTTTCTGGACTACGGTTTTCATGAAGTAACGGTTGATTATGGTTGAGTCTGGGATGACTTGGTGAACTAACTCTCCAACCTCTCCCTTATACCACGCATTGACGTCCACGCTGAATCCCCACTTTGGCTTCCGGAGGCTATTCTTCGGCATGAGATCCTTTACGACTTGTCGTAGGAGCAGTTTTCCTTGGTCTGCGCGGAATTTCATCTGCCACGGTAATGATGTCATGAGATCCACGATCCTGTTGTCGATTAGTGGAACCCTCAATTCGAGTGAATGTGCCATACTCATTGTGTCGTCTACGGATAGAAGATCGTCAACAAGCTTCGTTCGCAACTCTGCCCTCATGAGGTTGTCAAGGAAACTTGAACCCGCAGTAAAGAAGGGAACATAGCACTCTTGGAGCGCATGTAGGTCGTAATTCGTGTTCTTGAAAAGCTTCTTGTTGAGTGGCTCCGGCATAGCCCCTGCTAGAATTAGATATTCGCGCGTCTGGTCTCCTAAGGCTTCTAGTACTCTGAACCTATTTCGCATTTTCACGTCTGATGATAGGCACTCGAGCGGATGCATGGCTCGTAGGGCCGATGATAGAGGATTGTGGGTGAGCTTCTCAATGTCAAGTGCGTGTCGATATCGTGTGACATATCCTCCGAAAACTTCGTCGCCTCCATTCCCGCTCAAGCACACGGTTACGTGTTTCTTAACCAGTTCGCAGACGAACCATGGGTAGAGATTGTATTTGGGAGCTTCCATGTGCCATATCATTCTTGGGTAAAGTCTCATTCCTTGTGAACTGTCAACGATCAATTCGTGGTGGTCTGTGCCGAAATGTTCAGCGATTAGTTTGGCATCTTGTAATTCGTCGGTCTCCTCGCCGAATCCCATGCAGAAGGTTTTCAGAGGTTGCGTAACAGTCTTTGATGCAAATGCCACTATGGCACTTGTGTCGAGCCCTCCGGAGAGGAAGCACCCCACAGGAACGTCTGCGACTAATTGGTCCCGAACGCTAGCTTGAAGTGCTGCACGCAGGTCCCCCGTGATTTTCTCTTGATCTGCATCAGATTGGGGTGGAATCTGCCAATACGCTGAAACTTCTCCTTCACCCTCTGTGAAAGTTAAGATGCTTGAAGGAGGAAGTTTCTTGATTCCCGCGATTAGCGTACGTTCTCCGGGAATGTAACCAACATTTAGGATTGAGTAGAGAGCGTCAGGGTCAACGCTCCGCTTCAGATTCGCCTGCAGCAATGCTTTGATTTCTGAGGCGAAGAAAATCCGGTCCTCCTGAATTGTGTAGTAAAGCGGTTTGATTCCCATCCTATCGCGCGCGAGAAGGAGTTTCTTCCGATCGGAATCCCAGATGGCGATCGCGAACATGCCGTTCAATTTTTGAATGCAGGCGTCCCCGAACTGCTCGTAACCATGAACGATGACTTCAGTATCAGACTTCGTGGAGAACTTGTGTCCCGCTTTCTCAAGTTCTGCTCGAATGGGTTGGAAGTTGTAGATTTCACCGTTGTAGGTGACGTGCACCGTTCCCTCTTCGTTCTGTTGAGGTTGGTGACCTCCTTCAATGTCTATGATGCTTAGTCGAGCGTTTGCCAGTCCGACCTGGCTATCACTGTAGAAGCCTGTGTCATCGGGCCCTCGATGTTTGATGACTCGTATCATGCCCTTGAGGAGAGCTTCGTCATCGAGTCCGACGAATCCAGCTATGCCGCAGAAGACTCATGCCCTCCTCTAAACGACCTGATACCCTCCTCATATCAAAGGGTTCTGAAAACCTCCGATGCATCACCTCCAGCCCGCTGCCTTCCGCTCATTCGAAGTAGGATTCTGCTCACATTGCTCATTCAACGTCACTCACTGCCCACAATATGCTCATAACCTGTCCACAATCAAAATTTCGAATCGTATTCAAATTTGGAGCTCTTGAAGTGAGCAAGCTCACAGAATACTCCAGATGGGCATAGACTGGGCGAATTGGGCATCCTGGTTCACGACGAATTAGCAGGTTTGTTCAGTTATGTTCGGTTATGTTCTGGGATGAATCATATCCGATCATACAATCACATACGAACCGTGCACGTCTAGGCTGAAGCAGAACTTTACCGAACAAACCAGAACATTACCGAACACCGACGCTACTGGTGCTGTGCTGGGAGATGGGCTTCAGCGTGCTGCTCCGATGAGCAGTCATCCTTCAACTATGACGGGCGAAGCATCAGGTCTTCGATTGATCCGTTGCACAAACTTACTTAGCCAAGCATTGGTATGGTCTTAACTGGCTAGAACGGTGGCGGTCTGCGCCTCTTTCCTTATGATTTTGGATCTGAATGAGGGGCGATATGCTGGACCGTAGAGGATTAGGCCCGATTTCCCTTCGCTGTCTATTCTTCTAATAACGCTCTCAAGTTCCGTTCCAGGTTTCAACTCCTCAATCTTTGCGTCCACAATTAGTACCTTGCCAAGTTTCAGAATGTCGTAGTTGGAGACTAATCGGTCTCGTAACGTTAGCTTCTTCGCGGAGAGTAGTCGAGCGTTCCTGGGGATTGTATGCTGCTCTACCGGTCCCTTGCAATCGAACTCGAGGCACCGGTCCCTGGCAGGGTAGAAGACACGTTCGCACTCCTTGCACAGCGTGAACGTGACCATTTTGCCATTGTATAGTTCGATCTCTCCAATAATCCGAGGCGCCGCAAGCTTCTGTCGGATGGATCCATTCTTGAGCTTCATTAATTTATCATAGGCAACGATGTCCAGGTCACGTCTCCGACTCAGGTAATTTCTCACCGTCGGAGTCCTCCCACGACGTTTCAGGATGGAGTCCTCCACGTGAAGCCAAGTGGCTATCGTGTACGCGCCTGACCCATATGAGACGGCTAGGACGTTCTGGTCAGGCTTTGCGTGGTCCAGTATGTCGCATGTGGAGATTAAGGTGGATGCTGCGTAAGTGTTTCCAGTATCCAGCACTCGAAGCCAAGGCTTCACTTTCTCCTCAATGAATTGCGGCGTTAGTCGAATCCTCTTCTCCAGTTCGGGGTTGTCGAGGATGTCGATGTTCTCCTGCGTGAGGGTCCTACAGGTTTTCATCGGCATGTAGCCTGATGGTTGATGGAACGTCACATAATCAAAGTCCATCAGCGATACGTCCGGATGCTTCATTAGAAGATTCTCAATTGCCGCAATAACATGCTTGATGTAAGCCTCAACAGTTGTTCTACCGAAGTGGCTTGGCACCATTGCCCCGTCGCGCCTCCAGAAGTCTAGGGTGAGGGTTGAGTAGGCTGCCGTATCGACAATCGTTGCAACCGGGTCATCTCTACCGAGGAGAAACGCTCCCGCTCCGGAACCGCATGCATACTCCAATGGGTCGCCGACTGGGGCCTGCGCGACGTCAGTTCCAATTGCTAAACCATAGTTAATCCGCCCGCTCATGACGTGACTCTCGACGAAGGCGGACGATTGCATCCCCGAGTTGCATGCGCCTTCAAGGTCAGCAACGTACACCTGGTTACCAAGTCCAAGAAATGATGCGACGTGCCGGGCGATCGTTCCAACTGCATATGGTTTTGATTCTGATCCAACCGCCACGGTTCCAATTTCGGATGGGTTCACGCCTGACATTTCCACAGCATTCAATGCAGCCTCCGTGGCCATCGTGATGGAATCCTCGGACAGCGAAGCAACCGATTTTTCTCGAAGAAGCAGCCCGTCTCGCACTTTGGCTAGGAATTCAGGAAGATCCTTTCGTCTTCTCTCTCTGGCCCTTACTATCTGCTCACTCCTGATGCGCTGCAGAGGCACGTATACACCGTAACCGACGATTCCGATCTTTTCAGAGGGCATAAGCTTCAACCGTTTACGAGCGTTAAAAGTATGGTAGCCGTCGCACGAGCGTATTTAAAATGGGCAGGAAGAGGTCTACCTTAAGCGCAACATACGCTGCCCCGTCGTAGCTGGATCTACTGTCTAACGCCACACATGTCGCAGAAGAAGGCGCCCGCAGGGATTGCTTCTCCACAGTCCTTGCATACTGCATCATCTGCCTGCTCGACGGGGGAAGGTTGAGGTGGGGGCGTGATTGAAGGTAGGGGCTCGGCCTGAACAGGATGGGGGTTCCTGAGGTCCTTTTCTTTGATGTACTTGTGGATTCCCTTAGAGATCTCTGAATAGCTAACAAGTGAACCTTCGTTGACGCCTAGGATGAACGATAATGCCTTATCAGCGTAGATTATCTTCTTCGTGAGACCGCTCATTCGCCATTCAACTTCGGTAGGTCAGTGTTCATATTTAGAACTTGCCAACTAATCTGACCATCTAGGCTTCGGTTTCACCGCTAACCCTACAACGAGGAGCAATGCCCCAAGCACAATCATAGCATATGCAATGTACTGTGTTCTGGGATCGGGAACTTGACTCGATACCGTGTCGTCGTAAGCCAGTGAGAACACTACATACTTCTTGTAAAGTGACGCACGGTTATCGAACACGAAATGGTAGAGAACGTTAGCGGTCGACGTGAATGTGTAGTTGAATTGGCCCTCTCTATCTGTGGAGTAGACGAAGTTCGCTTGGACTCCTGTACTCCACTTCTGGTAGTTTTGATCATCAAAAACTAGGAAGCGGATGTCTCCTGACTGGTTGGTTGGGGCTTGTGTGGCCTTAACGGTGCCAAAGACCGTTACGGCAGCGGGCAGGGTGTAAGATCTTTGTTCCATATCACCCACGAGGAATTCGGCGTGTGGTTCAATATCTGTGCGCTGCACGTTTTGAACCGTCATGGTAATGTATTGTCCAGCAAAGGTCAACAGGAGTATGCCGATTACGAGGACAGCAACGCCTGTCATAGTTGTCTTGAATAGCATTTAACGCTCGGCTAAGCACCATGCTAGTGTGCGTTATGATGGTTGGTGACCTCATTACGTAAAGAAATGGGTACAACCGTAAACAAGATTTATTCTTTCATGGTTACGATCAATTAAGCAGCTTCTAGGGCTTGCGAACTCTTGCCTTGAGGTGCTCCTGGTCGGCTTTCGCCAGTTCTTGGCATAGTTTCTTGAGTTACTGGATCATCGCCGCGCGTCAGTTCAGTTCCGTCCATGGCTCTGCCTAGGAATTTTACATCTTTGAATGCCATCCAAGCGACTACCATGCTTCCGGAACCCTTCTTCGTGGGGAATAAAGATGACAACGCGGAGTGATCTCAGGTCGTAGCACTTCGACGGTGCTCGCACGATGGACATTTGAAGAACTCAACCAGTTACTTTTCACAACACATTCCACTTAAGGAGTATGCACCAACTCGAAGAAGACCCTACAGAACGCCTTCTGGACCACGTTCCGGAACATGTTTCCACGCCTGATAGGCCATTTAGGATATCCTAAATGGAAAACGTTCAAAATCACGCGAAAACTCCCATTTTCTTGCGCGTCGCCGGGAAAAGTAACCGAAAAGTAACCGTACTAGGCCTCAACCTAGGCGAAAAGTAACTCTAAGATCGTCGCAGAAGCGCAAAAGTAACCCAACGAGCCTGGAAGATGCCGCACACGCAGCTTGTGAACTCAATATAGAGCCATTACGGGCCGATATTACTGCAGCATGCGGGCATATGAGATTCCTTCGAACCGCCGGATTCAATAACGATTTGGTTCTGACGATTGGGTTACCATTGCACAATCCTACGTATCCTTCGGACTCTGGAAGTTTATGAAGAAGTGTGCTCATGCCACCAAAGAAGATTTATTCAAAGATACGTTCAGCTGAGCCAAGGGGGTCAGCTTGTCCAAGAAGCTGAAGTTTGTTCCTGCTCAACGCTTTTCAGGCATGCAAGTCATCGACAGCAAAGGCATGTTAGTGGGCAACGTTAAGGACGTGGCAGTGAATTTTCAAGAAAGAGGCTTAGCCTTTCTCGTTACAACCAGGAACCGGGGTGAGCTGGATGTCCCATGGGAAGACGTCGCGTCAGTTGAAGACGTGGTACTGCTTAAGAAAGAACTTGAGCTACCGTCGGAGGACACAGAATCCGTTCCTCCACCCACCGTTCAAGCGGCGCTAATCTGTCCTGACTGCGGGGCTTCTGCTCCTGGCCATGCAAAGTTCTGCCCAAAGTGCGGTCACAGTTTGAGATGATTAAGCTCCCTAGGACTTACCGTGTTCTTCCATGTCGTGAAGATCATTAAGCTCCTTAACGCCTTTCAATTTGTGGCGTAATAGGGAGTTTTCCAATTCCTCTTTCAGCAAGTGCAGTATATCCCGGTGCATGTGTATGAAAACTTCGTGCGCTCGATCACGCGGCCGATTGAGGTCAACGGGGAAGATTCTCTTCACCTTGGCGGGCCTCGACGACAATACAACTACTTTGTCAGCGAGCTCTATAGCTTCGGGTAGGTTGTGGGTGACCAGGACGAAGGTTTTTCCTGTATCCTTATGAATTGAGGCAACTTCCTCGCGTAGGACCTCTGCGGTCACTTCGTCGATGGCGCTGAAGGCCTCATCCATGAGCACAACTTCCGGTTCTATCGCGAGTGCTCGCGCAATTCCAACTCTCTGTTTCATTCCACCTGAGAGCTGTTTGGGGTACATGTGTTCGTAACCTCCTAAGCCCACCATCTCTAGATGGTGTCTGGCAACCTCTCGTCGTTCGTCTTTTGGAACGTTGCGCATTTCTAAGCCGTATTCCACATTCTCGAGCACTGTTCTCCATGGGAAGAGGCCGAATGATTGGAAGACCATACTAATTTTTGAATGTGGTCCGTGAACTGGATTACCGCGTACTCGAACCTCTCCGGAGCTTGGTGAGTCGAGTCCGGCAATAATCTTGAGTAATGTGGATTTTCCACAACCGCTTGGCCCTACGATGCTAACAAATTCTCCGTGATCTATGTCAAAGCTGATCTCATGTAAGGCATGAAGTCGCTTCTGCTGTTCAGCGTAGTATTTGGTTACATTGTCGAGTTCGAGATGTTTCTTCATCAGGACCACTTCTTTGACCATGATTCCAAGGTTCCGAAGAAGGTCTTGTCAACCGCCACTGCTAGCAGAGCTATGGCAAGTATGGCTGCGAAACCTTGCGCTAGCGATCCGGAGCTGACTTTACCCTCAATGAAGTTACCGATACCAGCGACTCTCGTAGCAATCTCAATAGCGATTATGATCTCCCAGTCAAAGTCATACGCCAATCTTAGTCCACTAAATAGGTGGGGCGAGATGGCTGGCAGAACCATTTTCGTGAAAGTTGAGAACCTATCAGATTTGAAGACCGCCGTGACATCGTACAGTTCCCTGGGGATGCTTTTGGTTCCCTCTCTCACCGTGAAGTAGATCGGGAAGAAGGCGGCTACGCAAGCCATTATCACGCATGCGGTATCTCCCGCTCCGAACCAGAGAACTAACAATGGGAGGAAGGATAGGTCCGGTAGCGCTCCAAAAATCATTACAAGCGGAGTCATAGTCACATCAAACGGGTTCTTGCTTCCTGCGACGAAAGCTGTCGGTAGAGCAATGGAGAAAGCTAGCACTAATCCGCAAAGCAAGTTCACAAAACTGTGAGCTATGCGAAATAGAAACGCGGGCTGCTGGACAGACATCAGGAAGACGCTTAGGACGCTTGAGAAGGCGGGTAGATTCGAACCGGGCAGGAGTCTTAATCTGGCCACCAGCTCCCAGGTCGCAAACCCGAACATCAACACGATTATCCAAAGATAGTTAGAAGCATTCTGATGAGGCAACAGGCGACCCGTGAGTGACAGAGTCAGAGCTTTTTGCTTCTCAACGGACACTTAGTATAACCTCGCGACGACAACACGAATAGTTACTGATTCGGTCAAATTAAGATTCGAAACATTTGCGCTGCATCATTGCCTTCAAAATGGGGGCGTTTACTCTCCAACTGTTTCCCAATTCGTCCTTGAACTCTTCATTGAAACACAATTGAGACGATGACGATTTACAGTCGGATGTTAACAATACTGACGCGATTTTCATCAAACATCAGAATAGCAAACGGAGAATTAGTTAGTTTAATAGTACACATACGTACTAAACGAAAACACAAACATGTTTGGTGAAACACAAATTCTGAGTTGATTTATTGTTTGGCTGACTTTGCAACCTTCGAAGATTTCGCGAAAGAAATTCGCCGGATAATTTCAGTTGCTGATGAAAGAAAGATCCCTCTTAGAATTTTAGGCGGAGCAGCCATCCGGATGCACTGCCCGAAGCATCAGGCTCTGTATGAACAGCTCAAACGAGTCCCGAAACACGACATGGATTTCGTTACTTATGCCAAGTTTCGCCCATTGACAAAGCAGCTCTTCATGGACTTGGGCTATGAGCCGTACGTCACTATGATGATGACCAGCGCAACGGGCAGGCATAGACAGATCTTCAATGATAAGGACGGCAACAAGGCAATCGACGTATTTCTTGGCAAATTCGAGATGTGTCACGTTATCGATTATTCGGAGAGACTCGAAGTAGACTCACCCACAGTCCCACCGGCTGATCTACTGCTACAGAAACTCCAGATCGTCCAGACGAATGAGAAGGACATTCAAGACACAATTATCCTCCTGTGTGAGCATGAAATTGGAAAGACCGATAAAGATGAGATTAACGGTGACTACGTAGCGAAGATTCTCTCCAACGAATGGGGATTCTACTATACAGTCAGCTTGAACCTTCCGAAAATCAAGGAATTTCTAGACAAGTACCCTCTCACCCCGGAGGACAGGAAGACTGTCGCCGAACGAATCGACAAACTTCAGTCAACCATCGAGGCTGCGCCAAAAACATTTCAGTGGAAAATGCGCGCGAAGATCGGCCCTGCAAAGAAGTGGTATAACGTGGTAGAAGAAGTTCAACGCGACTAGCCCCAAAGCTTGAAATACAAATTGACGACCACGTACTGTTCGAAATCACTTGGCTAAAGTCAGAATCGTTTTTGCCTCCGATTTCCACGGCAGCGAAACAGTATGGCGTAAATTCCTGAATTCAGCCAACCTGTTCAAAGCAAACTGGCTGATCATGGGCGGAGACCTGACGGGAAAAATTCTTACGCCCATTGTCCGTCAGCCCGACGGAACATACAAATCCGAATTTCTAGACCAGACGCACACAATCCAATCGGACAAGAAGAGCGTGGAGGACTTCAAGAAGAAAGTCAGAGAGCAATGTTACATTCCTTACGTGTGTGATGAGAAACAGTTTGAGGAACTGAAGAACGCCTCCCCAGATGAAATTGAAAAGATCTTCGCTGACCTTGAGTGTAGTACGTTGCAAGATTGGCTGGATATTGTACCGCAAAAACTTAGCAAAGACGTTAAGCTCCTCATACATCCAGGAAACGATGATAAATTCGAACTTGACGACGTCATCAAAGCATGTCCATACGTAACATACGCTGAGGAATCTGTCGTTGACCTCGACGGAGAACACGAGGCCGCGTGCTGCGGCTGGTCGAACCCAACTCCATGGAATAGCCCTAGAGAATGCTCCGAGGAAGACTTGATGGTAAAATTGGAGAAGATGGCTTCTCAGGTTAAGAACGTTGACAGGTCAGTATTCTGCCTACACTGCCCACCGTACGAATCTCAGATTGATCAAGCACCGAAACTGGATAAAGACCTTAGGCCAGTGATGGAGGCAGGTAGACCCGTCATCATCCCAGTCGGCTCGAAATCAGTTCGGACAATAATCGAGAAATATCAACCTCTACTTGGAATGCACGGACACATCCATGAATGTCGTGGGTGGATGAAGATCGGCCGGACGCAGTGCATGAACCCAGGCTCCGAATACACCGAGGGCATACTTAGCGCATACCTGATTGAGATTGATGGAGAGAAGATCAAAAAACTACAACGCGTAGAAGGGTAATCATCAAGCCAGGTACCTACGACGCCGCAGGTCACGAATCAAATGATCCAAATGCATTTGGCTGGCCATACTCCGCCCAAGTTGATTTTGGCTCGTTCTCATCTCGCCTGACAGAGTATTGACGTAGCCTAAGCCAATATCTCTGTTCCCAAACTCAAGAATGATTTTGCTCACCGAGTCAGGAGGATTTTCATCACCCAAGAGAAGCAGCCAGGACCATTTGATATCCTTCTTTTCGCGCTGGGTCTCAATGATTCTAAGAAGTCTCATTACCTGTCCCTTTGCATCTGTTGCATCCAGGTAACGCACGTACATGCACACATTGTAGTTGGGCATTATCGTGAACGCTACCAAACGCGAGAGGAGGAATCCTCTAGGGCGAGTATTGCCCCGCGCTAATAGCGGGAACATCTCTCCGGAGATTTGATAATCCCTGAATGTTTCATTCAGGTCGGCCACCCATGTTGCTCTCCCCTTTTGAAGCTCATTCTCCAAGCCGCTGAATAAACCAGGTGAACTGTATTCGGACTCCCGCTTGTCTATGCGAGACGCGGCAAAATCCCGGAACGTGGATGGGTCAACGCCGCAGGCAGAAGGGTCAACGTCATAATGAGTGCCGTCTCTTTCAACATACATCCTCACTCTGCGTCGGCCATAATTGTCCTTGATTAGAGAACATTCTTTGAACTCATCCCACTGATGCATATCCATTTCTCTTCTCCCTCTCTTCCACTGATACCCGCGATCATCATACTCCAACACTAGGCGATCATGAACGTAGTAGACAGCAACTGCACAGGCTGCTGCAATCATTGCTGGCCCAGCCAGGCTTAATGCGGGAAGCAAGCCTCTGACTCCAAGTACATTCAGCAATATTGACCACAATATCGAAATGGCTAAGGTCAGAGGAGCCCAGTAAAGCGCTATCCTAGAAACTTGTGAGCTGCGCATTTATCTCTTCATTCCCAATCCGCTGTCCTTACAGATCAGATATAGCCTTGATTAGAACGAAAGGGTTCCTCATGTAAATGCATGCCGCGATAGGAGACGACAGTTAATCCTGGTCAAGCCGAGTCCAAGTACGTACCCGGCTTAGTACGGACTGATCACCGGGTAAAAGAAAAAAAGGAAAGTAGGAAGAGAGTGGTTTCTTCCTATTCTGGCGGAATCTGTGCGAATATGGTAGAGTAGTCGACGTCTTTCTTCCCGTATTTGTAGTATAGGTAGATTAATGCGCCGATCACGCCGAAGAAGACTAGCACCCACGAGGTTGATCCTTCGGCCACGATGATGATGTAGTCCAAGAACAGATTGGCTATTACTCCGACAAGTCCGATAGTGACCATGCCAATCTTGCCTCCGTATTTGATCGGTGATGATTCGTAGATTTGTGCACGTGACTTTCTTAATGGCAAGAATACGAGCGCTAGTGCAAAGAATGTGAAGAATACGGCGTCAAGGAGGTCTGTGTTTCCAACTCCGTTGTATAGGAATTGGTACAAGAACCCGTTGGTTCCTCCGAGCGCTGCAGCAGCACTGCCGATCGCGCCATTCCCGTAGTCGCTTAGGACTTCGGAGAAGACGCCTATTACGGCAAAGAGGCCTGTTACTACAGTAGCGTTAAGTGGAGAGTGGAACCGTTCGTTGACGTTCGCGAGGGAGTTGGGTAGTACTCGGTCGAAGGCCATAGCGAATAGAATCCTCGAGGCGGTTAGGATGAATGGTGGAATGTCGTTTGCGACCCAGAAGATAGCGAAGATCAGGACTAGCCAGTTCAGACCGGAAAGTCCCACGCCTATACCAGTCATACCTGCGATCGTTGTGCTCCAAGCTTTGATAGCTGGGACGCCGGCTTTGGCGAGATCTCCGGCTCCGTAGGATAGGTAAGCGTAGGCTTCGAAGAAGCTCCAGACATTACCGTTGGGAAGTGTTACACGACCAAGCGCAGCGGATGCGTATGCGGCAAGGGAGGAAACGCTCACGTAGACCACCATGATTATCACTGAGGAGAGTAGCAGCACTCTTGGTAGCGTCTTATTTGCTTCCTTAACCTCGCCTGCAACGAACGTTGAGGCTGCGTAGCCGACGTAGGCGAAGTATGCGCCGGTCATCGCTACGAAAACCGCAGTCCAGTAGTTGCCAACGTTTGCTGCGTCAAGTCCTTGATTCAGCGCTCCCGTCACATATGTTGATGCCGTCACGCCTTGTATGCCTTGCGAAGAGGCTAATGCTGTAATGCCTGCGTTCAGAGCAGCTGGATTGGACAATGAGGTAGCCAAGAGATAAACGATGTAGATTGTCAGCACTGCTGGTATCCAGAACATTACCTGAAGCATGTACCCCGCCATTCTCACTCCTAGGCTTCCTACTGCCGTGAACAGAATCACTATCGCTAGACCGCCGAAAAATAGAAGCCCTTCACTGGCTCCTGCAGCGGAAATTCCTACTATGGGTCCGAAGATGAAGAATATACCTTCAAAGACCGCGACAGCGATGAGTCCGAAGGACCAGGATATGCTGAGGAACTCGAACCATGAACTGATCCAGGCCCAGAACGGACTGACGAGCCTTGAAATGACAACGTAGCCTCCGCCTGAACGTGGCATAGCGGCGATTAGTATTGAGAAGGCGAAGACGGAGAGCATGATAATTATTCCGCCTATGATGAACGCCATGACCATTGGCGGAATTCCCGCAACCCAAAGGTTCTCGGGAAGTGGCGCTGCGCCTGTGAATTGAAAGATTCGCTTCTGCCAGCCAAGACCCATGACGTTGCAGAGGATAATGATAATTGCTGTTAATGGACCGATTTCTCTGACAAGCCCTGTAGCTTTTCGTACGAATAGTTTCTTTTCTGACATTTTATATCGATTCTACCGTTCACGGGTTATGCGGATTTAACACTAGTGGTTGCACTGGAGGTTAACATTGGCCTATACGATCGGGGCGTGAAACATACATGTTTCAGCTGTGGACCTCCGGCGTACTATGCGCATCATCGCATTCTTGAAAGGCCGATCAGTTATTGCCGAGAAAACTGTGATGGCTTGAAATGAACGGTGAAGATCGGTTCCGTTGCTAGTCCTAAGTTGTCAGAGTTACAGGTGTGTCAGTTCTTCCTCGGCCGTGAACTTGAAGGAAGAGGGCTACGAGGATCGGAATCAAAAGGACAGCAATCCATGCACCGTCAAAGAACTTTTCTGCCCCCACAATCACGAAGGTTACTCCGGTTGCAGCTGCTCCTATGCCATTCAATAGGGCCTTAACTCTCCATCCTTTACTACGCTCCCGTCTCCAAAGAATCACCATTCCGACTTGTGATAATGTCCAGGCAAGGAAGACGCCGACCGCGAATAGGGGGATCAAAGCGTGGCTACTACCGGCGAAAACCACGATTAGAACTCCTGACGCGGCTGTGAGAAGCAGGATACCGTTCACGAAGACGGAACGTGAATTAGCTTTTGCAAGTCGTTTTGGAAGGTAGCCATCGTTCGCCATGACGCTCATAAGGCGTGGTAAGCCTGCAAAACTGGTATTCGCTCCAACGGTCAGGAGTACCATCGTGCTCGCTTGGATGATCAGGTAAGCGATACCACTGCCCAGTAAACGACGCGCCAAGGCTGATAGGATCGTTTCCTGTGGTCCAGCAATCACCGCGAGGTATTGGATTAGTCCAATACTACCCAGAAACAAGGTGCCCATTAGAAGTGCCATGATTATCATTGTTTGGCCGGCATTCTTAGTTTCTGGAGGACGAAAGGAAGGCACGCCATTGCTGATTGCTTCAATTCCAGTCATGGCTGTGCATCCTGTCGAAAACGTGTGGAGCAAGAGAGCGGTTGTTAGGGGCTGGAGAGGTGACGGAGCAACGGGTGCCAGCGGGAGTGCACCGCCTAGCGAAAGACGGACCCCGCCATATCCCAACATGGGCAAGTATGCGAACAAGAAGATGTAGACGGGGATCGCCATTACGATACCGCTCTCACGCATCCCTCTCAAGTTCAACGCGGTCATGGCACCAAGCAGCAGAAGTGATAAGATGATTTTATGTGGCCAAAGCTGTGGGAAGGCTGAGGCAATTGCGTCAACGCCTGTCGTTAGACTCACGGACACATTCAACAGGTAATTGACGATCAACGCCGCCGCTGCAACCAAACCCGGTGCAGTGCCCAACGTCGTGCGTGCAACTTCATACGACCCTCCTCCACTCGGAAACTTCTGGACGACTTGATAATAAGAAACGGCCAAGATTGCAAGCAGCGCCGAGATGGCTAAAGCAATTGGCATAGCGTAGGCAAGTCCTACGCTACCCGCGACCACTAACCCAAGATACACCTCTTGGTCAGCGTAGCCGATTGATGCCAAGGCGTCTGGCGAAAAGGCTGCTAGTCCCTCTATTTTGCTTACTCGTTTATGCTCAAGGTCTGCGGATGGGGTCTTCGTTTTTCCGAGCATGTGGCAGTCTCATCCAGAAGCCGGGCGAAGGGCGAGTATCAGACGTGATTCTTTGCTCTTAAGTAATGCTGAGTGATCGTCCTCGATTCCCAGTTACTCAACCTGATTGAGTAACTACCTTGCTTACTTTCTGAGTAGTGCTAGAACAAAGAATAGTATCGGGAACATCAACAGGATCGCGAGAAACGTGTACTTACGCTTCCGCTCCGAGCGTTTGAACTCATCCTCACAATTAGGGCCACAGAACTGTTGGTCAATGGAAATGGGAGTCGAACAAACTACGCAATGCCTATGCTTTGGAATTGAAGCCTTCTGTTCCTGTTTCATGTACTTGGACATGGCTGAGCTTCAGCGTCAGTAATTAGCGCTAATTAAGACTATCTGGCGTATTCCGTCCTACGAAGGACTGTCACGCCTCCTCCGCCATAGGGTTCCCTCATCTTCAGCCAAACCTGCATGCCTACGTTCCCAGGTCATGTGCAGATCGTAATCCTCCTTACAATAGAAATTCTTGCAGTACTGACACTGCTCGAGCTTATCAAACTCCTTACCGCAGGTCGTACACTTCGGCAATTTCCAACCGGAACCTTTACTCGATACTCACATTAAAACTGAGAAGTTATCAGCTCCGGTTTCGCAAAGCATTCCAAACAACCCGAACACGAAATCGAGCGGAAACGTTAAGAATCATCCGAACGCTATCCCGCACAGATCAGCATGTCGCTGGCATCTTACTATAAGAAGCATCCTAGCCTTATTGGAATCACTATTGCCCTAATCATCTTGGCTACGATCGCAGTCTACGTGGCCCTAAATCAACGGTCACCGTAAACCCCCCCGTCCTTACAGGGAACGGGGCTCTGACGACTCCTTCCGACGCCACAGGCTTGATTACGAACTTGAGTAAATGACCGGTTACTGTTCGATAATTAATGATTGAGCTAACCGCTTGCTTAGTCCGATTATCTTCTGGGCCTCTGATCCGTCTGGATCTTTTCGAGCGTTGAACACCATGAATGCCGCTCCGCAAAGCATTCCGCTTGATCCTGCAGTTTCAAGAGCGGACGCGCATTCTGTCAGGGTTATCCCGTTCGTGACTGGGAGGATTAACGCGCTCATTTCAGCAGGGTCCAAAACGTCCACGTCCATATGGACATACACTCTGTCAACGTGAGGCTTCAGAGTTTGGAGTGCTCTCCTCATGGCTTGTCCCCCTCCCATTCTGTTGACTTCATTGGCTGAGATTATCGTGACCTTCGAGTTCTCGAGAGCTATTTCCTCTGGGGGATCCAAGTCACGGGTTCCGAAGAGAACAATTGCTTCTTCCGGCAGTTGTGGTCGGTGTCCAAAGATTTCAGTCAGATTTGTGGGTCCCTGACCCGTCACCATGGCAACGTTCATTCCTCCAATGAGTCCGGATGGCGTTGTTTCAGGCGTATTGAAGTCTCCGTGCGCGTCTAAGTAGATTAGGCCGAATCGTTTGTTCAGGCCCCTACGAAGGCCCTCGATGATCCCCATCAAGATGCCGTCCTCCCCGCCAAGAATCAGAGGGAAGAAACCTGACCGTACGCACTCGGCAACTCTGGGAGCAATCGCTTTACTCAGAGCGATCACCTGCGCCGGGTTCAGCAGTTTCGGGTTGGCGGAGTCCAAGTCTGGAAGGTGACATTGCACATCGCCAAGGTCGAATACTTCTCGGCCGGTGGCGGAAAGCTCCTGAACTAATCCAGCCATTCGCAGCGCTTCAGGTGCCTCAGCGATTCCCTCTCCTGCCCAGCCAACATTGAAGGGGATTCCTAGCACTCCAATCTTTAGTTTGGTCAAGATCCTCTGAAAGGAGCCATTCCCATGTTGCATTTATGCGTTCAATCCAAGCGACAATCCAACTGGGAGTAATTGTTGCCCCCTGGTCATGAGCAAAATTCTTCGGGCATCTTCGTCATCTGAGTGCACTCAAAAGCTGCTTAAGTGTTCACTCGCTATTCTACTCGAACTGGAAAGGCACGAGGCGAGCTTTTTCCGTCATCGTAATCTACACTAACTGGGCTCAGAATTCAGCAAGGCTTGGGCTAAGATATGATCAAAACAGGTCAATTTCCCCCTTATGAATCCGATTGGAATTAAAGAGAGATGCTACTCAATGGGTTCTGGGAACGTCGAGTTTGAAGTGTGAGATCTGCGGCGTCGATTGTGATCTTCCTTTCAAGTGCAACTACTGTGAGCACTTTTATTGCCCGGAACATAGGCTTCCTGAAAGTCATGACTGCAGTGAAACATGGCGTGTGAAGGCCGTAAGGTCCGCGCGGACTATCATGCCTCCTCCATACGCTCAGGAAACCAAGAGCGTTCTGCTTCCCCCGCGATCACGGAAGGTTTTCCGGTTTGGGTCAGCTGAGAAAAAGCATCTCGCGCTCGGGACAGCGCTCGTGACGGCTGCTGGCATCTCATTCTTTCTTGGTGCAACGTTCTCCCTTCCGGGATTGATTTTGGCAACTGTCCTCTTCTCGACAGGTTTCATTCTGCATGAACTGGCTCACAAGTATGTGGCGCAAGGTTATGGGTTATGGGCGGAATTCCGATTGAACTTGACTGGAGTGCTATTGACTGCTCTTTCAGTTTTTTCACCGTTGAAGTTCATCGCGCCAGGAGCCGTGGTGATTTCGGGTCCAGCTGATCAGGATAGAATGGGTCGGACAGCGTTGGCCGGCCCTGTAGTCAATGTGGTAATTACCACGGTTTTGCTCGCGTTGATTCCTGCGATTGGAAAGGAGTCATGGCTGTTTAATGCAGTTCTCGCTGGGGCCTCGATCAACTCATTCCTCGCAGTTTTCAACCTTATACCTGTCTCAATCTTCGATGGGCACAAGGTCTACGTTTGGAACCATAAACTCTGGGGAGTACTCTTCGCGATTTCCCTAGCCATGACGGTCTATACGACGTTCATCCTGCATCCGCTATAACGGCTCGAATTCTACTCTTTAATGAATCTGAGTAGGAGAAATGTGCCTACGAGAAAAAGGGCGAGGGCCATTATAGCAAGGATTGAGATATCTGCGCCGAGCCTGTGATATAACCTCCCAGCAATGAAAGTCGGCGAGAACATGAGCACCACTGCGACTATAACAAGAACGCTCTCTCGGATGCCGGTCTTTTTCGTTTGATGTGTAGTCAGGTGTTTCACCGTCGCGGTTTCAACGCCTGCTACCTTCTTCGACAAATAAAAGTTTGACCGGAGCTCACTCTCAAACTGTTTCAGCCTCTACTATGCTTCAGTTTTCATAATCAAGGATCCATTTTGAAAACTCTTTTCACGCCCAAACAGACTCGCATTGCTTCGTGAGAGGTACGGAGTTTGACGGAGTAGAACAGTCTTGAGAGGTAGGGAGAAGATTAATAGCTCAACTTCAGGACACGACCCAAGTTAGACGAATTCTTAGTTCATGGACAGAGAACTTTCATCATTGTTCTTTGTGGAAGTGTTCCATAGCGTTTATACATAATGGTGTTTTGCACTTTCAACATTAAAGTTGCATCGGTGAAAAAGAATGAACGAATATGTCTCGAAACTGATGGCTAACGTTAAGGCCAAGAACCCGGCAGAACCTGAATTCCACCAAGCAGTTCAGGAAGTTGCTGAGTCCCTGAGTCCCGTTCTCGATCGTCACCCTGAATACCGCAAGGCGAAGATTCTAGAACGAATTCTCGAACCAGAACGCGTCATTATGTTCCGTGTTCCATGGCAGGACGATCAAGGAAACTACCAGGTCAACCGTGGCTTCCGAATCCAGATGAACAGCGCAATCGGCCCGTACAAAGGCGGCCTCAGATTCCATCCTACAGTCTACCTGGGAATTCTCAAATTCTTAGCCTTCGAACAAGTGTTCAAGAATTCACTAACCACTCTTCCCATGGGAGGAGGCAAAGGCGGTGCCGACTTCGATCCGAAAGGCAAGAGCGACAACGAGGTAATGCGCTTCTGCCAAAGCTTCATGAGCGAGCTTTTCCGGCACATTGGCCCAGACACTGACGTACCAGCGGGCGACATTGGAGTGGGTGGCCGAGAAATCGGATACCTATTCGGTCAGTACAGACGCCTCAGGAACGAGTTCACAGGAATCCTAACAGGCAAAGGCCTGAACTGGGGAGGATCGCTGATTCGCCCAGAAGCTACCGGCTACGGAGCCGTCTACTTTGCAGAAGAGATGCTGAAGACGCGCGGTGAAACATTCAAAGACAAAGTCGCGTTGGTTTCAGGCAGCGGCAATGTCGCGCAGTACACTGTAGAAAAACTACTAGACCTAGGCGCCAAGCCTGTAACACTATCCGACTCCGCCGGTTTCATCTATGATGAGTCCGGAATCACCCGCGAAAAACTAGCGTTCGTGCTGGAATTGAAGAACGTTCGCCGCGGTAGAATCAAGGAATACGCGGACAAGTTCAAGGCGAAGTACGTACCGGTAGACTCGAAACTTGACTACAATCCGATATGGGATATCAAAGCCCAGTGTGCCTTCCCAAGCGCTACGCAGAACGAGATCAACGCTAAGGATGCAGCTAACCTCATCAAGAGAGGGGTCTACGTTGTATGCGAAGGCGCGAACATGCCATCAACGTTGGAAGCAGCTAAGATCTTCCTCGATCACAAGATTCTGTATGGTCCGGCTAAGGCAGCAAATGCAGGAGGCGTAGCAACCTCAG
>JBEKGM010000017.1:0-49607 GCA_050012795.1 Bathyarchaeia archaeon | reverse complement strand
CCGCGCCTTAATTCATGATCCTGAAATCATCTTCTTAGATGAACCCACCACCGCGCTTGACCCGCAAAGCACGAAGTTCGTCAGGGATACAGTACTGGACCTGAAGAAAGCGGGACACACAATCATCCTGACAACGCACATAATGGAAGAAGCAGACGAATTATCTGATAGAATTTCGATTATCGACCATGGAAAAATCATGGCATCCGGAACTGTTGCGGGCCTGAAGAACGAGTATGGTACGCAGTCGATGCTTGAAGTTTTCCTGACAGTAACAGGCCGAGAACTACGCGATTCAGCTTCAGACCGAGTCAGCATGAAAGCCGTAGGGAGAATGTAAACGTGCAAACTAGAACAAGGCGTGTGAGCGGATGGAAGGTTACGACTGAAATCGCTAAACGCGATCTGCTCGATCTTTGGCGGGCAAAGATGCTTCTCGTCTTCTTCATCCTGATGCCCCTGCTCTTCATGACAATGTTCGGATTCATCTACCCACCACCAGTCCAAGTAAACCCCTACAGCGGACAAATACCGTCACCATACCCAAACTTGAACTTGGCCATGATCCAGCAGGACACCGGACAAATAGCTCACAACGTTGAGGCCCAATTCATTCAAATCGCTGAATCTCAAGGAATTTTCAGAGTGAATGAAATAACAGATTACCAGACAGCCAGGAATGGAATTGTGAAGGGTCAACTGTCAGGAATAGTAGTCATACCCTCAGGATTCAGCGCGGCAATTCAATCTGACGCACAAGCCACAATACAAGTAACGGTTGACCAAACAAATCCAACGGTGGCCGCCGCCGTCCAAACCGAAGTCACTGAAATTTTCGGAGCAATCGAAGGTCAAATATCAACGCAATACCTCCAGCAGAACTTAGACACGGTTAACCCTACATTCGTTCTTCAACCAATCAGCATAACGAGCATCCCATTGATCCCAGGCGTCCCAACCTCCTTCGAGTACCTAGCCCCCTCATTCATGGCCTTAACCGTCATTACGGGTGCGCTAAACGGAGTCAGTACAGCCATCTCTAGAGAAAAGGAACAAGGAACAATGGACGGGTTACTCGTCGCACCCATCCCCAGGCAATCCGTCATCTTAGGAAAAATCGTAGCACAAACAACACGCGGACTAATCCAAGGGTTCTTGATACTTGGATTATCAATGCTACTATTCGGAGTCGTGATTTACGGGAGTCCCGTCACTATGCTTCTCGTCATGGTGCTTGGTGTTGCCAGTTTCATCGGAGTCGGCATAATCATGACCTCTCTCGCTCCCGAACAGGAAACAGCACAAATGATGACCACACTCCTTCAATTCCCAATGATGTTTCTCAGCGGAATACTCTTCCCAATCAACCAACTGCCCGTAGCCGTCCAATACATCGGCAAAGCCTTTCCTCTCTACTACGCCGCCGACGCACTCAGAAAAGTAGTGATCCTGAACGCGAGCGTGAGCATCATCATGCCTGATTTGCTAGTGCTCCTGGCATACTCAGTGGTCACTATGGCAATCGCTGTACCAATCTTCAACAAAGCGATGTCAAGATAACCTCCAAAACTCGGAACGAATCAAGTCGTGAGTGGCCAGCGTAGACTTTACCATAGGCCACACATAACCTAATGTTGACTCGAGTAAAGGAGTGGAGGGTATCTCGGTGGGGTCAGCTCGATTAACAAGAAGTATCGGAGCGGCCGCAGTATTTGGCGGACTCTCCTTCGTGCTAGATGCTTTGACAGCCCCCTATCTCCCCAGAGTGCCGGGATGGGGTATTGGGTTCATTGACCCTGTGAGCATAATCTGGGTCACTAGTTACCTGCTGTTTGGGTTGATGGTTGGACTTAGTACAAGCGTGATTGGAACAATAGGTCTAATGTTCTTCGACCCGTTCACACCCGTCGGCCCAATTATGAAATTCCTTGCCACTATCCCAATCATCCTCGCGCTCGACGCTGGAATGAGGTTAGGACATTTTAAGCCATATTCTGGCAAGTCGCTGAAACCTCTGAGACGATACATTCCATTAAGTCTGGTTGGCGTAATTGTGCGAGTGGTGATAATGACTTTAATGAACATGCTACTGTTCATGACAATACTCAATTTGAATTATGCTACTATCAACCTGTTCGGATTTCAGTTGACGTCATGGGATGCCGTCATAGTAGTGGCTGTCTTGGTTAACGCGGAGCAAAGCATATGGGACTGTGGAATCTCATACTTGCTGACATTCTCAGCAAAGTTGTATGACCAGATCAGGTTTTGGTGATTTAAGCCGCAGACTAAAGCAAGCGATATTCCGGTTGTTCCCGACGTGTATTCGACCACTGTGTCACCTGACCGTATGCGTCCATCCGCTTCGGCACGTTCGATGACCGCTTTTGCCATTCGATCTTTCATACTTCCGGTGGGATTAGCCCCCTCAATCTTGGCCGCGATGCGGGCGCAATTAGGTGGTACACACTTTACTCCGTCCATTGCAGAGGAATTACTGTTGACTCTTTCTCTGATTCGAAAACTAGGCAAGTTAGCGTCCTCTCAATCCCTTTCACCATTCGGAGCTTGTCAACCACGTATTTGCCGATTGCGTCCACATCTTTTGCTTTCACTTTAATCATGATGTCCCATTCGCCTGATATTATGTGGACTTCTTGGACTTCGGGGAAACCAGCAATCTGATTAGCTACTTTGCGCTGAGAGATGATTCTCTCCTTACCCTTGTATGTGAAGGAGGCGAGAATGAACGCCGTCGCACCCGCTCCTAACTCTTTCGCGTCTAGAACAGCATGATACCCTCTAACCAATCCCAGTCGCTCTATGCGCTTAATCTTGGAAAATACGGTTGTCACTGGCAAACCAGTTCGTTCGGAAATCTCTCGTGCGCTAAGACGGCAATTTTCTTGCATTAATCCAAGAACCTTGACATCGCCGGAATCGAGCGGTAGCATGAAGTAAATATTACGAAATGGAGAGTTAAAACTGCTACTTTATCGCGAAATTTACGAAAAATGCTGCAATTAATTTAAGTTGCGCCTCGCCTACGGAGACCTGGATGTTGGAGATCGTGCATTGGAGCCGTTAAAGATGATTCATGATCTGGATAGCGTCAGGAAGAGAGCCATCTTGAGCGTCCAAACTAAGGTTCTGGGGGTCATGACGACTGAGCTTGTTCGCAGGGGTTTCGAATGGATTCTTCCCGTTACCCTGTCAAAATCTACGGATCCTTTGTGGCCTGACCCTGGCGCGAGTATAGAGAAGAGGATAGAGTTTGAGATTTATGGTGAGAACGTTAGGACCATGCAGAGCATGATAGTCCACAAGCTTGTTCTAGCCTCTCTCGGTCCAGAGAAATTCTTCATCATCTCACCGAACATTCGCATTGAGACTAGAAGACGCGCGCAAACAGGTTCTCACCTCTATGAGTTCACGCAACTCGAAACTGAAATATCAGGCGGCAAGATGCAGGACGTGTTTAGAATATACGAGGATTTGATTAAAATCACGGTGGAGGCCGTTCGAGACGCCGCGTCTGAATTACGAGACACTCAGCTGAGCGTACCCGAAACCCCCTTTCGGATTCACTCTCGTAAGGGACTTGAAGAGAAATATGGTAGAGACTGGGAGCGGACAGCCGCAGAGAAGACGTCAGAACCCTTCTGGATAACGGATATTCCTCGTGAATTCTACGATTACGAGGACGAATCGACTGGTGCGTGGCGCAACTATGACCTATTCCTGCCTGAAGGATACGGAGAAGTAATCTCAGGAGCTGAACGGGAGTATGAGTATTCGAAGATCGTGAGGAAACTTGAGAGGGATGGCGTGAAGAAGGATGACTACGCCTTCCTGCTGAGTTTGGCGAAAGACGGAAAGTTGAAACCATCAGCAGGAGCGGGTCTAGGACTAGAGAGGTTCATCGCTTACCTCTGTGGCGTTAGACACGTGGCAGAGGTTCAACCGTTTCCACGAATCCCAGGAATAGTTCCACCCTTATAACGCGACGCTGCAGAATATCGTGAAGAAAGGTCACTGGATATTCTTCAGAACCTACGAGCAGAAAGGAAAACCTTTGTCTAATTAGGTAAGTGTGCGCGGTTTATCTGGTTGTCAAATGATCTTCCGCCCTCCAATAACTTTTCAACGAGTTTGTCCAAACTAAGCCTCAACGTACTAGCAAGTACTGGTGAAGACTGACTTAGGTCTCAACTGCAACCTTCACATCGATCCCTTTACGAACGCTCTGAGTGACGATACAAAAATCCTCGAACATTTCTATGCAGCGTCTCATCCGTACTCGGTCATCTTCGTTCAACGGATCGGCCCTCAAGTTTACGTTAATATTGTGAACTCTCCAACGCCCTGCCTCATTCCTGCCCAGAGTTGTGTGCACCGTGGTTGAGAAGTGTTTCAACGGAATCCGAGATTTTTCTAAGCAGAATAGTAGGCTTGCGCTTAGGCAATGTCCAACAGCGCTTGCAAGAAGCCTAGAAGAATTAGGCCCTTCACCTGTTCCAATTGGCGGAGGCTCATCCATTGTTAGATGTTGCATAGTCTCCTTATCGAAGTTCACAGTAAATTTGTAGTCCTTGATTTGCTCAAGGGTAATGGTGAACGCCGTATCCAAGGTCAATCCGCTCTGATGACGAGTATGACGGCTCGTGCCGATCTAATAATTCTACCCTGTTATCCAATAAATCAGAACTAAACTCCGGATGTCTTCTGAAGGTAATCGCTTACTCCAACTCTGACTTTACTGTTCTCCATGCTTACCCAGAGGTCAGCCTTTGTGTAGCAGAATTTCCGCACTCGCAGCTCGAATTTGTCGAAGGTGCTTCGAAGATATTCGCTCAAGCTAACCCACGCGCCTGCTGGGCTCGGTGCTAGCTGATGCCGCTGCTTTCTGCACCTGTCCTACTTCGATAGAAGTGGTTTGCATGTGGGTTCTTCTTCGCAGAGCAATCCAGACTATCGCGAGCATGACGGGGATCTCAATCAATGGACCTACTACTGTGGAAACTGCGACCATTGGCATTGATGCGAAAGCCGTCAGCGCAATCGCGATGGCAAGCTCGAAATTCCTTCCGGTGCAATGGAAGCCCATCGTGCATGCGTCTTCGTAGTTGTAGCCCATTCGCTTGGTTACGAAGTATACGATGTTGAATAGGAGGAAGAAGAATAAGGTGATTGGTATCGCCATCTGCCAGATCAGGTTGGGATTATCAATTATTACGCCTCCTCTCAGCGAGAACATCACGATCATTGTGAAGAGGAGGGCTAGTAGTTGCATCGCGTTGTAGTATGGGATCAGTTTCTTGTTGAACCATTCCTCAGATTTCCGTTTGATAACTTCTCTTCTGGTTATGACTCCGAAGAGTAATGGTAAGCCGAGGTAGAGGAGCACGCTTTGACCGATTAGCAGGATATCGATCGAGATGTACGTTCCCACTAACAATGCTATGTACAGTGGTGTTGTGATGATTTGAATGATTGAGTTCCACGCCATCAGGACGATCCCAAGGGGACCATTGCCTTTCGCCAGATCAGTCCAAACCAGGACCATGGCTATGCATGGGGCCACTCCCAGCAGTATGAGACCAGTCCATAGGTACCGCGCGGTCTCAGGAGTGATCAGGCCAAAGTAAGGAAGGATCTGTTCGAAGAATAAGAATCCGAGGAGGTAAAGCAGGAATGGGTTTATGGCGTAATTGAAGAAGACGATTATTGCTACTTGTTTCTTGCTTCTTAGCGCATCCTTCAATTCCCGCATTTCAATCTTGGTCATCGCTGGATAGATCATGAGAAAGAGTCCGATGGGAATCCCTATCTCCAGGTTCTTGCTCACTTCGGGCAGATACTTGCCTATCGAGAGGCCGATGATTATGCACAGCCCGATCCAAACAGCCAGGAGCTTGTCAATCCAGTTGAGACTAGTTGTTCTTTCTTGGCTCATTTCCTAGGAATCTCCGAGCAGTCGATGGCTCTTTTCAAGAAATGATCTAATCTCAACGTTAGCGATACGGTAGAAGACCCATTTTCCTTCACGACGCGAAGTAACGACTCCGCCGCGTTCTAGAATTCCCAAGTGATGTGAGGTCGTAGGCTGAGTCAAGTCGAGTGCAGCCATTACTTCGCATGAGCACAGCTCTTCGTTGCCGATTATCTTAACAATTCTGAGACGAGTCAAGTCTCCGAGGGCTGAGAAGAACGATTCAAGCTTGCCCAGAGTTGCCTCGTCGATCATCTTAACTCTATTATCTAATTGCAGCAACCGTTCTCTTGGTCGACACGAGCCTCGGGCACCTGAGTTGACCAGTCTTTTGACTCTGGCCTGTGCAATTTCAACTGTCATTGACATCGTTAAAACTCGTATCATATTTATATTCTTAAATGTGTTGTAGTGTTCCCAAAGGCGTCAGACATGGCGAAACGAGCACTTTTTGTCTGCGTGGAGAACGCGGGGAGAAGTCAGATGGCTGAAGCAATTGCACGAGCGTATGGAGTTGAGGCTGTTAGTGCTGGTACGGTCCCATCGACGGCAGTCAACCCGACTGTTGTTCAAGTCATGAAAGAGAGAGGGTTCAATTTGACGTCCTCGAAGCCAAAGATGCTAACAAGAGAGATGATTGAGGAAGCTAACGTTGTCGTTACTATGGGTTGCTCAGTCGAATCGGTATGCCCGAAACCAATGCTTGAGCCGATGCAGAAGAAGCTGGTAGACTGGCACATCAATGATCCAAAGGGTAAATCACTAGAAGAAGTGAGAAAGATTAGAAGCGACATAGAGAACCAAGTATTAGAGTTACTGAAGAAGGATTGATGTGAATGGAAAAGTCTGAAACAGAAATCAAGAACGCTGTAAGACGTCATTATGCAAAACTGGCGACCGTAGAGCAAAGCGGGTCATGTTGCGCAAGCTCGTGTTGCAATGGGCCTTCATCTGACCTGGGGATCATCCCTAAGGAGGCACTTGCAGTAGGAGCTAGTTGTGGGAGCCCACTCAGCCGTATCACGCTGCAAGGGAACGAAACTATCTTAGACTTGGGGAGCGGTGGCGGCATTGATGTTTTTAGAGCTTCCAAGACGCTTGGTTCGGCTGGTAAGGTTATCGGGGTAGATGCCACGCCTGAAATGATTTGGAGAGCTCGTGAAACTGCGAAGAAATATGATTTCAAGAACGTAGAGTTCAGACTTGGCGAGATCGAGAACATTCCGGTTGAAAGCGACTCGGTAGACCTTGTTGTAAGTAACTGTGTGTTGAACCTTGTTCCTGACAAAATGAAGGCATTCATGGAAATTTACCGCGTACTGAAGCCGGGTGGGCGAATCGCCATTTCAGACATGGTAGCAGTCAAGCAGCTTACAGTAGAGGAACGAGCGAATCTTGAGGATTGGTCTGCCTGCATTACGGGAGCCGTAACGGTTGACGAGTACAAGCAACTCCTCTCTGAAGCAGGATTTGTAAACGTGTCATACGTTGACGAAGTATCAGGGAATTTCGACTCATCCAATAGAGTTGTTAGTTTGACGTGGATGGGCGTCAAACCGACGTCCTAAAGGAGAGGAGTAATGGTCGAGTGCGACCGTTACAAATACCAAAATGATTTTCGAATTTCCGGGCCCAACTACTAAGCGCTACCAGAGTAGCGGCTTTGCCGAAAGCTATACACAACTAGATGCTGGACTAACCGTTCTGTTTCTGCATCCTTTCGTTATTCTCGAAAAAACCGAACGGAAAAAAAGGGAATGATCTCGTGCTGGAAGCATTACTTGGTCATGTCAACAATCTTCGCTTTAGAAGCATTGTTCTTGACTGATTCAACACCTTTCACGCACCCTTCTTTCGACTCGTACCCTTGGCCGGCCGCTATCTCTTCATCGTTTGAAGCTTTCAATCTCCACCTGAACTTCCCGGCATGATCCTTGTAGACTTCGAATCTTGGTTCTGCTGGCATAAACAAATCACCTCCGTTCTCTCCAATTCACTTGATTCGCGCACACTCACCTCGTTAACATACGGTTCGCGTTATCTGTGTTGCGAAATTGTTTGCACTCGGCAAGAGATCATGTGGTTCGAAAGGCACCGTACATCATGAATCTTCTAGAAGCCAAGATCGGCGGGCCAGTGGAATAGTGGGTGCTACGGGTGGACAGCCCTGTCCCCTATCCCAAGTTCAGCATCATGCAGAATGTGTGATTAAAACTCCGACTAAGAGCTGCCAAAACAACTTTTTCAGCCATATTCGTACACATAGATTGATGTAAGGCGGAGCGTAAGTGAGTGTGAGAAACATGAAAGGATTTGTAATCCATCTTGAACGGGAGACGAAGAAGAATGCAGATTTCCGGCGCGTCTTATACACGGCGAATAACAGCCAGCTCGTACTCATGAGCCTCAAACCTGGAGAAGAAATAGGAGAAGAAGTACACCAAGATCATGATCAGTTCTTCCGATTTGAAAGCGGTGAGGGAAAGGTGATTATCGACGGTGTAGAACACCTCATCAAGGACGGAAACGGAGTCATCGTCCCAGCAGGCGCCAGGCACAACGTGGTTAATACTTCTAAACGAGCGAACCTTAGACTCTACACGATCTATTCTCCACCCGAGCACCAAGACGGCGTAGTCCGCCACACCAAGAAAGAAGCCATGACAAGCGAAGAACACTTTGAAGGGCGAACCACAGAATAGCAATCATCGAGAACCATGTATCCCTCAAGTGTCTGCTTTCATGCTTAAATGCGACCTCACGGCTTAACGCACTAGACATGAGTCTTCAGAAAAGGATAGTCGTATCCAAGGATGGACCATACCTAGTCTCAGGAAACATACCCCTTAGCGTGCAAGTAATCACTCCTAACAAGGAAGGATTCTCCTGGGATTGGAAGCAGGGCAAAACCTTCGACACAAAACCGGATTACGAGCTATGCCGTTGTGGGCGTTCAAAGACTAAACCATTCTGTGATGGTACTCATAACAAGATTAGATTTGACGGAAAACTAACCGCGACGCGCACACCCTTCGCTAGGCAAGCAGAAACATTCGATGGACCCACATTGATGCTGAGCGATGCTGAAAACCTCTGCGCCTTCGCCCGATTCTGCGATCCTGCAGGAAAGATTTGGAGTTTAATTCATGAGACGGATAACAAAGAAGCCCACGACCTCGTTATACGTGAAGCGAATCACTGTCCGGCCGGTCGACTAGTCGTTCACGATAAGAAGACAGGAAAGGAAGTTGAAGAGCAGCTTCCGCCTTCCATCGGCGTGATTGAAGACCCAACGCTGGGCTGCAGTGGACCCCTCTGGGTACGCGGGGGCATAACAATTGAATCTGATGATGGCAAACCCTACGAAGTACGCAACCGCGTAACACTCTGCCGCTGCGGATCCTCCGACAACATGCCGTTCTGCAACGGCAGCCACGCCAGCATCAAGTTTCAAGACGGACTCCTCAAGAAATGAACTTGGCCCGTTCCTGTTTTCGATTGATTGAGAAAGACTGAGCAGAGGTACTGCACTTATCGTGATCCTTTCCCATAACTTAGCTTAATCACTTTTCAGAACAGTTCATGCACATCGCTATATCCCAGCCACACCGTTAGAGAGATGTTTCTGGGGAAATTTGAATGAGTGTAGAAGAGAACCTGCGGTTAATGAAGACGTTGGACGATGCGTGGAATGCCGGACCCGGAAGTACGCTTTGGGACACTTTCAGGAAGCGACATACTGAAAACGTCGCTGTATACTGGCCTGGTCAACCCAACCCCACAATGGGACGATACAACCACGATATGGAAGCTGTGGAATTCTTCAAAATCTTTCCGGACAACCATCTCGTGAATAATCCATACAAGATCTCGTTCGGACAGGGGAACTACACCTGCACGGTGGCCGAATTTACAGGTACCATGAAGGGACCGATGAAAGGTGCTGACGGGAAGATGATTCCTCCAACAAACAAGAAGTTCCATCTTGAGTTCTGCACCGTAGCCACATGGAAGAACGGAGAGATCATCGAAGAACGGCTCAACTACGACTTGATGGGTATGCTGAAGCAGATCGGCGTCATGTAAGCAAAATATGAGAGTTAACGTACTGAGCAAACAAGACCGTTGGGCTCAGTACACGAGCGGTTCGCCACATCTGCTGCAGTTTCTGACTCCAAGGTTATTGTCATAACCACACTTTGTGCACCTTATGATAGGTGGATGCGGTAACCGAAGGCGGCGTGCAACTTTCTTAGACATATGACATCCAGTCTTGTCTTAACTTACTTTTGTAGCAACCGCCTCATCCTAATAGCCGTTGTAGCAACCGTTACGAGATTATAGCTAGTGTGTCGCTGAAATTCACTTACCCAGTTTCGTGGCCTGTTAATGGCGACGAAACATCTTTGGTTTGTGTTCGGTTCCCGTTGCGTGTGCTATCTACCAGTATCAATCCTTCAGTGAGACAGATTAGGCAGGATAGATGAATAACAGCACGGGAAATCATGAACGTGCAATTCTTGGGTGCAACACGTCAAGTGACTGGATCGAGCTACGTTCTGGATACTGGCGGAGAGAAGATCCTCATCGATTGTGGATTATATCAGGAACGAGAGTACACTTACAGAAACTGGCAGGACTTCCCGATTTCTCCAAGCCAGATTCAACATCTCCTTCTCACGCATGTTCACCTCGACCACTCCGGTCTCATTCCAAAACTTGTGAGAGATGGATTCTCAGGCGACATTCTCCTGACACCTCCATCAAGACAGATGCTCCCGATCGTTCTCTCGGATTCTGCCCGGAACTTGGAAGAGGACGCTGCCTTCAAGAAGAGGCGTCACGAGAGTGAAGGCAAACGAGGACCCCACCCGGAGGTTCCATTGTACACGGTTGGTGATGCTGAGAAATGCTATTGCCTGCTGAAGGAAGTACCGTACGGCGAATTTACTCAGCTGAATAGCCATGTTAAGGTGTGTTTTCACGACGCCGGCCACATCCTTGGCTCAGCAATGATCGAGATCATCCTTGAAGATGAGGGGGGCCCACGCAGCATCATTTTCTCAGGAGACATTGGTCAATGGAATAAGCCTCTTCTCAACGATCCATCAGTCTTTGATCATGCCGATTATCTTGTCATGGAATCCACCTATGGAGATCGGAATCACGAGGAACCACAAACCGTGGATGAGAAACTCTGCACCGCCGTGAACGAAACGGTGAAAGCAGGCGGGAACATAGTCATCCCAACCTTCGCTATTGAGCGCGCCCAAGAGCTACTATATCATTTTAGCCGCTTAGCGCGCGCCGGCAAGATTCCCTACCTGATGACCTTTCTCGACAGTCCGATGGCTATTGAGATTACGAAGGTATTTGAACGATGCTTGAAGTATCTGGATGAGGAGATGCTTCAACTCTTCAGGGAAAATCAGTCGCCTTTTGATTATCCAGGGTTGAAGCTTGTTGAATCTGTTGAAGGATCCAAGGCAATCAACCTCGTCAGAGGGTCATCAATCATCATGGCTGGCTCAGGGATGATTATGGGGGGACGAATCAAACATCACTTAACCCAGAATATTACTCGTCCGGAGTCCACGCTCCTCATAGTGGGTTACCAGGCGGCCGGCACACTGGGACGCCAAATCCTAGACGGCGCTTCACCTGTCAGAATCCTCGGACAATCTTACCCGGTCCGAATGAAGATTACGCAAATCGAAGGCTTCTCCGCGCACGCAGGCATGAGCGACCTCCAACGCTGGCTTAACAATTTCAAATCCCCACCAAGACATGTTTTCCTAACCCACGGCGAAGATGAATCAATCCAAAGTCTGAGGAAATTTATCAATTCCAAGAACTGGGAGGTAAATGCACCCACGTACAAGGAAGGATACATGCTCTGAGAGCCGCGCGTTCTCTTCATGGCGAGCATGACAATGAAAAATAGCAATCTCACATCATTGGGCTTCAAACCTGGCGCATTCACCGAGCATGGGTCTTTAGTTTTCGCGCGTGTGCTCGAATAGACAAGATCAACTCGTCACTCTAGTTAGCCACTCCAATACGGTCTTGACTAACTCCTTCCTGCAAGCGCAGAACGAGTGGTTGCCGATAGGAAACCTTTGCCACATTACATTCGGCAATTTGCTTACAAAAGACACATACTGATTCGGGCGGAAGAAATCATCTTGGTCCCCAGCCACTAGTAGAATCTCTCGATCACGAAGACTGGACACCATATTAGCGATCGGTGGTAAATGCTCCCATTGCCGCCTCAATTGTTCCGGAGTCACGCCCTGAAGCATCGTAGTGAATTCGGTCGCCATTTCCACTGGTAAGGGGACAGTGACTGGTTCGATCAGTGGACAGAGGGCAACAAGAGCTTTGTACCGAGCGTCAGCTGCTCCAGCGGCCAATGTAGCGTACCCACCCATGCTGCTTCCCATCAACACGACACGTTCTTTGTCAACCGAAGGCTCTTTCAAAGTCCACTCTGTTGCAGAGCGTACGTCCTCCAACAAGCCATCAAACGAATAGATGCCATCCGATCCCCAACAACCCCGATAGTGAAAGTATAATGTATTCCACCCGACGTCGCGCAAGGCATAGGCGAAGTCAAGGTTCTTCTCCACCCCCGGAACCCCGTGAAGCAAAATCGCAGTGGGTCTCGGCGTTTCACCCGCGGCTCCGTAGAAACCGCCTAGCAACTTGCAACCATGCGATGATAGAATGACGCCGTCAAGTCTTGCTTTGAATTTCAAAAGGATTCCCTCTCTAATCACTGTCTATTTATGAAATCTACGTCGATGAGAACGTACGAGTAGCAGAGTTAGTCATAGCCAAACGTAGCTATGAAATACGTCAACGCATACTACCATACCCTTGGCCTCTAAGTCATCAGGAGTACATATGAAAAGCAAACTGCTCGCATGGGCACAATGATGTGATGATATGAGAGTTAAGCTGGCCCGGAGTTCCAAGAATCCCATCATTGAACCAAGACTTGAAATGGCATGGGAGAGCGAGGCGGCCTTCAATCCTGGAGCCGTAAACAGTGGTGAAGTTATTCACGTGCTCTATCGGGCGGTGAATGAACACGGCATTTCATCGCTTGGTCATGCAACGACGACAGATGGCGAAACGATCATAAGTCGGTCCCCTGAACCTGTCCTCGCCCCGCTTGACTCTTGGGAAGAGCTGGGTTGCGAAGACCCGCGCATAACCGCCTTAGACGGGAGATTCTACATTTTCTATACGGCATATTCGCGGCGGGGCCCACGAGTAGCCCTGGCGTCGACTACTGACTTTAGCCGTTACGACCGTTACGGTGTGGTAGGGCCGGACCACGACGACAAGGATGCTGCTCTCTTCCCTCAACTCATTAACGGGAAATTCGCCGTTGTACACAGAATAGAACCAAACATCGAAGTGGCTTTCTTTGATAGCATCACGCAGATGGAGAGGATTTCACACAACCCATACTCGAAGAACTACCTCTTGCGCATAGAAGCAAACACTATCATGAAACCAAAGTGGAAGTGGGAGGAAAAGAAGGTTGGAATTGGCCCCCCGCCGATCCGGACTGACGCCGGATGGATAATCATCTACCACGGTGTGGATTCTAACACTGTATACCGCGCGGGAGCAGCGCTTCTCGATCTTGAAAATCCATGCCGAGTAATTGCTCGAACCCCAGAACCGATTCTAGAACCGGAGGAGAAATTTGAAAGGGTTGGAGTTGTTCCAAACGTCGTTTTCCCAGAGGGTGCAGTCGTGATAAGAGATGAACTGAAAGTCTTCTACGGTGGAGCAGACAAGGTTTGCTGTGTCGCCAGTGTACCATTGAGACTGCTCATAGACAGCCTGGAACACTACGAAAGTTAAGACCTCCCTATCAAAGCTAGTAGCGAATTTGAACCGTCTTAGGTTGTGAGTTCGAAAATGTCTGTCGCTAGAAGCTTGTTCTTGTGCAACATATTCTCTTGTAGAATAGAATGGAAAATCTCAGGTGGGCGCGATGGCCTTGAGTCGCTTCAGAGCTGCGTATCTTTCTCTCTCCTCCAGTCGAGCTTTTTCAATCAGCCAGCCGAGATGGTGGATGGTTTGGTCGTAGCAAGAGCGGTCGACTGGGAAGGGTACACCGTCTTTGCCTCCTAGCGCGAATGAGAACTTTACAGGATCATGCCAGCTTGGCTTTGCACCGTAAATCATCTGCGAGACCAATGCCAGGGCTCGCACGGCTCCTGGGCCGATGCCGCGTACGCTGATGAATTCCTCATAGTCGGCTGGCTGAAACTCGTAAGCTCGTTTCATGGCGTCCCAGTCGATGCGTCTTGGCATGTTTAGAACTTGCGCCATGTGGCGTGGGTGGGGAGTCTGGTCCATCCATTCGGTAAGTAGCTTCTGGCCGTCAGGCCGTAAGCTCGAAATTTCATTCCTAAGCTTCCCTACCCCATCTTTGACAAGGTCGACAGCTACTTTCCTGCTCTCTTCGCTGTCCGTTGAGGTCATGTCCAGCACAGTTGGCCGGACCCTGTCGCCTACGATGGCGTCATGCGGCTCAACCACAAAACTGTGCACATGTTCTGAAAGCCAATGATATCGGCGTGCAGTCCCGTCTGCAGTATCCATTCCCTGCTGTATGACGGCCCATTTCCCGTCGATAGTCATGAAAAAAACGTGGTGATAGAGTGGGTACCCAGCTTGTATAGCTGCATTGTCAACCTTAGCCGCCAGTTTGCTCGCACGCACAAACTTTCCAACCTGCTCCTCAGATAGCTTGAACTGGGACCCGTATCGGTGAATCTCAGTGGGTGTCATGTTTGAGCGCTTTCCCTTACCTCCGCAAACGGCAATGCCGATGTTTGTAGGGTTAATGGCTTCACGTAGGACACCGGTCAGTACGGTCGTGACCCCGGAACTGTGCCAATCGTAACCGAGAACGCATCCGAGAGATTGAAACCAGAAAGGGTCTGACAGTCGAAGCAGTAACTCATCTCGTCCATACTCGTCAACAATTACTGTGACGATTTCAGCCGCAAGACGCTTCATCCGGCTGATGAGCCAGCCTGGCGCATGACCGCCGTGCAGAGGTAGCACAGCCCAGCCAGATTTATTCATACACTCATCTACCTCCTATAATGCACTCCTGCAATGTCACAGGACCACTTGGAATGGCAGATAGAAAAAATGGGAGGGGTCCATTGGGTGACTACTGTGCTGCAATTTCTACGAGGCCGTAATTCAAGCTGGATATCGGAGGCCAAGCCTGGGACAACTGGGGCTGACTGAGGGACGTTTTAGGGGCTAATAGAGGGCCCTAAGGCTTCAAAGAGCATGTTGATTGTGAAATAAAAGTGGTTTTTGAACTTGAATTTTCGTTTACGATTTTCAACCCTCACTTGGCCTCTGCTGAGCCTCCAAATTGGCCTCCGATGAGCCTCTAGTTAGCCCCGACGAGCCTTATCTCAGCCCCCAGAAATCCTTTAGACAGGGCCTTTGCGAGTGTAAACGGTCGCTCGAGCTACCTCTAGGAGACCCGGACCGTGCACTGGCAGATCAGAATATGCGTAGCCGCCTCTCCGTGCCTCAGATCATGACACTCCCCTGGGAGGGGGACCAAGAAATTAGATCTTAGCTAAGTAGACATCGAGTGTACGAGGGGCCAAATATGGGTCTAATGATGCGACCTTCAGCATCCTAGTCAAAGAACAGGTTATTCGACATCCTTGAACGTCTTGAACCACGACGGGTGTTTGCTCACGAAATTGACAAAGTGCTCGATTCGATAGAGTGTGACCTTGTGAACGTGGTGTTCAATTCCCTCGGCGTCCAACTTAGCAGTTTTCTCTTCGATTCCTAGAATTTGAAGGAATTTGACGATTGTAGCATGCTTTTGTTGAATAAACCGCGCCATTTCCACCCCTTTATCCGTCAATGTGAGCCCGCGATACCGCTCGTACACAATCAGCCCCATACCATTCAGCCTTTGTAGCATACGTGTGACACTGGGAGATTTGACGGCTAATCGTTCCGCGATGTCGGAGGATCTAGCGTAACCCTTCTCTTGGATCAGGTCGTAAACAACCTCAAGGTAGTCTTCAACTCTTGTGAGGTCAGCAAGGGGATTCGGTGCTGATTTCTTGGTCATACTTCATAATCCTCTACAAAAATGTGATTATGAGATACGCATTAAGTCCGATAATTATGATTGCGCAGGCTAAAGCGAGGATTGTTGTGATGTTTCGGTTAACGAATTCTCTCATCATTTTCTTACTCCCAGTGAACATGATTAGCGGGATTAAAGGGAGAGGTATCAGCAGACTGAGCACGACCTGACTGTAGACTAGGAGAATCAAAGGGTCATAGCCAAGCGAGATGAAAATACTCGTGGGCACGATATTTACAACCCGTATGACGATTCGTCTAACCCACGGGCTCACATTCGCGTGAATCAAGTCCTCGAAAATGATCTGCCCCGCCATAACACTCATCGTAGACGAAGACCACCCGGAAGCGAAGAGCGTAATCGCAAAAACATAACTCGCGACCACTCCAAATAGTGGCGTGAGCGTTAGGTACGCGTCATCGATCGTTGCCACGTTAGTATGACCGAAGAAGTAGAAGGCGGCTGCGGCCATGGCCATTATGGCTATGTTTACAAAGCTCGCGTTTGACATGTTGATTATTGTGTCCCACGTGTGGTACTTCAGTAGCCTTCTCTTTTCACTGTCTTCGTTACTGGTTAGCTTGTTCTTAGTAAGCCATGAATGAGCGATCAGAGCGTGGGGCATTACTGTTGCACCTATAACGCCGACAACGATGAAGAGCTGAGCACTCGTGGCCATCGTAGGAACAATAGCGTGGTAGGCAAGCTGGTATGGATTAGGTTGCGTTGTTAAAAGTTCGTAAACGTAACCCAAGCTCATCGTGCTGATTAAGATCGTTATGAAGAGTTCAATACGGCGAAAACGTTTCCCAGCCAGAGCGTAAATCACTACGACGTCAACAGCAGAAATCCAGCAAGATATCAACAGAGGAATGCCGAATAGCAGGTGAATAGCTGAAGTCACGCCCAAGAACTCGGCTAAGTCTGTTGCTACTGCGAAAGTTTCTGATGCTAACCAGTACGGAATGATTTTCGATCTAGTCTTAAGTTTGTCACGGACAATCGCAGCCAAGGACATACCCGTCGCTATCCCAAGCTTGCCTGAAAGATACTGCAAGAGCATCGCCATCAAATTGGCTAACAGAACAGACCAAACCAGCAGGTATCCGTAGCTCGCTCCTCCCGCTATATCTGTCCCAAAATTCCCCGGATCAACATAAGCCACGCTCGCGATCATTGCTGGACCAAAAAAGCGCCAATAACCCGAGTTCCAAACCGAGCCAAGGAGATCATGAGCCTTCGCGAGACAGTTCTGGAACATGTAACTCACGACAAGTTAGCTGCGGCTAACTATATTTGGTACGGCTAACTATATTAATTTGGTTGTCCCCATGTTCGTAGAGCGCCGACCGGTATTTCGAAAAGGTTAATTGATGAACGTATAGCTCCGTTGCAAATGATCGCTGTATCATTATGGAGGTGAGGATGTGAAACTGAGTGCAAGGAACGTGTTGAAGGGAAAAGTCAAGAGCATTAAACAAGGCGCCGTCAACTCCGAAGTCGTAGTACAGCTGCAAGGTGGACTTGAAATCGTCTCTGTCATAACGAAGACTTCGACCGAGAACCTAAGCCTGAAAGAAGGAAAAGATGTGTACGCCGTAATCAAGGCAACAAATGTGATCCTGGGAGTGGATTAACTCCCACCTTCCCGCCTTAAACGTTCAGCAAGGCGATACTCAATTTTCCTCCCGACTCACGATACACAGATTCCACGATAGCGAATCGACCTTTCGTTATGAGTTTGACCTCACCGAGCTGTGATAAGATAGGTTGCACTCCTCCGCACAAAGATGAAAACAAGGGAAGCCCACTTACTCCCGAATGTTCTTTACAGATTCTTGTTAGATCTACAATGGGCTAGGGCAAGATGCGAAGTGAAAGTCTAGATGTCGACTTTCGCACACACTACGGTTTGGGAGTGGAAGAAGAGAGACTTCTAAAGGGTACTTCGAGACTTGAGTTTCATAGAACAAAGCAGATCCTGTCACGCTACCTCCCCAAGAAGAGGCACGCTATCATCCTCGACATCAGAGGAGGAGCAGGCTATTACTCGAGATGGCTTGCAGGACGGAGTTATTCGGTTCACCTTGTAGACGTGATGCCCCTCCATATTCGGCAAGCGCGTGAGATGGAAAAGCAATCTAGGACTCTTCTAGCCAGCATTAGCCTGGGAGACGCACGGAAACTAGATTTCCCAGATGCCGAAGCAATCCTATTGTTCGGTCCGATGTACCATCTAATTCGAAAGAAGGAACGAATGGCTGCACTCTCTGAAGCGTTTCGTGTTTTGAAGCCAATGGGATGATATTCGTCGCCGCCATCTCTAGATTTGCATCAGCATTGGACGGTTCATTCAACGGCTTCATAAGCGATCGTGAGTTTATGAAGATCGTTAAACAAGATCTGAAAGATGGTCAGCACCGGAACCACACGAAGAAAGTTGAATATTTCACGACCGCTTTCTTTCATCATCCAAATGAACTTGAGTCGGAAATGAGAGAAGCCAAGTTCAAAGCGGTGCGGATCCTTGCCGTCACAGGCTTTGCGTGGTTGTTGCCCAGATTCAGTGAGTACTGGGGCAAACCCGAACTTAAGGCACGATTACTCAGTATTCTCGAAAGCGTCGAAACCGAACCATCCATAATTGGCATAAGCGATCATTTGTTGGGCATCGGCAGAAAAGGAAAATGACCGGCCCCATTTTTCGTCTGCCACCACCTCGGCAGGAGAGTCTGCTCTGAGAAAACTGCTGCTCGGAATTTCTTATCTTCGCATTCAACTTCAACAAACCGCGTAAACTGGCAAGGACACGTACAAATAGCAATTGCATCACAAAGAGGTACAGGAAGGATGAGTGCGGATGGCAGTAGATACGAAAGCGTTCGACGAGGCAGCAGCAGTTGCTGCAGAAGAGCTAAAGAAATTACCAGCTGAACAGGTGAAAGTTGTCGCTGATTGGTGGGCTAAATATTACTTGACAGCTGGACACAAGAGATTGGGAAGACTATTAGTTGCAATATCGAAAGGCAAGTCCATTTGACCAAGGTAAGTTTTCTTGCGATTGCAGGTATTCAAGACGGAATCGTAGGGCACAGATAACATCAATCGGCTATGCCTTCTACCATGATCGTTAGCCGACTGCGGGAGGGATACAAGAATCGGAGATAGCTTCAGCCTTACTTACGGTGACGACTGCCGTATTCATTGCAGAATTGACAGATAAGGACGCACTTCTAATCCTCGCCCTGGCGACGAAGATCAGGCCGCGGATCGTCTTCGCGTCAGGTTTAGTAGCTTTCACAATAACAACAGCAATCATCGTCTCACTAGGCAGTTTTCTGATAAGCGTTCTTCCAGTGTTTTGGATTACTTTGTCCGGAGCCGTCATCATGATTGGTTACGGTGTTCTGCTTTTATTGAGAGTTCGCAACGACGAAGAGAGTCTGAATGAAGAGGAAACTAGACTTTTGAAGCGTTCCACTGAGAAGAATGCATGGTCGACATTCCTAAGCATTGTACCTATGCTTGTTCTGCTCGATCTGGCTGGTGACGCTACTGAAATTCTGATAATAGTATTTGTTGCAAACCTTCAGAACGTCGTACTAGTTTTCGTTGGAAGTTTAGTTGCGCTTGCTGCCGCAACTGCACTAGAAACTACGATTGGGCATACGTTGAGTAGGATTCTCTCGTTACAGAGGATTAAGTTGGTTTCATCTCTGGTATTTCTTACTCTTGGTATAGTGGTTATCGTAGGCATGTTAGCAGGATAACTACCGTCCAACAGAATATTGCAGAGTGGCTGAAGATCAAATCAGAATGGATTCAAGCAATTGAGTGTTCACAGTTTGCTGAACTCATCAAACTATTGAACGCTAGTGAGGTGAAGCGTGATTCCTGAAGTCCAGAGATTATAGGTTTAGTAACGTAACTATTTCAGCGGCTATTCTTGCCAACTCAATCTCCAATAGTCGAAGATTAGGCTTGGACAATTTCGCATTCGCCTCAGCGAGAAATTGTTTTGCATCTTTCTCGTATTGTGATACGGCTGGTTTCAGAATATCGCTATAGCTTCTTATCCAACTCTCGGTTTCGGCGTCTAAGTCAGACTTGATTGATTCCAATGAGACTAGAGCTTCATCGACTCTGCGTTTTAATTCGTTTATGTGATTGCTGAAGTGTCCGCTGGCGACGGGTTTTATGTTCTCTTCCTGAAGGAATTCGTCCAATCTGTGTTTGTAATGTTCCAAGACATGTTTCAAGAGCTCGCGGTCTATTGCCATGCCAATAACATAATGTGTGATTGAATAAAAACAGCACTACGATGACTTATTCGATCGGTCGCGAGCAACTATTGAAGGCTAGGCTTACAGGCAACTATTCAAGGTCAGTGTAATTCTCGGAAGAAAGCGTAGCCATTCTAAATGGCTGGATGCGGCTGCTCGCCATGGTGGCGGCGTGGGCTCAGGGCCCGGGTGATGAACGCGAGCTTCCACACACGTATGGCAAAGAGGAAACATTTCTTATGCATTGGAGCTTTCATAACGTCTCCAGTCGCCCAGCTTGACGACGTGAAGCCCAACTCCTTGGCTGACTCTAACAGCTTCCGATGGCTATGAGTAATCTTCAACGTCATTGGAGTTGATTGTCCGCGAATTATTGCTCCACAACCCACACAACGGACCTTAGTTTTTTTCGGCATGCTTTCACGTATTCTAGTTCAAGGTGTCCGGTATTTACGTGGTACTCCTCAAAATTCTAAACGTCACTCGCATTATCACTCGAATAGTTGACTCAGATCTGTAGCCGTCGTGAATGTCATGCTGCTTATGGATCAAAGCATTTAGACGCGTACACCATATAATGGGGTGAGGCTCGCGAAATGAAGATCCAGGTCGACGAGACAAGGAGCGAATTCGGGAAAGGATTAGCCTACTGCCTAGGCTTATTCCTGGCTCATGCGGATCGATTTCGATCTGAGAAGCAGGTGTACAAGCATTTGAACCGGACCGCGGTTGCGAAGGAGTTACACGCGACATATAGCACGGTCGAAGCCGAGAGGTGGTTTAGCGGAGCCAGTGAACACTTGTACGGGTTACAGATTGTGAAAGCACCGAAAGTGTTACGGAAACGCCTAACGATTTTTCGGGACAAATGTGTGACTTGGGGGCGCGGCTTCGAATTGGATAGGAAGAGAACCCCGACGAAGAAGGATTTTGAATGGGCAATAAGGGAAGCTAAAGATCTCCTGTTCGAACTCGACAGGTTAAGTGGCGTGCAGCCTACCAAAGCCACTTATGAATGAGCCGGTTCATCAATGCGTCCTTTTCAGCATCAAATGCGATCGCATGCATGGGTAAGTTACGTGCAAGAATTGACGCCAGCACGAGCCATCACGCCTTGAGTTATCGTTTTCAGGTTGCAAGTAGTTTAGCGAGCTTAAGTAGGGTAGGATCCAAAGTCTTCTCTTTTTCGCATGATTTCTGAAGCTCAATAGAGCTAATCCTGCCATCTTGCAATCCGACGACTCGATTCCCCTCTCCCTCAGTCAGTAGTTCAACTGCCCTGTTCGCGAATAAACTCGCTAAGAGCCGACTCCTCGCTGTTGGGTTTCCGCCTCTTTGAGCATAGCCTATGATGCTCAGTCTAACTTCTGTCCGTGTGTTTCGCTGGATTTGATTTGCAAGGAGACGAGTGTCTCCTATTCCCTCGGCCGCGACTATAAGACCAGATTTCTTCCCTTTAGCCTTGTTTTCTCTTATAATCTCGAAGAGGTTCTCCTTTCGATATTTTATTTCAGGCAGAAGAATTATCTCCGCGCCAACGGTAAGACCGATCTCTAATGCGAGAAAGCCCCTTTTACGCCCCATCACTTCAATCATGAAGACTCTTTCATGTGAAACCGCAGTATCCCGGATCTTATCGATCTCGGTGACTGCTGTGTTTACAGCCGTGTCGAATCCAATGGTTTCCTCTGTGCCAAAAACGTCGTTGTCGATTGAGGCTGGAATTCCAACGATTAGTGCATCCGTATATCTGCTTAACTCGAGAGCACCTTTGAAAGACCCGTTACCGCCTATGACTACCAGTCCGTCAATATGGTTCGACGCGAGAGTTTCGACAGCTTTCTCGATCCCTTTTTTCTTCTCGAACTCTGGACACCTTGATGTATGAAGCAGTGTGCCGCCTAGCTGCAGAACGCCACTTACTGATCGAGGAGTCAAAGGTGTAAAAGAATTTGTAATCAAGCCTTCCCATCCTCTCCTGAACCCGAGAACTCGAAACTTCTCCGAAGAGGCAATTCGGACGACGCCTCGAATGGCGGCATTCATGCCAGGTGCGTCTCCGCCTGTGGTGACAACGCCTATCTTATTCAATCATTTCTTCTCCAATTAGATAACTCGGAATGAATTCCATGCTATCCCACGCGTTTTTCCATATCCAATTTTCGGATGAGGTTGATGACTTCACTGGAAGTCTGTGGTTTTAAGTGAAACTTTCCATGATGCGGACAGCATAGGTGAAGAATCACTTTTCCTTCATTCTCATCGAATACAGCCGGGTATAATCGACAACCTTCAGGCCGATCTTTATAGATTGTACATTGCTTACCGTTGTGAAAGACGCATCTGCCAGACACATTCTTCAGGTGATGGCCCCCGTTCCTCTCGAGCGCGAAAAAATCCTCTAAGAAACCTAGTTCCTTGATACGGGTTATATCCGAATTGCTCAACGGCATCCTGGTGTTCATGCAACACTTAGTGCACCCGTATTGAATACACACATTGTTCATCTTGTCACCCATTGAACGCAAATCATTCTCTTGAGGTATAACTGCTCGGTGCGTGAATTTACGGGCAGATCGCACACTACTTTTCCAGGTATTTCTTTTGCATTGATTTGAGGAACCTTAATCCATCCGAGGCTATAGCATCTGCGCTCGGAGCTACTTGTCTCCATATAGCTGTACTAGCTGCAACGCTCTTGATGTCCATCGTGAACGACTCCAGTGTAATCCACTTGTCATAGCCGATATCCGAAAGCGCCTTGAAGACCGCGTCCCAGTTAACGTTTCCAGTTCCAGCGACGCCTCTGTCGTTTTCGCAGAGGTGTATGTAACAGAGAAGGTCGCGCGTCGCCACTATAGGGTCATAATAATTCTTCTCTTCAATGTTCATATGAAAGGTGTCCAGATGAACTCCGATGTTGGGTTCATTCACTTCCCTAGCTAACTTGACAGCGTCAGCTGCGGTGTTGAGGAAGTATGTTTCAAATCTGTTCGCAGGTTCAAGACCAATAGTGACTCCACTGTTACGTGTGAGGCGACATGCTTCCCTAAGGCTATCTCGGGAATAATCCCATTCCTCGTTCGTGCGACCTGTACCGGTAAGCTTTCCCCATGCCCCATAAGTAACTCCCGTTACAAGCTTACCTCCAAGCTCAGAGAAGAGTTCAGCAGCCTTCAGAAGGTGGCTAATTCCTTGCTTTCTGATTGTTTCATCTGCGCTTGTCAAATCAGTTCCTTCATCGAGGCAGGTGCAGCCAATGCATTCAAGCCCCGCATCACGCAAAGCCTTCTTGACCCGTCCCTTGTCGAAGGTGTCAATTTGCTTAGGAGAAACGTAGATTTCTATTCCATCAAAACCAAACGCCTTAGCTTTCTTAGCCACCGGTTCAGGGTTAACGTCGAAACGCTCTGTCCAGAGAAGGGAATGGATGCCCCACTTCATCATAATTCTCTTTCTCGGATTAAGTCTGAGTTGAACATGGTCATTAGATTTACTACGGACGCACTACCGAGATGCGAGGCTAATTCTAGGAACAATTTGTAGGAGTAAAATGCGCCGTAATAGAGATTGGATGTAGCATATTCTCTTACTGTTGATCCTTGGTTCTCTGGAATTTGCCCGTCTTTCCATTATACCTCAAAAGTCCAGCATAGATTGCCCAATGGACTAGCAACCCATGGACTGCTGCCTCGTTTAATTCTGGTTCATGGTGCCAAACGATGCCGCGTTCTGACAGGTTCTTTGTCACTTCTGCTGACGAGATGGCGTGCCGCGCTGCAAGGTCGAGCGACGTCTTGAAGGGCTCTAATTTTGAGAGTTGCTGATTGATCAAGTGGATCTTGTTTCGAGCCGTACTGTAGAATTTTGAACCTAGGAAGGTTAGTGAAACTATGCCCTTTTTAACCTCCACTAGACCTAGCATCTCAGCAGTATCAAGAATTGGCAAGAGCGTATCGATGTCGTCACCTAGCTCATCAGCGAGACGAGCCAGATCAGTGAGTATCCCGAGTTCAGCTGTTACGTCAACAAGTCCCATTATCTGTCCGGTCCTAACATGTGCGGGCATCATCATGAAGCCCGATTCATCCACTGATACGCCAATCGAATCTTTTTGCTTCATTTTCTTCATATCCTCATGATAAGAGAGAGTAGAGTCTGTCCTCATAGTTGGAGAAAACATCTGACTTCTTGTTGCGGGGCCGAGGCAGGTCTATCTCCACTTCCCCAACTACGCGCCCAGGCCTTGGTGACAATACAATGACCTTGTCAGATAGTTCAACGATTTCCTCCACGTTGTGGCTGACCATTATTACCGTCTTGATGGAAGTATTTGGGTTGATGAGTAAGGAATAGATGTCTTTCCTAAGATGATCTGCGGTCAGATTGTCGAGAGAATTGAACGGTTCATCCATAAGCAAAACTTCCGGTTCAACGGCTAGGGCGCGCGCGATCCCTACACGTTGCTTCATTCCTCCCGATAACTCCCCCGGGTAGACGTTCTCGAAATTCCCCAACCCAACCTCACTCAGAGCATTCATGCACTTTTCTTTTGCTTCAGATTCAGGTATCTCGCTCCTCGACTTCAGTGGAAACATGACGTTCTCGAACGCAGTTCTCCAAGGGAGGAGAACGAAATTCTGGAAAATCATTGAAATTTCACGACGCGTATCTTCGATGGGTGAGTCATGATATTTGGCAACGCCTGAGGTAGGTTTGATCAACCCCGCGATTATCCTCAATAAAGAGGATTTCCCGCATCCTGATGGTCCAGTAATCGCAACGAATTGATCGTTGGACGCAGTCATTGAGACGCTAGCAAGAACTGGCATCAAATCTTTGTCCTTCTTGTAACTCAGGCAGACTTGGTCGGTGGAAATAATGGGTTTAGGTGCACTTTGAGATGTACTGTGATTCTCTTCTTGCGTCATCACTTTTCCTCCTCATAATGATTTTAACGATTGTACGTATACTTGCGAGTTGTGTAATGGTACACTCGTCTCCAGACGGTAAGATTGAACGCGATAATTAACACGGTCATCGTGATAATAGAGAGGCTTAACGTGAGCAAGTCTCCATTGTTAGTTGCAATCGTGATCGTCTTTCCTATGCCAAACTTAACCTGGGTTAAAGGCTGCGTCGAATTTCCCGTGGTGAAATATTCTGCTACGATCAGCGAATTCCAAGCGGCACCGACCGCGGTGATTGAACCAGTAACGAATGCGGTGATCGCAGAAGGTATGTAGATGTCCCTCCAGGCCCGCGCACTGCGTATATGAAAGATTCTAGCCAAATCCTTGTAATCCTCCGGCAGCGTGCGGACTCCGGCCATAACGTTGAAGATCACGTACCAGATCATCGCTATGAAGATCACGATAGCTGCAACAACCTCACCCGACCCGTAGGCCACGAGGACGATTAACGGTAGGAGCGCAGGCGCGGGTATTGAGGAGATAACTTCCAACACGGGCGAGACTGTATCATATAATTTCATCTTCAACGAGATTACGATGCCGAGAGGCAGACCTACGACGACGCAAATCAGGTAGATGTACCAGATTCTTAGAAACGAATAGGCAAACGCTACGAGTACAGATATCTCTACTGGGACCAAAGTTGAGAGGTGGACGTGGGGGAGAACTGCTTCTCCGCCAGAGGTTAGGATGATTGCGAGTTCATTGTACGATAAAAGAACAACTAGGATGGCGACGCATATGATTACAGCGTATTTGACTGTTTTCTGGTATTTCTGTAAGGCGGATGTGAATCGGTTCACGCCGCTGCCTGGCCTGATGAGGAAAAGCTTTGCGATGCTCTTCTGGTTAACCCATGAATAGAATCTCATAAGCGGATCCACGTGAGCACTTCTAGGCTCTTCAACGAACTTGTACCTCTCCGACCAGAGAGCAAACTCTCTCAGAAACACGAATCTCCAAATGATCACCGCAATTATCAGCGCAATTATCGTATACGTATACGATACCCAATCCCGCGCTAACGCGAAATTGATGAGTGCAACTCCGATTCCGTGATCAACCTTGTACGTGGAGTTACCCAGTGTGAGAATTTCACTCGCAACCAGGTAAAATAAGCCCACAGCCCATGAGGTTTGCGTGTTGTACGCGATTCTGCTGAGCGAAGCAGGGACGTAGAGCGATTTGATTCGATCCCACGCACTCGATTTCGCCATTGAAACGAGTTCCAAGTATTCGTGTGGGATTGATTTAACGGCCTCGTATACTCCGAATGCTATGTTCCAAGACATGCTTGTGAAAATCAGGAGTATGACTGCAATGTTGACGCCGATTTGAGAAGGAAAGATGGAAATGATGGCTAAGATCACGATAGGAAAGAATCCTAAGATGGGTATGGATTGTAGTACGTCGAGAACTGGAATAAAGACAGCTTCAGCTTTCTTACTTCTGGCTGCTGCAATCCCAACAACGAGAGCGAAGAGAATGCTAAGAACTAGCGCGATAAGCATTCTAATCCAAGAATCAAGGAGATCTACAGAAATCTCGAATAGATCAAAACCTATCGTATGCTCTCCTTCTCATTTATCCATGCAAACGAAAAGTTAACAACTCAAGACGCCTTTGCCTGACTTTCGCAATTTACTGCCAGCCACGCTGAGGTCCATATAGGCTTTTGGCTGTCGAATATGGTGGGTTGGCACTCGATCAACCAGTGACCTAGGGTCCTTTTCATCTGAATCTATCGTTAATCAGATGAGATATGGAACATACGGGATCATCCGCATCCCAAACCATACTCTCCAAGAGTAACGAAACCGCCCCAAAAAAGTAATAGTTGCTGAGAGGGCCTTGAGAATCCCAACCTTAGGCTCAACCTTAGGCTCAATCTTACTCTTGGATAGGAGGACGGACTCAATGGCTTCTGGGATACCATGTCCGATAATCTTCGTCGAGCCATACTTGATCATGATCCCAGCGATCAACCCTCCAAGGCTGGGAATCAAAATAACAAACAGTCCGAGTTGATTCTGCTGGGGAGATGCAAATGAGAAATTAAACTTCTGGTAGAAGAAGAAGTTCGTGAAGAATCCGATCAGATGGTAGAGAATGTAGGCGATAACGCCCGCCACGAAACCGATGACCCCCCGCGATTAAGGTCAGGCGACCAATCCTAGCTTCTTCTCTTTCCTCCGCTGTTTTCGCGGGCGTGCTAATCGACATCTGGCCTTCAGAACGCTTGCAGTTCAAAAACTTGTAACCTAACACACGAGTGCACAGAGAGGTTGTCTATTACGACACTACCCAAGACTAGAAGAAAATTCACTTGGTTCGAATCATTATATATGCTATAGTAAATGCTAACTGTACAGTGCGAATGCATTCGGGCGGATGATGATTGTTGCTCAAGACCCGCCAAATCCTTGTGATCTTATCGTTCTTGATTCTCTTGAATCCGTTAGCAATTGCAAAAGCCTTTGCGCTCCACGCTCTGCCTAGTTCATCTCCCGGCGCGTCTGAGAATTTGAATTACGAATTAACTGAGAACCAGACCGGGGTGACGCGAAACATCATCGTTGAATGGATGGAGACTCAATCTGGGCAGGATAGGTTCTACCCAGATTTCATCATAGTGAATCAATGGGATACAGTGCATCTTACTTTCATAAACAATGATACGGTGGCGCACGACTTCGTGATCGGTTCCCCGTACAACGTAATGGTGAATGTTACAGTTCCTGGGCTTTACAATGACCTGACCGGGAAAGAGTTCACTACGCCGGCGACGGGAAATTCGCCAGGCGTCAACGTCTTAGGTAAGCCAGGGAATGTTTCAGCGACGTACTCTTTCGTCGCGAAGTACGCTGGCATTTTCGAATACGTATGCTCGTATCACGCCCAAGTCGGAATGATCGGATACCTCGTGGTGCTAGCCAATTCTACGTCTTCAGGTGGCGTTTCTCAATCTAATACGACTGAGGGATTAACGGCGCAAAACTCCACCGTGGTGCAGGTGAGTATTGACAAAGGTGCGGGCACCAACGTAAGTTTGCCTGGATACACCCCCACGGATATCACCGTAGTAATCGGCGTAAACAACACGGTGAGATGGACGAATAACGACAATATGCCACACACGGTGAGTGCGACGGATGGAAGCTTTGATTCAGGAAACATGAATGCGGGCGATTCATTCGCGCATACGTTCAACGAGACAGGTACCTTCGCCTACATCTGCTCGTATCATCATTGGATGCACGGGAGTGTCACAGTGATTGGGCTTGCGAACCAGCAGAACGCGGGAGCGTCGACTGGCTTTGAAACTTACGGACTAGTAGCAGTTGGGATTATAGTTCTGGTTGTGATCCTTGTTGCTTTTTCAAGGTCCGGCGATTCGACGAAAACGCGGTAGCTTTCCCGCGTGTATTCGAGTATTACGAAACCCTTACAGCGCTACCGTCGAGACTTTAAGCTGCGACACACCGCGAGTTTTCATTAAATCTTTGGCCATGAGTTGAATTCTCTCCAATCTGCCCTTGACTGAGATTATCTCCAAACATCGAAATTCGTCAAGGTGGATATGTGTTGTGGAATTTATTGCGTCTCTATAATGGTGTTGAACATCAGTGAGTGCTTCTTGGACTCCGTGAGATCGGTGATCATAGGTTAACAGAACCGCGCCTGCTCCAAGTTTGTTTTTCTCTCCTTTCCAAGCATATTCAGTGATGAAGTTGCGCATGGCAACCTGCAGCCCTTTCGATCGGTCTTTGTATCCTATTGCCCTGAGCGAATCATCAAATTGTTTCATCAACTTTGGAGGCGTAGAGAAGCTAAACCTATCAACCTTCACCAAGAACGGCACACCTCCATCCAAGTGCAACTTTCAGCATATGATGATTTCGGCTTTCAGCTTATGAGATGGTAACCGGGCCTGTCCGGCGTATCAAGTGATTATCGGGCATCCGCACCATTCCAACAGTTTATTAGCGTAATACTAATTAGCTAAGACGTAATACTGGTGACTTAGCGTGCATATTCCGGATGGGTATTTAGGGCCTTCGACGTTTGTTTTCTTCTACATAATCATGATCCCGTTATGGTTCGTCGCGTCTAGGAAAGTGGAGAAGAATCTCAAGACAAAGCAAATACCGTGGCTTGCCTTTGGCGTGGCCTTCTCGTTCGTAATAATGATGTTCAACTTTCCCGCGCCTGGCGGGACAACCGGACATGCGGTTGGGGCGGCTATCCTTGCATTAACTTTGGGGCCTTGGTTTGGGTTTCTGGGGGTTACTGGCGCCCTGCTGATTCAATGTCTCTTGTTTGGAGATGGCGGAATAACAACTTTCGCTGCTAACTCGTTCAACATGGGGCTAGTCATGTCCTTTGTCAGCTATTACATCTACAAACTGTTAGCTACTCGTGCTCCCCTTTTGTCTCGTCGGCGTTGGTTGGCGGCTGCGGCATCCGGATACGTGGGATTAAACGTGGCAGCCCTATGCTGCGCCATAGAACTAGGCCTCCAGCCCCTACTATACCACACTGCTAATAGGAGCCCTCTCTACGCTCCTTTTCCACTATCCATATCGATTCCGGCCATGTTGATTTCTCACGGTTTTGTCTTTGGTTTTGTCGACGCGGCTGCGACGGGTTTCTTGGTTTCCTACATAATGCGTTCTGACCCGTCCATATTGGCACCTGCGATAGCTCAAAGCGTTCCTGATCTGAGAACCGGTGGAGACACTCCTATGGTGAATGCACAGCCTCCAGCGTCACAACGCTCAATTTTCAGAAGGCTGTGGATACTCATGGCAGTTCTTGTAGTACTAGTCCCCTTGGGTCTGCTAGCTCCCGGATCGGCGTTTGCCGAGTGGAGCGCTTCCGACCTAGAATCAATATTCGGGATGACTCCTCCTGCAGGGCTCAAGAGCCTAGAAAATCTCTATAATGCTCCTTTGAGCGGCTACAGCGTGCCTGGGGCAACAACCTTTACCCAACTTAGCTTGGTGTACATCCTTGCAGCTGCCATTGGGGTATCCGTTCTCGGTTTCGGTCTTTTCGCATTCTACCGAATTAAATCAAGAGCTATTGCCCCAGATCCCGAGTCACCGGAAGAAGTGTGATTTCAAATGCTTCCTGAATGGCTGAATCAGAGACCAGCCATCGGTCCTTGTCCATCCTGCACACTGAAAGGGCCTAGCAAGAAGAGCATAGTGGAAAGAACCATCGGAGCCTTCTCAGGTTTCTTCGATGAATCGAGCTACGCTGAAGGCTATGCAAGCAAGAAAGGACTACTGCAGTTCGTTGACCCGCGTTTCAAGCTGATCGGAATGCTTTGGCTCATCGTTTGTGTTATCCTTGTGACCCGCGTAGAGTGGGTTCTGGCTATTCTCGGCGTTACGCTTCTTCTTGCTGTTGCCTCGAAGGTAAGGTTGGGTTACTATCTGAGGAGAGTTTGGCTCTTCATCCCACTCTTCACACTCGTCATCGCCGTTCCGGCTATATTCAACTTTGTAGTTCCCGGACAGCCTCTTTTCATCCTCCTAAGCAAGGGTGATTCCCTTGGTCCTCTTGTGTCTCCGTGGACCATTTCAATCACGGTTCCAGGCGTTCAAGGTGCCATCCTGTTTGTCTTGAGGACAGGAGCTGCCGTCTCCCTTGTGATCCTACTCGCTCTGACCACTCGCTGGACTGACCTTCTCGCATCCCTTCAAAGTCTGAAGGTTCCAAAGGCTTTTGTGATGATACTCGGCATGACTTACAGGTACGTCTTCGTTCTAGTAGGCATTGCTCAAGACATGTCCTTCGCTCTAAAAAGTAGAACACTGAGCCCCGAACGGAGTAGAGAGGTGAGAAAGTGGTTGGAAGCAACGATTGGAGTCCTCTTCCGACGCTCAATGAACATGAGTCAGCTTGTCAATTTGTCAATGATTTCACGCGGCTATGATGGGAGAGTTAGAAGGGCTACAAGGTTTCGTGCTAGACCATTTGACTGGGCTTTCCTCTGTTTTCTCATTGGATTGGGCCTGATACTAATCATGCTTCGCAACATCGTACTCATCAATGGGATCTAGAATGATAGGAGATGGCGGATTCATCTTCGAATTACAGAACGTGTCCTACTCTTACTCAAGTAATCGTGCTGCGCTAAGAGATGTATCATTTAACGTCAAAGCGGGAGATTCAGTAGTCATTCTAGGTGCGAACGGCTCGGGGAAATCAACGCTTCTCAAGATATTGTGTGGTTTAATCTTCCCCTCGTCAGGAACCGTCAAGGCGTTTGGGTCCACGCTAACCGAAGCTGGAATGGAGTTGAACAGAAGCGAGTTTGCTCGGTACTTCAGACGGAGAGTTGGAATGATCTTCCAGGATGCAGATTCTCAGCTATTCTCTCCATTGGTATGGGAAGAAGTATCGTTCGCCCCACTGCAATTGGGTATCCCCGAACGGGATGTACAGAAGCGCGTGAATGAATCGCTCTCTCTCTTGAGCATACAGCATCTGAGAGACCGCAGCCCACAAAGCTTGAGCGAGGGCGAGAAGAGAAAGGTGGCATTGGCGTCTGTCCTATCATCAGGTCCTGACATTCTACTGCTGGATGAACCAAGCTCAGATCTTGACCCTCGCACCAAAGTCTGGTTAGAAAGTTTCCTCATAGAATTGCATGATGGTGGAAAAACAATCATAACGGCCACTCATGATCTAGAACTGGCAGCGGACACATCAGACCGTTGTATCATCCTCGATGAGGAGCACGCATTGGCTAGTGAGGGACCAACGGAAGAGATACTCGGCAATTGGAATCTCCTGTTGAATGCTAACCTCGTGCATGTTCATGCACATAGACATGGACGAGTTTTCCACACTCATCCTCATGCCCATGCTGAATGATCCAGAATATGCTAGAAGCTCTTTCATGCAGTATACGTTGAGTCTTCCCGTAGCCGTTGTTTAATGATGCTTAGGTAAGCTAGGCTCCGCCAAGAGTTACTATCAGATCGGTCAGAATAGCTTGTCGTCAGGTTACGAATCCTTTGCTGTTGAGTTGGTGATGGATCTGTCTAATTGTCTCATGCACGTCTGTCGCATTCACTACCAGCATTATTTGGGACGTGTGGGGAGCTAATACTCCTCGCTTAATATTTATTCTCGGAATTGAACTTATGGCGATAGATGCGACGCCAGGAGTCTTCTTCATTTTGTCGCCGACCACCGTGACTATGCCAAGTCCGTATTCAACCCTCATTTCCTTATCGAATGATCTGAGACGTTCCTCATTTTTTCTTACGAATTCTGCGTCATAGACTAGGAAATCTCTCAGAACGAGTCCGGTATCCATTACTTCCGATCCGAGGTCTAGAAACTCGTCGTAGTCTTCCCATAGTACGAGACAATCCTCAAGCGACTTGCTTCTCTCATTGTTCATGGTTATGATGGCGCAGTCTGTTAGCCCAGTGATACATTTGACGGCTTGCGGATTCAGGTCCTGTTCTTGTATGGACGTCCCGAGGTGTAGATCTGATAGAGGCGCTACCGTAATCGGTAGTTTGCTTGCTCGGGCAATTCGCACTGCCGCGTTTTGGATTATGGTCATGCCGGAAACTGTTGCCTTCTGTGCTTCGTTATAGGTCATTGTCGAAACTCTGCCGAGTTCTTGGTCTCTGACAATCTTGGGATCCGCGCTTTGCACGGGTGTCTCTTTGAGCAGAATAGTCTCGACCTCGAAGTGTTTTCGCAGTAAGATGGAAAGAAGAATTGCTGTTTGGTCAGATCCGCCTCTTCCGAGTAGCGTAACCAAGCCGTCGCGAGTCATCCCCATGAATCCTCCAATGCAGACAATATTTCCCTCATTCAGGAGGTTTATCAGCGGCAGAAGACTCTCAGAGCTCAACTCGAGATTTGGAGTGGCATTCTCGAAGTTGTCGTCTGTTATAATCGGCCAGTTTACCTTCTCGAGAGAGCAAGATTTCAGTCCAGCTGATTCGAATACGAAACTCATCAATGCCGCAGTTGGCAATTCTCCCCCAGATGTGAGAATTTTGGCTCTAAGCAGGCGTGTAAATCGCTTGTCGATCCGTGATAGACTCTCCTCAACATCAGTCCTATAGCTTTCGAGCGTTTCCTGGAATTTGCTGAAGCGATCCGTACTCATTAGATGAGATGCAAGCGTCGAGTAGGACAAGAATATGGAACCCAAGTCGTAATCTTGGTTGAGTGCTTTGGATTCACCAATCGCTTGCAGTCGATCAGTTAGGCCCTTTGGTGCAGAGAACACTGCCAGGGGGCCGATATCCTTTGTTCCCTTCAAGTCCTTGATGCGTTGAATGACAAGAGGAACGTTTGTTCCATTGAAATCTATGAGGCTTCCACCAAACTTCATAACGGCAAGTGTCTTCAATCCCGCTTAACCTACATTCCATTCATCAATGGAAATCCTTGAGATCTAAGCCAGTAAAACGGCTTATGTCACGTATCTTTCCATCGAATATGGCATGATTCTGGCATAATTGGAGGATTAGTTTATGTGCACGATATATTACATATGGCATAAGGAGAGCTGAAAGATGCAATCCGTCATCGTTGATGGAAGTCGTAGCGAAGTCTCAGCATGCAGGCACGAGCGAAGTAGAGAGATAGGCCAGGACTTTGACAAAGATGGACGACTTCTCAGGCTCGTCAGATGTCAGAAATGTGGCCTGCTTATGCGTGAATATCTACCTGCGCTATGATGGACAATCAGTAATGATCGTTCAGTGTTATCGTTATCTCTTAGTCTATAGCGGACAGGTTAGTGAGTTCATGAAGGTATCTGTCTCGGGCATTTCGAAGCGAGAGTTCTCTCGGCTATTCGCTTTCATAAAATTGTTCTAGTTCCGCACCCCGGAGATCTATCACGAAATCTCTCTCCAGAGTCTTCCAGGTCACCTCCACTGGCTTGACTGTAGATAGGATTTCGAATATCGCGTAATCAACTGCAGATTCCTCGGGGCGAAGCGCGAAGCATGGGTGCGTTATCCTTTCGTATACGTACCCCTTGTCCACGAGTACTTCAGATCGATCCATGAGTTCAACCGTGACCAGTCGACGACCCACGTTATGTCCTCGAACCTTGAACACGAGAAAACGATAATGCTCATCAGCACTCCTTAGACCGTACGCGAAGTAGTGTGCCCTGCTAAGGCACACATTAATCTGCAGTTCGATAGGCTCGTCCTGCACGGTCAAGAAGAATAATTCTCCCAACGGAATGCGGAGAGGCATTCCCACGACATGGACGCTGCTTACGGTTTCATCATACAAGTTTCATCACAATTGATCAAGGTAGGTAATGTGAACCTGTGACGACTTCAGTGTGTATGAAAATGGCATTCATGCACCTCACACAAGGGTGCACGTATTATTTGATCGGGAGCATGCTGAATCCGACGAGCACACCTGAATCTTGCTGTCAATATGCATAACTCGTCTATTCAAGGAAGTCTAGACAGAAGACCCATATCGTCAATATGCATAACCTCAATCAGTGGAACTTTTGAAGGAACAGTACATTCGTAGACTCACCAAGTTACAAAGAGCAGCCCGGTCGCAGAATCTAAACGGCGTTATCCTCGTCCCAGGCCCCAATTTGCGATACTACACCGGAGTAAACTCCATTCTGATGGAGAGACCGTTCCTTCTTCTCGTGCCAAACGATAATCTACCGCACTTGATTGCTCCAACCATCGAATCCGGACCATATAGATCAGGCCCTCTCAAGATCGAAGTTCACAGCTGGACTGACAATGAAGGTCCGACACATGCTCTCCAAGACGCAGTTACAAGTCTCAAATTCTCTGGGAAGTGGGGGATGGAGGGAAGAGCCCCTTTCAGGTTCATCAAACTTCTCACGAATTACACAAAAGCTGAATTCGATGAAGCGGATTCTTGTCTTCAAGCGCTCAGACAAGTTAAGGATGATGAGGAGATTCGCTGGTTGAAACGTTCGGCATCCATCCTCAGCAAGTCCTTCCTTTCAATTCCGTCACTAATTAAGCCCGGAATGAGTGAGTCAGAGTTAGGAAGCAGACTTGCTCAGACGATCAGAGCAAATGGGGCGGATGGCTTAGACGATATACTCGTCCAATCCGGAGAATCCTCGGCCGACCCCCATCATATCGCCTCCTCCAGAAGAATACGACGTAGAGAACCTATCGTGATAGACACAGGCTGCACATATTCAGGTTACTATGCGGACATCACGCGCACTATCATGATTGGCAATGACCATAAATTCGAAGACATGTACGAGAAAGTGCTAGAGGCGCAGACCGCTGCAATTAGGGAATCTAAAGCGGGAATAACAACAGGGGCAATAGATTATGCAGCTCGACAGACCCTTCGGAAATACGACCTTGACATTTACTTCATACACAGAACCGGCCACGGACTAGGTCTTGAAGTCCACGAAGCCCCTTACCTCGTCGAGAATGGAATGCAGATCCTCCAACCCCACATGGCATTCACGGTTGAACCAGGCATTTACATTCCATTAAGAATGGGCATAAGAATTGAAGATAACATTCTAACTACAGAAGGAGGACAATCAGTTATGACACGGAGTCTACCTAAAGATTACGGCTGGTGGAATTAGCCGAAGGATGGCAACTCAAACAAGAAGCATTTCCACAATCTAATCCATTTGAATCCTCCTTCAACAGTGACTGGGCGGAATCCACAAGGTATTTCATAGAGTAAGATTCCGCCCTAACCATTCCGATCGAAATCTGCCGAAAATCTGCGGCGGATCCAAGCATCGAGAAGAGTTTCCCGAACCCGTTACTGCAACCAGTTGATCGAATCTCTACCCACACCGGACCTTTCGAAGACATGGACAGTGCACGTTCCTTCACGAACTTTGCAGGCTTCACCGTCTCTACCGCTAGATGAATAGCCGTTACCGCAAGAAATCCCACTCCAATAGTGACCAAACGAGGATTACGCTTCAGAAACTTCCTAACCGGCAGTAATGGGTCATCCAACTTGACCTCTCGAACCAATTCGTCTCCGCGATTTCCAACAGCAACATATGAGTAAGCTGGATGATTGCTACGCCTTGAGCTCGGCCAGGAACATAATCGATGCGCTATAGCTCCGATCTCCTTGTCAGGTTGCAGTTCCGGGATGAATGGGATATACCTGCTCTCCATCCCCTCACACCAGCAACCTTTCCGAGTAAAGTTGGAATGGAAAATGGCGTGACGAGCGACTGACGTAAAGGTAGGCATAAGCAGTGTTCCTTCGCTTCCGATTGTGCGGGTTAACCGATGTAGAACCATAGCCGCACCACCATCCACCATGCCCATGGACTCCAGCAGCGCATGCAACATGATACACTCGCCACCGACGAGACCTAGACGTGCGAATCCTTCTGAAAGCTCATCCGGAGAGATTTTTCTCGACCCAAGCATAATCCATCTTGGCACTTAGCGGCCTTAAACCGTCCGTTCCTCAGCAAGAATATTCTCACCCGCGGTCACCGATCTTAGATTCATCGTATTACATGGTAAACCCTCATTTTATATCGAAAATGCGTACTAGTTTCACTTTACGGGAGATCGTCATGAAGTGTAGAAAGGCCAGGATTCTCGTAATCGATGATGATGAGGGTATTCGGCGAGTCCTATCCACTGTCCTTGAAGACGCAGGACATCTGGTAGACACGGCAAAGGATGGAGAGGATGCAATTCAAAGATCGGCGACCACCACGTACGATCTTGCTCTTATCGACATTAGGTTACCCGACATGGATGGAACGAAACTCCTCACGATGATGAAAGACTCTAGTCCGAGAACGGTGAAGATAATCGTTACAGGCTACCCCACGTTGCAGAACGCTGTGCAAGCAGTGAAGAAAGGCGCAGATGGCTACATCACAAAACCAGTCGACATGGAAAGATTACTTGAAACCATCTCTTATCATTTGAGACAGAGTAAAGCACAAAAGCCCGCAGTCTGGAGTCATCGACCTCGAAAAAACGGCCGCGGCAAAAAGAGCTGAAGATGTTGTCGTTGAAAATTGTAGGACGGGGATCGATTGACAACTAGAGGAACTCAAACAAATCAGCCTCGCAGAATGAAACTGAAGACAATTTCGCTCAGAATACCCGAAGACTTGGAAAGCGCAGTTAGGAGCGAAGCAGCAAGAAAGAAGATGACGGTCAGCAGCTTCATCATAAAAGCCTTATCCGTTGGCCTCCCTGGAGGAGTGGAACTAGGACCAAGATTCGAACCATTCGATTTTGTGCGCATTTTCAGGCCATTAATCGTATCTATCCTCAAACGACTTACCGATACCCAGATTCGATCAATCGCCGATGAAGCACTATTCCCACTCCTCAAGGAGGCCGCCATAACCAATTACTCTTCAGCCAACATGAACGCCCTACGATCCATAGTGGATATGCTGGTGAGATACATCCATTCATGGCCAGTATCAGTTACTCACTTTGAGGACGATGAAGGAGAGCACTTTCTTGTGTGGCACGGAGTTTCTCAAGAATGGTCAAAACTAACTGGCGAGACGATGAAAAGATATGTGCAACAGCTAGGGCTGGATTCGAAATATGAAGCTACACCAAACGCCACGATATTCACGATTCTCTCCAAGAAGAAGAAAATAAGACACTAAAGTAACTCGTGCTATCACTTGCTCCATCCCTTCGTCTGATATCAACAATTGACGTCTGAACGCAACCTATGTTTATCTGCAAATCAAAATGTACACGATCTTGACAGTTGACTACGAGTCAACGAATTAAGAAGAAAGACTCTCAAAAGAAAACACGAACAGCCTCAGGAAGCAACCCAAGTACTCGAAGAATCTCTTCGAACAGTAAAAAGTTAAAGAAGCTTGTGGCTAACAGAACCAGGAGACTCAAAGAAAGCCTTGAGCGAGAGAAAATCCTAGGAGAGATGATGCGATCTGCTTCTATCGCAATCGACATAGCATACCCTGACGGACATGTAAGTGACTGCAACCAAGCATTCTTCGAATTGGTAGGCTACGCGAAAGAAGAACAACCAAGCATTAATTGGATCAAATTAACTCCTCCAGAATTCCACGCACTTGAAGAAAAAAAACTCGAAGAAGTTCGGCTAACGGGAAAAACTGTCCGATATGAGAAGGAGTATATCAGAAAAGACGGATCAAGAGTACCAATTGAGCTGCTTGTCCAACCAAAGTACGACAAGAAAAACAGATTCCAGTCCTATTTCGGGTTCATTTCCGACATAACGCAACGTAAACACACTGAAGAGCAACTTCGAGAGGCAAAAGATCGCTTGGATCACATTGTCAGTATGAATCCTGCCGCGATCTATCTTGCAAAGCACGGATACTGGAACAGGAATACCGAAAGACAGCCTTGAGAAAATATGGATGCCACTGTACACAACAAAATCCAAAGGAATCGGGCTGGGATTGGCAGTCACAAAAAGAATCACCGAAGCTCACAATGGTTCTGTCCAAGCCGAAAGTATCGTAGGTCAAGGTTCGAAATTCACAGTTCGCATCCCAACAGAGCAAATGCCACGACAGCACCATCCAGCCCAGTCCATCACCTGAGTTTATGGCACAAATGAGTTAGTTATGGTATTGGCGTACATAGTTCCTATTTGTCACGACCATGTTCAATTCCCCCCTGCCTTCTCACCGATTTTGCTCACAGCCGTTTCGAACCTTTAATGGTCCGGCCCAATGGATTTACCGTGTGAGGGGTCCATTGGATACTGGAAACTTGGCTACCCTACTTGCTACGCAGATAGGCTTGGGAGGCACACTTGGATTCCTACTTGGATATGGATTGAAGAAGATAGCGACAATTCTTCTCAAGATTTTGGCTTTGGTAGCCGCATTGTTCGCACTTGGTCTGACCTGGCTAGCTTCCATTGGAGCGGTTACTGTCAACTACAATGCGTTTACTTCAACGCTCGATAACTCATTTACTGGAGCGATGGCTGCGGCCATTAGCTCCTTCGCACTCATAGCCCAAGCCTTTCCGATTGGTGGTAGCTTCGGGCTAGGTTTCTATTTAGGCGCGAAAAAAGGTTAGCTTCAATACGATTACCTGCAGCAATCGCTGGCGGGCACAATTGAATAGACTGATTCTGGGCTCTCTCCTCTTTCTCCTTGTCACAATAGGAGTCGCAGGTTATTCCTGGACCCAAGCACAAGACAATCGCATTCTAGTCGGTAACGTTCTCCTTGTTGTTGAGATCGCTAACACGCCCAGTGCGCAGCAAAAGGGGCTATCAGGAAGAACATCTCTCCCCAGCGATCATGGAATGCTCTTTGTCTTCGACCATGAAGACTACTGGGGATTCTGGATGGTGGATATGAACTTCCCCTTGGACATAATTTGGTTCAATTCAAGCCGACAGGTTGTGTTCATAGAGCAAAATCTCCCACCCTGTACCCCACAGAACTGCCCAGTGTTCACACCTGACTTAAAGGCAATGTACGTGTTAGAAGTAAACGCGGGCTTCGTGACAGCTCATCAAATCGGATTGGGAACCACATTCACTTTCCTTAACACGTAACGCAACATGCCACTGGACTTGATGATTCACAAGCGCTCTATCGTCAATTACCTTATGTCGAATACCACTACAGAGACTCGTTTTCCGCATCTCTGACAGAAGATGAAATTCTGTAATTCCTGGTCCACATTTGTGATCATGGACGTATCGAACGCGTCATACTTGCTATCGAATTTCGCCTTGCAATCGACGCATCGAAGCTTAACATGTCTGATCTTCTCGCTCATGATCAATACTTCTATTTGCAGCAAGCTCTTCATGGACTAATTGAAACCTTTCGGTTGTCGGCGGCTTGATTAAAGTTGCAGCAGGGAATATCTGTGGGAAAGAAAGTCTGCTAGAAGGAAGTATCAATGCGGCGCGGCGAATCAATCACATCGTCACTCCAGCACCTGGTATACTTTCCGGAGGAGGTTAAGCAGAATTATCCGACGGTTGTGGCTTTGCATGGTCGGGGGACCGATGCTTATGACTTGATACCACTCGTTGAGTCTCTTGGCTTAGAGATGTTAGTGATTGCTCCACGAGCCCCGCGTCTCTTCGAGGTCGGCGGAGGCTATGCTTGGTATGATCTTGGTGCAGAAGGAGTACCTGATCCACGTTCATTTAGAGACAGCCTAAGGTCACTTCAAGAGTTTCTCGTTCAGATTAGAAAAGGTTACCCGGTTGGTCCAACTGGACCTATCCTGTTAGGGTTCAGTCAGGGAGCTGTCATGTCATATGCTGCGGGATTACTCGACCCGACAAACATCCGCGGAATCGTGGCCTTGAGCGGATACATCCCTAACAGATCAAATCTTCCCATTAAATGGAATGAACTGAAAGGACTCCCAGTCTTCATATCTCATGGGACCTATGACGAGCTGATCCCCATCAAACTCGGTAGGGAATCTGCAGAATTACTTCGAAATACAGGAGCCAACGTGACCTTCAGGGAGTACGCGATGGGACATCAAGTCACGGAAGACATACTCCGCGAATTGACCTTATGGATGCGGGAGGCCCCGAGATAACTCACTTTAGAATTGATGACTTCAAACTTATATAACGGACTTGAGGCGCGTCGTCAGGTCACCGAATTGAGAAGAACTCAGACGCAACGGCTATTCGTCCGTGAGGCGACCGGTCTAGTAAGGCAGCTCTCGGCCGTTGACGTTTTCGTCTGGAGCATCATATTCTTCCCTTGGCTCACAAGTTGGGCGGGAATTTTCTGGGTGACACCTAGCTATTACCAGAACGTCGACTATTATTCGAGCCTTCTCGTATGGGCTGTAATCGCCATCGCTATTGTTCTGCTCTACTGGCAACTTACAGTGGTCATGCCAAGAGCTGGAGGCGACTACGTGTTTATCTCAAGGACGCTATCGAGTCCCCTCGGGTTTATCGCTAGCTTTCTGTTTTTTGTGGCTGTACTCATCTCCGCCGGATCAGGGTCCTATTGGGCTTTTGCGGAAACTGGAACACAGCTTTCTTTTGCGGGTCAAACATTAGGCGACACGAGCCTAATTGCATTAGGAAATCTACTGGCACCTTGGACTTCAAGTTCCCCATGGGCATTATTCGTCGTCGGATTGCTACTGCTCGTCATAGGTGGACTGGCGACGGTTGCGGGGGGTAGAACGTTTAGGATTCTCGTCTACTCATTCTTCATTTACGGACTCATTGTGCTTTTCCTCGTGCTCGGAGTCTTCCTCACCCATACCCACGCTGACTTCATCCGAGCCTACGGCGCATACTTCCAGGGAGGCGTCCAGAAGGTTTTCTCAGACGCCTCGGCGAAAGGATACACCCCAGGAGTCACTATTGCAACAATCGGAGCGATTGTACCTCTTCTCTTCGTCAGCATTGGTCCCTACCCGGTAATGCAGACCGTTGGAGGGGAGATCAAACAGCCAAGGAAGAACTTGCTTTATGGCCTGGTCCTTGCCGAGATCGTCTCAATCACAGTATGGTTCGTTTTGACTTTCGTCCTTGACAAGGTTGTGGGCATCTCCTTCATTGAAGCTTGGACGGTAACAGTCGGAGCAGGATCATCAACTGTACCAACTGCATTCGTCACTGTGCTTGAACCAAGCAGACTACTGCTCTGGCTGATCGTGATGGGATTGTTCATTGGGAATATTGGATGGTCGTGGCTGAGCATTGTCTTCCTCAGTAGGCTGATTATGGCATGGTCCTTTGACAGGATTCTACCATCCGCGTTAGCGCATGTTGATGATCGTTTTCACACTCCAACCACGGCCGTAGTTCTCACTTGTGCTCTTGCAGTGATCCCAATGTACCTAGAATATTTCACTTCGTTCATCACTGCTCAGGTTAACGCGATTTTTCTCTACTCTGTCGTATGGTTCCTTGCAGCGGTGAGCGCGCTTATCATACCATTTCACAGGAAGTCCATCTATGAGAATTCAGCAGGAAGATTTCTAATTTGGAGAATACCAGTTATTTCCATACTAGGCCTGATTGGCATTATCCTCTTTATCTACTTAGGATTCAACGCTCTGATCAACCCGGCAATTGGCCCATTCCAATTCGGAGCCCAAATTGCCACTGCGATCATAGTAATCATCCCGATCGTAATCTACATTGTATCCTACTACTTCAACAGACTTAGAGGAATAGATCTGGGAAAACTCAGTTCGCAGCTCCCGCCCGATTGAGATCTCACACTGTCATAGCTAGGATAGCCTAGTCCATTTTGACTTCTCGTGTTTGCCGGACTTCGCCTCGCGTGTCCTGATTGGCCGCTCTGCAACGGTCAGGTTCTACCGAACCTCACGATTAACGTGCTCATTGAATTTACTCACCGACTTTGGACGATTGAAGTCACGATTGCCGTGATAGCGACTATGCTGATGGCATGGAAATTCTATAAGCAAATGGGCAGGATCAAGATCTTCGCCACACTTACTTTCGTTCTCTTGTTAGGACAGATCACATTGGGCATGCTAACCGTGCAGACGAGGACTCTTCCCGTGGTCGTGACAGCGCATCTTGGTATGGCTACGCTGGTCTTTGCATCTTCGCTCATATCGTGCATATTTTCATTCATTGATTCAAGGAGGGTGCGATAGTATTGTCAAAGGAGCAGGTTGTGGCGTTGGGGTTCACGATAACCGCCATTGCCGTTCTCGGAGTAATATTACGAGCTATACTAACACGGTAGCTCTTCTAGCCTGTAACTTGGGGCTGCAGTTCTCGTTGCATGCCGAGCAGTTCCCTCATCGACTCGTTTGAGATTGACAGGATGCCTATTCGGATCGGTTCGCCGTTCTTAACATGCTCTTCCAACAGCTCTGAGCTGATCTCGTAGGGGCCCGCCAGGTATGCGGACCGCATTCCCGTTCGGTTCTCCCTCCAAACATTGATCATTTCAGGTCGTACACTAACCATGTCGTAGACGTAGTCAGTCAGTTTGTGTTCATATTCTCCGGTCAACGATTGCGAGAACTGATCCAAATGCAATTCAATCATATCAGGGATCACTTCTGGTCGAATCTCTCCCTGTACCTTTGTCAAGGTTGGCTCCAAGCCTGGTTGGGCGGCAGCCAACGCTCTTTCCTCCTGAGCTCCTATCCTACCGAGTGAAACGAAAATGGCGTACGCTAACACTCCGAATATAACCAGCAATACCTCAACCCACCATCGCACTTCATTGTACATCTGAGAGATGAAGACTTGGAGCACTAAATCAGCAGCCGCGAAGATCCCAAGCGCAGTCATCAGATATCCTACATACTCAATATTCTTGTAAAAGCGAAATTGGGGCGGTGTCTGTTCTTCGACAACTGTTTCAATCCCAATCCCAAGATCTCCCGATTCAGGTCGAGAACTTAGCTTAGACGCTGGAGCAGGTCCAAGTAGGAAGAAAAGTGAAATGAAGACGACTGCAGAGCCCCCAAGCAGCACATTTACACCGATGAATTGTGATGTTATCTCACGAGCTCCAGGTAAGCCGACCGCGATGAAATTGAATCCGTAATCGATAAGCGCGAAGCCAACCACTATGCCAATGATTTGATAGAGCTTGCGCGCGTTCAACCGGATCTCCGTGTGGGAAAGGAATGGGTAGCTAATAAAATGCAACTTCGATTATACCAGAAGCCAGACTTTTGAAAACGACTTTGTATTCGTTCCGTAAACACTTATATTTCGTGCAGTGCGGCTGGCTTGGAGGTTTTTGAAAATGGAGACAGCCACTGAGACTTCACGTGATGGTGTTCATTATTACTTTGGCTATCTAGTTGCGGTAAGAGGGATTCTGCCAAGGGATAAGGAACCCGTTGTGAAGCAATGAAAAGACTCTCATACCTTTTAGGTGAACCATTGACGGTCGGTGAACACGGTGCCAGGTCCAATAGCACATAGATCAGGTTGAGATACCCATGAAGTTTTCTGAAACCATACCATAGATCAAGAACCCACTCTTCCTAGGACAAGACGCAAGAGAAGTATTGAGCAGCCTTCGTGGATACAGTGAAAAAGAAATTGATGAACTCAAACAGAAACGAGTCATCTGATTAGAAAATCGCCTAACATGCCGAGCTACACTTTCTGAAGAAAGGAACATACACAGAGTGGTTGCCGGCTGCTCTTCACTAAGCCTTGTCATTTCTCTGATCACCGACTCTGACGTAACCCGGTCTTCTTGACATTTCTCACCCTCGCGTAAAGAGGCTAGTGGCGGTTTCTAGGGTTAAACAGTCTACGCCTGAATATGATCAGCGCTCCGAGCAGCATCACTACTAGAGCGACTGGCAGAAAGATCCACGCATTTGAGTTACTAGTTGTTTCGACGGTGATGGCCAACATAGTGGAAACACGAATTTCTCCCAGATCCAAGCCTACTGCTAATGTGTAATTCCCCGGATACACTCTTGTTGACAGTTGTGCTTGAGCTTCTGTCTTGATTTCTTTAGTGGCTTCAAAGCTAGGATACTGCGATGAGAAGACCACTGACAGGTCATTCGGATTATACGAGGACCAAGAATAGTCCCATGTTCCATTCCCTTCCAAAGGCACATTCGAATTTGCGGAAATGGATAACGCGAGCATGCTGCCGCCTTTAGCCGTAAAGCTCCCTTCAGTCGCGTGGAGAGTAACTTGAACAGGGAGGCTAACATGAACCACGCCTATCTTATTGTAAGTCCATTCGGCGAACCAGACATCACCATTCGGCGCGAGCGCAATCCACAACGAAGTGCTGATAGGCCCCGAGGGAATCAAGTACTCTACCATGGTTCGACGATCTACGCTAAGATAGCCAACACTGTTACCCCCATGCTCCGAAAACCAAACCCTATCTTGATTGTCAATCAACAATCCGTTCGGAATTGATAGCGGATAAACCTCCTGTGGAGGTATCCGGGTTGGAAAATGCATCGCCTTGCCCGTCACAGGGTCAAATCTCACTATCCAGCTTCCTCCATGATCTGCCACCCAAACTATACCCTCGTGGTCCACTCCTAAACCAACGGGAGACCCAACAACATTCGGAGGCGTCTCCGAACTCAAATTGAATTCAGAAATTCTGTGCGAGCGTACGTCAAATCTCCCAACGCTTCGGGAGTAAGCTTCCGTAAACCACAACAACCCATTCTTGTCGAAGGCCAGATCGGCTGGTCCTGAATTGTTATTGGGCAATGCATATTCTTGGAGACGTCTTGCAGCCTGATCGTATTCACCGATCTTACCGCCTAAGAACTCCGTGAACCAGAGTCTGTCTTCTCCATCAACTGTTATTCGCATCGGAAATGAACCATTGCTCGGTATGGTGATCAAAGTGAAACTCTTGTTTGCCACGTCAAATGAAATCAACCGCCCAGTTCCTCCCCCGACTATCGTACCTCCAGGATTTACTGACCCTTTCCCAGCGTACTGAGTCATCCAAACATGACCATCCAGGTCGGTGATGATACCCCACATGTCACCCGGCACGTTGAATTCATTGAAAGTTCGGTTGATTGGATCAAACATACCTAACTTGCTAACGTTGGACTCTGTGAACCACACCCGCCCATTTGAATCAGTTGTGATGGCTAATGGCGCGGATTCAGGGGTGGGTATCTCGAACTCCTCTACATACCTCGGTAAAGCCGGAACTGTTGAGGGCCCGATGTTAAGCTGTAGAGCTAGAAGCACGCAAGCGATCAGAAAAGAGGTTAGAAGGCGTAATCGGAAATCGCTGTTGGGTTCTCCCCCATTCCTTCAAATGAGGGACTTAGTAGTGAAGCCCGCAGTTCTCACAATAGTACCTATTATAGTATGGAATCTCAGTCAGGTTACATCCGCACTCTGAGCATACGTAGAAGGCGCTTCCTTCGTAAATGACGGGTACCTCAATCACGTGCTCCTCAGGCTCGGATTCATAATTCGATTCATCTTCTACGTCTTCTGACAAAACTAACACTACTTGTACATTACAGCGACGTGAATTCAAAAGGCTTTCGTGAAGATATAGGGGGCTTAACCAATGCTATTTGTGACCGGTTAACCGTCCCCAAAGTCGATATAACAGTTCATTTTCGTACTGCAAACAAGCGTATGTTTACTGGCGTTGGATAATGAAAAACAAGGCTTCCTTTGCCAAGAAGAAAGTGGTCATTTTTGATCTCGACGGTACGCTGACCAAGAGCAAATCTGATCTTGATAAAGAGATGGCAAAACTAATCGCAGAACTACTCCAAGAAAGATACGTGGCCGTGACGTCAGGTTGTTCGTTTCATCAATTTGAAAATCAGTTCCTCGACAAACTGCCAAAGGCAACTAATCTTTCTAACTTATTTCTGTTCCCAACATGCTCTGCGAGCGGCTACTATTACGACGCGAAGAAAAGTGAGTACTATCGAGCATACACCCATATCATGCCGACTCGAGCCGTCAGACAGATAATCAAATCATTCGAAGAAGTATTCGCTGAAATCCGTTATTCCCACCCGAAACGAACGTATGGACCAGTTTTTGAGAATCGAGGCAGCCAACTCACATTCTCCGCGCTGGGCCAAAAAGCCCCGCTGCAACTTAAACGTAAATGGGATCCTGATCAGAAGAAGCGTCTAACAATCAGACGTCATCTGAGTCCTCGATTACCTAACTTTGAGATAACCATAGGGGGAACTACCTCGATCGATGTAACACGAAAAGGTGTCAATAAGACGTTATGTGTTCGAAAATTGGTCGAGCGTCTGCAAGTTAACAAGAAGGAGATGCTCTTTGTCGGCGACGCTTTGTTCAAGGGTGGAAATGATTACATCATGAAGGGTGCAGGCATCCAGTGCGTGCCTGTTTCAGGCCCAAAGGAAACGAAAGAACTGGTATCCAGAATCATGAAGTCAAATCCGCCACAGCTTCGTCTATGAGCTCGTTTTGTGATCTTAAATCAATGGAGCAGAATCATTTAACAAGCACTTACACAGTTTGAAATGAAAGCTTGTTCGGGGCCGTGGTCTAGCATGGTTATGATACGCGGCTTGGGCCCGCGAGTGCTGCAGCAAAAGCAGCCGCGAAGTCGCTGGTTCAAATCCGGCCGGCCCCACCAAGCCTCAAATGTTCAGAATCTAATTATGTCTGATCCGGTCCGGATCACAGTCAACTCAGTAAAAACTCAAGTTGACCCGCTTTCACGGTTCTTGGCTTTTCGAACATCTGAGAGACAATTTCCGGATCTTTCAGTCCGTGCCCTGTAACAACGCATGTTACTCTTTCATCTGCTCCAACAAGCCCCACCTCTATGAGTTTCTTCACTCCTGCTATACTGGAGGCGCTGGCCGGTTCGACGAAGACGCCCTCGAGTCTTGCCAGGAGTCTTTGGGCTTCTAGGATCTCATCATCTGTAACGGCCTCCATAATTCCTCCTGAATCTCTCACGGCTCTGAGGGCTTTCTTCCAGCTTGCAGGTGAACCGATCTTTATTGCAGTTGCAATCGTTTGAGGGTGCTGAATAGGGATGATTTCTGATCGACCCGTCTTGAAAGCTTCAGTCACAGGCGAGGCGCCTTGTGCTTGTATGCCGATCATTCTGGGCGGATGCGAGATCATACCGATTTCCTGGAGATCTTGGAAGCCCTTCCAGATGGCGCTTATGTTTCCAGCGTTACCTACCGGAACTATCACTGTGTCCGGAATGTCCCCTTCGAGTTGATCCCAGATCTCGTAAGCTAGAGTCTTCTGACCCTCAACCCGGTAAGGATTAACAGAGTTCAACAGGTACAGCTTTGGGTTTGATTTGACTACTGTTAGAACCGCGCGCAACGCATCATCGAAATATCCTTCTAATTGTATTACTCGAGCACCATGCGCAATCGCCTGCACCAGTTTTCCGAGAGCGATTTTTCCTTGCGGTATAATCACGATGCACTCAAGTCCGGCTTTCGCCGCGTAGGCGGCCAATGATGCTGACGTATTTCCTGTCGAGGCACAGATGACCTTCTTCGCTTTGACCTCGACTGCTCTCGAAACCCCAACAGTCATGCCTCTATCTTTGAACGACCCAGTGGGATTTTCACCTTCGTTCTTCACGTTCAACCTCTTGATTCCCAGCAGTTCTCCCAGCCTAGTAGTCTTATGGAGAGTAGTTCCTCCCTCGCCGAGGGTGATCTTCATTGAAGCTCCGTCGATAGGAAGGAGCTGTTCGTATTTCCAAACTGATGGGGGTCTTGATTTCCAAGCTGAGACGTCGACGGATTCTCTGAGGTCATTGAAGTCGTAGGTTACCTGAAGCAGATCACCGCAACTCGAGCAAGCACACGCCGTATATGATGAGGGATAACGTGCGTGGCATTCTATGCATTCAAGTTGATGACGCATAATCTCATCTTTCTTCGACGACGCTCGCCCCGTTCGTCGGCTTCGAAGCAAGGGCTCTGCAAATTATCCCTTCATCCTCGAACCCTTCCTTCATCACTTCAGCAACTTCGACCGCCGTCGCAATCTTCTCGTCCACGATCGCAATCATTGTTGGACCTGCTCCGCTTATGGCTACGCCCTCCGCGCCCGCCGCTAAGGCGTTTTTCTTAACCCTCCAGTAGCCAGGAATCAATTTAGCTCTCTCCGGCTCAACGACGGCGTCCATCATACTCCGACCAATGAGACCCAAATCACCCGTGAGAATTCCCACAGGATTTTCCAACCAGACGCAAGTAAGAGATCTTCTCTCAAGTGATTTCACAAATTTCTGCCGAGCTTGAACTCATCGTGCAGGGCTCGAATGGCTTTCGGTCCATCTTTCTCAGCTACGATGAAGGAAATGTTCAGTTCGGACGAGCCTTGAGCAATCATGCGAACATTCACATCTTTGTCTGCGACCGCCCTGAACACTTTGGCTGCCACGCCAGGGGTCCCCTTCATTCCGGCTCCTACCGCGGCAACTACACATACATCATCCTCTGACACCAAGTTCTTCGCGAAGTCTGTGCCAATAAGCCCAAGCCCTAAGGCGTTCTTGGCTTGCTGCAACGTCTCCCTTGAAACTACAAAGGAGATTCCGGCCTCTGAGGAACTCTGAGAAATCATCAGGATGTTGATGCCTGTGTCGCCTAGGATTCTGAACACTTTCGCCGCGACTCCAGGTAGTCCCACCATACCGGAGCCTGTGACGCTTATCATGGCAACCCTGCTGACCA